>NZ_FMAY01000001.1 GCF_900094925.1 Kosakonia oryzendophytica | reverse complement strand
GTTCTGGAGCTAAATGTTCAGCCAGATCATGTACATCTGGTCGTAATAGTCCCGCCGAAAATCTCGATATCAACTCTAATGGGGCATCTGAAAGGTCGCAGCGCAATCAGACTCTACAATCGTTTCCCACACATAAGAAAGAAGCTATGGGGCAACCACTTTTGGTCACGTGGCTACTTTGTAGATACTGTCGGTGTGAACGAGGAAATTATCAGACGATATGTGAGGCATCAGGAGAAAACGGAACAAATACATGAACAGCAAATGGAATTGCTAGAGTAGTAAGCGGAAAGTGACAATAGCCCCCCTTACAGGGGGCATTCTCAAAAGCCACCTTCTAAGAAGGTGGTCTTTTACTCTTCTGTATTCTGCTGTTCAGCAGCTGTGGCGCTTGGCTTACGGCGCTTACCAATGTTTTTGGTATCGCGATGGCGTTGCTTCACGCGCGGCTTCTCTTTTTCTTTCTCTTTTTTCTTCTCTTCACGCTTCGCCAGCGCTTTTTTCGACGGTTTGCCTTTCAGTTTCTCGCTCGGCGTGCGGGTTTTTGCCCTCAGCTCATCAATCACACGGGCTTTCAACGGCTCTTCAATGTAGCGACCAATTTTACCCAGTAACAGGTGATCGTGCGCTTCGACCAGCGAAATCGCGGTGCCTTTACGTCCGGCGCGGGCAGTACGCCCAATGCGGTGCAGATAAATGTCGCCGCTGCGTGGCATATCGAAGTTAAAAACGTGGCTGACATCCGGAATATCAATCCCGCGAGCTGCAACATCGGTCGCAACCAGCACATTGACGCGACCATCGGTCAGGCGTTTGATGGCTTCGTTACGCTTAATTTGCACCATTTCGCCTTCGAGATAGCAGTTATTGATACCGGCTTCACGCAGCCAGTTTGCCAACTCATGCACACGCTCGCGTTTGCGAACAAACACAATAGAGCGGCTTACTTCAGGCTGTTTCAGCAGGTGTACCAGCAGCGCGGTTTTATGCGCCACATCGTCGGCACGGTAGTACCACTGGTGAATTTTCTTACGCTCGCGGGTGGACGGCGTAGCGGAAACTTCCACCGGGTCTTCCAGCAAGCGTTCAGCGAAATCTTTGATCGCATCGCCTTCCAGTGTGGCGGAAAACAGCATGGTTTGCTTACGCCACCGCGTTTCGCCCGCGATATGTTCGATATCCTGCGCGAAGCCCATGTCCAGCATGCGGTCTGCTTCATCAAGGATCAGCGTTTCAACTGCCCGGCAGTCAAAGTTCTCTTCTTTAATATACTGCAACAGGCGGCCAGTGGTTGCGACCACGATATCCTGGTTTTCGCTGAAGACTTCCGCGTGGTTCATATACGCCACGCCACCGGTGATGGTCGCGATATCCAGGTGCGTATTAGCTGCCAGCTCGCGGGCGTGATCGGCAACCTGCATCGCCAGTTCACGGGTTGGCGTGAGGATCAGAATACGCGGCGGGCCAGATTTCTTACGCGGAAAGTCCAGAAGGTGCTGCAACGCAGGCAGCAGATATGCCGCCGTTTTACCGGTGCCGGTAGGCGCGGAACCGAGGACATCACGCCCTTCAAGCGCAGGCGGAATAGCGGCAGCCTGGATGGCGGTCGGGCGTGTAAAACCTTTACTCTGGAGCGCGTCCAGCAGGCTGTCGTCAAGTTCGAGTTCGGAAAAAGTCGTTACAGTCATGATCTACCTCTGTGTGGGGCGCTGATTATAGACGTTACGGCTGCAATCTTCATCTGTTGTCTGCTTATCGCTTTTCCGGGGCTTCGCTTTCACCTATGCTACACCTGTTTTCCGTATTGAGGTTGTAGAGATGTCCCAGCCAAAGGCTCAGTTTCGCCGTGATGGCTTCACGTTCAAAGAATTCTTTGTTGCGCATGACCGTTGCGCCATGAAAGTTGGCACCGATGGCGTGATGTTAGGCGCATGGTCGCCGGTATCGAATGCCCGACATATACTGGATATCGGCACGGGTAGCGGCTTATTGGCACTGATGCTCGCTCAGCGTACGCCACAGACTGTGATGATCGATGCGGTCGAGCTGGACGATCAGGCGGCTGCGCAGGCGCAGGAAAACGTGCAGGCCTCGCCGTGGTCCGGGCGTGTTATTGTGCATACCGCCGATATCCGTCAGTGGAGCAATAAGAATACGGTTCGCTACGATCTGATCGTCAGCAATCCCCCCTATTTTGAGGAAGGCGTAAAATGCGCAACGCCTGAGCGCGACCGTGCACGCTACACCACCTCACTGGATCACCAGGCTCTGCTAGAGATTGCCGCGACACTGATTACCGAAGAAGGCTTTTTCTGCGTCGTGTTGCCAGTGGATGCAGGCGATGCGTTCACCCGCAAAGCGCAGAGCATTGGCTGGCATCTGCGTTTGCGTACGGATGTTGCCGAGACGGAAGGGCGTCTGCCGCACCGCGTGTTACTGGCATACTCTCCGCGTCCGGGGGAGTTTTTTGCCGACCGTTTGGTGATCCGCGGGCCGGATCAGCGCTACTCCGAGAGCTATACCGCGCTGACGCAGGCTTTCTACATATTTATGTAACCGCGCGGCGAGAGCACCGTTGGGCCGGAGTTGGGCAGTAAATCCGGATAGTCCAGCGTGTAATGCAGCCCACGGCTCTCTTTACGCGCCATAGCGCAACGTACAATCAACTCCGCTACCTGCACCAGATTGCGCAGTTCCAGCAGATTATTGGAAACGCGGAAGTGAGCGTAGTACTCGTCAATTTCCTGTTGCAGTAATGTAATGCGGCGCAGTGCGCGTTCCAGGCGCTTGGTGGTACGGACGATGCCGACATAATCCCACATAAACAGGCGCAGCTCGTGCCAGTTATGTTGCAGGATCACGCGCTCGTCTGCGTCGTCGACGCGGCTCTCATCCCATGCCGGTAATTCCGTCACAGCATCAATATCCGGCATTCTGTGGGAAATATCTTCCGCCGCTGACCAGCCATAGACCAGACATTCAAGCAGTGAGTTTGATGCCATGCGGTTTGCACCGTGCAGCCCGGAATAACTCACTTCCCCTACGGCATATAATCCGTCCACATCGGTACGCCCGCGATCGTCTATCATCACCCCGCCACAGGTATAGTGCGCGGCAGGGACGATCGGTATTGGTTCTTTCGTCAGGTCAAGGCCCAGACCGAGCAGCTTTTCATAAATCATCGGGAAATGCTGACGGACAAATGCTTCCGGCTTATGACTGATATCGAGATACATGCAGTCCACGCCGAGGCGTTTCATTTCATGATCGATAGCGCGCGCCACAATATCACGCGGGGCCAACTCGCCTCGCGCATCAAAATCCGGCATAAAGCGGGAGCCATCCGGGCGTTTCAGATACGCACCTTCGCCGCGCAACGCTTCCGTTAGCAGGAAATTGCGCGCTTGTGGATGGAAGAGGGCAGTGGGATGAAACTGATTAAACTCCAGGTTTGCGACCCGGCAACCGGCGCGCCAGGCCATGGCGATGCCATCGCCGGAGGCAATATCCGGGTTCGTGGTGTACTGATACACCTTGGATGCGCCGCCGGTCGCCAGTACAACCGCTTTAGCCTGACAGGTTTCGACTTGTTCTTTATTCCGGTTCCATACCCATGCTCCGACGACGCGTCGGGCACCAGGCAGACCGATTTTGTCCGAAATAATCAGATCTACCGCATTACAGCGTTCCAATACGCGAATATTGGGGTGATTGAGGGCTTGGCTAACCAGCGTATTTTCGACTTCTTTGCCGGTGGCATCGGCCGCGTGGAGGATCCTGCGGTGACTATGCCCGCCTTCGCGGGTGAGGTGGTAACCCGGCTCGCCGTTCGCCGTTACCTCGGTATCAAATAACACACCCTGATCGATAAGCCACTGTACACACTGGCGCGCATTCCCGGCGACAAACTCTGCCGCCTGGCGATCGACAATACCGGCACCGGCAATCAATGTATCTTCGACATGGGATTCAATGCTGTCCGTTTCATCAAATACCGCCGCAATGCCCCCTTGCGCATAGAAGGTGGAGCCTTCGCTGATTGGCCCTTTGCTGAGGACGATCACACGATGCTGCGCCGCAAGACGCAATGCCACGGAGAGCCCTGCGGCACCGCTGCCAATGACCAGGACATCACAAGAGAATTCAGGCGTCGTTTTCATAATTCGTGTTTAATTTACTAAACAAGGTCCGGCCAGCATAGCACTATGAAAGGTGACCAGGCACTGTTTTTTTTGATTTTTGTATTAAGCACTAAACATTGTATAAAAAGGCGGGATGAGAGTCAGGGAAGGGGAAACAGGGATCTGATTGTTAGTAAGCGCTTATTAGTGATGAAAAAAAAGCGATATTGCGATACTCTCTGGCGATCTTAAGGTCTTTTCTTTGAGAAAACACAGTGTGCAGGGTTTGTAGACTTATAATGAGTGATAATGAAAAGTCTGTAGAACGATGCACAAAAACAAAGGCGTAACGGAACTTTATCACGAACCTGCTCTCTAATTGGCTGCTTGCTCATAGATTGCAGTATTGGAGTGGCGTTTCTGGATACGCGTGGAAATTGGTTTTGGGGAGATTTTACCTCGGATGAGCGAGCAGTTAACGGATCAGGTCCTTGTCGAAAGGGTACAGAAAGGAGATCAGAAAGCGTTCAACTTACTGGTGGTGCGCTACCAGCACAAAGTGGCGAGTCTGGTTTCCCGTTATGTTCCTTCCGGAGATGTGCCTGATGTCGTACAAGAGTCATTTATAAAGGCCTATCGCGCGCTTGATTCGTTCAGGGGAGATAGTGCTTTTTATACCTGGCTGTACCGTATTGCCGTTAACACGGCCAAAAACTACCTGGTTGCCCAAGGGCGCAGGCCGCCATCCAGTGATGTGGATGCCATTGATGCAGAAAACTTCGAAAGTGGCGGTGCACTGAAAGAAATTTCGAACCCTGAGAACTTAATGTTGTCAGAAGAACTGAGACAAATAGTTTTCCGTACTATTGAGTCGCTCCCGGAAGATTTACGCATGGCAATTACGTTGCGGGAGTTGGATGGCATGAGCTATGAAGAAATTGCGGCCATCATGGATTGCCCGGTAGGTACGGTACGTTCACGTATCTTCCGAGCGCGGGAAGCTATTGATAATAAAGTTCAACCGCTTATCAGGCGTTGACGATAGCGGGATACTGAAAAAGGTATTAGGCATGCAGAAAGAAAAACTTTCCGCTTTAATGGATGGTGAAACGCTGGATAACGAGCTGCTCGCGGAGCTGTCTCAGGATCCGCAATTGCAGCAAACATGGGAAAGCTATCACCTCATCCGCGATGCAATGCGCGGTGATACCGCCGATGTCATCCATTTCGATATCTCAGCCCGAGTCATGGCCGCGATTGAGAATGACGCCGTTCAACCGACCGCGCCATTGATTCCCGAAGCGCAACCCGCCCCGCACCAGTGGCAGAAAATGCCGTTCTGGCATAAGGTTCGCCCGTGGGCAAGCCAGCTTACCCAAATGGGCGTGGCTGCATGCGTATCGTTAGCTGTAATTGTTGGCGTTCAGCACTATAATGGCTCAGCTGAATCAACCCAGCAGCCCGAAGGCCCGGTGTTTAACACGCTGCCGATGATGGGTAAAGCCAGTCCGGTAAGTCTGGGTGTTCCGTCTGATGCTACCGCAACCGCCGGTCAGCAACAGCAAGCGCAGGAGCAGCGCCGTCGTATCAATGCAATGCTGCAGGACTACGAACTGCAACGACGCCTGCATGCAGAACAGCTTCAGTTTGAGCAGGCGCAAACGCAGCAGGCTGCTGTGCAGGTGCCAGGAAATCAAACTTTAGGAACGCAATCGCAGTAATGAAGCAACTTTGGTGTGCCATGTCTTTTGTGGCTGCTGGTCTGTTCTTCTCTGCTAACGCCTCGGCTGATGTTTCGTCCGGGGCGTTGTTGCAGCAAATGAACGTGGCGAGTCAGTCGCTCAACTACGAACTGTCTTTTATCAGCATCAATAAGCAGGGAGTGGAGTCGTTACGCTACCGCCATGCGCGCCTGAACGACCAGCCTCTGGCCCAAATGCTGCAAATGGACGGTCCTCGCCGCGAAGTGGTGCAGCGTGGTAATGAGATCAGCTACTTTGAGCCGGGTCTTGAGCCGTTTACGCTGAACGGCAACTACATCGTCGATTCGCTGCCTACGCTGGTTTATACCGATTTTAAGCGTCTCTCTTCCTACTATGATTTCATTTCTGTAGGACGTACACGTATTGCCGACAGACTGTGTGAGGTTATCCGCGTTGTTGCCCGTGACGGCACCCGTTACAGTTACATCGTCTGGATGGATTCGGAAACACGCCTGCCAATGCGCGTCGACTTACTCGATCGCGATGGCGAAACTCTCGAACAGTTCCGCGTGATCGCGTTTTCCGTGAACACGCAGGTTGCGAACAGCATGCAAACGCTGGCAAAAGCCAGTTTACCGCCTCTGCTTTCGGTCCCTGCGGGGGATAAAGTTGACTTCAATTGGGGGCCGTCCTGGTTACCAGAAGGATTTAGCGAGGTGGCCAGCAGTCGTCGCCAGTTGCCAACGGTGGATGTTCCCGTTGAGTCGCGCCTTTATTCAGACGGCTTATTTAGCTTCTCGATTAACGTGAACCGCGCAAACCAGAACAGTAGCGATCAGGTCCTGCGTACCGGCCGTCGCACGGTTAGCACCACGGTTCGTGACAATGCCGAAATTACCATCGTAGGCGAACTCCCTCCACAAACCGCAAAACGCATTGCGGATAGCCTCAAATTCAAGGCCACACAATGATTAAAGAGTGGGCTACCGTCGTTTCATGGCGTAACGGTGAAGCATTAGTCGAATGTGACGTCAAAGCCTCCTGCAGCAGTTGCGCCTCCCGCGCGGGCTGCGGTAGCCGCGTGTTGAATAAGTTAGGTCCGCAAACCAGCCATACCATTGCCGTACCCAGCGCAGAGCCGCTGGTGGCCGGGCAAAAAGTTGAACTCGGTATTGCCGAAGCCAGTTTGCTGGGATCGGCTCTGCTGGTGTATATGTCGCCGCTGGTTGGGTTGTTTGTCCTGGGCGCCATTTTCCAGGCGCTGTTTGGTCACGATCTTGCGGCGCTGTGCGGTGCGGTGCTCGGCGGTGTTGGCGGTTTTTTACTGGCACGAGGACTCTCGCCCAAACTGGCTTCCCGCAGCGAATGGCAACCCATCATCATTAGCGTAGGTTTACCTCCGAACCTTGTTCGCGTCGACGATGCTTCCACTGAAAGCCGCCCGTAATTTCACCCTTGTAACGGTGAAAAAAGCGGCATTTTTCTTGCTGGTATGAGCATTTCCCCGCATTGCGGTTGTAGTGTAGAATGCGGCGTTTAAGTACATTTGACGTCAGGCGCGAACAGGCCTCTTAGTTACTCGTAAGGCATAAAATCTCACTATATGAAGAATATTCGTAACTTTTCGATCATCGCTCACATCGACCACGGTAAGTCGACGCTGTCTGACCGTATCATCCAGATTTGCGGTGGTCTTTCCGATCGCGAAATGGAAGCCCAGGTGCTGGACTCCATGGATCTTGAGCGCGAACGCGGTATTACCATCAAAGCCCAGAGCGTAACGCTGGACTACAAAGCCCTTAACGGCGAAACCTACCAACTGAACTTTATCGATACTCCCGGGCACGTTGACTTCTCCTATGAGGTTTCCCGCTCGCTGGCCGCCTGTGAAGGTGCACTGCTGGTGGTGGATGCGGGTCAGGGCGTGGAAGCGCAGACGCTGGCAAACTGCTATACCGCCATCGAAATGGATCTGGAAGTGGTGCCGGTACTGAACAAAATCGACCTGCCAGCCGCCGATCCTGAGCGCGTTGCCGAAGAGATTGAAGATATCGTCGGCATCGACGCGACAGATGCGGTGCGCTGTTCGGCGAAGACCGGTGTTGGCGTGCCGGATGTGCTGGAACGTCTGGTGCGGGACATTCCGCCGCCGGAAGGCGATCCGGACGCGCCGCTGCAGGCGCTGATCATCGACTCCTGGTTTGATAACTACCTGGGCGTGGTATCGCTGGTGCGTATCAAAAACGGCACCATGCGCAAAGGCGACAAAATTAAAGTTATGAGTACCGGCCAGGTGTATAACGCTGACCGTCTCGGCATCTTTACGCCGAAACAGGTTGATCGTACCGAGCTTAAGTGCGGCGAAGTGGGCTGGCTGGTCTGTGCAATTAAAGACATTCTCGGCGCACCGGTCGGGGATACGCTGACCTCTGCACGCAACCCGGCGGACAAAGCTCTGCCAGGGTTCAAAAAGGTAAAACCGCAGGTCTATGCGGGTCTGTTCCCGGTTAGCTCTGACGACTACGAAAACTTCCGTGATGCGCTCGGCAAACTGAGCCTGAACGATGCATCCCTGTTCTACGAACCGGAAAGCTCTACTGCGCTGGGCTTCGGCTTCCGCTGTGGCTTCCTCGGTCTGTTGCATATGGAGATCATTCAGGAACGTCTGGAGCGTGAATACGATCTGGATCTGATCACCACTGCGCCGACTGTTGTGTATGAAGTGCAAACCACGAACAAAGAAGTGGTGTATGTCGACAGTCCGTCCAAACTGCCACCGTTGAACAATATTGAAGAGCTACGCGAGCCGATTGCCGAATGCCACATGCTGCTGCCGCAGGAGTATCTGGGTAACGTTATTACGCTGTGTGTGGAAAAACGTGGGGTGCAAACCAACATGGTTTACCACGGCAACCAGGTAGCGCTGACCTATGAAATCCCGATGGCGGAAGTGGTGCTGGACTTCTTCGACCGTCTGAAATCCACCTCGCGTGGTTATGCATCGTTGGATTACAACTTCAAACGTTTCCAGGCGTCTAACATGGTACGTGTGGATGTGTTAATCAACGGCGAGCGTGTCGATGCGCTGGCGTTGATCACCCACAATGAAAATGCACCGTACCGTGGCCGTGAGCTGGTGGAGAAGATGAAAGATCTGATCCCTCGCCAGCAGTTTGATATCGCGATTCAGGCGGCTATCGGCAACCACATTATTGCCCGCTCGACGGTAAAACAGCTGCGTAAAAACGTACTGGCGAAATGCTATGGCGGTGACGTCAGCCGTAAGAAAAAGCTGCTGCAGAAACAGAAAGAAGGTAAGAAACGTATGAAGCAGGTCGGTAACGTCGAACTGCCTCAGGAAGCGTTCCTTGCCATTCTGCACGTAGGCAAAGAGAGCAAATAACCTTAAGGAGTTGGCATGGCGAACATGTTTGCCCTGATCCTGGTGATCGCGACGCTGGTGACGGGACTTTTATGGTGCCTGGATAAGTTTATTTTTGCACCAAAACGCCGGGAACGTCAGGCCGCCGCGCAAATTGCGACAGGTGATGCCCTTGATAAAAAAACGCTGAAGAAAATCGGTCCGAAGCCAGGCTGGCTGGAAACCGGTGCTTCTGTTTTCCCGGTACTGGCGATTGTACTGATCGTGCGTTCGTTTATTTTTGAGCCGTTCCAGATCCCCTCCGGTTCAATGATGCCGACGCTGCTGATCGGCGATTTTATCCTTGTGGAAAAATTCGCTTACGGTATTAAAGATCCGATCTACCAGAAGACGCTGATCGCAACCGGTCATCCGAAACGCGGTGATATTGCGGTGTTTAAATACCCGGACGATCCGCGCCTGGATTACATCAAACGTGTGGTTGGCGTACCGGGTGACAAAGTCAGTTACGACCCGGTCAGCAAGCAGGTTACCGTGCAGCCAAACTGCAGCTCCGGTCAGGCGTGCGGCAACGCGCTGCCGATCACCTACAGCAATGTTGAAGCCAGTGACTTTGTGCAGACCTTTGGTCGCCGCTCCGGTGGTGAAGCAAGCAGTGGTTTCTTCCAGTTGCCTAAAAGCGAAACCATGGCAGATGGCATTCGTCTGACGGAGCGCAAAGAGACTCTGGGTGAGGTGACGCACCGTATTCTGACTGTACCGATCGCCCAGGATCAGCTTGGCATCTATTACCGTCAGCCAGGGCAGCAACTGGCAACGTGGATTGTGCCGCCAGGTCACTATTTCATGATGGGCGATAACCGCGATAACAGTGCTGACAGCCGTTATTGGGGCTTCGTGCCGGAAGCGAATCTCGTTGGTCGTGCGACGGCAATCTGGATGAGTTTCGAAAAACAAGAAGGTGAATGGCCGACAGGTGTACGACTGAATCGTATCGGCGGAATTCATTAATTAACCAGGGCGCAATTATTCCCGTTGCGCCCTGAATTATTTCCGCGATTATTCCCCTCAGACTAACGACAACCCCCCTCGTTGCGTATAGAATATTCCCCCGAAGTTTGAGGCTGGCTCCTCCGGGCGCCACAGCACACGAAACCGCGTTGGTTTTTCTCAGGTCGGTTTCGTGTGCTGCATTGTTGACGCATTTATTTATTGGTATCGCATGAACCCCATCGTAATTAATCGGCTTCAACGGAAGCTGGGCTACACTTTTCATCATCAGGATCTGTTGCAGCAGGCATTAACCCACCGCAGTGCCAGTAGCAAACACAATGAGCGTCTGGAGTTTCTTGGCGACTCGATTTTAAGTTTTGTGATTGCTAATGCGCTCTATCACCGTTTTCCTCGCGTGGATGAAGGTGATATGAGCCGCATGCGCGCCACGCTGGTTCGCGGTAATACGTTGGCGGAAATCGCCCGCGAATTCGAATTAGGCGAATGTCTGCGCTTAGGGCCGGGTGAATTGAAGAGCGGCGGTTTTCGCCGTGAATCCATTCTCGCGGACACCGTTGAAGCATTAATTGGCGGGGTATTTCTCGATAGCGATATCCAGACCGTCGAACAATTAATCCTGAGCTGGTATCAAACGCGCCTGGACGAAATCAGTCCGGGCGATAAGCAAAAAGATCCGAAAACGCGCCTGCAGGAGTTTTTGCAGGGTCGCCATTTGCCGCTGCCGTCCTATCTGGTGGTGCAGGTGCGCGGTGAAGCACATGATCAGGAATTTACTATCCACTGCCAGGTCAGCGGCCTGAGCGAACCGGTGGTCGGCACAGGTTCCAGCCGCCGTAAGGCGGAGCAGGCTGCCGCCGAACAGGCGCTGAAAAAACTGGAGCTGGAATGAGCACTGAAACTGAAAAAAGCTATTGCGGGTTTATCGCCATCGTTGGACGTCCCAACGTCGGCAAATCCACGCTACTGAACAAACTGCTCGGGCAGAAGATTTCCATTACTTCCCGTAAAGCACAGACCACGCGCCACCGTATTGTCGGTATCCATACCGAAGGGGAGTATCAGGCGATTTACGTCGACACCCCGGGCCTGCATATGGAAGAGAAGCGCGCCATCAACCGTCTGATGAACAAAGCAGCAAGCAGTTCAATCGGCGATGTTGAGCTGGTAATCTTCGTAGTGGAAGGCACGCGCTGGACGCCGGATGACGAAATGGTGCTGAACAAACTGCGCGACGGCAAAACGCCGGTGATCCTCGCAGTCAATAAAGTGGACAACGTGCAAGAAAAAGCCGATCTGCTGCCGCACTTGCAGTTCCTCGCCAGCCAGATGAATTTCCTCGACATCGTACCGCTCTCTGCGGAAACCGGCACCAATGTTGATACCATCGCCAGCATCGTGCGCAAACACCTGCCGGAAGCCATTCATCACTTCCCGGAAGATTATGTGACCGACCGTTCTCAGCGCTTTATGGCTTCTGAGATCATTCGTGAGAAGCTGATGCGTTTCCTCGGCGCGGAGCTGCCGTATTCGGTGACAGTAGAAATCGAACGTTTCATTACGAACGAGCGCGGCGGCTACGACATCAACGGGCTGATCCTTGTTGAGCGCGAAGGGCAGAAGAAGATGGTGATTGGCAACAAAGGGGCCAAAATCAAAACCATCGGCATTGAAGCCCGTAAAGATATGGAAGAGATGTTTGAAGCCAAAGTTCACCTTGAACTGTGGGTGAAAGTGAAGTCCGGCTGGGCCGATGACGAACGCGCGCTGCGCAGTCTCGGTTATGTCGACGATCTTTAAGCGTTAATGGCCTGACAGACGGCGAGAACACGATGGAAGGATGGCAGCGCGCATTCGTCCTCCATTCCCGTCCGTGGAGCGAAACCAGCCTGATGCTGGACGTCTTCACGGAAGAGTCGGGCCGCGTGCGCCTTGTTGCAAAAGGCGCACGTTCCAAACGCTCTAATCTTAAAGGCGCATTACAGCCTTTTACCCCTCTGCTTGTACGTTTTGGCGGGCGTGGCGAAGTCAAAACGCTGCGCAGCGCAGAAGCGGTTTCACTGGCGCTGCCGCTCAGTGGTATCACGCTCTACAGCGGCCTTTATGTTAATGAGCTTATTGCCCGCGTGCTGGAGCATGAGACCCGCTTCTCCGAACTCTTCTTCGACTATTTACACTGCATCCAGGCGTTAGCGGGCGTAACCGGCACGCCGGAACCTGTGCTGCGTCGCTTTGAACTGGCACTGCTCGGGCATCTGGGTTATGGCGTTGATTTCCTGCACTGTGCGGGCAGCGGTGAGCCGGTGGATGACCTGATGACCTATCGCTACCGGGAAGAGAAAGGGTTTATTGCCAGCGTAGTAATGGATAACAGCACCTTTACTGGCCGGCATCTGCGTGCGCTGGCTGAACGTGAATTCCCGGATGCCGACACGTTGCGCGCTGCAAAGCGCTTTACCCGTATTGCGTTAAAGCCGTATCTTGGAGGCAAGCCGTTAAAAAGCCGGGAACTGTTCCGGCAGTTTATGCCGAAGCGATAACGGAAAAAATCAGGCCAGGCGAGGCGAAGACCGCGCCGGAACCAATGAAAACACTGAGGATTGTCATGGCTGAATTACTGTTGGGCGTCAATATCGATCATATCGCAACATTGCGTAACGCACGTGGCACGGCTTACCCGGATCCGGTGCAGGCAGCATTTATTGCTGAACAGGCGGGAGCCGACGGCATTACCGTGCATCTGCGCGAAGATCGTCGCCACATCACCGACAGAGACGTGCGTATTTTGCGCCAGACGCTGGATACGCGAATGAACCTGGAAATGGCGGTCACCGAAGAGATGCTGGCAATTGCCTGTGAAACCAAACCGCATTTCTGCTGCCTGGTGCCGGAAAAACGCCAGGAAGTTACCACGGAAGGCGGCCTCGATGTGGCTGGTCAGCGCGAGAAAATGCGTGACGCCTGCCAGCGCCTGGCCGCTGCCGGTATTCAGGTATCGCTGTTTATCGACGCCGATGCGGAGCAAATCAAAGCCGCTGCGGACGTTGGCGCGCCGTACATCGAAATCCACACCGGTTGCTACGCTGATGCAGAAAACGATGCCGCGCAGGCGAAAGAGCTGGAGCGCATTGCCAAAGCTGCGACCTACGCCGCCAGCCTCGGCCTGAAAGTGAATGCGGGCCACGGGTTGACTTATCACAACGTGAAGGCCATTGCCGCACTGCCAGAAATGCACGAGCTGAACATCGGCCACGCCATTATTGGTCGCGCGGTGATGAGTGGTCTGAAAGAGGCCGTCGCCGAGATGAAACGCCTGATGCAGGAAGCGCGCGCGTAATGGCAATCCTCGGACTGGGTACGGATATCGTTGAGATAGACCGCATCGCAGCGGTGATCGCCCGCAGCGGCGATCGCCTGGCGAAGCGGGTGTTGAGCGCTAACGAATGGGAGCTCTACCAGGCGCATCAGCAACCGGTGCGCTTCCTGGCAAAACGTTTTGCGGTAAAAGAAGCGGCGGCGAAGGCGTTTGGCACCGGTATTCGTAACGGTCTGGCATTTAATCAATTCGAAGTGTTCAACGACGAACTGGGTAAGCCAGGCTTGCGTTTGTGGGATGAGGCGCTGCGGCTGGCGGAGCAGATGGGCGTGAAGTCCACTCACGTGACGCTGGCGGATGAGCGGCATTACGCCTGCGCAACGGTGATAATTGAAAGTTAAATCTTATCGGCGTGGTGCATCTGGACGAATTTATCCCAGAGCTGTTCTTCTGTTTCTATATGTGCCGGATCTTTCAGGATGGTATTGGGGATCGGGCACACTTTCTGGCAGGTCGGCGTTTCATAGTGCCCAATGCACTCGGTGCACCGATCGCTGTTAATCTCATAGATGCTGTCACCCATCGAAATCGCCTCGTTCGGGCATTCCGGCTCGCACATATCGCAATTGATGCATTTTTTGGTGATTAACAGCGCCATCAGGAAAATCTCAGAAACATCACTAACAGGGCGGGCATTATACGATGATTCCCTGCTCAAACCAGTTTTTTTACCAGCTCCTCGCTATGACGAATGCGTTCCGGCGCATGCTCCAGATCCTGCTGTACCAGCGCCATAAACAGTAAGTCCGTCAGCATCATTTGCGCGCTGGTGGAGGAGATGGCCGCACTGCGCGTCGCCTGCTCTTCGGCGATAGTGTAAAGGCAATGTGTCGCCCGTTGTTGCAGGGCGTTGGGGGTAAAGCCGGTGATGGCGAGGATCTTGCCGCCCACGCGCAGGGTTTCATCGGCTGCTATATTGATTTCACGCCGTTCGCCGGAATAAGAAACCGGCAACAACAGATCGCCAGGCTCCATTGCCTGCACGGTTGCCAGCAGGGCGTGCATATCCTGCTCCACCGCGGCGTTAATACCAATTTTCATCAACTTCCAGCCGAAGTTACGGGCAACCAACCCGGAAGCGCCAATACCGGTCAGGATAATACGCCGTGCCTCGCGCAGCAGTCGTACGCTTTCCAGCAGCTTCTCTTCACTGTTGACATCCAGTGAGGCGTGCATGGCGCTCTGGTACTCTTTGATCAGCTTTTCACCCACCACACGTAGCGGATCGTCGCCGCGGATCTGGTTATGCACGGGCACGGACCAGGGATTGGTGTTGCTGGCCAGCGCTTCGCTGATGGCCAGTTTCATTGCCGGAAATCCTTTGAAATCCATTTTCTGGGCAAACTTCACGACGCTCGACTGGCTAACACCCGCTTCGGCGGCCAACTGTTGCGAACTTAAATGGCGCGCGCGATCGGGATTTTCCAGCAGAAATTCCGCCAGCTTTTTATCGCTCTGCGCCAGGCCGGAATAGCGCTGACGGATGCGAATTAAACAGTTCATAGGATCTCCGGAGGCAATAACAACGCATACAAATGAGAGAATTTAATATTCCAGCAATTGATTATTATTATGAATTAAAAATTCTATCACGACAAAGTATCACAACCCGGCATTTGACAGCGATCAAGTGGATCCTTCGGCGCTGTGTCTTTTCACCTTCGGTGAGTTATCGAGCTGACGAATGGCCGGGATCAGGCTGGCAACAAACGTTGCGATGACCACGGCCCCCGCTGAAGCCATTAATACATTGCTGTTACCGTAATGTATGGCCAGCGGTCCGGCGGCCAATTCGCCAACCGGGATCGCAATAAAGGATCCCAGCGCGTCGTATGCATATACACGCGCCAGTTTTTCTGGCGGTATATGGGTTTGCAGCGACTGTGCCCAGGCCACGCCAAACAGACCGAAAGTGACGCCCGCGATAAAAAATGCCGCGATAAGCCACGGTGTCGGCGCAATCTGCCCCAGCAGGAAAATAGGCAACGCACACAACGACACCAGCATCACGCCAATAAACAGGTCGCGACGCGGGCGCCAGCGCAATGCCAGGAATGAGCCGACAATCAACCCAACGCTTTGCGCCGCAACCATGATTCCCCACTGGGTGCGGCCAAATGAGGCATCGGCAATGATCGGGCCGAGAACCATCACTACACCACTGAATGCGGCATTGATAATGGTGAACTGAACGACAATGGACCAGACCCATGTCCGGCTGGCGAACTCTTTCCAGCCGTCGCGCAGATCCTGCAGAATGTTGGTTTGTGCGGCGGCGACTGGCGCGACGCCTGTACGGATCCAGTAATAGAGCGGCGCCGAGGCAGCAAAGCCGAGCGCATCAATCGCCAGTCCCCAGCCAGGCCCGACGGCGCTGGTCAGGACCCCGCCCAGCGAAGCACCAACCACGGTTCCACTGTAAATACCTAACTGGATCAACGCATTGGCTTCGCGCAGGTTATGGGCTGGCACCGTCTGGGGCACCAGCGCGGAGGAGGCCGGTAACGCAACGCCTGCGGCGGCACCATTCAGGGTACCTAAGAGGGCAAGGCCCATGACCGTTGCGCTGCCGTTTAGCACGGACCATGCGACGACCGCTTGCGATATCGCCGCCACAACAGAGGACGAAACCAGCACCAGGCTACGTGAATAGCGATCTGCCAATACACCGCCGACCAACAAGAAGGCGACATTAAAAACAGATCGAGCCGCCACGACGAGGCCCAAATCGGCGGCGGAACCGCCGATGTCCAGTACCGCAAAGGCCAGTGCAATCGGAGCGATGCCGTTACCCAGTACGGTGAACAGACGGGCAAAGAACAGATGTCGGAAAGAGGCAGAGCTAAAGGCGCGCATCGTTTTGGTATGCGAAGTCATGGTCACTACGGTTCCTGGAAAGATAAGGCAGTGTAGTGCATCTGTGGCGTAACGAAATAGCTGCTTTATATTGCAGGTGTCTTGTTACCGGAAAAGTCAGGTTCTATCTGTTAGGCTATCTCTAATAGCGATCGCCAGAAGAGGATAAATGGCGATCGGCGTTTAACCAGGCAGAGGGACAACATTTGGCTACCAGCGAGCGCCGCGTCGTATTTTTTGATCTTGACGGAACACTGCACCAGCAGGATATGTTCGGTACGTTTTTACGTTATCTGTTGCGGCACCAGCCGTTGAATGCCTTGTTGGTGCTGCCGCTATTGCCGGTGATTGCTGGCGCGTTATTGATTAAAGGGCGTGCAGCCCGCTGGCCTATGAGCCTGCTGCTCTGGGGCTGCACGTTTGGCCACAGTGAACACCAACTGAAAAAGCGTGAGCAGCAGTTTGTCCGCTGGTTTCGCGAACACGTGACGGCGTTTCCGGTGGTGCAATCGCGACTAACCCAGTACCTTACCGCTTCTGATGCGGATATCTGGTTGATCACGGGCTCGCCGCAACCGCTGGTGGAGCAAGTCTATTTTGATACGCCCTGGTTGCCGAAGGTGAATGTGATTGCCAGTCAGATCAACCGTCGTTATGGCGGCTGGGTGCTAACGATGCGCTGTCTCGGGCACGAGAAAGTGGCGCAACTGGAGCGGAAAATCGGTACGCCGCTGCGTCTGTACAGTGGTTATAGCGACAGCAAGCAAGACAACCCGTTGCTCTATTTTTGCCAGCACCGCTGGCGTGTGACGCCGCGCGGTGAGTTACAGCAACTGGAATAAACAGCGAAGGGCTGTATAATGCGCCCGCCTGAATCACTGGAGTTTTTCCCTTTGTCCAATCCTGAACTGAACCATGAATACTGGATGCGTTATGCGCTGACGCTGGCGAAACGTGCATGGGAAGAAGGCGAAGTGCCCGTTGGCGCGGTACTGGTGCATAACGAACGGGTGATTGGCGAAGGCTGGAACCGGCCGATTGGCCGTCACGATCCCACGGCGCATGCGGAGATCATGGCACTGCGTCAGGGGGGGATGGTGCTGCAAAACTACCGCCTGATCGACACCACGCTCTATGTCACGCTGGAGCCCTGCGTGATGTGCGCCGGGGCAATGGTGCATAGCCGCATTGGTCATCTGGTGTTTGGCGCGCGGGATGCGAAAACCGGTGCGGCGGGTTCGCTGATGGATGTGCTGCATCACCCGGGAATGAACCACCGGGTGGTGATCACCGAAGGGGTGCTGCGCGATGAGTGTGCGGCAATGCTGAGCGACTTTTTCCGCCAGCGTCGGCAGGAGAAAAAAGCGCTGAAAAAAACGCTCTCTGATTCACAAGAGCAGTCGGGCGGTTAAAGCACTTTATCGGTTCACTTTCAGTGGGTTTTTTACCAACGTATCCGGCGTCAGCAGCGGGTTGCGCGGAAAAGGATCGCTAGTGGTAAAGGCGCTAAAAGGCAGTATGCCGTAGGCGGGGCGGTTCAGTTCATCCGTAGAAACCGCCGGGTAACTCTTTGCCAGCTTTAGCGCTTTGGCCGCTTCTTTCTCTTTCTCAAGCAGGTAACCGACCAGGCTGATTTCATACTTACGGATGTTCTCCACATAAGCGTATGCTTCATGCCCGCGTGCGTAGCCGTAGGTCAGTTTGCTGTACCAGGGTTTCTGGCTCAGCAGCGGCAGACGCTGTTTTACATCGGCCCAGCTATCGGGGTTGCCTTTGGTTTTTGCCGTCAGCGCGCGTGCATCCAGCATATGCGCATAGCCCATATTGTAGGCCGCCAGCGCAAACCAGATTTTCTCATCCTGCGGTACGCTGTCCGGCACTTTGCTCATCATATCCTGCAAGTAGCGCGCGCCGCCGCTAATGCTCTGTTCCGCATCGGTACGATCGCTTAGGCCTAAACTTTGCGCCGTATTTTTTGTCAGCATCATCAGGCCGCGCACCCCGGTTGGTGAGGTGGCCTGGGCGTCCCAGTGTGACTCCTGATAGGAGATGGCTGCCAGCAGACGCCAGTCGATCTGCTGGGCATATTTCTCAAACATCGGTTGCAGCTCGGGCAGTACGCTATCGACAGCGCGCAGGAAAGTGCGCGTATCCACATAGTCAAAGTCTTCACCATGCCCGAGATACTTCTCCTCCAGCCGTGCGAGGGTACCGTCTTCATTCATATTATTGAAGAAATCCAGCATGGCGGCTGAAAGGGTATTGTCGTCATCGCGCTTGCTGAACCAGGTGACCGGCTGTTCATCGGTTACATCCAGTGCGACAGCCAGCTCTGGGTGCACCCGCTGGAACAGGCTTATCGCCACCGAGTCGGCAATGGTGTAACTCAATTTGCCTTCCAGCACCTGTTCCATCAACGCATTGGTGCCGAGCTTCTCATCCACCGTCCAGCTTAAATCCGGGTATTTTTTCTCTTTTAAGGCGCGAAGATCGTCGATCACCACCTGCCCCGGTGCAACGGTCAATTGGCTGGCGTTAACAGATTGCAGCGTGCGCGGGCGAGGGCTGCCAACCCGGTAAACCAGTTGCTGAGAAACGGAGTAGTAAACCGGGCCGGTCTGGTAGTTTTTGATGCGTTCGCTGTTGTACACCAGTCCTGCAGCGAGCATATCCGCATCATCATGATCGAGATCGTCAAAGAGCTGGCTGATATTCTGGCGGACGGTGACTTTGAGCTTCACACCCAGATAGTCGGCGAAATGCTGCGCCAGATCGTAATCGAGACCGTAGGATTTTCCGTCAATACGGGTATAGGTGAGCGGTGTGGCAATGGTGCTGACGCGCAATTCCCCGCGGGCTTTGATTGCCGCGATGCGGTTATCGGCTTTGCCGAACCAGGGAATGGATGGCCACAGGGCCGCTGCCAGCAGCAGGGTGACAATGCCGATGAGCAGATAATTAATCTTAAATTTTTTCAATCAGTTAATTCTCTGCGCCGTACTTTGCCTCAGCAGATGGCCGTCATGATAACAACAAGGTTTGTCTGTGATTGAGCGGCATTTTGCGCAACAAAACGCCAGTTGGCAACTAATTAGAGTGGTCGGCGGCAGCTATTGTCAAAAATCCGGGCTGATTTTATTTCGACGCAAACGGTTTCGTAGGCGCTCAGGATTCTCTATAATGACGCCCGTTTTCCCCTGGTGCACACTTAAAGCGTCCCCGACGCTTCGTAATCGAAGACGAGAGACTTATGATGGAAATTCTGCGTGGTTCGCCTGCATTGTCCGCTTTTCGTATCAACAAACTGCTGGCGCGTTTTCAGGCGGCCAACCTCCCGGTCAGTAATATTTACGCCGAGTACGCTCACTTCGCTGATCTGAACGACACCCTGACCGAAGAAGAGTACGCCCGGCTCCAGCGCCTGTTGAAATATGGCCCGAGCCTGAGCAGCCATACCCCAACCGGAACCTTACTGCTCGTCACTCCTCGTCCTGGCACCATCTCTCCCTGGTCTTCCAAAGCTACCGATATTGCGCACAACTGCGGCCTTAATAAGATCAACCGCCTTGAACGCGGCGTTGCGTACTATGTAGACGCCGATGGCCTGACGGACGCCCAGTGGGCTCATGTCGCAGCAGAACTGCATGATCGCATGATGGAGAGCGTATTCACCTCACAGGCGGATGCTGAGCGCCTGTTTGAACACCATCAGCCGGCACCGGTACAAAGCGTCGACTTACTGGGTGAAGGCCGCCAGGCGCTGATCGACGCCAACCTGCGTCTTGGCCTGGCATTAGCAGACGATGAAATCGACTATCTGCAAGACGCCTTTACCCGTCTGGGGCGCAACCCGAACGATATCGAACTCTATATGTTCGCCCAGGCGAACTCCGAGCACTGCCGCCACAAAATCTTCAACGCCGACTGGGTGATTGATGGCAAGCCGCAGCCGAAGTCATTGTTTAAAATGATCAAAAACACCTTCGAGAAAACGCCGGATTTCGTCCTGTCTGCGTATAAAGACAACGCCGCCGTGATGGAAGGTTCAGCTGTTGGCCGCTTCTTCGCCGATCGCGGTGAAGGCCGTTACGATTACCATCAAGAACCGGCGCATATTCTGATGAAGGTGGAAACACATAACCACCCGACGGCGATCTCTCCGTGGCCGGGGGCTGCGACCGGATCCGGCGGTGAGATCCGTGACGAAGGGGCAACCGGTCGTGGCGCGAAGCCGAAAGCGGGCCTGGTGGGTTTCTCCGTTTCCAACCTGCGTATTCCGGGCTTTGAACAACCGTGGGAAGAAGATTTTGGTAAGCCGGAGCGTATCGTTACCGCGCTGGATATTATGACCGATGGCCCACTGGGCGGCGCGGCGTTTAACAACGAATTTGGTCGCCCGGCGCTGAACGGCTATTTCCGTACCTATGAAGAGAAAGTGAATAGCCATAACGGCGAAGAGCTGCGCGGCTACCACAAACCGATCATGCTGGCGGGCGGGATCGGTAACATTCGTGCCGATCACGTACAAAAAGGCGAGATCACCGTAGGTGCGAAACTGATCGTCCTCGGTGGCCCGGCGATGAATATCGGCCTGGGGGGCGGCGCAGCGTCCTCTATGGCGTCTGGTCAGTCTGATGCGGATCTGGATTTTGCCTCAGTTCAGCGCGACAACCCGGAAATGGAGCGTCGTTGCCAGGAGGTGATTGACCGTTGCTGGCAACTGGGCGATGCCAACCCCATCCTCTTTATTCATGACGTGGGCGCGGGCGGTCTGTCCAATGCCATGCCTGAGCTGGTCAGCGATGGTGGTCGCGGCGGTCGTTTTGAACTGCGTGACATTCTCAGCGATGAGCCGGGTATGAGCCCGCTGGAGATCTGGTGTAACGAATCGCAGGAACGCTATGTGTTGGCGGTTGCCGCCGATCAACTGGCGCTGTTTGATGAGCAGTGTCGCCGCGAACGCGCGCCTTATGCGGTGATTGGCGAAGCGACCGAAGCGCAGCACCTGACGCTGAACGACAACCATTTTAACGATCAACCGATCGACATGCCGCTGGATGTGCTGTTAGGCAAAACGCCGAAGATGACCCGCAACGTTGAGACCCGTCAGGCGACCGGCGATGCATTTACGACACAGGGCATTTCGGTTGAAGACGCAGTGAATCGCGTGCTGCATTTGCCGACCGTGGCGGAAAAAACCTTCCTCGTGACCATTGGCGACCGCACGGTGACCGGTATGGTCGCCCGCGATCAGATGGTCGGGCCGTGGCAGATCCCGGTAGCGAACTGTGCGGTGACTACTGCCAGCCTCGATAGCTACTATGGTGAAGCGATGGCGCTGGGTGAACGTGCGCCGGTTGCGCTGCTGGACTTTGCGGCTTCCGCGCGTCTGGCCGTGGGGGAAGCATTGACCAATATCGCGGCAACGCAGATTGGCGACATCAAACGCATTAAGCTGTCCGCAAACTGGATGGCGGCGGCAGGGCATCCTGGCGAAGACGCAGGCCTGTACGCGGCAGTGAAAGCGGTGGGTGAAGAGCTTTGCCCTGCATTGGGACTGACCATTCCGGTGGGCAAAGATTCCATGTCGATGAAAACCCGCTGGCAGGAAGGAAATGAACAGCGTGAGATGACTTCGCCGCTGTCGCTGGTGATCACGGCCTTTGCGCGCGTTGAAGATGTACGTCATACAGTAACGCCGCAACTCTCCACCGAAGATAACGCCCTGTTGCTTATCGATCTGGGTAACGGCAACAATGCGTTGGGCGCAACGGCGTTGGCGCAGGTTTATCGTCAACTGGGCGACAAGCCCGCCGATGTACGTAACGTTGAGCAACTGAAAGGCTTCTATGATGCCATCCAGGCGCTGGTTGCGGCGGGCAAATTGCTGGCTTACCACGATCGTTCCGACGGCGGTCTGCTGGTGACGCTGGCGGAAATGGCCTTTACGGGGCACTGCGGTGTAAATGTGAATATCGCTTCCCTGGGAGGCGATCGTCTGGCGGCGTTGTTTAATGAAGAGCTGGGCGCGGTTATCCAGGTGCGTGCGGGCGACCGCGAAGCGGTGGAAAGCGTGCTGGCGACATACGGTCTGGGCGATTGTGTTCATTATCTGGGAAATGCTGTCTCCGGCGATCGCTTTGTCATTGAAGCTGATGGTCAGGCAGTGTTCAGTGAAAGCCGCACCACGCTTCGTATGTGGTGGGCGGAAACCACCTGGCAGATGCAGCGCCTGCGTGATAACCCGGAGTGTGCGGATCAGGAGCATGACGCGAAAGCCAATGACAACGATCCAGGGCTGAATGTAAAACTGTCGTTCGATATTAACGAAGATATCGCTGCGCCGTTTATTGCCACTGGCGCGCGCCCGAAAGTGGCGGTACTGCGCGAGCAGGGCGTCAACTCACATGTTGAGATGGCGGCCGCGTTCCACCGCGCAGGTTTTGATGCAATCGATGTGCATATGAGCGACCTCCTGGCCGGGCGCTCCGGGCTGGAAAACGTCCATGCGCTGGTCGCTTGTGGCGGCTTCTCTTACGGTGATGTGCTGGGCGCGGGCGAAGGCTGGGCGAAATCGATCCTGTTTAACGACCGTGTACGCGACGAGTTCGAAACCTTCTTCCACCGTCCGCAGACGCTGGCGCTGGGCGTATGCAATGGCTGCCAGATGATGTCCAACCTGCGCGAACTGATCCCGGGTAGCGAACTGTGGCCACGCTTTGTGCGTAACCACTCCGATCGTTTCGAAGCGCGTTTCAGCCTGGTGGAAGTGACGCAGAGCCCGTCATTGTTGCTCGGCGGCATGGTGGGATCGCAAATGCCCATCGCCGTATCTCACGGTGAAGGTCGTGTGGAAGTGCGCGATGATGCGCACCTGGCTGCGCTTGAAAGCAAAGGACTGGTGGCACTGCGTTATGTCGATAACTTCGGCAAGGTGACGCAGACTTACCCGGCGAACCCGAACGGCTCGCCGAACGGCATTACGGCGGTCACGAATGAAAGCGGCCGCGTGACGATCATGATGCCGCATCCGGAGCGTGTATTCCGTACGGTGTCTAACTCCTGGCATCCGGAGAACTGGGGTGAAGATAGCCCGTGGATGCGTATTTTCCGTAACGCCCGTAAACAGTTGGGTTAAATTCGCGAGAAGCGTATAAAGCCTCCGGCCTTTCTGGCGGAGGCTTTTTTATTACCTGTTGAAAAGTGTCGGCATTTCCCGACAATGGCTTTTCTTTTGTGTCTCTAAATGGCGACATTTAATTATATGAATTATAAGTAATTATTTTAAAGGCTATTAGAGTGTTGTTAAACAGCGACAGTGAGATGAAAAAACAAACATCTTGCCGTTGCATGTGATAAATATAAAATACATTATAATCAATTAGTTAAATTATTTGTTTGTGCATTGGCATAATATGTGCATAATACTAAGCAGTGGCTCATTCATCTTTCTTATGTCAGCCCCTTCGGGACGTGCTACATAAACTTCGAATGACGCACTTAAAGGTGCCTGCCGTCCACCTGCTGATAATTGCTTTGCTTTATCAGGCTTCGGGCGAAACGTCGAGTTAGGCACCGCCTAATTTCATAACAAAGCCGGGCTTATGCCCGGCTTTGTTGTTTCTGGCTTTCCCCCGGCGCGTTACTCAGTTAGCATCCCTGTATCTATTCTTGCGAGAGCATTGCGTTGAAACGTTGGCTTGTTTTCCCCCGCTCGCTACGCCAGTTGGTGATGATGGCGTTTCTGTTGATTTTATTACCGCTGCTGGTACTGGCCTGGCAGGCGTGGCAAAGCCTGAATGCCCTCAGCGCCCAGGCACTACAAACCAACCGCACAACGCTCATTGACGCGCGTCGCAGCGAAGCCATGACCAACGCAGCGTTGGAAATGGAGCGCAGTTACCGCCAGTATTGCGTGCTCGACGATGCCACGCTGGCGCGGGTGTATCAGAATCAGCGTAAACGCTACAGTGAAATGCTGGATGCCCATGCGGGCGTGCTGCCGGATGATAAGCTCTACCAGGCGCTACGCCAGGATCTGAACGACCTTGCCCAATTGCAGTGTAAAAACAGCGGTCCTTCCGCTTCAGCCTCCGAGCGGCTGGAAGCCTTTGCCGCCGCAAACACCGAAATGGTGCAATCTACCCGTGCGGTCGTGTTCTCCCGTGGTCAGCAATTACAACTGGAAATCGCCGAACGCGGCCAGTTTTTTGGCTGGCAGGCGCTGGTGTTGTTTATGGTCAGTCTCGGGCTGGTGCTGCTGTTTACCCGAATGATCATCGGTCCGGTGAAGGGGATTGAACGGATGATCAACCGGCTGGGGGAAGGGCGATCGCTTGGCCATACTGTGGTGTTTAAAGGCCCGCGCGAGCTGCGCTATGTGGGCGAACGCATTATCTGGCTCAGTGAAAGGCTGGCGTGGCTGGAGTCGCAGCGCCATCAGTTTTTACGTCATTTGTCACATGAGCTTAAAACCCCCCTCGCCAGTATGCGCGAAGGAACGGAGTTGCTTGCCGATGAAGTGGTGGGGCCGCTGACCGCGGAACAGAAAGAGGTGGTTGAGATCCTCGATGCCAGCAGTCGCAACCTGCAAAAACTTATTGAGCAACTCCTCGACTATAACCGCAAGCTTGCCGACGGCGCGGTTGAGCTG
This sequence comes from Kosakonia oryzendophytica, assembly GCF_900094925.1. GTDB lineage: Bacteria > Pseudomonadota > Gammaproteobacteria > Enterobacterales > Enterobacteriaceae > Kosakonia > Kosakonia oryzendophytica. The sequence continues at coordinate 656,532 of NZ_FMAY01000001.1, read as the reverse complement.
GAAGAGGTTGAGATCGCACCGCTGGTGGACATGGTTATCTCTGCTCACAGTTTGCCGGCGCGAGCTAAAATGATGCATACCGGGGTCACGCTCGATGCGGCCACCTGTCAGGCTGAACCGATGTTACTGATGAGCGTGCTGGATAATCTCTACTCTAACGCTGTGCACTATGGTGCTGAATCCGGTAACATTTATCTGCACAGCTATATTGCCGGCGCGCGGCTCTTTATAGACGTGACAAATACCGGTACGCCTATCCCTGAAGCAGAACGCAGCATGATCTTCGAGCCCTTTTTTCAGGGCAGCCATCAACGAAAAGGGGCGGTAAAAGGCAGTGGGTTAGGGCTTAGTATTGCCAGAGATTGTATTCGTCGTATGCAGGGCGAACTCTATCTGGCAACCGATAGCGAAGCCGATGTCTGTTTCCGTATTGAGTTACCGCTCAATGTGCCGGTAAAAGAGATTAAATGAACCTGGACCTGGTAAGTATGTCGCATGTTTTTTCCCGCGTAATTAACGCGGTGTCACCGCGCAATAAATGGCTTCGTGCGTTTCCTTGCCTGTTGCTGGCCGGATGCGTGGCGCAAAAGCCGCAAAGCGCTATCCATAATGGCCAGGAAGAACGACTCCCTGAGCACCAACTGGCGGATTTTCTCTCAACAGACTGTGATGACATCTGGCTATTGTCGGGCCCGCATGTCGACACCAACCCGCTTTACTGGCTGCGAGCGATGGATTGTGCACAGCGTCTGGCCCCGGCAGTGGCCCGTGCTGAAGCGCGCTCCTGGACGGATGATAACTGGGCTGCCACGTTCCGGCGTGGCATTTTGCTCTCCAGCGCTAAAATCACACCGCTTGAACGGCGTGATTACACTACCCGGCTGGACGCTGTAAGCCCGACTATCCCGGCGCAGGTTCGCCCGTTGTTCCAGCTCTGGCGCGATAGTGAAATGTTGCAGTTACAACTGTCAGAAGAGCGCAGTCGCTACAGCAAACTGCAACAATCCACCGATAGCGAGCTGGATACGTTGCGCCAGCAGCAGCAATTTTTACGTGAGCAACTGGAAACCACCACGCGCAAGCTGGAGACGCTGACCGATATTGAACGGCGTCTTTCCACGCGTAAGCCCGCGCCAGCCGATATGCCGGATAGCACGCGCCCGTCGAAAAATGACGGGAATCAGGAGGATGTAAAACCATGACAAGCCGCAAACCTGCCCATTTACTGCTGGTGGATGACGACCCTGGCCTGCTGAAGCTGCTGGGGTTGCGTCTTACCAGCGAGGGGTACAGCATTGTCACCGCCGAGAGCGGGCAGGAAGGATTGCGCATTCTGGCGCGGGAAAAGGTCGATCTGGTGATAAGCGACCTGCGCATGGATGAAATGGATGGCATGCAGCTGTTTGCTGAGATTCAGCGCGTTCAGCCGGGTATGCCGGTGATTATCCTGACGGCGCATGGCTCAATACCGGATGCGGTAGCCGCCACGCAGCAGGGCGTCTTTAGCTTTCTTACCAAACCGGTGGATAAAGACGCGTTATACAAAGCCATTGATGAGGCGCTGGAACACAGCGGCCCGGCGGCTGACGATCAGTGGCGCGAAAGCATTGTTACCCGTAGCCCGGTCATGCTGCGCTTGCTGGAGCAGGCGCGAATGGTGGCGCAGTCCGATGTCAGCGTGCTGATCAACGGGCAAAGTGGTACCGGCAAGGAGATCCTCGCGCAGGCGATCCACAACGCCAGCCCTCGCAGTAAAAGCGCGTTTATCGCCATCAACTGCGGTGCATTACCCGAGCAATTGCTGGAGTCGGAACTGTTTGGTCATGCGCGCGGGGCGTTTACCGGCGCGGTCAGTAGCCGCGAAGGGCTGTTTCAGGCGGCGGAAGGCGGTACGCTGTTTCTTGATGAAATTGGCGATATGCCAATTCCGTTGCAGGTGAAATTGCTGCGTGTGCTGCAGGAGCGTAAAGTCCGCCCGCTGGGCAGCAACCGCGATATTGATATTAATGTGCGTATTATTTCCGCCACCCACCGCGACCTGCCGAAAGCGATGGAGCGCGGTGAGTTTCGTGAGGATTTGTTCTACCGTCTGAATGTTGTGAACCTCAAAATCCCGGCACTGGCGGAGCGCGCGGAAGATATTCCGCTGCTGGCGAACCATCTGCTGCGTCAGGCAGCGGATCGCCACAAACCGTTTGTGCGTGCTTTCTCCACCGATGCCATGAAACGGCTGATGACCGCGAGCTGGCCGGGTAACGTGCGTCAGCTGGTGAACGTGATTGAGCAGTGCGTGGCGCTGACATCCTCTCCAGTGATCAGCGATGCGCTGGTTGAACAGGCGCTGGAAGGGGAAAACACGGCGTTGCCTACCTTTGTTGAAGCGCGTAATCAGTTTGAACTTAACTACCTGCGCAAACTGTTGCAAATCACCAAAGGTAATGTGACCCACGCCGCGCGGATGGCGGGCCGCAACCGGACTGAATTTTACAAATTACTCTCACGACATGAGCTGGACGCCAACGACTTTAAGGAGTAATGGCGCGGTGAGTATGATACTGTGAGCAACCGATTACGATGCAGCAGACTGGCAAGAGCGTTTAAGGACCCACCATGAAAAAGATTGATGCGATTATTAAACCTTTCAAACTGGATGATGTGCGTGAAGCACTGGCGGAAGTCGGTATCACCGGGATGACGGTGACCGAAGTGAAAGGGTTTGGTCGCCAGAAAGGCCACACAGAACTCTACCGCGGCGCGGAATACATGGTGGACTTTCTACCCAAGGTGAAAATTGAAATTGTGGTCACCGACGATATCGTTGATACCTGCGTGGATACCATTATCCGCACGGCGCAGACCGGTAAGATCGGCGACGGCAAAATCTTCGTCTTTGACGTTGCGCGCGTGGTGCGTATCCGTACCGGCGAAGAAGACGACGCGGCAATCTGATGTGATTCCCTCACCCTGCCGGGTGAGGGAATGTCTGCTTACAGGACCTTATGCGGCCCAAAGCATTCGTAGTGGATATTGGCTTTGTCTACGCCGAGCGTCACCAGTTGCTGAGCGGCAAACTGCATAAATCCAACCGGCCCGCAGAGGTAAAACTGCATCATCGGGTCGCTGAATTTTCCTTCCAGTTGCGTTAAATCCATTAACCCTTCGCTGTTAAAACGACCTGCACTTCGATCTGCTGCTTCCGGTTGGCGATACCAGACATGTTGATAGAAGCGATCCAGTGATGCTCCCAGCTTGCTGACTTCATCGGCGAAAGCGTGAACCTGGCCATTGTCGGCGGCATGAAACCAGTTCACCTGTGCGCTGTGCTGAGAGGCGGCAAGGCTGTCCAGCATTGCCAGCATCGGGGTTAGCCCTACGCCTGCGGAGATTAACGTAACCGGAGTAGCAGCAGGCACATCCATAAAGAAATCCCCTGCTGGCGCGGCCAGGTGCACCACATCACCGGGTTGGGCTTTATCGTGCAGCCACTCTGAAACCTGGCCACCGCTTTCGCGTTTTACGGCAATACGGTAGCTTTTCCCGTTCGGCTGGCGGGTCAGCGAGTACTGACGGATCTCCTGATTCGCGAAACCTTCCGGCTTCAGCCAGATGCCAAGATATTGTCCCGGCTGGTAAGACGCCACCGGCTGATCGTCTACCGGTGCGAATTCAAAGCTGGTGATCAGTGCACTCTGCGGGGTTTTCTCCAGCAAGCGGAACGCGCGTGTTCCTTGCCAGCCGCCCTGTTTTTCCGCGTGCTCACGGTAAATCTGCGCTTCACGATTGATAAACACCCCAGCCAGCACGCCATAGGCTTTACCCCAGGCATCCAGTACCTCTTGTCCGGGGCTGAACATTTCATCCAGCGTTGCCAGAAGGTGCGCGCCGACAATGTTGTACTGCTCCGGCTGGATCTGAAAACTGGTGTGTTTCTGTGCGATCTTTTCAACGGCGGGCAGCAATGCCGCGAGGTTATCGATATTACTGGCATAAGCGGCAATCGCGTTGAACAGCGCTTCACGCTGGTCGCCATTGCGCTGATTGCTCATATTAAAGATCTCTTTTAGTTCCGGGTTGTGGCTGAACATCCGGTCGTAAAAATGTGCGGTGAGTTTAGGTCCGGTGGCGGCCAGCAGGGGAAGGGTGGCTTTGACCGTAGCGATGGTTTGAGCGTCGAGCATTATGGCTTCCTTTAGCGATGATTATTTAAAGTTGTATTTTAAATGCATCTTATAGCGCAGCGCACGGCCTTGTAAAGAGCGGGCCATCTAAAGGATTTGCATCGTGAATAAGTTGCATCACAAACCTGAAAAGAAATCCGCTTATATGGCGAAGCCCGTTATCGCTCAAACCCTTGACTGGCGTGGAGCCAATCGTTTGCGTAAAAACCTTTGTCAAGACCTGTTATCAGGATATTAATCAGTTATACTGTGAGCCGTTCCCCAAATTGGGCCCTCGTTTAGAGTTGTTTTTGTTAGCTGAGTCAGGAGATGCGGATGTTAAAGCGTGAAATGAACATTGCCGATTATGATGCCGAACTGTGGCAGGCTATGGAGCAGGAAAAAGTACGTCAGGAAGAACACATTGAACTGATCGCCTCCGAAAACTACACCAGCCCGCGTGTAATGCAGGCTCAGGGTTCTCAGCTGACGAACAAATACGCCGAAGGTTACCCGGGCAAACGCTACTACGGCGGTTGCGAATATGTCGACATTGTTGAGCAACTGGCGATCGACCGTGCAAAAGAGCTATTCGGCGCTGATTATGCCAACGTCCAGCCGCATTCAGGTTCACAGGCGAACTTCGCTGTGTACACCTCTCTGCTGGAGCCGGGCGATACCGTACTGGGTATGAACCTGGCGCACGGGGGTCACCTGACGCACGGTTCTCCGGTTAACTTCTCCGGTAAACTGTATAACATCGTGCCTTACGGCATCGATGAAACCGGCCATATTGATTACAACGACCTGAACGCGCAGGCGCAGAAACACAAGCCGAAAATGATCATCGGTGGTTTCTCGGCTTATTCCGGCGTGGTTGACTGGGCAAAAATGCGTGAAATCGCTGACAGCATCGGTGCATACCTGTTTGTGGATATGGCGCACGTTGCAGGTCTGGTCGCCGCAGGCGTTTACCCGAACCCGGTTCCGCATGCACACGTGGTGACCACCACAACCCACAAAACGCTGGCTGGCCCGCGCGGTGGTCTGATCCTGGCGAAAGGCGGCAGCGAAGAGCTGTATAAAAAACTGAACTCAGCTGTGTTCCCTGGCGGCCAGGGCGGCCCGCTGATGCACGTGATCGCCGGTAAAGCGGTGGCGCTGAAAGAAGCGATGGAGCCGGAATTCAAAACCTATCAGCAGCAGGTTGCGAAAAACGCCAAAGCGATGGTGGAAGTGTTCCTGAACCGTGGTTACAAAGTGGTATCCGGTGGTACAGATAACCACCTGTTCCTGCTGGATCTGGTGGATAAAAACCTGACCGGTAAAGAAGCCGATGCTGCACTGGGTCGCGCTAACATCACCGTTAACAAAAACAGCGTACCGAACGATCCGAAAAGCCCGTTTGTCACCTCCGGTATCCGCATCGGTAGCCCGGCGGTAACCCGTCGCGGCTTTAAAGAAGCGGAAGTGAAAGAGCTGGCTGGCTGGATGTGCGACGTGCTGGATAGCATCAATGACGAAGCGGTGATTGAGCGCACGAAACAGAAAGTGCTGGATATCTGCGCTCGCTTCCCGGTTTACGCTTAAGTTTCAGGCAAATAAAAAAGCCCCGTTCGGGGCTTTTTTTATGCCTTATTGCAAACCGGCGTAGCCGTGAAAGCCCATGTAAATACCGACCAGAGCGATCAACACGCTGGAAAAGTAGGGGGCTTTACGGGCGAGTGTATTAAAGCCAGACCAGCGTTTTGCCGCCTGTTGTACACTGATTGCCGCACCTACGCCAACGGCGACCAGCGTGAGCGCCAGGCCAATACTGAAACAGACCACCATCGTTGCACCTAATGTCAGCGCCTTAAGCTGAAGACAGATAAGTAGAATGGTGATGGCCGCCGGGCATGGGATCAAGCCACCGGTCAGGCCGAACAGCAGAATTTGTCCATTGGTGACGTCACCACCGTTAAAACGTCGCTCAATATCCCGGGCGTGTGCCCGTTCATGCGCATCCTGATACTCCTCTTCTTCTTTTGCTACGCTCCGCATGGCGAGGATATTTGGCTGTGCACGCACCGCAGCGAGTTGTGGCTGGAAGATTAACCCGCGTGGCTGCGGAGCGTGGCCGTGATGATGATGGTGATGATCGTCATGATGATCGTGGTGATGATGGCCTGCACGTCGGGCGCTTTCCCCTTGCCATGTCCGCCAGAACATCCACGTTGCTGTACCGAGGATCACCACGGCGGAGATCATTTGCAGCCAGGGTTCCACCGATTGGGCGGTAAATTTCTGGCTGATAAACATCCCGCCCAATGCGATCAGCCAGACTACCGCGGTATGAGAGACCGTGGCTGCCAGCCCTAACATGATGGCCTGTTTAACCGTACCTTTGATCGCGATAATAAACGCCGCCATCATGGTCTTTGAGTGTCCTGGCTCCAGGCCATGCAGGGCGCCGAGCAGAATTGCGCTGGGAATAAAAAACCAGGCGTTCCCTTGCTGAAAAAGGGTGGTGAAGTCATTCATGAGAATAATTCTCGGTAACATTTTGTGCGCTTAAATCTACTCCCCCCCAGTAAAAAATACTACCCCCCAGTAGAAAGAAACTCCCCCCCAGTTGTTGCATGGTATGCTATCGTCTGTGAAGCACGATGAAACTGAGGTCTGTATGTCGCACACCATTCGGGATAAACGAAAGCTAAAAGCGCGGGCAAGCAAAATAGAAGGGCAGGTGGTTGCGCTGAAAAAAATGCTCGACGAACCGCATGAATGCGCACAGGTTTTGCAGCAAATCGCGGCCATCCGTGGTGCGGTGAATGGCTTAATGCGCGAAGTGATTAAAGGGCATCTGACCGATCATATCGTCCATGAAAGCGATGAAATTAAGCGCGAAGCAGACCTGGATGTCGTATTAAGCGTGCTGGATTCATACATCCGTTAGGCCGCCACACCTTGTTATCTGATTGTTACTTGCCAGCCAGGCTATTTGCCGCCAGACTATCGCCTCCATTCAGGAGGAAATCATGGTTCTGCAGTCCACGCGCTGGCTGGCGCTCGCTTATTTCACCTACTTTTTCAGCTACGGCATTTTCTTACCTTTCTGGAGCGTCTGGCTCAAAGGCGTGGGATTAACCCCGGAAATTATCGGCATGTTGCTGGGCGCAGGCCTGGTGGCACGTTTTCTGGGCAGTTTGCTTATTGCGCCACGCGTTAGCGATCCGTCCCGTCTGATCACTGCATTGCGTGTGCTGGCGCTGGTGACATGCCTGTTTGCGCTTGCCTTTTATGCAGGCAACCACGTGGCCTGGCTGACGGTGGTGATTGTGGGCTTTAACCTCTTCTTCTCGCCGCTGGTGCCGCTGACCGACGCACTGGCCGGTACCTGGCAAAAACAATTCACCATGGACTATGGCCGCGTCAGGGTCTGGGGATCCATTGCTTTTGTGATTGGTTCTGCACTGACCGGTAAGCTGGTGAGCCTGTATGATTATCGGGCGATTCTGGCGATGCTGACGCTTGGCGTGGCATCCATGCTGCTGGGTATGCTGTTACGGCCTTCCATCTTACCGCAGGGGGAACAGCGCCATCAGGAAGGTGCTGGCTGGCAGGCATGGCGTCAATTGATTGTCCAGAACTGGCGTTTTCTCGCCTGTGTCTCCCTGCTGCAGGGCGCGCATGCCGCCTATTACGGCTTCAGCGCAATCTACTGGCAATCTGCCGGGTATTCCGCTTCGACGGTGGGTTACCTTTGGTCATTGGGGGTGGTCGCGGAAGTCATCATCTTCACGCTCAGCAACCGTCTCTTCCGTCGCTTCAGTGCGCGCGACTTGTTGCTGCTTTCCGCGTTTTCCGGGCTGGTGCGTTGGAGTCTGATGGGCTGGACCACCGACTTGCCCTGGCTTATTGTCGCGCAAATCCTGCACTGCGGAACATTCACCGTTTGCCACCTGGCCGGCATGCGTTATATCTCGGCGCGCAAGGGCAGCGAAGTGATCCGTTTGCAGGCGGTCTACTCCGCCGTTGCGATGGGGGGAAGCATTGCGTTGATGACCATGATTGCCGGGTTCTTGTTCGAGCATCTGCACCAGGGGCTGTTTTGGGTGATGGCGCTGCTGGCGATCCCGGCCATCTTCCTGCGACCGCGAGTTTCCGCACAGCAGTCCGTTGCCAGTTAGCACTCCAGCATGGCACGAATATGCTGCTGTTGCTGTGTGCTTAATGGGCCATCGGTGTGGATCAGCGGTGGCGAAAAGAGCGGCAGCGGCGTGGTGTACGGCGTGACGATCAGTGTGGCATCGCGCGGCGCGCCTTGCTGGCGAAACTCAGCCAGTGGCAGGTAGTTAATCGTGAGCGGCAGCAGCGTTAATTCACGCAGCTGTTGTTCTATTTCCTGTTCCCGCGCGCTGTCTTCGCCGGTAATTAACACCACCTGCTTTTCATGTAAATCGTTCTCCTGCATCAGCCAGGCACCGAAAATCACCGCTACCAGGCCGGCTTCTTCATCGCTGAAACGCAGGCTGTATTCCTCTTCCAACGCTTGCAATGCGCTGCGGGTGGTGCGCATCAAACGCGGATAGAGTTGATGGATCTCCTCCGGCAGACTGTTATCGATGCCGATGCCAAACAAGCTGCGATCCAGCGCCTGTGCCAGATGGATATAGAGCTGTGCGCTGAGTCCTTGCTCATCGCTAAAACGCAGGCCTGCCAGATCGCGAAAACGGACAATCATCCGGTTGATGGCCTGCTGTAACCGCCGATCCTGGTGGTGGCTGTCGCGCAGAGGGTCGGGGATCCGCACCATCATAAATAACAGTGACAGGAACAGATGCTCATTCTCTTGTGGATGCGCGATCACACGCCGCCGCCAGTGGCGCACAATATCTTGCGCGACCTGATACTCTTCGCGCATCTGCGCCCAGCTCTGCTGCACCGGGTTGAACTCCGGCGTGTGTCCATGATGATTTTGCAGTAAGCAATATTGCAGGTAGAGGCGCAAAAATTGTATATCCCGGCACTCAAAAGAGCGTTGCAGGCGGCGGGCACACAGATTAATTAACGCACGCAAATTGGTATCGTCATACAGGGTCCTGGCGATCCCTTGCTGCCTGAGCGCGGTTTTTAATGTCGGGGTAAAATGCTGCGTGATAAATTGCGGACATAGCCGGAGTGAGCGCCGCAGCCAGTGCAGCAGGCATAAACGCTGATCCAGCGTTGCGCCTTCAATCCGGTAACCGCCGTTATGCTGTGGCACGATGGAAAGACGATGGTAACGGCGGATCTCGCTTTCGGTCTCGGCAAGATCCTGGCGTGCCACATGATCGTCCACACCATTCATGGCGCTGATATGTTCCATAGTGACATATTGCCCTGGCAGCGCGAGCATCAGCAGTACCTGGCAGCGTCGCTGCGGACTGGAGAGCGCAGATGGGGGCGTCATTACAATTGTCATCTGTCAGATTCCAGTTAGGGGTGTTTGATAAGCGTAGTTAAAGCTATGCTGTGCGATAGCGCAGCCGCTGCTCTTTCCTTCAGGATTGCCGGAGAGCATCACAGAATTTTTCACGTGAGGAATATATGCAAGCAGTTAAACAGTGCGCCTGGGGCGTTTTTCTCGCGCTTTTATCATTCTCAGTGGCGGCGCACCCCCATAGTTTTATCCGCCTGAAAACACAAGTATTAGCAGAGAACGGGCAGTTTACCGGCTTGAAAATGCGCTGGACGATGGATGAGATCACCTCCGCGGATTTGCTGTACGACGCGGGCAATGCGAAACCCGGTGAGGAAATCTGGAAAAAGCTGGCGGCGGAAGTGATGGCTAACGTATTAGGCCAGCACTATTTTACCGAAGTGTGGCACGACGGGCAGAAGGTGAAGTTTCTCAACCGGCCCACGGAATATGGTATGGCGCGGGAGGGACACCAGGCGGTGTTGACATTTATTCTGCCTCTCGCGCAACCGCAGCCTCTTCACGGCCAGACATACACCTTTGCTACCTTCGATCCTACATATTATGTGGACATGAGTTACGAACATGATAGCGATGCCTCGCTGTCCGGCGCGCTGCAAACGTCGTGTAAGGTGGCGGTTCATACCCCAAAGCCTGGCGAAGAGGTGCTGAATTATGCCCAGTCGCTGGATAAAGAAGATGCCCCGGAGGAAGACATGCAACTGGGTAAACAATTCGCGCAGACGGTAACGCTGGCATGTCAGTAATCCCGGCGAGCACACTGCGTAAACGGCGTTTGCTGCACTGGTGGCCGCTGGCGCTCTTTGTATTGTTCGCCGTTGCTGGTGCGTTCTGGCTATGGCAAGCCTGGCCGCAGGTGATGGTAAAAAGCGTGGTCTGGCAGCGCGATGTGAATATGCAGATGAGCAACCTGCTAAAAAGCGTGGCAGAAAACCCCGGCAAAACGGGAGGTTCGTTGCTGCTGTTCAGTTTTGTCTATGGTGTGCTGCATGCATTAGGGCCAGGGCATGGCAAAGTGGTGATCACCACCTGGCTGGCGACCCATCCGTCGAAACTGCGTTCCGGAATTGGGCTGACGCTGGCCTCGTCGCTATTGCAGGGGCTGGTGGCGATTGTGCTGGTGGTCGTCGTGTTAAGCATACTGGCGTTGCCTGCTCGTCAGTTGCATATGAGTGGCTACTGGCTGGAAAAGGGTAGCTATTTGCTGGTTGGCGCACTGGGTGTGCTGCTGTGCTGGCGTGCTGTCAGGCAACTGCGCGCGCTGCTGAAAAAGCCGGTATTTCGATCTTTTACTCCGCATCATGTGCATCATGAAGGCTGTGGCTGTGGGCATCACCATCTCCCGTCGCCGTCGCAACTGCAAAGTGGTGAGGACTGGCGGGCACGGCTGGCAATTATCTTGTCGATGGGTATGCGACCCTGTTCCGGGGCCATTATGGTGCTACTGTTCAGTAAAGTGATCGGTGTCTTTGCCTGGGGGATCGCATCGGCGCTGGCAATGGCGGCGGGTACGTCGCTGACCATCAGTTCGCTGGCATTGCTGGTGCACGGCTTTCGCCAACTGGCGATAAAACTCAGTGGCAATCAGGCGCCATCGCTGTGGCGGCAGGTGGGCTGGACGACGCTGGCGCTGGCCGGGGGCGTACTGTTGGTTTGTGCGGCGGGAGTGATGTGGGTCAGTGCATTACCGCCGGGCGGCGGCTTAAGGCCGTTTTAAGCGTGATAGCCCGATAGGCATGGTGCCACCGGGCTATCCACTAATAACTTAGCGTTTCAGCGCGTCGCTCAGTTCTTCGCGCATGTTCGCCAGCATCGCTTTCACGACACGCGGGTTACCTGCGACGATGTTGCCGGTCATCATATAGTTATGACCGCCCGTGAAATCACACACCAGACCGCCCGCTTCACGCACCAGCAGTTCGCCGGCAGCAAAATCCCACGGCTTCAGTGCGATCTCAAAGAAACCATCAACGCGGCCTGCTGCAACGTAGGCCAGATCCAGCGCAGCGGAACCGGTACGACGGAAGTCCGCGCATTCGGTAAACAGTTTACCGACGATATTTACATAGGTAGTGGCGTGCTGTTTGGCTTTGAACGGGAAACCGGTCGCCAGGATGGTGCCATCCAGATCGCGGGCAGTGCTGCCACGCAGACGGTAACCGTTAAGCTGCGCGCCCTGGCCGCGCGTGGCGGTGAACAGTTCGTTACGCATCGGATCGTAAACCACCGCGACTTCAGTGCGGCCTTTAATACGAACGGCGATAGATACCGCGAAGTGCGGCAGGCGTTTGATAAAGTTGGTGGTGCCATCCAGTGGATCGATAACCCATTGTACATCCTGGTCAGCGCCTTCGTGCTCACCACTCTCTTCGGTGATGATGGTGTGTTGCGGGTAAGATTTGCGGATGGTGTCAATAATTACCGCTTCGGCGGCTTTATCAACGTTAGTCACGAAATCATTGCTGCCTTTCTGGCTGGTTTCTACGGTGTCAGGGGTTTCGTAGTTTTTGGCAATTAAATTACCCGCCTTGCGCGCAGCACGCACGGCGATGTTCAGCATCGGATGCATCGGTCTCTCTCACTGGATGTTAAAGAACGGAAAACGGCGCGTATGATAGCAGCGAATTCGGATTATGTCTTCGCTTTATGGTAATATGCGCAAATATTCTTTAGCCGTTGAAAATCTATGCTGCAAAATATTCGAATTGTGCTGGTGGAGACCTCTCACACTGGCAATATGGGCTCCGTTGCCCGCGCGATGAAAACAATGGGGTTAACCAATCTGTGGCTGGTTAATCCGCTGGTTAAACCGGACTCTCAGGCTATTGCGCTCGCCGCAGGTGCCAGCGATGTGATTGGCAATGCAAACATTGTCGATACGCTGGACGAAGCACTGACCGGTTGCAGTCTGGTGGTGGGCACCAGCGCACGCTCGCGTACGTTGCCATGGCCAATGCTGGATCCACGCGAATGTGGTCTGAAAAGCGTTGCCGAGGCGGAACATGCGCCGGTTGCGCTGGTCTTTGGCCGTGAACGCGTAGGTCTGACCAACGATGAACTGCAAAAATGCCACTACCACGTCGCCATCGCCGCTAACCCGGAATACAGTTCGCTGAACCTCGCTATGGCGGTGCAGGTGATAGCTTATGAAGTGCGCATGGCCTGGCTGGCGACGCAGGCAAGCGATGCCCCGGCCGCTCATCATGAAGAGACGCCGTACCCGCTGGTAGACGATCTTGAGCGCTTTTATGGGCATCTGGAACAAACGCTGCTGGCAACCGGGTTTATCCGTGAAAACCATCCCGGTCAGGTGATGAATAAACTGCGCCGTCTGTTCACTCGCGCACGTCCGGAAAGCCAGGAACTGAATATCCTGCGCGGCATTCTGGCGTCTATTGAGCAGAACCAAAAGCAATAGCGCTGGATGGCTGCTTTGCTTTATCTGACGCGTAGTCCAGAAAAGCAGGCGCGCCATCGGGTCATAAACACCACAGCACGAAAGGATAAATACCTGACTAAAACAGTCAACTAAATAGTTGACCAATTTAGTCAGGAATGTCAGACTTGCGACTGCTATGCAACATTAACATTTTAATAATAATCCCCGGGCAGGGGCGAGTCTGAGGCTAGTAAGACATGAGACTGACATCTAAAGGGCGTTATGCCGTGACTGCAATGCTGGACGTTGCACTCAACTCCGAATCAGGCCCGGTTCCGTTGGCCGATATTTCTGAGCGTCAGGGAATTTCACTCTCCTATCTGGAGCAGTTGTTCTCCCGCCTGCGTAAAAATGGCCTGGTGGCCAGCGTACGTGGTCCGGGCGGCGGTTACCTGCTGGGTAAAGAAGCGGGCAGCATTGCCGTCGGTGAAGTGATTAGCGCCGTTGACGAATCCGTGGATGCGACCCGTTGCCAGGGGAAAAGTGGCTGCCAGGGCGGCGATAAGTGCCTGACCCACGCGCTGTGGCGCGATCTGAGTGACCGTCTGACCGACTTTTTAAATAACATTACGCTGGGCGAACTGGTGAATAACCAGGAAATCCTCGACGTCTCCGGCAGACAGCACTCCCACGAATCTCATCGCACGACCCGCGCACAAGACGCTATCGACGTTAAACTGCGCGCATAATAAAAAAACAGAATTCAGAATCGGGCCAGGGCACAGTTATGTGCCCTGTTAACACGGTCGTACATCCAGCCGGTTGCCTGATTCCTTGCATTAGAGCGATGTACGGAGTTTAAAGAGCAATGAAATTACCGATTTATCTCGACTACTCCGCAACCACGCCGGTGGACCCGCGTGTTGCCGAGAAAATGATGCAGTTTCTGACCCTGGACGGGACCTTTGGTAACCCTGCTTCCCGTTCACACCGTTTTGGCTGGCAAGCTGAAGAGGCGGTAGATATCGCCCGTAACCAGATTGCTGAGCTGGTTGGTGCCGATCCGCGTGAGATCGTCTTCACTTCCGGTGCAACCGAATCCGATAACCTGGCGATTAAAGGTGCAGCCAACTTTTATCAGAAAAAAGGCAAGCACATCATCACCAGCAAAACCGAACATAAAGCCGTGCTGGATACCTGTCGCCAGTTAGAGCGCGAAGGTTTCGAAGTGACTTACCTGGCTCCACAAAGCAACGGTATTATCGACCTGAAAGAGCTGGAAGCAGCGATGCGTGAAGACACCATCCTCGTGTCCATCATGCATGTGAATAACGAAATCGGCGTAGTGCAGGACATCGCGACCATCGGCGAAATGTGCCGTGCGCGCGGTATTATCTACCACGTTGATGCAACGCAGAGCGTCGGTAAACTGCCTATCGATCTGAGCCAGTTGAAAGTGGATTTAATGTCCTTCTCCGGCCATAAAATCTACGGTCCGAAAGGCATTGGCGCGCTGTATGTGCAACGTAAACCACGTGTACGCATTGAAGCGCAAATGCACGGCGGCGGTCATGAGCGCGGTATGCGTTCCGGTACGCTGCCTGTTCACCAGATCGTCGGCATGGGTGAAGCCTACCGCATCGCCAAAGAAGAGATGGCGACCGAAATGGAGCGTCTGCGCGGCCTGCGTAGCCGTCTGTGGAATGGCATCAACGATATCGAAGAAGTTTACCTGAACGGTGACCTGGAGCACGGCGCGCCGAACATTCTCAACGTCAGCTTTAACTACGTTGAAGGCGAATCGCTGATCATGGCGCTGAAAGACCTGGCTGTTTCGTCTGGTTCTGCCTGTACGTCTGCAAGCCTGGAACCGTCCTACGTGCTGCGCGCGCTGGGCATGAATGATGAGCTGGCACACAGCTCCATCCGTTTCTCTTTAGGGCGTTTTACCACCGAAGAAGAGATCGACTACACCATCGCACTGGTGCGTAAATCCATTGGTCGTCTGCGCGAACTCTCCCCGCTGTGGGAAATGTTCAAACAGGGCGTGGATTTAACCACGATCGAATGGGCTCATCATTAATAACGGTTGCGCAAACAGGAGAATTTAGAATGGCTTATAGCGAAAAAGTAATCGATCACTACGAAAATCCGCGCAACGTGGGCTCTTTTGACAACGGCGACGATAGCGTTGGCAGCGGTATGGTTGGCGCACCGGCGTGCGGCGACGTGATGAAGCTGCAGATCAAAGTGAACGATAAAGGCATTATCGAAGACGCACGTTTCAAAACTTACGGTTGCGGTTCCGCCATCGCCTCCAGTTCCCTGGTGACAGAGTGGGTGAAGGGCAAGTCTCTGGACGAAGCTCAGGCGATCAAAAACACCGATATCGCCGAAGAGCTGGAACTGCCGCCAGTGAAAATTCACTGCTCCATCCTGGCGGAAGATGCGATTAAAGCCGCCATCGCGGATTACAAAAGCAAACAAGAAGCGAAATAAGGCAGGAGGTTGTTGTCATGTCCATTAGCCTGAGCGACAGTGCCGCTGCGCGAGTCAATACCTTCCTGGCCAACCGAGGTAAAGGGTTTGGTCTGCGTCTGGGGGTCAGAACCTCCGGTTGTTCTGGTATGGCCTATGTACTGGAATTTGTCGATGCGCCGAACGAAGAAGATACGGTGTTTGAAGACAAAGGCGTGAAGGTCGTGGTCGACGGCAAAAGCCTGCAATTCCTCGACGGTACTCAACTGGACTTTGTCAAAGAAGGCCTGAACGAAGGGTTCAAATTCACCAACCCGAACGTGAAAGATGAGTGCGGTTGCGGCGAAAGCTTCAACGTTTAATCGCCATCATTGATGACCCCACCGCAGGCCTCTGTGCGTGGGGTTTGTTTCGATTGCACACCCGGAACTGTTATGGATTACTTCACCCTCTTTGGGTTACCAGCCCATTACCAACTCGACACGCAGGCGCTGGCGACACGTTTCCAGGATTTACAGCGTCAGTTCCATCCTGACCGCTTTGCCAGTCAGCCGCAGGCTGAGCAACTTGCCGCCGTGCAGCAATCTGCCACCATTAATCAGGCCTGGCAAACCTTACGCAACCCACTAACGCGCGCCGAATACCTGTTGTCATTACACGGGTTTGATTTAGCCTCTGAGCAACACACGGTGCGGGATACCGCTTTTTTGATGGAACAGCTGGAGCTACGTGAAGAGCTGGACGAGATTGAGCGTGCGAAAGATGCAACGCGACTGGAGTCTTTCCAGACGCGCGTGAAAGGGATGTACGACGCGCGCCATCAGTTAATGGTAGAACAGTTAGATACTCAAACGTGGGACGCAGCGGCGGATACCGTGCGTAAACTGCGTTTTCTCGATAAACTGCGCAGCGCAACAGAACAACTCGAAGAAAAACTGCTCGGTTTTTAATTTTTTGGAAGCAAACAATGGCCTTATTACAAATCAGTGAGCCCGGCCTGAGCGCCGCACCGCATCAGCGTCGCCTGGGGGCGGGCATCGACCTTGGCACCACCAATTCGCTGGTTGCCACCGTGCGCAGCGGTCAGGCGGAAACGCTGGCCGACAGCGAAGGTCGCCATTTACTCCCTTCCGTGGTGCATTACCAGGCGGACAGCCACAGTGTGGGTTATGACGCCCGCCGCAACGCCGCGCTGGATCCGGTCAACACTATTAGCTCGGTAAAACGCCTGATGGGCCGTAGTCTTGCGGACATCCAGGCGCGCTATCCACATCTGCCATGGCAGTTCCAGTCCAGCGAAAACGGTCTGCCGATGATTGTCACCGAGGCCGGTCTGGTTAACCCGATTCGTGTCTCTGCCGATATTCTCAAAGCCCTTGCTGAACGCGCGCAACAGACGCTGTCTGGCGATCTCGACGGTGTGGTGATCACGGTGCCCGCCTATTTTGATGACGCACAACGTCAGGGCACGAAAGATGCCGCGCGGCTGGCGGGGCTGCACGTGCTGCGCCTGCTGAACGAACCGACCGCGGCAGCCATTGCTTACGGTCTGGACTCGGGCAAAGAGGGCGTGATCGCCGTGTATGATCTTGGCGGCGGTACCTTTGATATCTCCATCCTGCGTCTTAGCCGCGGGGTGTTTGAAGTACTGGCCACCGGCGGTGATTCCGCTCTGGGTGGGGATGATTTTGACCACCTGTTGGCAGACTTTATTCGCGAGCAGGCGGGGCTTGACGATCGCAGCGATGCACGCCTGCAGCGAGAACTGCTGGATGCGGCCATTGCCGCGAAAATTACGCTGAGCGATGCCGACAGCGCAGCTGTCGATGTGGCGGGCTGGCAGGGTGTGATCACGCGAGCACAGTTCGACGATCTGATCGCAACCCTGGTGAAACGTACGCTGCTCTCTTGCCGTCGCGCGCTGAAAGATGCGGGCGTGGAAGCGCATGAGGTGCTTGAAGTGGTAATGGTCGGCGGCTCAACCCGCGTGCCGCTGGTACGCGAGCGTGTGGGCGAATTTTTTGGCCGCACGCCGTTGACATCGATCGATCCGGATAAGGTTGTCGCCATTGGCGCGGCAATCCAGGCGGACATTCTGGTCGGCAACAAGCCGGACAGCGAAATGCTGTTGCTGGATGTGATCCCGCTGTCGCTTGGGCTTGAAACCATGGGCGGCCTGGTGGAGAAAGTGATCCCGCGTAATACCACTATTCCGGTCGCGCGCGCACAGGAGTTCACCACTTTTAAAGATGGTCAAACTGCGATGTCCATCCATGTGATGCAGGGCGAGCGTGAACTGGTGCAGGACTGCCGCTCTCTGGCGCGTTTCTCGCTGCGGGGCATTCCTGCGCTTCCCGCTGGCGGCGCGCATATTCGCGTCACCTTCCAGGTCGATGCCGATGGTTTGCTGAGTGTGACCGCCATGGAGAAATCCACCGGGGTGGAAGCCTCAATTCAGGTGAAACCGTCATACGGTCTCACCGATGGCGAAATCGCCGACATGATCAAAGACTCCATGAGTTTTGCCGGGCAGGACGTGAAAGCACGTATGCTGGCGGAACAGAAAGTGGAAGCCGCGCGCGTACTGGAAAGTCTGTCCGGTGCGCTCGCCGCTGACGCCGCGCTGTTAAGCGCCGCAGAGCGTGCGGTCATCGACGAGGCGGTGGCGCAACTGCGCTCCGTTGCCGAGGGTGATGATACCGCCGCGATAGAACAAGCCATTAAAAATGTAGATAAACAAACCCAGGAATTTGCCGCCCGCCGCATGGACCAATCCGTGCGTACCGCGCTGAAAGGCCATTCCGTCGACGAGGTTTAATATGCCTAAAATTGTTTTTCTGCCTCATCAGGATCTCTGTCCGGATGGCGCAGTTCTGGAAGCGAAGAGCGGTGAAACCATTCTTGATGTTGCCTTGCGCGGCGGCATCGAAATTGAGCACGCCTGCGAAAAATCCTGCGCCTGCACCACCTGTCACTGTGTCGTGCGTGAGGGCTTCGATTCTCTGCCGGAAAGCAGTGAAGACGAAGATGATATGCTGGATAAAGCCTGGGGGCTGGAGCCGGAAAGCCGTTTAGGCTGCCAGGCGCGCGTCACCGATGAAGATCTGGTGGTTGAGATCCCGCGTTACACCATCAACCACGCACGGGAGCACTGATATGGGGCTGAAGTGGACCGACAGCCGTGAAATCGGCGAGGCGCTGTATGACAGCCGCCCGGATCTCGATCCGAAGACCGTTCGTTTCACCGATATGCATCAGTGGATCTGCGAACTGGAAGAGTTTGATGATGATCCGAATGCATCGAATGAAAAAATTCTCGAAGCGATTCTGCTAGTCTGGTTAGACGAAGCATCGTAATCATCTAACGGGCTGCCTTCGGGCGGCCCGTTTTCACGAATGCGCTAATAAGGATAAATAAAATGACAGAAGCCATGAAAATTACGTTAACCACGCAACCTGCCGATGCGCGCTGGGGTGAAAAAGCCGCATACAGCATCAATAATGACGGCATCGCTCTGCACCTGACCGGTAAAGATGATTTGGGGCTTATTCAGCGCGCAGCGCGTAAAATCGACGGCCTGGGCATCAAGCACGTTGCACTGAGCGGTGAAGGCTGGAATGCCGATCGTAGCTGGGCATTTTGGGCGGGTTATAAGGGGCCGAAAGGCACGCGCAAAGTGGAGTGGGCGGCGCTTGATGAGGCTGAGCAGAAAGAGCTGGATAGCCGCCTGAAAGTCATTGACTGGGTACGCGACACCATCAACGCCCCGGCGGAAGAACTGGGCCCGGAACAACTGGCGCAGCGTGCGGTGGATCTGCTGCACAGTGTTGGAGGCGATAAAATCGCTTACCGCATCACCAAAGGTGAGGATCTGCGCGAGCAGAACTACCTCGGTCTGCATACTGTCGGACGGGGTTCCGAACGCCCGCCCGTGCTGCTGGCACTGGACTATAACCCAACCGGTAATCCGGATGCGCCGGTGTATGCCGCGCTGGTGGGGAAAGGTATTACCTTCGATTCC
The DNA here is from genome assembly GCF_900094925.1 of Kosakonia oryzendophytica. GTDB lineage: Bacteria > Pseudomonadota > Gammaproteobacteria > Enterobacterales > Enterobacteriaceae > Kosakonia > Kosakonia oryzendophytica. Next base: position 637,032 of record NZ_FMAY01000001.1, on the reverse strand, counting down.
GGCGGTTACAGCATTAAACAGAGCGCGTTTATGGATTCAATGAAATCCGATATGGGGGGCGCGGCACTGGTAACCGGTGCACTGGCTTTCGCTATTAATCGCGGCCTGAACAAACGCGTCAAACTGTGGCTCTGCTGCGCCGACAACCTGATTAGCGGTAACGCCTTTAAATTGGGCGATATTATCCACTACCGCAACGGTAAAAGCGTTGAGATCATGAATACCGATGCTGAAGGGCGTCTGGTGCTGGCCGATGGTCTGATCGACGCTTCCGCGCAGAAACCGGAACTGATCATCGACGCCGCCACGCTAACGGGTGCGGCGAAAACGGCGCTGGGCAATGACTACCATGCGCTGTTTAGCTTCGATGACGCGCTGGCTGGCCGCTTGCTGAGCAGTGCTGCCGCTGAGAATGAGCCGTTCTGGCGTTTGCCGCTGGCGGAGTTTCACCGTAATCAGCTGCCGTCGAACTTTGCCGAGCTGAACAATACTGCCAGTGCAGCTTTCCCGGCTGGCGCGAGCACCGCGGCCGGTTTTCTGTCGCACTTTGTGGAAAACTATCAGCAGGGTTGGTTGCATATCGACTGTTCCGCAACCTACCGTAAAGCGGCGGTGGAGCAGTGGGCGGCAGGGGCCACCGGTCTGGGTGTGCGCACGCTCGCGAATCTGTTAACGGCTGAATAATATTTCATCTTTACCCTCACCCTGACGCTCTCCCGGTAAGGGAAACGCGCGTCCTCTCCCATCCAGGGAGAGGGGCCGGGGGAGGGTTAATTTTTCGGAATTTGTATGTCGGAAACCAAAAACGAATTAGAAACCCTGCTGGCGCAGGCGGCGACCGAACCGGCTTATCGTCCGGCGTTTTTCCGCACACTACTGGACTCCACCGTGTGGGTACCGGGAAGCGCTGCGGAAGGTGACGCGATTGCAGACGATAGCGCGCTGGATCTGCAGCACTGGGAAAAAGATGACGGAACCTCGGTGATCCCGTTCTTTACCTCACTGGGCGCATTGCAACAGGCCGTTGACGATGAACAAGCGTTTGTGGTGATGCCCGCCCGCACTCTCTTTGAGATGACGCTGGGGGAAACCTTGTTCCTCAACGCCAAACTGTCTACCGGTAAAGAGTTTACTCCGCGTGAAATCAGCCACTTAGTGGGAAAAGAGGGCAGTCCGTTAAGCCAGCAGGAAGTGCTGGAGGGCGGTAGCGCGTTGTTGCTGTCTGAAGTGGCGGAACCGCCAGCGCAGATGGTGGACTCCCTGACCACGCTGTTTAAAAGTATCAAAACCGTTAAACGTGCTTTTATCTGCACCATCAAAGAGAACGCAGAGGAGCAGGCGAACCTGTTGATCGGTATTGAAGCGGAAGGGGATATCGAAGAGATTATTCACGCGGCGGGCAGCGTAGCGACGGATACCTTACCGGGCGACGAACCTATTGATATCTGCCAGGTGGTCGAAGGCGAGAAAGGTATTAGCCATTTTATGCTGGCGCACATTACGCCTTTCTATGAGCGCCGCTGGGGCAGCTTCCTGCGCGATTTTAAAAATAACCGCATTATTTAATGATCAGGTGGCGCCGCGTGCGCCGCTTATTCTCTTTGCTGGCTAAGGGTTATTGTTACTCTTCATTATGCACCCTGACTTCTTTTTACTGATAAACACATTCATGGCCGGAAAGCGGGTGCTATCGTTTACGCTACGTTGATTTGTGGTTCATTTTTATGGATAAAAAAAGCCTGCTGTATTGTTTCGGCATTCCGCTGCTGTTATTCATCTGGTCCTGTTGGCAATATTCCAGAATCAGCGACAGCGATGCCTGGGTTGTTATTGAGTGGGGCACCGCTTCGCACAACATTCTGATGCCACTTTCCCGTCGCTATGTTGCTGGCTTATCCGTCACTCTCTCCGTCATCGCACTGTTTGCAAGCACCTGCGCTGTGGTATTAAGCCTTTATAGCGTACGCAAAGCCCGAATATCGACCGGGCAGTTAATTCACGCTTTTACTCTCTGCCGGAAAATGTTGCCGCTGATTATGGCTGCGCTGATGACGGCAATGGGTTTCGCGCTGGTGTCTGTTTTACTGTATGAATTATTGTGGTTGTTAACGATTAAACAAACCACCCCGCTGAATATTAAGCTGTTCGGCGTGCTGTTACTGGTTACCGGCTGGTTGATTTTTATGGTGCTCAGTAGTCTGTTTCTGCTGAAAAGATGCTATGCGAAAATTCAACCGCAAGACCGGAACGTTTTTGGCATTGCCATGACGGAGCAGGATGCACCCGCACTCTGGCGGTGGGTCAGAGAGCTGGCGCAGCGTGGTCAGGCAATAATGCCGGATAATATTGTCGTGGGATTGTTTCAGGGATTTTACGTTACGACGTTGCCAGTACAACTGGAAAAAGGCGAACGCCTGACAGGTAACACACTCTATTTTCCCGTGACGCTTGCTGCCTTTCTGGATAAAGACGAAATTGCGGCTGTTATAGGTCACGAGTTGGGGCATTTTTCCGGCCAGGACACCGCATACACACTGCATTTTGCCGGGCTTTATTCCGGCATGAAAAGTAGCCTCGACCATTTTTATCAAAACCTGAAATTCTGTGGCTGGTTCGAGCGGATTGCGCTGTCTCCCCCGGTGCATATTGGCGTCTGGTTTTATCGTCGGTTTGATGTAACGGTCAGTGGCTGGAGTCGGATGCGAGAGCTGGCGGCGGATGCCGCTGGCGCACGCACCAGCACGCCTCAGGCGCTGGCCTCATCGCTGCTACGCTGCACCACGCTGGATATTGAGTTGGCGGCGCCCATGCAGCGTTTTTTAGACCGCAAACTGAGCACCACCAATCTGGTTAACACGCTTTACTCAGGGCTTTATAAACTTGGGGCGTTGAACGCCGAGGTGGCGTTGGGACGGAAGTTATCGCACCCAACCGATCATCATCCGACGGTGCGCGAGCGCCTTAAGCAGTTGAATGTGCCGCCAGATAATGTGTTACTGACGCGGGCTTCACGTCAGGTCAATGAAGCCGATTATCTCTGGCTGCAGCATCTGTTGCCTGACTTCCCGGCACTTTGCCGGGCGCTCACCGCACAAGTCAACGATGAACTGAATGCCAACCATCATGCTTACCTGGAGCAGTTGCAAGAGATGGTTGCACAGGCCAGTGATGCCGTCGTGGTGTCACTGAAAAAAGGCAATGTGTGGGGCTACATTGCGCTGGCGATGATAGCGGGTTTCCCGGCATGCGTACTGTTTATCCTGAACAGGCTGTGGGGTTTGACTTTTCTGCAGTTTGATACTGTGGTGGGCGGCCTGGCAGCGATGTCGATAATTTTGGCGCTGGGCGCCTGGGCGATGTATCAACGCGTACGGCAACCCTTGTTGACTCTGCGCCCGCAAGCGATTGAGAGTTATCAGCTCAGTGCGCCATTGGCGCTGTCGAAGATTGAAGCGACCCATGTCAGCAAGTTTCGTGGGCAGAACTGCATCGAGCTGTACTGGACTGAGGGATATCAGCCGCCGGAATGTATTGTCGGGCGGTTTGTGCATAATTTCATTTTTGATACGCAAAAGCGCAAAGTCATCATCACGATCCCTGGCGGGATGACACAGGGCGAGGCGCGAGAAAACATCACCCTCGGCGAGTTACATACGCGTATCCGCGAATACATTGGCGCAACCTGGGCGCGGCAGACACTCAACGATCTCTAACCGGACTGGCAGACCCGGTGTTTTGCACCCTATGTTGCCTCCAGCAACAGCAAATCCATCAACAATACCAGGTTGGATTCAAACGAGGTGATCCCCGCCGCTTCCGCCGCGAAATGCACCGCTTCGTCGTAGAGTGCGAAGTGGATATCTGCCAGTGCAGCGAGTGAGTTTGCGGAGGCGCGGGTAAACGCGACGACCGTCATGCCGACGGTGTGTGCGATCCGCACTTTATCCAGCACCTGCTCGGTTTCACCACTGCGCGATACGGCGATAAACACCTGATAGCGCGACGCATTGCTGAGAAAGATATTGCGGCTGTCGCCCGGGCCGGAGATAAATGCCGTCTTGCCCAAGACCTGCAGCTTCTTGGTTAAATACTCCGCGAACAAATATGAGAAACCTGCGCCGTAGAGAAAGAAACTCTCTTTGTCGCGCAGCAGCGCGGCGAACTGGCTGCGCTTTTCTGCTGTCACCCATTGAAAGGTCTGCTGATAATTGGCCATGAACTGTTGAAACAGCGCCGGGAGTTCAACGGCACCTTCACTGCGTTGCTCCGCAATATGCGGTGTATCGGATAAAAGCTGTTTGCAGTGCCAGATAAACTCGCTAAAGCCGCTGAAGCCCAGTTTCTGGCACAGACGGATAATGGTGGCGGTGGAGACATACGTGGCCTGCGCCAGTTGTCGCACGGTGATGTGGCCCACCAGCAGCGGATGCTCCGTCAGGTGCGCCAGGACGCGGTACTCGGCGCGGGTCAGTGACTCCCCGCGCGTCAGTAATGGCGCAAGTCGGTTATCCATTTACGCCGGTTCTACGGGTAAATCGTCGCGTGCGCCCCATTCACTCCAGGAGCCGTCATACAGCGTGACGTTTTCCGCACCCAGGGTTGTCAGCGCGAGAATAACCACCGATGCAGTGACGCCCGAACCACAGCTGGCAATAATTGGTTTATGCAAATCCACGCCCTGGCGGCGGAAAATGGCGGCGAGTTCATCGGTGGTTTTCAGCTCACCTTCCGCCACCAGATCCCCCCACGGCACATTCTTCGCACCGGGAATATGCCCGCGCTTCAGCCCTGGACGGGGCTCGTCCATTTCGCCATTAAAACGCGGTGCCGGGCGCGCATCGACAATCTGCGCTGTCCCTTCGTGACTGACTAACAGGACATCTGTCAGCTTTTTCACCACGGAGGGGTCAAAGTTGGCATTAAAATCAGACTCCGGCAACGCCACATCGCCTTTTTGCAGCGGCAGGGCATCCCGCTGCCAACCCGCGAGGCCACCGGCAAGAATTGACACCTTTTCTACGCCGTAATTGCGCAGCATCCACCAGGCGCGCGGGGCGGAGAAGAGGTTGCCTTCGTCGTAGACCACAAGGTGCTTATCCTGACTAATGCCCAGTTCGCGCATGGCGACAGCAAACGCTTCCGGGCGCATGAGCATATGTGGTAATGACGAAGTGTGATCGGAGAGAGCTTCAATATCAAAAAATACCGCACCGGGAAGGTGCCCGGCGCGGTATTCCGCTTTAAGGTCTCGATGCTCCTGTCCAGGAGGCGCCATACGGGCGTCAATCAGCTGGATTTCAGGATCATCGCTGTGTTCTATCAGCCAGTCGGCCGCGACAAAAAACGAGGTAGACATGGTTGCCTCCGTGTCATCAACAGTAACCTGAATTGTTCACGTTTTTTCCTGACCCGACAAGTTACCTTCGCTCATGTCGCGAGCAACCTCGTTATTTTTGCACGGCTTTGCCGTTTTCCCAGGCTTTTTGCAGTGCAGGCCAGTAATCCCGGTTGGCTTCGATCATCTCATCAAGGATCGCTTTAGCATGCTGCATGGTGGGCACGGTTTTGTTCAGTGTAAAAGCCTGCAACGCTTTTTCGTAGCTGCCCTCAATGGTGGCTTCGACCAGCAGTTGTTCCGAGGCCAGTTGCTGCATCAGTAGGGTCTGGTGAAATAGAGGTACCGCCCCCATACGCACTGGCTCCGGGCCTTCGCTGGTAATATAGGCTGGCACTTCGACCATCGCATCGTAGGGTAAATTGGCAATCGCGCCTTTGTTTTCCACAATCACCAGATGGCGCTGGCGCAGGTCAAACGCCAGTGAACAGGCGACGTCAACAATAAACGCGCCGTGCACGCCCACGTGAAAAGCATCCGGCAGGATCCCACTGCGCTTATACTCCTGGGCGGCGGCAAACAGTTTTTTCTCGCGCCCGTCCATCACTTCATTGGCGCGGGTGTGGTCGGGATCCTGATGGGCAACGATCTCGTTTGGCATCAGGTAGTACTGCAAATAGGGGTTTGGCAGATATTCCGGAAAGTGATCCATGATCGGCTTGATATTGCGCCAGGTTTTCACCCATGACGGATCGGCATGTTGCGGGTCCGTTTGGGAGGCATCTTCCGTCAGCAGACCAAAACGGGCAATATGCTCGCGCAACGCAGGCAGACGATCCTCACCATCTACACGTACCTGGGTAAACCAGCCAAAGTGGTTCAGGCCAAAGTAATCGACCTCCAGTTTATGGCGATCCACGCCGAGGATAGCGCCCATATTGCGCATCGCCGCCACGGGCATATCGCAGATATTCAGTACCCGTGCTTTCGGACGCAGACGGCGCACACCTTCGGCCACGATGGCTGCCGGGTTGGAATAATTGACGATCCAGGCTTTTTTATCGGCGTAACGCTCCACCAGATCGATCAGCTCCACCATCGGCAGAATCGTGCGTAGCCCGTAGGCTAGCCCACCCGGGCCGCAGGTCTCCTGACCCACCACACCATGGCGCAAGGGGATTTTCTCATCCTGTTCGCGCATTTTGTACTGACCGACGCGCATCTGAGCAAAAACAAAATGTGCGCCGCTGAGCGCCGTTTCGGCATTGCTGGTCACGGTAAATTTAATGCTCTGACTGTGGTCGCGGATCACTTTCTCTACCACCGGCGCAATGGTGCTCTGCCGGGCTTCATCAATGTCATACAGGCGAATTTCCGCCAGCGGGAACGCCTCCAGTTGGACCATCAGGCTTTTCACGATGCCGGGGGTATAGGTGCTGCCGCCACCGGCGATGGATAAAATAAACGGGGGTTTAACCATTTCTGGACTCCTTCAGAGAAACATCTCAACAGCTTCTCGCATTTTTTTAACATGCAGCCCGTAGACCACCTGAACGTTATTACCTTGTTTGATAACACCTTTTGCGCCGGTTGCTTTAAGTTGCGGTTCATCAATCGCCGCCACATCGATCACCGTCACGCGCAGGCGGGTGTAGCAGTTGTCCACCACGTCAATATTGGCGCGCCCGCCCAGACCTTCGATGATCGCTGCGCCGACGCCAGCATTGCTGCCTTTTGCCTGATACTCCTGTTTGCTGTAGAGACGAGTCTCCTGCTCATCATCTTCACGGCCTGGCGTTTTCATGCCGAAGTGCACTATCAGGAAGCGGAAGATAAAAAAGTAGAGGGCGAACATAATGAGCCCAACGAGGATGTACATCGGCCAGTTGGACTTTTCGGTGCCGAGGGGCAGGTTGTAGAGCACAAAATCGATAATGCCGTTCGCGCCAATGGCATGAACGCCAAGCAGTGAGAACAGCATCATGCCGATACCTGTGAGCACGGCATGCACCACAAACAGCAGCGGTGCGACAAACAGGAAAGCAAACTCGATAGGCTCGGTGACACCGACTAAAAATGAGGTGAGCGCAGCAGGGATCAGGATCGCTTTGGCTGCGGCTTTGCGCTCAGGTTTCGCTGTCACATACATCGCCAGCGCAGCAGCGGGCAAACCGAACATTTTGCTGATACCGCGCGCATCCCAGACGACGGTGCTGCTGAGTTGCGTCACGCTCGGGCAGGCTATTTCGGCAAAGTAGATGTTACGTGCACCCTGATAAGTTGTACCGCAAATATCCGCCGTACCGCCGAGTTCGGTGTACAAAAACGGCGTATACACCAGATGGTGCAGCCCGGTCGGCACCAGGATGCGCTCAAGGAAACCGTAGACCGCAACGCCGAATGGCCCCGCACCTTTGATAGCCATCGCCAGGGCGCTGATACCCTGCTGGGCGAAAGGCCACAGTTCGCTCATGATCACACCTAATATCATCGCAACCGGCAGCATGATAATGGCGACGAAGCAGTGACCCGAGTAGATTGCCATCGCCCCGGAAAACTGTACCCCGGAATATTTATCGTACAGATAACCTGATAGCGCGCCGGTGAGGATCCCGGCGAAAACGCCCATCTCCAGCACCTGTACGCCTAACACCATACCCTGGCCTGCGGCTTTCATCTGCGCAGCAGGTGCCAGTACTCCCTGAAATTGCAGCATGACATTCATGGCGTTAATAAAGACGATAAAGGTCACCAGACCAATCAGCGCCGCATAGCCTTTATCCCGTGAGGCAAGGCCCACCGGAATGCCGACCGCGAAGACAAGGGCAAGGTTCGCCAACACCGATACAGCGGATTTGGCAATTAACTGACCGATTTGTTGAATAAGGGGGTGACCAAGAAAAGGCAGATAGTCGGCCAGGTTACCGTTGCCGAAGATATTTCCACAGGCAATAAATAAGCCGACAATCGGCAAAATGAGCACCGGACCAAAGAGGGACTTACCAAAATTTTGTAGGGCATTCACGGCTCTGGACATAATGTTCTCTCTTATTAGAACCGCGCACAAAGGTGCACAGACAGCTTAACGGTAGCAGCAGGTCGCGTTGTTTTTCCATCTATCTTATTGTTTTAAAAACAAATGACATGAAACGTAACATGTTACGTTTCGCACTGTGATCCGCGTAACAGGGTGATCGGAAAAGCGTGACGGGACTTTGCGAAGCGCTTTCCAGAACCAAAGACACATTTTGTAATTCTTATCGTTGCGAATAATAATGTGTGGCAATGTTCAACAGGCTTTATAGGCCAGGGATATAGAATGAAACCGCTACGCATTGCGGCGCTGACCGTCGCGCTGTTCACTACGTTTACGTTAGCCGGCTGTGATAACAACGATAAACCGCAGGCAAGCAGCTCGCCTGCTGCGGCATCCGCGCCGCAGCAAAGCCAGGCAGCCCCCACGCAAAGTAAAGAGAAACTGGCACAGCTTGCCGCGCGTAGCGAAGGTAAGCCGCTCACGCTGCTGGATGCCTCTGAAGTACAACTGGATGGCGCCGCCACGCTGGTGCTGACCTTCTCCGTTCCACTTAATCCCGATCAGGATTTTGCCTCGACCGTCCACCTGGTAGACAAAAAGAGCGGCAAAGTCGATGGTGCCTGGGAACTGGCGCCGAATCTGAAAGAGCTGCGCCTGCGCCATCTGGAGCCAAACCGCGAATTGCTGGTGTCGGTGGATCGCGGGCTAACGGCGCTGAACAAAGCCACGTTCGGCATTGATTACGAAAAAGCCATTACCACCCGCGATGTGCAGCCCAGTGTCGGCTTCGCCAGCCGTGGTTCGTTGCTGCCGGGAAAAGTGGTGGAAGGGCTGCCGGTGATGGCGCTAAACGTCGATAACGTCGACGTGAATTTCTACCGCGTGAAACCGGAGTCGCTGGCGGCGTTTATCAGCCAGTGGGAATACCGTAACGCCCTGTCAAACTGGGAGTCGGACACGTTACTGAAAATGGCCGACCTGGTGTATACCGGCCGTTTTGACCTCAACCCGGCGCGTAATACCCGTGAGAAGCTACTGTTGCCACTCAGCAGTATTCAGCCGTTGCAACAAACCGGGGTCTATGTCGCCGTAATGAATCAGGCCGGTCATTACAACTACAGCAATGCCGCCACGCTGTTCACGCTCAGCAATATTGGCCTGTCTGCTCACCGTTACCATAATCGTCTGGATATCTTCACCCAGGGGCTGGAAAACGGCGCAGCGCTCTCCGGTATCGAGGTGATGCTGCTCAATGAGAACGGGCAAACGCTGGCGCAGGCCACCAGTGACAAAGAAGGTCATGCAACGTTAACCACCGACAAAGAAGCGGCACTGATCCTGGCGCGTAAAGACGGTGAAACCACGCTGCTGGACCTGAAATTACCGGCACTGGATCTGGCGGAATTCGCCATTACCGGCGAACCGGGCTACAGCAAACAGTTCTTTATGTTTGGCCCACGCGATCTCTATCGTCCGGGTGAAACGGTGATCCTCAACGGACTGCTGCGCGACAGCGACGGTAAGCCGTTGACTGCGCAACCGGTGAAACTGGAAGTCGTGAAACCGGACGGGCAGGTGATCCGTACGGTGGTCAGCCAGCCGCAGAACGGGCTGTATCATTTTACCTACCCGTTGGAAGCCAGCGCTCAAACCGGGATGTGGCATATCCGCGCCAATACTGGCGATAACCAGCCGCGCGAGTGGGGCTTCCATGTTGAAGACTTTATGCCGGAGCGCATGGCGCTGAATATCACCCCGCAGGCATCACCGATTGCACCAGCGGATGACGTGGTGTTTAACGTGAACGGCCACTACCTCTATGGTGCGCCAGCGAGCGGCAACACGTTGCAAGGGCAACTCTATTTACGCCCGTTGCGCGAAGCTGTCCAGGCGTTGCCGGGGTTCCAGTTTGGCGACATCGCAGAAGAAAACCTCAGTCGTAGTCTGGATGAAGTCCACCTGACGCTGGATGACAACGGGCAGGGAGAAGTCACCACCGCAAGCCAGTGGCAGGAGAGTCATTCGCCGTTAGACGTTATTTTACAGGCCAGTCTGCTGGAGTCGGGCGGTCGCCCGGTTACACGCCGCGCACAGCAAGCCATCTGGCCTGCACAGGCGCTGCCGGGTATCCGCCCGCAGTTTGCGTCAAAAGCGGTCTATGACTATCGCACCGATACCACCGTCAACCAGCCCATCGTTGACGAAGACAGTAACGCCGCGTTCGACATCGTCTATGCGGATGCCGAAGGTAACAAAAAAGCAGTCAGTGATTTGCAGGTACGGTTGATCCGCGAACGCCGCGATTATTTCTGGAACTGGTCAGAAAGTGAGGGTTGGCAGTCGCAGTTCAATCAAAAAGATTTGGTTGAAGGTGAGCAGAGCCTCAACCTGGCGGCGAATGAAACCGGTAAAGTGACCTTCCCGGTGGAGTGGGGCGCTTATCGTCTGGAGGTGAAAGGGCCGGACGATACCATCAGCAGCGTGCGTTTCTGGGCCGGTTACAGCTGGCAGGATAACAGCGACGGTGCGGGCGCCATTCGTCCGGATCGCGTCACCCTGAAACTGGATAAACCGGCCTACAAACCGGGCGATACCGTCAAGTTGCACGTTACTGCGCCTGCTGCGGGCAAAGGCTATGCAATGATCGAGTCGGCTGAAGGCCCGCTGTGGTGGCAGGAAATTGATGTGCCGGCAGACGGCCTCGATCTCTCTATTCCTATCGATCAGAAATGGCAGCGCCACGATCTTTATATCAGCACACTGGTGGTTCGCCCCGGTGACAAGTCGAAGTCCGCGACGCCGAAACGCGCGGTCGGTCTGCTGCATCTGCCGATGGGAGATGAAAACCGCCGTCTTGATGTCACGCTGAATACCCCGCAAAAAATGCGCCCGAACCAGCCGTTAACGGTGAAAGTGAAGGCGGCAGTGAAAAATGGCGACACACCTAAACAGATCAATGTGTTGCTTTCCGCAGTAGACAGCGGTGTGCTTAACATTACGGATTACGTGACGCCAGATCCGTGGCAGGGCTTCTTCGGCCAGAAACGCTACGGTGCGGATATTTACGATATCTACGGCCAGGTCATTGAAGGGCAGGGGCGTCTTGCTGCACTGCGTTTTGGTGGCGACGGCGACGAAATGAACCGTGGCGGTAAACCGCCGGTCAACCATGTCACCATTATTGCCCAGCAAGCACAGCCCGTTACACTGGATGAGCACGGTGAAGGCACGGTGACGTTGCCAATTGGTGATTTCAACGGTGAGTTGCGCGTGATGGCACAAGCCTGGACGGCGGAAGACTTTGGTAGCAGCGAAGGCAAAGTGATTGTTGCGGCTCCTGTGATTGCCGACATGAATATGCCGCGTTTCCTCGGTAGCGGCGACACTTCCCGCTTGACGCTGGATGTCACTAACCTTACCGATCAGCCGCAAACCCTGAATGTGGCACTGGCAGCAAGTGGATTGCTGACGCTGGAGAGTGGTCAGCCTGAACCGGTAAAACTGGTTGCCGGGCAGCGTAAGACGTTGTTTATTCCGGTGCGTGCGCTGGACGGTTTTGGCGAGGGTGAGATCAGCGCGCAAATTAGCGGGCTGATGCTACCAGGCGAAACGTTTGCGCCACAGCAGAAACAGTGGAAACTTGGCGTACGTCCGGCATTTGCTGCGCAGACCGTTAACAGCGGCGCGATGTTGAATCCCGGTGAGAGCTGGCATGCCCCAGCGCAGCACCTTGCCGGAATGTCCCCGGCAACGCTGCAAGGTCGCGTGCTGTTTAGCGGCAAACCACCGTTGAACCTTGCGCGCTATATTCAGGAGCTGAAAGCCTACCCGTACGGGTGCCTGGAGCAAACCGCCAGCGGCCTGTTCCCGTCGCTCTACACCAACGCCGCACAGCTTAAAGCGCTGGGCATTAAAGGCGAGAGTGACGAGCAGCGCCGTGCTGCGGTGGATCTGGGTATCTCGCGGCTGTTGCAAATGCAGCGTGACGACGGCGGTTTCTCGCTGTGGGATAAAAGCGGTTCAGAAGAGTACTGGTTAACCGCCTACGTTACTGACTTCCTGGTCAGCGCCTCCGCCCAGGGCTACAGCGTACCGACAAATGCGCTGAATAACGCCAACAACCGCTTGCTGCGCTACCTGCAGGATCCGGCGACGATGGCAATCCGCTACAGCGACGATCTTCCTGCCACCAAATTTGCCGTACAAAGCTATGCAGCGCTGGTGCTGGCACGTCAGCAAAAAGCCCCGCTGGGTGCGCTGCGTGAAGTCTGGCAGCGCCATGAGCAGGCCAAAGCAGCGCTGCCGTTGATGCAACTGGGTGTGGCATTAAAACTGATGGGTGATGCGCAACGCAGTGAACAGGCCATCAACCTGGCGCTGAAAACGTCACGGGTGCAGAACAACCGCTGGCTGGCGGATTACGGCAGCGATCTGCGCGATAACGCGCTGATGCTGGCGCTGTTGCAGGACAACAACCTGCTGCCGCAAGTGCAAACGCGTCTGCTGACAACCTTGTCTGAACAAGCGTACGGTCAGCGCTGGTTGTCGACTCAGGAGAGTAACGCGTTGTTTTTAGCCGGGCGTAATCTGCAAAACGCCTCCGGTAGCTGGCAGGCGCAAACCTCTATCGATGCCGCTGCACTGGGTGGCGAGAATGCGCAGAGCCGTAACCTGGCTGCCGATCAGCTGGCTTCATTGCAGGTCACCAACAGCGGTTCAACCCCGTTGTGGTTACGCCTGGACAGTGCCGGTTACCCGGATCATGCGCCGACGCCTTCCGCCAATGTGCTGCGCATTGAGCGCAACATTCTTGGCACTGATGGCCGTAGCAAATCTCTTTCATCGCTGAAAAGCGGCGATTTGGTGCTGGTATGGCTGGAAGTGAGCGCCAGCCAGAATGTACCGGATGCGCTGGTGGTGGATTTACTGCCTGCCGGTCTGGAGCTGGAAAACCAGAATCTGGCCAGCAGCAGCGCCAGCTTGCAGGATAGCGGAAGTGAAGTGCAGGAACTGCTAAACCGTATGCAGCAGGCGGATATCCAGCATATGGAGTTCCGCGACGATCGCTTTGTGGCGGCAGTTCCGGTAAGCGAAGGTCAACCCGTTACGCTGGTCTATCTGGCGCGGGCAGTGACGCCGGGCCATTACCAGATTCCTGCGCCGCAGGTGGAATCCATGTACGTACCGCAGTGGCGGGCGACAGGCGCGACCAGCGGCTCGCTGACTATCGTGCCGTAACGTGAAGATCGTGCATCTGATGCGCACCCGCTGGCGCTGGCTGGTGGGGGCGCCCCTGTTATTGGTGCTGGCGGTGATCGCTGCGGATAAAATCTGGCCGCTGCCGCTCAGCGAGGTGGATCCCGCGCGTGTGGTGGTGGCAGAAGATGGCACGCCGCTATGGCGTTTTGCCGATGCTGACGGCATCTGGCGTTATCCGGTGACCATTGAAGAGGTTTCGCCGCGTTATTTGCAGGCGCTGATCCAGTATGAAGATCGCTGGTTCTGGGATCATCCCGGCGTTAACCCGTTTTCCATTCTCCGTGCCGCCTGGCAGGATCTCAGTTCCGGGCGCGTGGTGTCGGGCGGCAGTACATTGACGATGCAGATTGCCCGTCTGCTTGATCCTCATCCACGGACTTTCGGCGGCAAGGTACGCCAGCTCTGGCGCGCGCTGCAACTGGAGTGGCACCTTTCCAAACGCGACATTCTCACGCTCTACCTGAACCGCGCACCCTTTGGCGGTACGTTGCAAGGCGTGGGCGCGGCAAGCTGGGCTTACCTTGGCAAACCCCCCGCAAAACTCAGTTATGCCGAAGCTGCGCTGCTGGCTGTTCTGCCGCAAGCGCCAAGCCGTCTGCGTCCTGACCGCTGGCCAGAACGGGCGCAGGCGGCGCGTGACAAAGTGCTTGAACGCATGGCGTCACAACAAGTATGGCCAGAGGTGCAGGTGAAAGAGTCGCGGCAGGAACCGGTCTGGCTGGCACCCCGGCAAATGCCGCAACTGGCACCGCTGTTTGCCAGACGTATGCTTGGCGAAAGCCGGGCGTTGAAAATCACCACGACGCTGGACGCCACGCTGCAACGGCAGCTTGAAGAGCTGGCGCTGAGCGTCAAAACGCGTCTGCCGCTGCGCAGTTCGCTGGCGATGATCGTCGTTGATCATACTGATATGAAGGTGCGCGGCTGGGTTGGCTCGGTAGACATCAATGATGACAGTCGCTTCAGCCATGTGGATATGGTCAGCGCGGTGCGCTCGCCCGGATCGGTGCTGAAGCCGTTTATCTATGGTATGGCGCTGGATGAAGGATTAATTCACCCGGCGTCGTTACTGCAGGATGTACCGCGACGGGTCGGGGATTATCGGCCCGGCAATTTTGACAGTGGTTTTCACGGCCCTGTCAGCATGAGCGAGGCGTTGGTGCGTTCGCTGAATTTACCGGCAGTACAGGTGCTGGAAGCTTACGGGCCGAAAAAGTTTGCCGGTAATTTGCGTAATGCCGGATTGCCGCTGAGCTTACCGACCGGGGCTGAGCCCAATCTGTCGCTGATCCTGGGGGGCGCAGGGGCGCGTCTGGAAGATATTGCCGCCGCTTACAGTACCTTTGCCCGCGGTGGTAAAGCCGGGCAACTGCGCCTGACGCCGGATGCACCGTTGGTGGAACGACGGTTAATGTCGGCGGGAGCGGCGTGGATCATTCGTCGTATTCTGGCCGGGGAAGCGCAACCGATGCCGGACGCCGTATTGCCGCAGGTCGCGCCGCTGGCCTGGAAGACAGGCACCAGTTATGGCTACCGTGATGCCTGGGCTATCGGTGTGAATGCCCGCTACGTGATTGGGATCTGGACCGGCAGGCCAGATGGTACGCCGGTCGCCGGGCAGTTCGGTTTTGCCAGCGCCGTACCGCTGCTTAACCAGGTGAACAACCTGCTGCAGGCGCGTTCGGCGCTTGAGCAGGGGAAATTACCGCGCGATCCGCGTCCGCAATCCGTCAGTCAGGGAATGATTTGCTGGCCTGGCGGGCAAAGTTTGCCGGAGGGAGACAGTAATTGTCGTCGCCGTCTGGCAACCTGGTTGCTGGAGGACAGTCAGCCCCCCACGTTGCTGATGCCAGAGCAGGAAGGGATGCACGGCATCAATTTTCCGCTGTGGTTAAACCGCGAAGGCCGACGCGTTGCGGCGGACTGCCCGGATGCGCAACAGAAAACATGGATTGTCTGGCCACTGCCGCTTGAACCCTGGCTACCGCCAGGAGAACGGCGGGCGGCGCGTTTACCCCCTGCAGATAAGCACTGCCCGCCGCGTAATGATAACGCGCCGCCTCCCCTGTTACTCAGTGGCGTGCGTGAGGGCGCGGTGATTAAGCGTATTCCGGGGCAATCTTTTGTGCTGTTGCCAGTGCAAAGCAGCGGCGGGGAAGGTGGCCGCTGGTGGTTTCTGAATGGTGAACCCCTGTCGCCGCACGAGAATTTATTTAGCCTGAAACTTGATAAAACCGGCGAGTATCAGTTATTGGTGATGGATGACGCGGGGCAGGTCGCTGCGGTGCAGTTTACTGTGCAATAACCTGTTAAATGGTGAGTTTAGTGAAGGGTGTTGCTAAAGCTCGTCTTATTTTAAAAAAATGTTACCTTAATCCATAGGCAACGCTCACGTTGCTCTTTATAATCCGCGCCAGGTCATACTCATGTGTATGTACGACAACAGAACAACTTACAGAGGTAATCATGGCTATTGAACGTACTTTTTCCATCATCAAACCAAACGCGGTGGCAAAAAACGTTATTGGCAGCATCTTCTCTCGCTTTGAAGCGGCAGGATTTAAAATCGTCGGCACCAAAATGCTGCACCTGACCGTTGAACAGGCTCGCGGTTTTTACGCTGAGCACGAAGGTCGCCCGTTCTTTGACGGTCTGGTTGAGTTCATGACTTCCGGTCCGATTGTGGTCTCTGTTCTGGAAGGCGAAAGCGCAGTACAGCGTCACCGTGATCTGCTGGGCGCAACCAACCCGGCGAACGCGCTGGCGGGCACGCTGCGTGCTGACTACGCTGACAGCTTCACTGAAAACGGCACCCACGGCTCGGATTCCCTTGAATCCGCGGCTCGCGAAATTGCTTACTTCTTCGCTGAAGGCGAAGTGTGCCCGCGCACTCGCTAATCACCCGTTAAACTGTGTAACGAGTTTTACACTTTAATTTGTGAAATGCCGCGTGCAAACGTGGTATCTGTGCGTCAGAATTTGTACAATGCTGCGCCCCAGGATGAGCAGACGCTTACCTGGGGCGCTTCTTTTTAACCCTCCAGGGGCCATAACGTGTAATAACGAGGCCGGAATAAATTATGTCTGAACAAATTGTCATACCTGAGAACGACGCTCTCACGATCCCTAATAAAGATGCAAAAATTAACCTGCTGGATTTAAACCGTCAGCAGATGCGCGAGTTTTTCAAAAACTTAGGTGAGAAACCCTTCCGTGCCGATCAGGTCATGAAGTGGATGTATCACTATTGCAGCGATGACTTTGATGAAATGACCGACATCAACAAAGTTCTGCGCGGCAAGTTAAAAGAAGTCGCTGAGATCCGCGCGCCGGAAGTTGTTGAAGAGCAACGCTCTTCCGACGGCACCATCAAATGGGCGATCGCGGTAGGCGATCAGCGCGTTGAAACCGTCTATATCCCGGAAGATGATCGCGCGACCTTATGCGTCTCTTCACAGGTCGGTTGTGCGCTGGAGTGTAAATTCTGCTCAACCGCGCAGCAGGGCTTTAACCGCAACCTGCGGGTGTCAGAAATCATCGGTCAGGTATGGCGCGCCGCGAAAATTATCGGTGCGGCGAAGGTGACCGGCAACCGTCCTATCACCAACGTGGTGATGATGGGCATGGGTGAGCCGCTGCTGAACCTGACCAACGTCGTTCCGGCGATGGAAATCATGCTGGATGACTTTGGTTTTGGTCTGTCCAAACGCCGCGTAACGCTGTCCACCTCGGGTGTGGTTCCGGCGCTGGATAAACTGGGTGACATGATTGACGTCGCACTGGCGATTTCTCTGCATGCACCGAACGATGAAATTCGTGACGAAATTGTACCGATCAACAAAAAGTACAATATCGAAACCTTCCTCGCGGCGGTGCGTCGCTACCTGGAAAAATCCAACGCCAACCAGGGTCGCGTGACCATTGAATACGTTATGCTGGATCATGTGAATGACGGCACTGAGCATGCGCACCAACTGGCGGAGTTGCTGAAAGATACACCGTGCAAGATCAACCTGATCCCCTGGAACCCGTTCCCGGGCGCACCGTATGGCCGCAGCTCCAACAGCCGTATTGATCGCTTCTGTAAGGTGCTGATGAGCTATGGTTTTACTACAATTGTACGTAAAACGCGTGGCGATGATATCGATGCTGCCTGTGGTCAGCTTGCGGGCGATGTGATCGACCGTACCAAACGCACCCTTCGTAAGCGTATGCAGGGCGAACCGATTGCGGTGAAGTCACTGTAATGCGAAAACGCAGCACGAAGAATGTGCTGCATTTTCTAAAAATGACGAATATTTGGCCTGTACGTATGCAGGCCATTAATAATTACGGTGCGTTTCTCCTGACTTTGAGGCAGTATGTAGTGATGGAACAACGGCTTAGCAAAAAGTGCTGAAAGCTGTTCTGTTATGCAAAGCCTGACAGTCTTATACTAGGGGTCCAGGCTTAATTGACCCGGTTTTTTCGCGGCGCGTGTAGGCATTGCGGTCACGCGCGCCTGAATGTTTAATTTCACGTACCAGTAGTTGTAGCGAATGAATACTGAAGCCACTCACGACCAAAACGAAGCACAAACCACTGGCGTACGTCTGCGCAGCGCCCGTGAACAACTTGGACTCAGCCAGCAAGCGGTTGCAGAGCGCTTGTGCCTGAAGGTTTCCACGGTACGCGATATCGAAGAAGACAGGTCACCCGCTGACCTGGCTTCTACCTTTGTGCGTGGTTATATCCGCTCTTATGCCCGGTTGGTGCATATTCCCGAAGAAGAATTACTGCCAATGATTGAGAAGCAAGCGCCGGTCAGAGCCGCGAAAGTGGCTCCGATGCAGACGTTCGCTTTAGGCAAGCCGCGTAAAAAACGCGACGGCTGGCTGATGAGTTTCACCTGGCTGGTGCTGTTTGTGGTGGTAGGCCTGACCGGCGCCTGGTGGTGGCAGAACCATAAAGCGCAACAGGAAGAGATCAGCACCATGGCCGATCAATCCTCTGCTGAACTCAATGCTAACAACAGCAACGAACAGAGTGTTCCACTGAATACCGACTCCTCTTCCGCCCCGGTAGATAACTCCTCGACGTCAGTTGAGCAGCCTGCGCCGACCACAACGGCTCAGGCTCCGGCGGTTGCACAGCAAGCCCTGGCAAACACCGCTAACCAGAACACAGTGGTACCGCCGTCTCAGGCTAACGTTGATTCTGCGCCTGCGGCAATGGCGAACAACGGGCAACTGCCGACCGATCAGGCAGGCGTTGCTGGAGCGGCAGCCAACAGCAATGGTCTGGCGATGACCTTTAACGCCGACTGCTGGCTGGAAGTGAGCGATGCAACTGGCAAAAAACTGTTCAGCGGCATGCAGCGTAAAGATGCAACGTTGAATCTGGCGGGCCAGGCACCGTATAAACTGAAAATCGGCGCACCGTCAGCAGTCCAGATCCAGTATCAGGGTAAACCTGTCGATCTGAGTCGTTTTATCAGAACTAACCAGGTTGCGCGTCTGACCCTCAATGCCGAACAATCAGCAGTACAGTAACAGACGGGCAACGCGGGAGATTTTTCATGCATAACCAGGCTCCGATTCAGCGTCGGAAATCGAAACGGATTTACGTTGGTAATGTGCCAATCGGCGATGGCGCGCCTATCGCCGTGCAGTCAATGACAAACACCCGCACCACGGATGTTGAAGCCACGGTTAACCAAATCAAAGCCCTTGAGCGTGTCGGCGCGGATATCGTCCGCGTTTCCGTCCCGACGATGGACGCAGCGGAAGCGTTTAAACTGATCAAACAGCAGGTGAGCGTTCCGCTGGTGGCGGACATTCATTTTGACTACCGCATTGCGCTGAAAGTGGCGGAATACGGAGTGGATTGCCTGCGTATCAACCCGGGCAACATCGGCAACGAAGAACGTATTCGCACCGTTGTTGATTGCGCGCGTGACAAAAACATTCCTATCCGCATCGGCGTGAACGCCGGATCGCTGGAAAAAGATCTTCAGGAAAAATATGGCGAACCGACGCCGCAGGCGCTGCTCGAATCTGCCATGCGCCATGTGGATCATCTCGATCGCCTGAACTTTGATCAGTTCAAAGTCAGCGTCAAAGCCTCTGATGTGTTCCTCGCCGTTGAGTCTTATCGCCTGCTGGCGAAGCAGATCGACCAACCGCTGCATCTGGGTATCACCGAAGCTGGCGGCGCACGCGCGGGTGCGGTGAAGTCGGCGATTGGCCTCGGCCTGCTGCTCTCCGAAGGGATTGGCGATACGCTGCGTATTTCGCTGGCCGCCGATCCGGTGGAAGAGATCAAAGTCGGTTTCGATATCCTGAAATCCCTGCGCATCCGCTCCCGTGGTATCAACTTTATCGCCTGCCCGACGTGTTCCCGTCAGGAGTTCGATGTTATCGGTACGGTTAATGCGCTGGAGCAACGTCTGGAAGATATCATCACGCCCATGGACGTTTCCATTATTGGCTGCGTGGTGAACGGTCCGGGTGAGGCGCTGGTCTCTACACTGGGCGTGACAGGTGGCAATAAGAAAAGCGGCCTGTATGAAGATGGCGTGCGCAAAGATCGCCTTGATAACAGCGATATGATCAGCCAGCTTGAAGCCCGCATTCGCGCCAAAGCGTCGATTCTGGATGAAGCGCGCCGCATCGACGTGCAACAGGTAGAAAAATAACGTGACTGGGAAGCGGCTGGCTTCCCGTGTATGATGAACCCGCCAGGCGCTCCGGCCCTGAGGGTTCATTTTTTGTATTCATAAAGAGAAGAAACGTGGCAAAGAATATTCAAGCCATTCGCGGCATGAACGATTATCTGCCTGGCGAGACCGCCATCTGGCAGCGCATTGAAGGCACCTTAAAAAACGTGCTCGGCAGCTACGGTTACAGTGAAATCCGTTTGCCGATTGTAGAGCAGACCTCGTTATTTAAACGCGCGATCGGTGAAGTGACCGACGTGGTTGAAAAAGAGATGTACACCTTTGACGATCGCAATGAGTTAAGTCTGACGCTGCGTCCAGAAGGTACGGCGGGCTGTGTACGCGCCGGCATCGAGCATGGTCTTCTGTACAATCAGGAACAACGCTTGTGGTATGTCGGGCCCATGTTCCGCTACGAGAAGCCACAAAAAGGACGCTACCGCCAGTTCCATCAGTTGGGTGTTGAAGTGTTTGGCCTGCAGGGGCCGGATATCGACGCCGAGCTGATTATGCTGACCGCCCGCTGGTGGCGTGAGCTGGGTATTGCTTCCCATGTTGCGCTTGAACTTAACTCCATCGGTTCACTTGAAGCGCGTGCGACCTACCGCGATGCGCTGGTGGCGTTCCTCGAACAGCATAAAGATAAGCTGGACGAAGATTGCCTGCGTCGCATGTACACCAACCCGCTGCGCGTGCTGGACACCAAAAATCAGGACATCCAGACGCTGTTGAACGATGCGCCGAAACTGGGTGATTACCTGGATGACGAGTCCCGCGAACACTTCGCTGGGCTTTGTGCATTCCTGGATGCGGCAGGCATTGCCTATACCGTTAACCAGCGCCTGGTGCGCGGTCTGGACTACTACAACCGCACTGTATTTGAGTGGGTCACCACCAGTCTGGGCGCGCAGGGCACCGTGTGTGCTGGCGGTCGTTACGACGGTCTGGTTGAACAATTGGGTGGTCGCGCCACACCGGCGGTGGGCTTCGCGATGGGTCTTGAACGACTTGTTTTGTTAGTTCAGGCAGTTAATCCGGAATTTAAAGCAGAATCCGTTGTCGATATATACCTGGTGGCGTCTGGCGCCAATACGCAATCCGCTGCGATGCAGTTGGGTGAGCAGGTGCGTGATGCGTTACCTGGCGTACGGCTGATGATGAACCACGGCGGCGGCAATTTCAAAAAACAGTTTGCCCGTGCAGACAAGTGGGGCGCTCGCGTCGCACTGGTGCTCGGCGAATCTGAAATCACCGACGGTAATGTTGTGGTGAAGGATTTACGCTCTGGTGAGCAGAGTACGGTAACGCAGGACAGCGTTGCGGCGCATTTGCGCACACTACTGGGCTAATCTCCCCGGTGAATTATCGTTAAGGAGAAGGACTGCGTGGAAATTTACGAAAACGAAAACGACCAGGTAGACGCGATTAAGCGCTTCTTTGCTGAAAACGGCAAAGCGCTGGCTGTTGGCGTTGTTTTAGGTATTGGTGCGCTGGTTGGCTGGCGCTACTGGACCAATCATCAGGCTGATACAGCAAAAGCCTCATCGCAAGCTTATGAAAACGCGGTTTCCGCGCTTCAGGCAGACAAACCCGAGTCGTTCGCGGCGGCGGAGAAGTTTGCCGCTGACAACAAAAACACCTACGGCGCGTTAGCGTCGCTGGAACTGGCGCAGCAGTACGTTGATAAAAACGAGCTGGACAAAGCTGCTGCCCAGTTGCAACAAGGGCTCGCGGCGACCAGCGATGAAAATCTGAAAGCGATTTTCAATGTGCGTCTGGCGCGTGTTCAGGTGCAACTGAAACAGCAGGATGTTGCGCTCAAAACACTGGATGCCGTAAAAGGCGAAAGCTGGGCAGCTATCGTGGCTGATTTACGCGGCGAGGCACTGCTGAGCAAAGGCGACAAACAAGGCGCGCGCACCGCATGGGAAAACGGCATTAAAAACAATGCTTCCCCTGCGCTGAGTGAAATGATGCAAATGAAAATTAATAATTTGTCCATCTAAGAGGGACCCGATGCAATTGCGTAAATTACTTCTGCCTGGGCTGCTTTCCGTTACGTTATTGAGCGGCTGTTCCCTGTTCAATGGCGAAGAAGATGTTGTCAAAATGTCCCCGTTGCCGGTTGTTGAAAACCAGTTTACGCCGTCAACGGCGTGGAGCACCTCCGTTGGCAACGGTATCGGCAATTTCTATTCCAACCTGCATCCGGCCTTTGCGGATGGCGTGGTATATGCCGCCGATCGCCATGGTGTGGTGAAAGCTCTGCATGCAGAAGATGGTCGTGAAGTCTGGTCCGTGAATCTGGCCGAAAAAGATGGCTGGTTCTCAACCCGCGCTGCACAGCTTTCTGGCGGTGTGACTGTTTCCGGCGGCCACGTGTATGTCGGTAGTGAAAAAGCACGCGTTTATGCGCTGAACACCAGTGATGGCTCTACCGCCTGGCAAACGAAAGTGGCCGGTGAGGCACTGTCTCGCCCGGTCATCAGCGATGGTCTGGTGCTGATCCATACCAGCAACGGTCAGTTGCAAGCGCTGAATGAAACTGATGGTGCAGTAAAATGGACCGTTAACCTGGATATGCCTGCGCTCTCTCTGCGCGGTGAGTCTGCTCCGACTGCTGCCTTTGGTGCTGCCATTGTTGGCGGTGATAATGGTCGCGTGAGTGCGGTGTTGATGCAGCAAGGCCAGTTGATTTGGCAGCAACGTATCTCTCAGGCAAACGGGCCGACGGAAATCGATCGTCTGAGCGATGTAGACACCACGCCGGTTGTGGTGAATGGTGTCGTGTACGCGCTGGCTTACAATGGCAACATGACAGCGTTGGATCTGCGCAGCGGCCAAATCATGTGGAAACGTGAGCTGGGTTCAGTCAGTGATTTCATCGTTGACGGCAACCGTATCTATCTTATCGATCAGAACGACCGCATTCTGGCGCTCACCACGGACGGTGGTGTAACTCTGTGGACACAAAGCGATCTGCTGCACCGTAACCTTACCGCTCCGGCGTTGTATAATGGTTATATTGTGACAGGCGATAGCGAAGGCTATGTGCACTGGATTAATGTCGAGGACGGCCGTTTTGTGGCACAGCAGAAAGTCGACAGCTCTGGTTTCCTGACCGAGCCGGTCGTTGCCGATGGCAAACTGCTGATCCAGGCAAAAGACGGTACGCTGTACGCCATCACGCGTTAATCGCGCTGAGGTTGTCGTTCCCGAAAACGGCTCCTGTTGCAGGAGCCGTTTTCCTGTTTTTAAAACGCTGCGCAAACCGCGCCGTTTTGCTAATGAATTTTCTGTAATGAGGCTTCAAACATGGTACCTGTGGTCGCGCTTGTCGGGCGCCCTAACGTTGGAAAATCCACGCTATTTAACCGTTTAACACGCACCCGTGATGCGCTGGTAGCGGATTTCCCGGGTCTGACTCGTGACCGTAAGTACGGTCGTGCTGAAGTGGAAGGCCGTGAATTTATCTGCATCGATACCGGCGGTATCGACGGCACGGAAGACGGTGTGGAAACCCGCATGGCGGAACAGTCGCTGCTGGCGATTGAAGAAGCCGATGTGGTGCTGTTTATGGTGGATGCGCGCGCTGGCCTGATGCCTGCTGACTCCGCTATTGCGAAACACCTGCGTGCGCGTGAAAAACCGACCTTCCTGGTGGCGAACAAAACCGATGGTCTGGATCCGGATCAGGCAACGGCGGATTTTTACTCGCTGGGCCTCGGTGAAATCTACGCCATTGCCGCATCGCACGGGCGCGGTGTGACCAGTCTGCTGGAACACGTGCTGATGCCGTGGATGGACGAGCTGAATCCGCCGGAAGAGGTGGACGAAGACGCTGAGTACTGGGCGCAGTTCGAAGCCCGTGAAAACGGCGAAGAAGAAGAGCCGGAAGATGACTTTAACCCGCAGGATTTGCCGATCAAGCTGGCTATTGTCGGTCGTCCGAACGTCGGTAAGTCCACACTCACTAACCGTATTCTTGGTGAAGAGCGTGTTGTGGTGTATGACATGCCGGGGACCACGCGTGACAGTATCTACATCCCGATGCAGCGCGATGAACGTGAGTACATACTTATCGATACGGCGGGCGTGCGTAAGCGTGGCAAAATCACTGATGTGGTGGAGAAGTTCTCCGTTATCAAAACGCTGCAGGCGATTGAAGACGCTAACGTGGTGCTGTTGGTGATTGATGCCCGCGAAGGCATTTCCGATCAGGATCTGTCGCTGCTGGGCTTTATCCTTAACAGTGGTCGCTCGCTGGTGATTGTGGTCAACAAGTGGGATGGCCTGACCCAGGAAGTGAAAGAACAGGTTAAAGAGACGCTGGATTATCGCCTTGGCTTTATTGATTTTGCCCGCGTGCACTTTATCTCTGCGTTGCACGGCAGTGGCGTCGGTAACCTGTTTGAGTCGGTTCGCGAAGCCTACGACAGCTCTACCCGTCGCGTGAGCACTGCGATGCTGACCCGCATTATGACGATGGCATCGGAAGATCATCAGCCGCCGCTGGTGCGCGGTCGCCGCGTGAAGCTGAAATACGCGCACGCCGGGGGGTATAACCCGCCGATTGTGGTGATCCACGGTAACCAGGTTAAAGACCTGCCGGATTCCTACAAACGCTATCTGATGAACTACTTCCGTAAATCGTTGGACGTGATGGGTACGCCGATCCGTATCCAGTTCAAGGAAGGGGAAAACCCGTTTGCAGAGAAGCGCAACACCCTGACGCCGAACCAGATGCGTAAACGTAAGCGTCTGATTAAACACATTAAGAAAAGCAAGTAATGCGTCACGCCAAACCCGCCATCCGGCGGGTTTGCTGTTATGGTCAGGCCGTTTGCGATTTTGCCCACTCTACAGCGTGCTCAGCCAGGATCATCTCCCCGGAATAAAAATCGTATAACACGCCGCCGGAAAGCTTCGCCAGACAACTGGCCGCAGCCAGTGCTGCCATGGTTTCAGCGGGTCTGCTTCCGGCACAAAATGTGATGCTGTAGTTGAACGGTTGCACGCCATCCAGCTCTGCAAAATCGTCATCATCAAGTTCGCGCGCGTAATACTCGAAACCGGATATTTTTTCTTCCACCGGGCAGGGCAGAAAGCCGCTGAAGGTGAGAGGGTCAAAATCATCATCCAAATCGCACGCAAAACCCTGCTGCTTTATTTCTGCTCTCCACGCTGGGGGGGCGGGCATCTTCGCAGCATGAAGATAAACGCTAAAATCCCGTGACATAACCGCTCCTTGCTATTTATGAACGCCCTATTTATCACATGCTGTTATCCACGAGCAGAGATTTTTTTCATCACTTACGGAGGTACACCTTGGCCAACCAGACCAAAGATAAAACAGGCGACGGATTATTTGTTACCCGCCGTGTATGATAGTTGCAGTGAAACATGAAGGAGCTCGTTATGGATTTAAAATGCCCGACCTGCCACAACCCACTGGAACAGGTGGGAACGCACGCCCACTGCAACGTCTGCGATACAGACATTGAAGTACAGGCCAACTGCCCGGAGTGTCATCAGCCTCTGGAGGTGTTAAAAGCCTGTGGCGCGGTGGACTTCTTCTGCCAGCACGGCCACGGGCTGATTTCCAAAAAACGCGTTGAATTTACCCTGCGTTAAGACTTGCAGATACACCCTTCACCTTCGCGCCACAGATCAATAAAAGAGGGAGGGGCTTTACTTTCCGGGATCAGCAACAACACATCTGTTGGCTGCGTGGTCCAGGTTATCTGTACACGGTAAAAGCGCTGGTCGCCGCGTCCTGGTGAATCTGGCTGCCCGGGCGGTTGCCCGAGCGGCAAAGCCTGGTGCAGGATCTCAACCAGGCGCTGGCGCTGCTCGTTGCTGAGCTGGGCAATGACAATTCGCCGTTTGCCGCTCAGCTTCGGCATAAAAGCCAGCCCGCCTTCACGGGCTAACTCCACCACCGCATCGTCGGTTAATTCCGGTTCGTTCATCATAATACTCCGACATCTTTCCACGCCTGCTCAATGGCTGCCGACACCTTTTTGCCGGAGCGTTTTTCGCCGTGTTTGATGGTGAGTTTCGCAAAAGCGGCAAAATCCGCGTCTTGCGCCAGTGACTTATCGCAGACGGTATCGTACCAGGCGTACCCTGTTTGCTCCCAGGCATGCCCGCCAACGGCAGTCGCCGCCAGGTAAAACGCGCGGTTAGGAATACCGGAGTTCAGGTGTACGCCGCCATTATCTTCCCGGGTTTTGACATAGTCCTTCATATGCGCGGGCTGCGGATCCTTACCCAATAACGGGTCATCATAGGCGGTGCCAGGCTCAGACATCGAACGTAGCCCACGGCCGTGAATGCCTTTTGCCAGCAAACCCTCGCCAATAATCCAGTCTGCTTCGGCGGCGGTTTGTTGTTTGTGATACTGCTTCACCAGCGATCCAAAAACATCCGATAGCGACTCATTCAGTGCGCCCGCTTGTTCAAAGTAGATTAAGTTCGCTTCTGTTTCTGTGACACCGTGGCTGAGTTCGTGCGCTACGACATCAATGGCTATCGTAAAGCGGTTAAAAATCTCACCGTCGCCATCGCCAAAGACCATCTGCTGACCGTTCCAGAAGGCGTTTTGATACTCTTTGCCGTAATGCACGGTGCCGTTGAGGATCAATCCCTGGTTATCCAGCGAGTTGCGCTGATAAATCTGCCAGAAGAAATCGTGCGTGACGCCAAGGTAATCGTAGGCTTCATCCACGGCGACATCGCCATTCGATGGCTGACCTTCGTACCGTACCTGCTCACCGGGCAGGGTCTCTTTTTGCTGCGCGTCATAGATATCGCGCACCAGTTCACCGGGGGAGGTCACCAGCGGCGCATTGACTTTGCCATGGCTGTGGGCCATCAGCGTTTGCACGTGCGTTAACGTCTGGCGGGCGCAACGTTGTTGCAGCTCGGAACCATTATCAATAATGCGGCGAAGGATATAAGGCGGGATAACGCTGTACGGGCGATATGAATGCATGTTGATCTCCTTGATAAAACAACAAAGAACAACAAAAAGTATAGGACCGCAGGATCCGGGGGACGGACAAATTAGGAGGATTTACGCTGGCGCGGTTTTTTTACGGGCTTGACGGCGCTGACTTCGCTCTCTACCCAGCCATCGTTTAGCCGCGTGGTCAGCTTGTCGCCCGCTTTCACCTGTTTAGTCTGTTTCAACACTTTGCCATCCGTCGCGGTGGTCACGCTGTAGCCACGCGCCAGTGTCGCCAGCGGACTGACTGCTTCCAGATGAGTGATAGCCGTTCCAAAGCGTTCACGCGTGTGACTTAAGCGGTCGCGAATGGTCTGGCTGAGGCGATACTCCAGTTGTTGCACGCGAGTTTGCGCCCGGTGAATACGCGGCTGCGGATTTTGCTGGTTCAGGCGCTGCATCACACGTTGCTGGCGTAAAGATGCACGCTTTAACTGGGTATCCAGCGCATTGTGCATGCGCTGTTGTAAACGGTCCAACACGGTTTGCTGGCGTGCCAACCTTAATTGCGGGTGCTGTTGTTGCAAACGGTGATTCAGTTGCGCAAAGCGGCGGTTGCGGCCTGCCAGGTAATAATCCATCGCCATTTCGAGACGCTGCTGCATCGCCTGCACCTGGCGCAACAGTTCCAGTTGATTACGGCTGACGATTTCCGCCGCTGCAGACGGCGTTGGCGCACGCAGATCGGCGACAAAATCGGCAATCGTCACATCAGTTTCATGCCCGACAGCGCTGACCACTGGAATGGTGCTTGCAAAAATCGCCCGCGCCACGCGCTCGTCATTAAAGCTCCATAAATCTTCCAGCGAACCGCCACCGCGCCCGACAATCAGCACGTCACACTCCTGGCGCGCATTCGCCAGTTCGATGGCACGTACAATCTGTGCGGGGGCATCTTCGCCCTGAACTGCCGTCGGGTAAATCACCACCGGTAGCGACGGATCGCGGCGTTTCAGCACATGGAGAATATCGTGCAGCGCAGCGCCGGTTTTCGAGGTAATCACGCCAACGCAGTGCGCAGGTGAGGGAAGTGATTGCTTACACTGCTGGTCAAACAACCCTTCGGCAGCAAGCTTCGCTTTAAGCTGCTCGTACTTCTGTTGCAGTAAACCTTCGCCCGCCGGTTGCATGCTTTCAACCACAACCTGATATTCACCGCGCGGTTCATACAGCGTGATATTGGCGCGCACCAGCACTTGCTGGCCGTGCTGTGGGCGGAAGGTGACACGACGATTGCTGTTGCGGAACATCGCGCAGCGCACCTGGGCGGTGTCGTCTTTTAACGTGAAGTACCAGTGGCCTGAAGAAGGTTGGGTAAAGTTGGAGATTTCGCCGCTGATCCACACCTGGCCAAGTTCGCGTTCCAGCAGTAAGCGCACCGATTGATTCAGGCGGCTGACGGTATAAATGGAAGGGGATTGGAACGATGACATGTGAGCCAGATCAAATTCTAAATCAGCAGGTTATTCAGTCGATAGTAACCCGATACGAGGGGATAGCAAGTATTTTTCTTAAAAAAGTGTGGATGCAATCGGTTACGCTCTGTATAATGCCACGGCAATATTTAACCCCCCAGGTCAGAGATATTGCCCATGCTACGTATTGCTAAAGAAGCACTGACGTTTGACGACGTCCTCCTCGTTCCCGCTCACTCCACCGTTCTGCCGAATACTGCCGACTTGAGCACGCAGCTCACCAAAACCATTCGCCTGAACATTCCTATGCTCTCTGCGGCGATGGATACCGTGACCGAAGCGCGCCTGGCGATTGCCCTGGCACAGGAAGGCGGCATTGGCTTTATTCACAAAAACATGTCGATTGAGCGCCAGGCAGAAGAAGTTCGCCGCGTGAAAAAACATGAATCCGGCGTGGTTAAAGATCCACAGACCGTGCTGCCAACCACCACCCTGCGCGAAGTCAAAGAGCTGACCGAACGTAACGGCTTTGCCGGTTACCCGGTTGTCAATGGCGATAACGAACTGGTCGGCATCATCACCGGTCGTGATGTGCGTTTCGTGACCGACCTGACTCAGCCGGTCAGCGTTTATATGACGCCGAAAGAGCGTCTGGTGACCGTTCGCGAAGGCGAATCCCGCGAAGTGGTCTTCGCTAAAATGCACGAAAAACGCGTTGAGAAAGCGCTGGTTGTGGACGACAGCTTCCACCTGCGCGGCATGATCACCGTTAAAGACTTCCAGAAAGCAGAACGTAAACCGAACGCCTGTAAAGATGAGCAGGGTCGCCTGCGTGTTGGCGCGGCAGTCGGTGCAGGCGCAGGTAACGAAGAGCGCGTCGATGCGCTGGTTGCCGCCGGCGTTGACGTACTGCTGATTGACTCCTCTCACGGCCATTCCGAAGGCGTGTTGCAACGCATTCGCGAAACCCGTGCTAAATACCCGGACCTGCAAATCATCGGCGGTAACGTTGCAACTGGCGCAGGCGCTCGTGCGCTGGCAGACGCTGGCGTAAGCGCGGTGAAAGTTGGTATCGGCCCAGGCTCCATCTGTACCACCCGTATCGTGACCGGCGTGGGCGTTCCGCAGATCACCGCCGTTTCCGATGCGGTTGAAGCGCTGGAAGGCACCGGCATTCCGGTTATCGCTGACGGTGGTATCCGCTTCTCTGGCGACATCGCTAAAGCTATCGCCGCTGGCGCAGCTGCTGTGATGGTTGGCTCCATGCTGGCGGGCACCGAAGAATCCCCGGGCGAAATCGAACTCTACCAGGGACGTTCTTACAAATCTTACCGTGGCATGGGCTCCCTGGGCGCAATGTCCAAGGGCTCTTCTGACCGCTACTTCCAGAGCGATAACGCCGCCGACAAACTGGTGCCGGAAGGCATTGAAGGCCGCGTTGCCTATAAAGGCCGCCTGAAAGAGATCATTCACCAGCAGATGGGCGGCCTGCGTTCCTGTATGGGTCTGACCGGCTGTGGTACTATCGACGACCTGCGTACCAAAGCGGAATTTGTGCGCATCAGCGGTGCGGGCATCCAGGAAAGTCACGTTCACGACGTGACCATCACCAAGGAATCCCCGAACTACCGTATGGGTTCTTAATGATTTTCGCGCCCGGTTTTACCGGGCGCTTTCGTAACTTGCCTCGGAAGTAGCGTCAATGACGGACAACATTCATAAACATCGTATTCTGATCCTCGACTTCGGTTCCCAGTACACCCAGCTGGTTGCGCGCCGCGTGCGTGAACTGGGCGTTTACTGCGAACTGTGGGCGTGGGATGTCACCGAAGCGCAGATCCGCGACTTCAATCCAAGCGGCATCATCCTTTCCGGCGGCCCGGAAAGCACCACCGAAGACAACAGTCCGCGTGCGCCGCAGTATGTGTTTGAAGCAGGCGTGCCGGTGCTTGGCGTGTGCTACGGCATGCAGACCATGGCCATGCAACTGGGCGGCCACGTTGAAGGTTCCAATGAACGTGAATTCGGTTATGCGCAGGTAGAAGTACAGACCGACAGCGCGCTGATCAGCGGTATTGAAGATTCGCTGACCGCAGACGGCAAAGTATTGCTGGACGTGTGGATGAGCCACGGCGACAAAGTAACGGCGATCCCGGCTGACTTTGTGACCGTTGCCAGCACCGAGACGTGCCCGTTCGCGATTATGGCGAACGAAGAAAAACGCTTCTACGGGGTGCAGTTCCACCCGGAAGTGACCCACACCCGCCAGGGCCTGCGTATGCTGGAGCGCTTTGTGCGCGACATCTGCCAGTGCGAAGCGCTGTGGACGCCGGCAAAAATCATTGATGACGCTGTTGAACGCATCCGCCAGCAGGTGGGCGACGACAAAGTCATCCTCGGCCTTTCCGGCGGTGTGGACTCTTCCGTGACCGCGATGCTGCTGCACCGCGCCATCGGCAGAAACCTGACCTGCGTCTTCGTGGACAACGGCTTGCTGCGCTTGAACGAAGCCCAGCAGGTAATGGACATGTTCGGCGACCACTTCGGTCTGAACATTGTTCACGTGGAAGGGGAATCCCGTTTCCTGGCCGCGCTGGCTGGCGAAAACGATCCGGAAGCGAAACGCAAAATCATTGGCCGCGTGTTTGTGGAAGTGTTCGACGAAGAAGCCCTGAAACTGGAAGACGTGAAATGGCTGGCGCAGGGCACCATTTACCCGGATGTGATCGAATCTGCTGCTTCGGCTACCGGTAAGGCGCACGTTATTAAGTCTCACCACAACGTGGGCGGTCTGCCGAAAGAGATGAAGATGGGCCTGGTTGAGCCGCTGCGAGAGCTGTTCAAAGACGAAGTGCGTAAAATTGGTCTGGAGCTGGGCCTGCCGTACGACATGCTGTACCGCCACCCGTTCCCGGGTCCGGGCCTCGGCGTTCGCGTACTGGGCGAAGTGAAGAAAGAGTACTGTGACCTGCTGCGCCGCGCCGATGCGATCTTTATTGAAGAGCTGCATAAAGCCGATCTCTACAACAAAGTGAGCCAGGCTTTCACCGTGTTCCTGCCGGTTCGCTCCGTGGGCGTGATGGGCGACGGTCGTAAATACGACTGGGTTGTCTCCCTGCGTGCTGTAGAAACCATCGACTTTATGACCGCACACTGGGCGCATCTGCCGTACGATTTCCTCGGCCGCGTCTCCAACCGCATCATCAACGAAGTCAACGGCATCTCCCGCGTGGTGTATGACATCAGCGGCAAACCGCCAGCTACCATTGAGTGGGAATAAGATTTAGCTCCTGCTGATATATTAAATATCAAATATTAAAGCCCGCGAAAGCGGGTTTTTTTGTTTTTTTATATAGTGTTTTTGAGAGATTTATTGGCTGCTAATTAATTTTTTTATCGATTAATCGAGGGTATGATTAAATATGTATGAACGGTATTTAATGTAATACTCTTTATATTTTCAGATATAAGATATATTTTACATAACATTATAATAATCATTGTCTTTAAGTTAAATTAATTTAGATGGCAGTGTTGTGGTTTGGTTTTTAACGAATGAAATTTGTCTGAGATGTTTTTTTTGATATAAAAATTAAATTGTTAATGTCCGTTGGGATGGTTTAGTCTCATTACTTGTACTTAATTCGACAAACACTCGAAGCTATAGATCTTTGACAGTCAGTTTAGTGCCAACAGCGAACATTGCTGGCACATGGTATGTTAGTTTATGAGGAGCAGGTCAGTTAGGGTAAACTATCTCATGGTAATCTTTGGGATGTTTAGGTATAAGCTGAGCAACTTACTTTAGGAGTAGAAATGGATCTCGTTAAACTTAAGGTTAGTAATATAAAAAACATCAAGTCAGCTGATATAGAGCTTCCGATGGAAGGGGGGGTATATAGTTTGGTTGGTGGAAATGGCAGTGGAAAAAGTACTTTAATGCTTCTTCTTTCAGTTATTGTTAGCAGTAGAAGATACAGTATGCTTCAACTTGAGGATTATGACAAAACCTCAGAGATTGAAATTTCAATGTCCATTGGTGGAAATGTAAGTAACAATAAATGGAAAGTCAGTGGCGCCAATAAATTTGTTGTTAGTGGTGGAGTTCCCATTGAATTTAAAGGAGTATATGAAGGGAGCTTATTTTACGGATCTAGGTTTGAGGATTCGAGAGTTGTTGACAATTTAATAAGAAGTAACTCAATTAAACCAGAGCACATTGTAGATGCCTTTGATTACGTAAAGGATAATCTTAGTTACATTCTTCATGGAGACATGAATCATTACCGCACATTGAAGAAAATAAAAAACAAAAAAATATCCTTGCAGTATCAATTCTCTAATGTTCCATATTTCACAGTTTCTCCCACAGGAGCACTCCTTAGTCAATACAGAATGAGTTCAGGAGAGTGTCTATTACTTTCCTTACTGAACTATATTTACAGTACTATAGTTAACTCTGGCGCTACAGGTGTTACAAGCATATCACCAGTATTCATAGATGAAATTGAGTTAGCTTTACATCCTATTGCCATTACCAGATTGGTCTCGTACTTAAACGAATTAGTAGAGCAGTTCCCCAAGGTCTGCGTGTATTTGACATCACACTCTCCTGAGGTTATACGATCCCTAAAACCAGAAAATATGTTCATGATTAATAACTCATCTGGTGATATTTCCCTGATAAATCCATGTTATCCGAGCTATGCAATCAGAGAAGTATACAGGCATGATGGATTTGATTATCTAGTTTTGGTAGAGGATAAACTGGCCGAGAAGATCGTTGATATGTCCATCTCTGACATAGGGGCAAGAGAGAGTAAACTCATTCATATATCCCCTGTAGGGGGGTGGGAAAATGTACTATCTCTCCACTTGAACTTACTTAAAAATAACGTTATGGGTGTGAATAAAAAAATAATAAGTATTCTTGACGGTGATGTTAAAACAGATGTCTCAGCCAAAAAAGAATTTACGCACCTTGTTAAAACTTTCCTACCTATACCTAGCATTGAGAAATTTATATACAGTTCCATTTTCGAAGGGAAGTACCCTGGGTTTAAAAAAGTATTAAATGACAAATATTTCCCAATAAAATCCATAGATGAATTGTCTTTAGAGCATAGTCGACAGTTCAAAGGAAAGGTCAAGAATCCTGATAAAAAGTTCTATTTCAGATTAAAGAAAGATCTTGAATCTAGGAACATCGATGAATCCTACTTCATATCCAATTTATCCGAAGATATAAAAAGAGAAATATCATTCGAAGCCTTTAACGTAGCACTCACAGGGCTGCTTAGGTGATGTGAGGAATACAAAACGTATATCATAAAAGACCCTCTCTTGCGGAGGGTCTTTTCCAGCCATTGATCTGCGACCCGGCGGATTAATACATAGCAATCTTAGCTATATCCGTGGTGATGCAATTTCGTACTTCCGCTTTTAGCTCACAGCGGACCTTCAGCTCAGCCAACTCGTCCGCTTAGTGCCAACAGCGAACTTCGCTGAAATCAGTGCTTACTGACCGAATTCAGATTGCACAAATTTTAATGTCTGCTCATGCCGCAATTTACAGACGACATTTTGGTTCGCGAAGATGCCAGAAAATGTTTTCGCCTGCTCTCTCGGAAGAGACTTGATCCAACGAACACCAACAACCCATTCGGAAAGCTCTTCATTGTCAGAGTTTGCGTTTGGGTGTTCTGCTTTCAATCCTGCTGAGAGTAGAGGAACATTCGAATCAGTTATGAAATCGCGAATCATAACCGCTGGTTTGGTCACTTCCCCAAAGCCGACGTAACCGCATCCCTTCATGTAAGCATAAATTTTGTCACCGACTGCAAGACGATTAAGTGCAGATGAATACACCTTCCCTTGACCTGCTCCAATAAAGCCAAATTGTCTGTTATCGTCCCAATTTCGATATTTGCCTTCGCCCACATTCACGAACCAACTACCAGTCCAACCATCTTGATTTGAAGCAATTGCTCTTTGCTTAACTTCTTTTCGTTCAATATAATCTTTAGCTTCCGGTAACGGAATAATTGTTTCCGGTTTGATAAATAGCTCACCATCAGAATCGATAAATGG
Organism: Kosakonia oryzendophytica; assembly: GCF_900094925.1. Taxonomy (GTDB): domain Bacteria; phylum Pseudomonadota; class Gammaproteobacteria; order Enterobacterales; family Enterobacteriaceae; genus Kosakonia; species Kosakonia oryzendophytica. The sequence continues at coordinate 602,190 of NZ_FMAY01000001.1, read as the reverse complement.
AGCAAGCCGAGTGCATTGAATATCTACGCCATATTCTCGCAACCATAATACGGCGGAGATGACTTCAGAGTTGAACTCCTTTGAGGCCAAAATAATATGCTGTTTCGCGTTAAGTAACTCAATGTCAGCATCAATAAATTCCTCGATTTTTTTTGTCGCATCAAATTCAGACTTGTTTAAATAGGACGCGTATAGCTTAAAAATCTCACCGGGCAAGAGACTTGAGCAATACGATGCATACTTTATTGCCTGCCATTCAACGGACGAGCCAGAATCATCCCGTTTCAACTCAACCACAACAAGTGCTGCCGATTTATTTACGCAAAGCAAATCAAGGCGCTTGCCAGAGGCAAGAATGACCTCTTTACCAATGACAAGTAGTTCCTCACCTAAAATAGTCGGTTTTTTTTCGATCCATTCCTGAATATCGAAACGTTCCTTCAGCCCAAGTTCCGAGAAGTTTGTTGGTTTTAGTTTGATTAGTGTCTTATTTATTATATCTACACGAAACATTGGCTCTATCTCCTTTCAAACGTTTCCTACACATGAATATGCCATATTCAGCGGGATACCTACACTACCATGATCATAAAAGATAGTACGCAACGTCAGCTTCTCGCTGTGAGTTCAACGAGTCGATGCCATTTTCGTTCTGCATTTTCTTTCTCACAGAAACACGATGTTCTTTAGCACCTTTAAAGAACGCCCCTTTTAATCAGTGTTAGCTTTAGCTCTTACCCTAACAGCCGATTGAAAAGGAGAATCACCATGGAACATCAGGACTGGCATCCGGCAGATATTATTGCGGGTTTACGGAAAAAAGGGACATCGTTGGCGGCGCTTTCCCGTGAGTCGGGGCTGGCTTCATCCACGCTCGCCAATGCCTTAACCCGGCACTGGCCGAAAGGGGAGCGGTTAATTGCCGAAGCGTTAGATACCCGACCAGAAGTAATCTGGCCGTCGCGGTATCCGGGGTGTAAATCCGATCAGTGTGCATATGAAAAGCAGAGCGTATAAAGGCTGAAACATAAAACGGTAATGCTCCCATGCCAGGGGCATTACCGCCTTCTCAATACATCCATTTCTCCACAATCTCATCGCCGAGGTGTTCGCGCAGCAGATCCTCATTGTCCTCCTCGTCGTGGGCGGCCAGTAGGCACTTAAACATCAGCACGTCGAGGTACTGACCCGCGTCGCTGAAGATCTGCGTCAGCATCGGCGAACTGTCGTGATCGAAATACCACACTTCGCCCGTTTCCCGGTGGAAGCACCACAAATTGCCATTGCCAAGGTAGTCGCCAAAAGCAACCAACTGATCAACCAGCGCTAACAGTTGTTCTGCGTCGGGCGCATCTTCCAGGATGTCGCTAATGCCGGGATAAGCATTCAGCAGCGGTTCGATGCTGGCGTATTTCTCGGGCGTTACGCTGCACAGCCTTTCCGCCAGTTCCAACGCACCAATCTGTTCATGATAACGACGCAGCAAGGAGGGCAGGGCACAGTTCAGGCGCTGCTCCAGGGCATCGATCTCTTTGAGGGGCACAGGCGTGATGGGCGGCGGGTTATTCCACAAGTCGAGGTAAGCCTGCGCACAGGCGCGCCACCACGCCAGCCGCTCTGCTTCGTCGGTAAATGCTGGCCACGCAAGTGGTGGCAGAGCCTGGTTATCTGAAGTCATTATCGTGTCCCGATTAATAAGTCTGGCTGTCGACAGTGAAGCGGTAGTTCATATCCATATCGGCGGTCGCGTGCTCGCGTTCGGTTCTCTTCAGCACGAACTCAATAGCAGGCTCGTAATACGCGCCGCGCAGCACTTCTCCGGCGAGGATCTCAACCTCATACATGCCGTTATCAAGGTCAATTTGCGGTCGCCCTGGCTGGCGATAACGCGCCTCAAGCGCGCGGATTTGCGCATCGGTGAAGTTTTGCAGGATCCGCCACGTGAACAGCATTAATTGCCGGTTTTCGATGCGCAGTACATAGCCGCCACGTTGGTGCTGCAAATGGCTTTCCGGCTTGAGCAGTTCCGGTGTCTCATCCGCAAGGGTGAAAAGCACGGTGTAGGGGTAATTTTCAATGCCCGCCAGAGGGATGACAATGCCCTCCTGCACAGCCCGGTCGCCGCTGTCATTGCTGATAAACTCGGATGCCACATCGTCATCAAGTGCATGCTCTTCCTTCCAGGTCTGCAACAGGCGGATGTCGCCCAGCAAAAAGTAATCAATCAGATCGTTGAGCACCTCAACGAATTCATAGCGCATTATCCACTCCGGCGTCAGTTTTGCTGCCAGTTGAGGCCATCCTTCAACCGTTCAGCGGTGGTAGCCACCATAACTTATGGCTTTACTGAGTGTTTTCCTGAACGTTAATGTAATCGAAAATACGTCAACGTGCTGAACGGAGCGCGCAATGCAACGATTACGCTTGATGGGTGAGGGATATGAGCCTCAGGTATGGCAGGAAGGCGAGCGGCTGACCTACTCGCTGCCTGTGGAGTCCGGGTTTGTCAGCTTCGACTTCACGTTTGAAATTCGGCAGCCGGATCTGGATGTGCTTCTTGCCGATGACTACCGCCGCGCGGTGCTGGAGATCGTCGCCCATACGCTGCTCCAGCGCGCGAGTGTACGTATCAACTTTACCCAGAGCGACTTCGATAAACTGATAGCAGAGACACTCCATGCCTCGCCAGAAGCCCTACAAACGCTCATTGCCCGTGTCAGTCAGGATCATCACATTGGGATTGCGCAGTATGCGCAGCAGATCATGGCGCGGCGTAACGGGGCGAAGGGGTAGCGGCCTGTGATTCTGACTGGTATGTATCACGCCATATTCACCTTATGGCAGGGTACTAACCCCTCGTAATTAGTAGCTTTTTTTTGGACGAGTGGGCGGTTAAGGTCTAGGCTGATACTGTCCAAAACGTCAGCAACCCACAAGGCAACCGCCATGTTTAAACGCCTGCTCTCCGCCATCAGCGGCAAAAACGCCTCTGAGCCGACACCGGCCACCAATACGCACACCACGGAACCTTCACAAGACGAGCAGCCAATCGTGGCGTATGACGCCTATGGACGCGAGATGCAGATCCCGCGCAGTGAATGGCGCGAGAAGGTATTTTTACCCTCTCTGGAACAGAAGCGTGATAACGCTGACGAACTCTATCAGGCCATCGTCGATGGGTTGAACGATGGATTTGCTGCGGACCTGGTGCAGGCAGCCGAGCGCCTGCTGGAGATCGATCCGCTTCCTGAACGCAGCCATACCATTCATGGCATTGTACTGATGGATAACGGCCAGCTTACAGCGGCAGAGAACACGTTGCAGGCGGGTATCGCGAAAGCAGGGGCGACCGGTACGCTGCTCACCAATCTGGCGAAAGTCTTTTCTTCGCGCGGTGAAGAAGCGCGCGCAGACGAAACACTATGGCAGGCTGTGCAGGCCGATCCTAATCAGGAAAATGGCCTGATGTGGTGGGCCTCTATCCAGCAGGAGCGTGGCGGCGATGAGGCCTGGCTCGCAGCGCTGAAAACCGCTGCGGCGCTGCCGGGGAGCTGGCGTGCGCAGCTGTGGCTGGCGCGCCATTATCTGCAACAGCAGAATATTGCCGCCGCCCGCGCATTATATGCTGAGGTGCTGGCCGGGGGGCGGTACGACAGCGGCGCGTTGATGATGATTTCCGGCGATTTGGGGAATAACGGGCAGATCCCGCTGATTGTCGAATTGGTGGCACCCGTGTATGACGAGCATCGTCATGATCCGATGGCGGGTCTCAATTTGCTACGTGCCTGGCAGGCGCTGGGCAATGCGCAAGAGGGCGAAAAACTGCTGGCGCGGATGTATGCGCTGGATTATGCGCCTCTGAAGCCTCACCTTGATGAGTTTGCTCGCGCATTCCAGGAGATGAACCTGCACGATGCGACCTCAACCCCTGCCGATGCTGCTGAGCTGAAGGTCAACACACTGGCGATCACTCAGCCGATCTGGCAATACGGCCTGTGTAAAGCCGACTGGCTGTTTGCGCACAAAACGGAAGATGCGCCGTCTGTCGGCTTTTTTGCCTTGTCCAAAATGCAGAGTGGTCGTGAACGCACGGAGTCGCAGCGCGAAGATGATATTGGTCGCATGACGCGGGCGATATCGCTCTATTTTGCCGAAGCCGCACACTACTGGAGCGACTTCGCCAGCCGTTTCTATGTGCAGGTAGTGGAAGGGGGAGGGCCTGTGCTGATGGGGGGAGAAATCGATGGCCATGTACTGTTCGATATTGTCCCGCCGACGATGAAGTTCTTTGTCACCGGGGAGATGGGCTGCACCGGTGAAGGCGAACAGCGTGAGTGGCAACTCTCGTTGAGCCTGTGGGACTGTACCACTCGGGCTAAAAAAGCCAGCATCACAGAACGTTGTGTGGAGGCGGATCTGGGCGCACTGGTGCTCAGTCTTGAGCAACGGCTACTTACGCAAATAGCCGCACCTCGCCAGCAGCCGCTGGATGCGTTTTATCTGCGCCCGTCTGCTGAGGCGATGGCGATTTACCTGGGGGGATTAGCGCAGGCATTCACCCTGACGCTGGTGGCGAATAACACTACCCCGCGCGAGGCGATGTGGGGAGAACGGGCGATGCTCGACTGGCCGCTGCAGATGGCGCTCCAATGGCCGCAGGTGGCGGTGCCAAAGTTAATGTATCTCTCCGGGCTGGGTAAAGCGTTCGATTATCACTCCGACATCCTGGCTGAGTACCGACAACGCAGTCTGGAAATGCTGCGCGATGCTCAGGGGAGCAACAGCCCGGCAGCCTCGCTTGCGCCGCTGGTGTGGAAGATCTTCGGCATGGACGATGAATTCAACGCGCACAGGCAGAATTTACCGGCTGATACCACTCCCGCCTACCGCGACTGGTTACAGCGGGTGGCAGAAAAGTGAACATCTGGTGTTCAGATATGCGTAAACCCACGCGGTGAAGCGTGTCGTAAAGGGGCGTTAGATTTTAACGTTGGGCAGTGGAATCGATAGTCTGGCTGACTTGTTGCGACTGGACTTTACCCTGATGGTGATACCAGGCGCCAATAGTGGAATAGACGAAGCGGCCGAAGAAAAAGAGAAAGCTGATAAGAAGTACGATACGGGTCATGCGACTGTCAAATCGATGTCGTTTTCGCATACTGGGTGCCTGACTCACAATGGTTCCTTTAGGAAAGCCCGATAAACGGGCGACAATGACATTAAGGCACAGACTCCGGGGAAGGTCAATTCAGCCTGGCGCAAAAATGCCATGGATAAAAAATAAACAGAAATTATATAAGATAAATTAAATATTTATATGCGGAATATTATTTCTGCCCAAACGTAAAAAAGCTGTGGAATAAAATAGCTTGCCGAGATTTTCTTGATATATATCAATTATAAGTTATTGTTCAGCACTAAACTTTCGGTTTCTTCGGGCATTTGTACCCCTTGCCCGGCATGGCCAGGTTGAATGCCTGCCTGAAATGCCCACCAGGATCAGGTTTTTGCGTTGAGCATCTATGACATTGATAAAAAAATATAATCATCTGAAAGATCAGTGGTGGGCACTGCCTCTCATCGTCCCCTCGATATTGTTTCCATTATTTAGTCTGGCTAATGCATTTGTTTTAGTCTCCGGGCAGCATGTCATTCTTTACTATCTGCCGATGGCGCTGCTGATAAGCCTGATGATGTTTTACGGCTGGGCGGCGTTGCCTGGTATTATAGTGGCGCTCGTTTTACGTTACGGCACTCTCGAACCGCTCGTTTTGTTTCTGCAAAGCATGCGTTTACTGGTTCCGGTGATACTGAGCTGGGGCGGTTATCGCGTTTTTGTTAGCCGACGACACCGCGTGTCGTACGGTACATCGTTGCTGGTATCCCAGCGCATCTTCTGGCAAGCGCTGTGCCCGGCCACCCTTTATCTGATCATCCTTGAAGTGGGCGTCTGGCTGAACCTGTACGATGTACCGCTCAGCGAGGCGAATGCGATGGCGCTCAATGTACCCATGCTGATTAATTATCAGGGGTTGCTGGTTGGGTTACTCACTGGCGTTCCCTTCAGTTATCTGGTGATCCGCGTTATTCGCCATCCGCGTTATGTCATCACATGGTTCTCGCAGTTGCGCCATGAGTTCGACCCAAAAGTCACGCGCGTGGAGGTGCTGATATGGTCGGTTATTGTTGCAGGAATCGTCTTTTTACTGCTGATGCCGCTTAACATCCACAGCTCAATTTTTAGCACCAACTACACATTATCGTTACTGTTGCCGGTCATGCTGTGGGGCGCGATGCGTTACGGCTATCGTTTTATCTCGTTTGTCTGGACGCCATTACTGATCGTCTCAATTCACTATCTTGACCGCTATCTGCCCAAATTTCCCTCATACGATGTGCAACTGGCAATCGTCTCCTCAAGCTACCTTGTGTTCTCGTTCATCATTATCGCCATGGCAGTGATGGCGACCCGGCAACGTACCGTGAACAGCCGTGCCCGCCGCCTGGCGTTTATCGATCCGGTAACGAATATGCCTAACCTGCGGGCGCTTAACCGTGCGCTGGCGGAAACGCCCTGGTCGGTGCTTTGCTTTTTACGCATACCGGAGCTTGAGCTATTAGGGCGTAACTATGGCGTGATGTTACGCATTCAGTACAAACAACGAATCGCGAACTGGCTACAGCCTTTATTGCAGGCGGATGAGTGCGTGTACCAGCTCTCCGGACACGATCTGGTGATCCGCCTGAATACCCAGTCGCATCAAACGCGCATTGAGGAGCTGGATGCGCGTATCAAACAGTTCCGCTTTGTCTGGGATGATATGCCGCTGCAACCGCAGGTCGGGCTGAGCTACTGCTATGTGCGTTCACCGGTGAAGCACTTATCGCTGTTGCTGGGTGAGATGAGCACCATTGCGGATTTGTCGCTGGCGACCAGCCATCCGGAAAATCTGCAAAACCGCGGTGCAACGAACCTGCAGCGTGGCCTCCGGTTGAAAGTGGACATGATGAATCGCCTGCAACTGGCGCTGGAACAGGATCAGTTTGTGCTGATGGCGCAGCGGATCCATGGCGTGCGCGGTGACGATTACTACGAGATCCTGCTGCGGCTCGCCGAGGAGGGGGGGGAGAGCATCAGCCCGGATGTGTTTTTGCCGGTGGCGTATGAGTTTGGTTTATCGTCGCGCATTGATCTATGGGTTATTGAGCATGTATTGCGCTTTATGGCGCAAAACCGCGAGCGTCTGCCTGCACAGCGTTTTTCCATCAACCTTTCCCCGGCGTCCGTATGTCGCAAACAGTTCAGCCAGGAAGTCCGCCGTTTATTGCGCAAATACGGCATTGAAGCCTGGCAACTGATTTTTGAAGTCACCGAAAGCAATACGCTGAGTAGCATCATGCAGGCGAACCAGACGCTGATGCAATTACAGTTGATGGGCTGTCGGGTGGCGATTGATGATTTTGGCACCGGTTATGGCAGCTATGCGCGGCTAAAAACGGTGAATGCCGATATCCTGAAAATCGACGGTAGTTTTATCCGCAATATTGTCTCTAACAGCCTGGACTACCAGATTGTGTCATCCATTTGTACCCTGGCGCGGATGAAGAAAATGCATGTCGTGGCGGAATATGTCGAAACGGAAGAGATACGCAGCGCGGCCGTTGCGCTGGGGATCGATTATCTGCAGGGGTATGTGATTGGTAAACCTGCGCCGCTCGAACAGCTTATTGCGCCGCCAGCGCAGGTTTGATTAGGCTGCGTGGCGGATCAGGCCGCCACGTCAGATTGCTCTTCTTCGATTTTCAACCGCCAGCCGGTTACGGCTTCCCAGTATTCCTGCTCTTTTTCCAGATCGAGCAGCACCAGTGCATTCTGGCTGAACCAGTCATACGGGAAACTGAGCGTCCAGTGATTGTCATCCGTTTTCAGGCGCAGCGTCGGCGGCGTGGTGGTCGCCTGGCGCTGGTTATTCAGCAACACGCCCAGACGTAAAATTTGCACCAGCGGCAAATACTGCTTCTTCTTGAATAGCGTAAACCGCGGCAGATCGTCGAGCTTGATCCCTTTACGATGGCAGCGAACCAGCGTCGCCATCATCAGTTGTTGCTCCTGGTTAAAGCCCGGCAAATCGCTGTTTTGCAGAATATACGCGGAATGACGATGCATACCGCTGTGGTTAATATTCAGCCCCACCTCATGCAGCATCGCCGCCCACTTCAACAATGCCGCCAGTTGCGGGTTGGCGAGCTTCGGGTTTTGCGCTTGCCACTGATCGTACATCTGGGTGGTGGTATCCAGCACACGACGCGCCTGTTCGCGGTCAATATTGTACTGGCTGGCAAGGCTCTGTGCCGTGCGGCTACGAATGTCCTGGTGACGGAAACGGCCTTCCATCTCATACAGAACGCCTTCACGCAGTGCACCATCGGACAGGCGCAGCTCGCGGATAGCCAGCGCATCGAATACGCCGCACAGGATCGCCAGGCCCGGCACAAACACCACTTTGCGCTCTTCGGAAAGCCCTGGCAGGCTGAGTTCAGCGAAGTTTTTATACTTCAGCACCTCAGCGACCAGCTTTTCCAGACGTTCCGGGGTGATGATGCCATCTTTCTCACCGGAGGCCAGCAGCACTTCATGGGCGGCTTTAATGCTGCCGGAGGCACCAAGCGCCACATTCCAACCCTGAATGCGGAACTGCCACGCCAGCGACTCCAGCTTTTGCGTCGCAGCCATGCGCGCACGACGGAAGTTTTCGCCGTTAATGGTGCCACCGGGGAAATAGAGTTGTGCGAAACTGACACAGCCCATCCGGCGGCTTTCAACCAGTTTCGGTTCGAAATCTTCTCCGATCACCAGTTCCGTCGAGCCGCCGCCGATATCGATGACCAGCTTGCGGCCTTTTTCTGGCTGCGTGTGCTCTACGCCCATAAAAATCAAACGGGCTTCTTCATTGCCCGAAATGATCTCAATCGGGTAGGGGATCACTTTCTCGGCGCGTTTGAGAAAGTCCGTGGCATTCAGCGCCTGGCGCAGAGTATGCGTGCCGACGATGCAAACGCTTGAGGGATCGAAACCCTGCAAGCGCTCGGCAAAAAGCGACAGGCAGGCCAGCCCGCGCTCTATGGCCTCTTCGCTCAGCATGTTATTGCTGTCCAGTCCATCCGCCAGATGAACGCGTTGCTTGAGGCGGCCAATGATCTGCATGGCGCCGTCCACCACACGCGCTATCACCATGTGGAAACTGTTGGAACCCAAATCGACCGCAGCAAACTCTTCCGGTCGTGGTGTCTTCTCTTGTATCGGCATAGATTAGTCGGGCTGTTCGAGTGATTTGATGTAGTCGTAAATCGCCAGTTGTGCGCGTACTTTACGGCGATTGCCGCGCGGCACATAGCGATTACTCAGTTCTTTATCGATATACCTGGCTTTCACGGTATCACTTAAAAGCAAATCGATGATATCCAGAACGCGCTGTTTAAGGCGCGGATCGAGCAGCGGTGCCGCCACTTCAATACGGTAATCGATGTTACGCGTCATCCAGTCAGCGGAAGAAAGATAGACTTGCTTATCGCCGCCGTTCTCAAAAATATAGATGCGATCGTGCTCAAGATAACGGTCAACGATGCTGGTTACGCGAATATTTTCACTGATGCCTTCGAGATCCGGGATCAGCGAACACATCCCGCGCACCAACAGGTTAACCGGCACCCCGGAACTGGAGGCGGCGTACAGTCTGTCTACCAGACCTTTGTCCACCAGGTTATTCAGTTTCAACGTGATTCCCGACGGTTTGCCTTCTTGCGCGTTGGCAATTTCGGTATCGATCATGTCATACAGCAGGCGACGTGAGTTCTGTGGTGAAACCAGCAAATAATCAAAGCTTACCGGGCGGTAAGGGTTTTCAATAAAGTTGAACACCCGGCGTACTTCATTGGTAATACGTGCATCGGCGGTGATCAGCGAATAGTCGGTATAAAGTCGCGCGGTTTTTTCGTTAAAGTTGCCGGTGCCGATGTGGGCATAACGCACCACCTCTTCCCCTTCCATACGGGAGATCAGGAACAGTTTGGCGTGAATTTTTAATCCCGGCGCCGAGAAGATAACCTGCACACCCGCTTCGGTCAGGCGTTTTGCCCAGTGGATATTCGCCTCTTCATCAAAACGCGCTTGCAGCTCCACCACTACCGTTACTTTCTTGCCGTTATGGGCCGCGTGGATCATGGAGTCAATAATGCGCGAGTCTTTTGCCACACGGTAAATATTGATTTTTATTGCCAGCACGCTCGGGTCGAACGACGCTTGACGCAGCAGCTCCAGCACGTGCTCAAACGTATGATATGGGTAATAGAGCAGCACATCGCGTTCGCGAATGGCATCAAAGCCGTTGCGGAATTTGTCAAACCAGAGATGACGCAGGCGCGGCAGCGGTTTATTGACCAGGTTGGATTTGCCGACGTTCGGGAAACCAATAAAGTCTTTAAAGTTGTGGTAACGGCCGCCGGGAATAATTGAGTCATAGCGGGAGATGGTCAGTTTCTCGCGCAGCATTTCCACCATCGCATCCGGCATGTCGCGCTGATAAACGAAACGCACCGGTTCGGCGGTCAGTCGCTGCTTCAGGCTGGAGGACATCAGCTCCATCAGGCTCGATTCCATTTCGTGCACCAGATCGTATTCGGCGTCACGGGTCATCTTCATCGAGTAGGCGTTGAGTGTGTCGTAATCAAAGAAGCCTTTGAAAATATCATCCAGGCAGTAGCGCAGGATGTTATCAAGCAGGATCATCGGCTTACGGCGGCGCGGGGTTTCCGGCGGCAGGTTAACAAAGCGCGGAACCTTGTCCGATGGGATCTCAAGCAATGCATAGCGAATATTGTCGCCACGAATAATTTCCACTGCCAGATAGGTGTAATCATCCTTCAGAAAGCGCACCAGATTGGTTTCGCGGTTGATAAGCGTCGGGGTGATGTGCTGGCGCAGGTACTGTTTAAAGTAGTTACGCAGCCAGCTCTGCTGGTTTTGCGAAAGCTGGCGTTCGTTGATCAGGAAGATCTGATTACGCGCCATTTCCAGCAGCAGATCGTTGTACAGGCTGTCGAACTCCTGGTCGGCTTTCAGTACGCGGGACTGAATTTTGCCCAGCAGATGGCGTGAATTGGTCGGAAGGCCTTGCTCTTCACTGATGATCAGCCGGCGTTTCAACTCCGCAAAACGGACCTTATAGAATTCATCGAGGTTGTTGGAATAGATCCCCAAAAAACGCATGCGCTCGATCAGCGGGTTACTCTTGTCGGCGGCTTCCTGAAGAACGCGTTCATTGAAACACAACCAGCTTAGTTCTTTTTCGAGATATAACTTTTCCTGACCCATTCCTGTTTACACTCCGGTTCAATCTCGGGACACAGCAAGTCCATCTCGCTCTCGCGGCGCCCGGCTTACAGGTGAACGTTGCTGGCGTTCCTTCGTATGACACAACTTATTATGGCGAGCTTTGCCACCAGATGTCCAACTGTGCCAAAAAAGTATGACAGTATTCTTTTTTCTGACTTAAGGTGATGAAAATACAGCGGGGAAGGGATAAACAAGCCGGATAAGACGGAGACGCTATCCGGCATAAGTGATGTAGCAGAGACGTTATTCGTCAGCCGCATAGCCCTGCGGCGGTAAGCAGACGCCATCCAGCCAGGCGGCGTTGTTTTCCATCTTCAGGCGACCCTCGACAAACCAGCTCACCACCAACGGGTAAATGGCATGTTCCTGCGCCTGAACGCGTGCGGTGATTTCCTCTTCTGTATCGCCATCGAACACCGGCACTTTTGCCTGCAAAATCACCGGGCCGCCGTCCAGCTCATCGGTGACAAAGTGCACGGTGGTGCCATGCTCTTCATCGCCATTTTCCAGTACCTGACGGTGCGTGTGCAGACCGGGATATTTCGGCAGCAGGGAAGGGTGGATATTCAACAGACGCCCGGCGTAGTGGGAGACAAATGCCGGACTGAGGATACGCATATAACCCGCCAGCACCACCAGATCCGGCGCATAAGCGTCGATTTCCAGCATCAGTTCGCGATCGAAAGCATCGCGACTGGCGAACTGGTCTGCTGTGAGGGCATGTGCGGGAATTGTTGCTTCCCGCGCACGTTCAAGGCCGAACGCATCGGCCTTATTACTGAATACCGCCCGCAGGGTGCCGTTGATTTTCTTCTGTTCGCAGGCGTCGATAATTGCCTGCAAATTGCTTCCGTTACCGGAAATCAGCACCACGATATTTTTCATTCAATGACCACGCGCTCACTGGAATCGGATGCTTTGATGATACCGATTTTCCACGCGTTTTCACCTTTAGCGTTCAGTAGTGCGATGGCTTTATCTGCTTCAGCCGCTGGCAGTGCAATCACCATCCCGACGCCGCAGTTAAAGGTACGATACATTTCATGGCGGCTGACGTTGCCCGCGCTTTGCAACCAGTTAAACACAGCCGGCCACTGCCAGGATGACTCGTCGATGACCGCCTGGGTGTTGTCTGGCAGTACGCGCGGGATGTTTTCCCAGAAGCCGCCGCCGGTCAGGTGCGCAATGGCGTGTACATCTACGCTTGCAATCAGCTCCAACACGGATTTCACATAAATGCGCGTTGGTTCCAGCAGGTGATCGGCCAGCGGTTTGCCTTCAAGCTGTGTCGTTTGCGGATCGCAACCGCTCACTTCGATCACTTTGCGTACCAGGGAGTAACCGTTGGAGTGCGGACCGCTGGAGGCCAGCGCTACCAGCACATCACCGTCGATCACTTTTGAACCGTCGATGATTTCTGACTTTTCCACCACGCCGACACAGAAACCGGCTACGTCGTAATCTTCACCGTGATACATGCCCGGCATTTCTGCCGTTTCACCGCCGACCAGCGCACAACCGGATTGCAGACACCCTTCGGCGATGCCGTTGATCACGCTGGCCGCTGTATCGACATCCAGCTTGCCGGTTGCGTAATAATCCAGGAAGAACAACGGCTCTGCACCCTGTACCACCAGGTCGTTCACGCACATCGCCACCAGGTCGACGCCAATGGTGTCGTGACGTTTCAGATCCATCGCCAGACGCAGCTTGGTGCCCACGCCGTCAGTGCCGGAAACCAGTACTGGTTCACGATATTTTTGCGGCAGAGCGCACAGCGCGCCGAAGCCACCCAGACCGCCCATCACTTCAGGACGGCGGGTTTTCTTCACCACGCCTTTGATTCGGTCAACCAGAGCATTGCCCGCGTCGATATCAACACCGGCATCTTTGTAGCTGAGAGAGGTTTTATCGGTCACTGCTTCAGTCCCCACGCGTTTACTTGCGGTAGAAATAAAATTCGGCGCAATTCTAACAGCCAAGGCAAACGTTTGCGAGTCCATTATTTCAGGGCGCTGAGGATTCTTACGATATACTCTTTTCCAGTCTGATTGATCGTGATCAAGCGCCTGCCTGTAGCGCAACGGAAAAAAAGCGGTATAATCCGGCGATTTTTTTTGTGGCTGCCACCTGTCTGGGGAAAGGAGAAGAGTATGAAGATCGTGGAAGTAAAACACCCACTCGTCAAACACAAGCTGGGTCTGATGCGAGAGAACGACATCAGCACCAAACGCTTTCGTGAACTCGCCTCGGAAGTGGGCAGCCTGCTGACGTATGAAGCGACTGCGGACCTCGAAACGGAAAAAGTGACCATCGAAGGCTGGAACGGGCCGGTCCAGGTTGAGCAAATTAAAGGGAAGAAAATCACCGTTGTGCCAATCCTGCGCGCAGGTCTGGGTATGATGGAAGGTGTGCTGGAGCATGTACCGAGCGCGCGCATTAGCGTGGTCGGCATCTACCGTAACGAAGAGACGCTGGAGCCGGTGCCGTATTTCCAGAAACTGGTGTCCAATATCGACGAGCGTATGGCGCTGGTGGTTGACCCGATGCTGGCAACCGGCGGTTCGATGATCGCCACGATTGACCTGCTGAAAAAAGCGGGCTGCCACAGCATCAAAGTGCTGGTGCTGGTTGCTGCACCGGAAGGTCTGGCGGCGCTGGAAAAAGCGCACCCGGACGTGGAACTGTACACCGCGTCGATCGATAAGGGCCTCAACGAGCACGGATACATTATTCCGGGCCTCGGCGATGCCGGCGATAAAATCTTTGGTACGAAGTAATTGCTTAAAAATCGAAAGCCGACTTTGATAGTCGGCTTTTTTTTGGGATTCAAAACACTGCCCGCCGTTAAGGACGGGGAGATACACAACAACACTCAGAGGAAAACACTATGACGCGCCGTGCTATCGGGGTAAGTGAAAGACCACCGCTTTTGCAAACCATCCCGCTTAGTCTACAGCACTTGTTCGCCATGTTTGGCGCAACCGTGCTGGTGCCAATCCTGTTTCACATTAACCCGGCCACCGTGCTGCTGTTTAACGGTATCGGGACACTGCTGTACATCTTTATTTGCAAAGGGAAAATCCCGGCATATTTAGGCTCCAGCTTCGCCTTTATCTCGCCGGTGTTGCTGCTGTTGCCGCTGGGTTACGAAGTGGCACTGGGCGGTTTTATCATGTGCGGCGTGCTGTTCTGTCTGGTCTCCTTTATTGTGAAAAAAGCAGGTACCGGCTGGCTGGACGTGATGTTCCCGCCTGCTGCGATGGGCGCAATCGTTGCGGTCATCGGTCTGGAGCTGGCGGGCGTGGCGGCAAACATGGCCGGTCTGCTGCCTGCAGAAGGGCAGTCTGCGGATTCCAAAACCGTGATCATCTCGCTGGTAACACTGGGGGTGACGGTGTTTGGTTCCGTGCTGTTCCGCGGTTTTATGGCCATTATTCCGATCCTGATCGGTGTGCTGGCGGGCTATGCGCTCTCGTTCGCGATGGGCGTTGTCGACACCACGCCGATTGCGCAAGCGCACTGGTTCGCTTTGCCGACCTTCTACACCCCGCGTTTTGAGTGGTTTGCAATTTTTACCATTCTGCCTGCGGCGCTGGTGGTGATTGCCGAGCACGTTGGTCACCTGGTGGTCACAGCGAATATCATCAAAAAAGATCTGATTCGCGATCCGGGCCTGCATCGCTCGATGTTTGCTAACGGCCTGTCGACGGTGATTTCCGGCTTCTTCGGTTCTACGCCAAATACCACCTACGGTGAGAACATCGGTGTGATGGCAATCACCCGCGTCTACAGCACCTGGGTAATTGGCGGTGCGGCGATCATCGCCATTCTGCTCTCATGCGTAGGTAAACTGGCGGCGGCTATCCAGATCATTCCGGTACCGGTGATGGGCGGCGTTTCGCTGCTGCTGTACGGGGTTATCGGCGCGTCCGGTATCCGCGTGCTGATCGAATCCAAAGTGGATTACAGCAAAGCGCAAAACCTGATCCTGACGTCCGTTATCCTGATTATCGGTGTGAGCGGGGCGAAAGTGCACATTGGTGCGGCAGAGCTGAAAGGCATGGCGCTGGCGACCATTGTGGGGATCTGCCTGAGCCTGATCTTCAAACTGATTAGCGTGCTGCGCCCGGAAGAAGTGGTGCTGGATGCGCCAGACAGTGACGTAACGAAGTAATTTTTACGTGGGTTTGAGCCGGGTTTCGCGCCCGGTTCAAACCGAACGGGATTTTATGATAAACTCACTGCGTTTTTTGTAAGCCCTGTTGAGGTCCCTCTGAACACACCGGCACAGCTCTCCCTGCCATTATATTTACCCGATGACGAAACCTTCGCGAGTTTCTGGCCGGGTGATAACCCCTCTTTACTGGCGGCGTTGCAAAACGTTCTGCGCCAGGCACACAGCGGATACATCTATATCTGGTCGCGTGAAGGCGCGGGGCGCAGCCATTTGCTGCATGCTGCTTGTGCTGAACTCTCCCAGCGCGGCGATGCCGTGGGTTACGTGCCGCTGGATAAGCGCACCTGGTTTGTGCCGGATGTGCTGGAAGGGATGGAGCAACTTTCGTTGGTCTGCATCGACAATATCGAATGCGTCGCTGGCGATGAGCTGTGGGAGATGGCGATCTTCAACCTCTATAACCGCATTCTTGAGTCGGGAAAAACCCGGTTGCTGATCACCGGCGATCGTCCTCCGCGCCAGCTTAACCTTGGGTTGCCGGATCTGGCTTCGCGGCTGGATTGGGGGCAAATCTACAAGCTGCAACCGCTCTCTGATGAAGATAAATTGCAGGCATTGCAGTTGCGTGCTCGCTTACGGGGTTTTGAACTGCCGGAAGACGTGGGCCGTTTTCTGCTCAAGCGGCTGGATAGGGAGATGCGTACCCTGTTTGATACGCTGAACGAGCTGGATCGCGCGTCCATTACCGCGCAGCGCAAGCTGACCATTCCGTTCGTGAAAGAGATCCTCAAGCTGTAATACCCGGCCGGACTCGTGCCACTTCCTCCGGCCTGGGCGCGTTATAAAATTGCCAGTACCTGCTCCGGCGGGCGACCAATCCGCGCTTTACCGTTGGCAATCACAATCGGGCGTTCAATCAGCTTCGGATTCTCCACCAGTGCCTGAACCAGTGCTTCCTCTGACAGCGTACTGTCGCCAAGTTTCAATTCTTTATAAAGATCTTCTTTTGTTCGCATCAGTTCCCGTGCGCTGGACATCCCCAGCATCTGCAATAACCTACGCACGGTTGCCGCATCCGGCGGCGTTTCCAGATAGAGCACCACATCCGGCTCTACGCCGTTTTCTTTCAGCAGGTTCAGCGTCTCACGGCTCTTTGAGCAACGCGGGTTATGGTAAATTTGTACGCCGTCTGACATCTTTTCTCCTTATTACATCTTCTGATACGGTTTGAAACGCTGCTGCATCTGCCGTAGCTGATCAATTCGCGCATCGTAACGCGCCTGTTGCAGGCTGCCGAGTTTCACCTGCGCGCTGGCGTTACTCAGTAAGCTTATCGCCTGATCCAGTTTACCCACCAGCGCCAGACCTTCCGCCCGCGCAGCAAGTTCCTGATCGCGGTGATTCAGCGCGGCTTCGGTCTGCGCCAGCAAATCCCAGCCGTTCACATCCTCTTTATTACTGAAGGTATAACGGTTCAGGATGCGCTCTGCTTCTGCGGGCTGACCGCCTTCGAGCAAGGCATTCGCCAGGTTGAGCTGCAATACCGGGTTGGTTTTTACCTCACGGGCGGCATTCAGACGCTTAATGGCATCGGCGCTTTTGTGCTGGCCTAAATCGATGTCGGTTGCCAGGTCGAGGAACCAGGCATTGTCAGGATCGGCGCTGAGCAGCGGTTGCAGGTTTTTGGCGGCATCAGCGTAGTTTTTCGCATCCATCGCCTGCAACGCCCGGCCATATTGTGCGGCGCGCTGCTCACGCACATTGCCTTTCGCCCAGGCGTCAAGCTGGTCGCTGGTCAACTGATTGCGCCCGGAATTGTACATTCCTAACGCCCTGGCTTTCGCCATATAAAACGCCTCAGAGGATTGCACCACCACTGGACGCATCTGGTTGGCGCGGTTGCGGGCATCCGAGAGACGGCTTTCCGGTAAGGGGTGCGTCAGCAGAATTTCCGGCGGACGGGTGGAGTAACGCGACTGGTCGAGGAGTTTCTCCAGAAAGGTGGGCATCGCCTGTGGATCGAAACCGGCGCGTTGCAGTACCTGAATCCCAATACGGTCTGCTTCCTGTTCGTTCTGCTGAGTAAAGCTGATCATCCCTTGCTGCGTACCCGCCAGCGTACCGGTTAACGCCGCCATCCCGGCTTGCGGGCTGGCCATTGCCAGCAGAATTGAGCCGAGCGCTCCGGCCCAGGTCAACGGCGCGCTGCGTTTTTGGTCTTCCATCGCGCGCGCCAGGTGGCGTTGCGTAACGTGAGAAATTTCGTGTGCCATAACCGATGCGAGCTGGCTCTCGTTGTCCGCGTAGCGGAACAGGGCGGAGTGCAGCACGACATTGCCGCCAAAAAAGGCGAAGGCGTTAATTTCGTCGTTATTGACGAGATAAAAATGGAAGGGCGTTTTTACCGAGTCCGCATGGGCTACCAGACGCATCCCCAGCCCGTTGATGTACTGAACCAGTAGCGGGTCGTTAATCAGCGGCGCGCTGCCTCGCAACTGGCGAACATAGTAGTCGCCCATTTGCATCTCCTGTCCGATGGAGAGCGTGCTTCCGGCGGATGTTCCCATATCCGGCAGGCTGTCTGCCGAATCTGCAAACGCCATGGTTATCGGGCCTGTGGCAAGTGCAGCAATAAGGGTGGCGACCAGCGTGCGTTTCAACTGCCTGAACATAACCTCTTCCTGTGTTTGGGGGGTAGTATTATGACCGGTATTCGGGGTCTTCGTTCCGGTTTTCCCGCTTTGCGAGTGTAGCCGCGTTGGCAGGTGAAGAAAATCCCATTCAGCAGAATGTTATGTTTCCCCGAAAGGATACGAAAAGCGAAGTCTTTTTTGTGACATTTCGATACAATTCCACTCCTTAACTCCCGCCAACGAGGCTCAAGAAAAAACGTTATGCTCGAAATGTTGATGCAGTGGTATCGCCGCCGTTTTAGCGATCCGGAGGCAATTGCACTGCTGGTCATTCTCCTTGCGGGTTTCTGTATCCTCTTCTTTTTTAGCGGCCTGCTTGCGCCCCTGTTGGTGGCGCTGGTCATCGCCTATCTGCTGGAGTGGCCCACCGCGCGTCTGCAACGCATCGGCTGTTCGCGCAGCTTTGCTGCCACGCTGGTATTGATGATGTTTGTCGGCATTCTGCTGGTGATGGCGTTTGTGGTCATGCCCGTAGCCTGGCAGCAGGGCATCAATCTGATCCGTGATATGCCCGGCATGTTGAACAAACTCTCTGATTTTGCCGCGACTCTGCCGCGTCGTTACCCGGCGTTGATGGATGCCGGCATTATCGATGCGATGGCGGAGAATATGCGTTCACGTATGTTGACGATGGGCGACTCCGTGGTCAAATACTCCCTTGCCTCGCTGGTCGGACTGTTAACGCTGGCGGTTTACCTGGTACTGGTGCCGTTGATGGTCTTCTTCCTTGTTAAGGATAAAGAGCAGCTTCTTAATGCTGTGCGCCGTATACTGCCGCGCAATCGCGGGTTGGCGGGGCAGGTATGGAAGGAGATGAACCAGCAGATCACCAACTATATCCGCGGTAAAGCGCTGGAGATGGTGGTGGTCGGTGTCGCCACGTGGATTGGCTTTATTCTGTTTGGTCTCAACTACTCCTTGTTGCTGGCGGTGCTGGTGGGGTTCTCGGTACTGATCCCTTACATCGGTGCGTTTGTGGTGACCATTCCGGTCATTGGCGTGGCGCTGTTCCAGTTTGGCCTGGGTACCGAGTTCTGGAGCTGTTTCGCGGTCTATTTAATTATCCAGGCACTGGATGGCAACCTGCTGGTGCCGGTGCTGTTTTCTGAAGCGGTCAACCTGCACCCGTTGGTGATCATCCTGTCGGTGATCATTTTCGGCGGGCTGTGGGGATTCTGGGGCGTTTTCTTCGCCATTCCTCTCGCCACGCTGATCAAAGCGGTGATCCACGCCTGGCCGGACTCACCGGCTATCGAAGAGTAAAGATGCCGGGCGGTGCACGCAGCGCCGCCCGGAAGTCGAATTAATGTGCAGCGTTCTGGTTGCGCAGATAGATAATCCAGTAGGTGATGCCCACCAACAGCCCTCCACCGATAATATTCCCAATCGTCACCGGAATTAGATTGGCGGTAATAAAGTTGCCGACGGTCAGCGCCGGGAAATTATCCGGCGAGGTATGTACGGCGCTCCAGAAGCCCTCTGGCGCAAAATCGCGAATGATGATCGCCAGTGGGATCAGAAACATATTGGCGATACTGTGTTCAAAGCCGCTGGCGACAAACATGCCGATCGGCAACAGCATCGCCATCACTTTATCCGTGAGCGTATGGCCGGAGTAACTCATCCATACTGCCAGGCAGACCATCAAATTGCACAGCGTCCCCAGACAGACTGCCTCAATAAACGTGTGGTGCATTTTATGATCGGCAGTTTGCAGCACATTCAATCCCCATAGCCCGTTGCCGTTCATGGTTTGACCGGCAAACCAAATCAGCGCAACAAAAAACAGCGCGCCTGTCAGGTTGCCAAAATAGACGATGATCCAGTTGACGATCAGTTGCCGCCAGCTCACCAGCCCACTGGCTTTTGCCATTACCGTCAGCACAGTGGAAGTAAACAGGTCGGCGCCACAGACCACCACCAGTATTAACCCAAGGGAAAAACAGAGTCCGCCCGCCAGTTTTGCCAGCGCGCTGGCGGGGGCCGGCCCGCTGGTGACGGTGATATAGAACACAAACGCAATCGAGATAAATACCCCTGCCGTGACCGCGAGAAAAAACGACAGCTCTTTCTTTTTAGTGACTTTATACAGACCAGATTGTTCGGCGACTTTTGCCATTTCCGCAGGAAGTCGCAGGTCAAACGCGTTGCCGGTATCCATTTGATTCTCCTGATTCAATGCACATAAGTGAGATACCCGCGGTCATATGCATAGCGCATACCAGCGGTAATCGGGAGATCGTTAACGACTTCACATAACGGAGGAAGGGTTACAGCACTTCGCGCACGGCAATACCGAGGCGCTGCATGCGGGATAACAGGGTAGTGCGTTTCATTCCGAGCTTCGAGGCGGCACCGCGCGGCCCGGCGACAATACCATTGGTTTCTCGCAGCACCTGGATGATCCGCTGGCGTTCTTCTTCGTCATTTTCCGGCGGCTCCGGATGCATCATCTCCGCCACTTTTGGCAGGGTAAACGGGAAGGGATCGTGTGCCACGGGCTGTACCATGCTTACCGGTTGAGCATGCAAATGCAGACTCAGGGTATTGTCGCGCGCCAGCAGTACAGCGCGTTCAATCACATTTTCCAGTTCGCGCACGTTGCCGGGCCACTCATAGCGCATCAACTGGCGCATCGTGTCCGGAGGAATGGTGTCGATAGTGCGGTTTAAGCGGCGCGCCAGTTTTTGTGTGAAGTAGCGTGCCAGTAGAGGGATGTCGTCCGGTCGCTCACGCAAGGGGGGCAGCACCAGCGGGAACACGTTCAGGCGGTAGAAGAGATCGTTGCGAAATTCCCGGTCAATTACCATCTGGCGCAGGTCGCGGTTGGTGGCGGCTATCACCCGTACGTTGACCGGGATGGTGCGGGTGCCGCCAATGCGTTCGATCTCCCGCTCCTGTAATACACGCAGCAGCTTCGGTTGCAGTTCGAGGGGCATATCGCCAATTTCATCCAGAAACAGCGTCCCTTCATCGGCCATTTCAAAACGCCCGCGGTGGGCATTTATCGCGCCGGTAAACGCCCCTTTGTCGTGACCAAACAGCTCGCTTTCCAGCAGGCTGGCGGGAATGGCGGCGCAGTTTATTTTCACCAGCGGTTTGTCTTTGCGTGGGCTCATCTTATGTAGGGCGCGGGCGATGATCTCTTTGCCTGTTCCTGTCTCGCCGAGGATCAATACGGTGCTGTCGCTCAGCGCCACAATGTTGACCTGCTGGAGCACGTCGCGCATTGCATCGCTCTGGTAAATGATGTCGCCGAAGCTCTGGCTGGAGAAGATTTGCTCGTTCAGCTTACGGTTTTCACTGTTCAGGTTCTCTTTCAGATGCGTGACCTGGCGATACGCGTCGGCATTATCGACGGCGATGCCAATTCTGTCGGCGATCTGTTGCAGCAATCGACAGTTTTGCTCATTAAAAACGCTGTTATCCCGATGCGACAGCAGCAGGACGCCAGTGGATTTATGGCTGAACGCCAGCGGTAAAATCAGCGCAGCGTCCAGTTCCTGAACCGCCAGTTGCTGTAATACCGGATCGTTTTGCCAGAGCGCTTCATCCTGCTCCCGGCGCAGTAAAGCGCTGCGATGGTCGTTTAGCGCCGCCAGTAGCAACGGGCTTTCATTACGCAGCGGGTACTGTTCGGTACCCGGCGGGCAGGTGGGAAAGTGGGTGGCATGGCAAATCAACTGGCGTGCGTGCAGGGTGTCGCGCAGGACGATACGGACATTATCAATACCGAAAAAACGATGGATCTCCCGGGAAACATCAGCAACCAGTTCATCAAGATCAAGGTGCGACAACACCGAGTTGGTGATATCCACCAACACCCGGTCGTGATCGCGCTCTTCCTGGAGCTGTGCCACCGACTGGCTCAGTTGCGCTCGCGAGCACTGCTCTTCCAGCGCCTGAGTCGCCAGCCGCGCCAGCCATGCGAACATGGCGTTGTCGGCGTCATTAAATACGCCATTGTCGGTGCGCACAAAACGCAGCTCCACAACCTCGCCCTCATTAAGCAGGGCGATATGCACTGAACTGTCGCTGATTTTTCCGTTGTAGGCATGATCGCTGCACTCGACGCTGCCATCATCGAAGCAGCGCCAGAAGCGCGTGTTATTGAGACATAATTCGATGTACTGGATGGGGCTGAAGGGGGGCGGCAGCGGGATAAATGCCCGAAGTAGTGAAGCCTGCAAATTATCTTGTAAGATCATGGATACGTCGCCCTTCCAGATTTACCCGCTATCCCTCAAAGTGAGTATGGATAGTACAATATCCCCTATTTTCGTAGTGTTACAAGCTTCACGTATAAGTCATCGTCCTGGCATTAATTGCCTGAATACCCCTAATTGAGCACCCGCACCATCAGATAGAGTGCCGGTTCATGGGCCATATCCTGCAAATGTTGCACTATTTGCAGGCTCCATCCCCGCCACGGCTCGGGGGCGGTTTTCGACAGTGCAGCAAACGCGGGCGCCAGTGTGTCAATGTGGCTGGCATCTATGATGATTTCGCCAAAGGTCAGCAGCCCCTGCATTTTGCGCCGCGCGGTTCCTTCTTCCAGCAGCGTCAGCCATTGCTGGTAGTCGGTGAGCGAACACTCCAGCACAACGTTCAGGCAATCAATCACCCCGACGTGATGGCCAATCGCCAGCGAGTAATACATGACCTGGCGACTCTTCTCTTCCAGCTCCACGCTGTCATCGACAAACTTTTGCCGCAGTGCCCAGAACATCACTTTTGCCGGATTGTCAGACATGGCTGCGCTCCAGTACCTGCATCAGTTGCTGCACAATCGCCGTCAGTCGCGGATCGTCAGCCTGCTGAAGCCAGGCGTTAACGCGTGCTGTGCTCTGGTTCGGATCGCCATTGCTCAACAGTGTAAACAGGCGATCGGCGATTTCACGCCCCTGACGGTATCCCGCCAGTTGCCGCGCTTCTCTCTCCATAGTCACGCGCAGCGCCAGCGGCAGGGAGGGCCAGCGTACGCTGGCGACTTCGTTGACTGCTTGCTGGTGGTCAACCGCGTGCAGTTTTTGCTCCAGTAAACCCAATGCAACCGCAAAACCATGAATGGTCGCCGCCGGGGTGGGCGGGCAGCCAGGGATCCACACGTCAATCGGCACGATGGTGTCGCTGCCGCCCCACACGCAGTAAAGATCGTGAAAAATCCCGCCGCCCACGCCGCATGCGCCATAAGAGATGGCGATTTTATGATCCGGAGCCGCCTCCCAGGCGCGCAGGGCTGGCATACGCATGGCGCGCGTGACTGCGCCGGTAAACAGCAAAATGTCGGCATGGCGCGGTGACGCCACCACCTTGATACCAAAACGCTCCGCATCAAACAGCGGGGTGATAGCGGCGAAGATTTCGATTTCACAGCCGTTACAGCCACCGCAGTCAACGCGGTAAACATAGGCGGAGCGCTGGATGTCGCGCAGTAGCAATTGTTTGATTTTCTGCGCCGATTCATCAAGCTGAACCGGTTGGCTGACATGCTGGGTCAGCACCTTGAGATCGGAACTCATGCTTGCTCCTCAAGATAGTAATGAACATTGACACTGCCGCGGTGCTCCAGTGCGTCGCGACGTCTGCACGCCGGGCAAATAGAGGCCTGAGCGCGGAGTGTGTCGGCAAGTTCAGGGGCATTCTGATTGAGGGTCAGCAACTCCACCGCCAGCGCAACGGATTTCTCCGGCGCGAAAGGCACACCGCACCTGCTACAGTGCTGCAAGCGAAAAGTGGCCCGCACGTACAAATCCGCTTTGTTGGTCACTGCCAGTTCAAACTCTTCAGAGAGGTGGATAGCGCGTGTCGGGCACACCTCTTCGCAGCGTCCGCAATAAATACAGCGGCCAATAAACAGTTGCCAGGTGCGACTGTTCTCGTCGGCGAGGGTTTCCATGGTTAGCGCATTCGCCGGGCAGGCGGTCGTGCAGGCCCCACAGGCGATGCACTGCTGGGGATCCAGCTCCGGTTTACCGCGAAATCCCGGGCAAACCTCCAGCGGCGCGAACGGGTATTTCACCGTGACTTCACCCGCCCTGAGGATGGTTTTCAACAATTTCAGCATCGTTTCTTTCCTTACTTCAGCGGCGAATGGCGACGTTCAATGCCGTAACGTTCGATCTCTTTATAGGGCACTGTGGTCGATTTACGTTTGCGCACGTCGACCAGCGTGACCCGGTCGGTACAGGAGTAACAGGGATCGAGACTGCCGATAATCAATGGCGCATCGGAAACGGTATTGCCGCGCAGCATATAGCGCAGCACCGGCCAGTTAGCGTAGGTCGCCGCACGGCAACGCCAGCGATACAGCTTCTGGTTATCACCCAGCATGCTCCAGTGCACATCTTCGCCACGCGGCGCTTCAACATAGCCGAGGGCGAACTTATGCGGCTGATAGCTGAAGCCTTCTGTGAGCAACGGGGTATCAGGCAGGTTATCGAGGGCAAACTCGATCATCGAAAGCGAGTCGAACACCTCTTTTACCCGCACCATCACGCGGGAGAACACGTCGCCATCCGGCCAGGTGAAGAGGGTTTTGGGCAGGCTACCGTAATCGGCATAGGGATGATCGAAGCGTAAATCGCGGGCGAAACCGCTGCCGCGGATCAGCGGGCCGACCGGGCTGTAATCCCGCGCGACCTGACGATCAAGCACGCCAACGCCCTGGGTGCGCTGCGCCATGTTGGGCGTGGAGAGCAGCATATCCACCAGTTGTGAGACTTCCGCGCGCATCTCTTTCACCAATTGAATGGTCTTCACGCGCTGCTCTTTCAGGATGTCACGACGGATGCCGCCAATCAGGTTAAGACCGTAGGTTTTACGCGAGCCGGTCAGCAACTCCGCCATGGTCATTGATTTTTCACGGATGCGGAAAAACTGCATAAACCCGGTATCGAAGCCGACAAAGTGGCTGGAAAGGCCGATATTCAGCAGATGGCTGTGCAGGCGCTCCACTTCCAGTAGCACTGAGCGGATGGTGTGCGCACGTTGTGGCACAACGATGCCGAGGGCATTTTCCACCGAAGTGGTATAGGCCACGCTGTGGGCAAACCCGCAAATCCCGCACACCCTGTCCGAGAGGAACGTGACCTCGTTATAGCCCATCCGGGTTTCCGCCAGTTTTTCCATACCGCGGTGCACATAGAACAGACGGTAGTCGGCATCGACAATCCGTTCCCCGTCAACGAACAGACGAAAGTGACCGGGTTCATCAGAGGTAATGTGCAGCGGCCCAATGGGGACAATGCGCGCCGAGCTGCCGCCATCGTTAACAAACGAGTAGTTTTCCGTCTCGCTGGTGGGTTCCGGACGCAGGCGGTAATCCATGGTGTCTTTGCGCAGCGGATGCAAATCATCCGGCCAGTCATCTGGCAGCACCAGCCTGCGTTGATCCGGCAGACCCACCGGGATCAGACCATACATATCGCGGATTTCGCGCTCGCCCCATACCGCCGCCGGTACGCGTGGCGTCACCGACGGGAACTCACGGGTTTGCGCGTCCACCAGCGCTTTGACGACGATCCAGCACTTTTCCGCCCCTTCCATCGACAGGGCGTAATAGACCGCGTAGTGGCCGTTCAGGGTCCGTTCATCATTACCAAACAGCACCGGAAGCCAGCCGTCATGCTGGTAGTAAAGATAGTGCACAATATCCGGCAACAGATTGAGTTTCACCGTAATGGTGACCTGTTCAAAGGTCTGACGCTCTTCATCCAGCACCGCGCCGGGGAACTGTTGTTTTAATGCAGCAAGACAGGCTGTGCCGCGGGGTTGTTGCAGATTCACACTGGCTAAATAACTCACTTTCACTCTCCCTGAACACGCGGTGACGTTACGGGCGCGGCGGTGGTCTCAAACGAGGCCCACAGCCAGCTAAATGGGGTGGATGGTTGATCGTTGCCGGACAGAACAAGGCTGGACGCGTTGGCCAGTAAGCGGCTGACTGGCTGCGGAATATGCGTTCCCATCACCAGCATCATCACCAGTAAAATCGCCATTGGCAGGGTGGTCAGCCAGCCGAGTTCACCGGTGGCGACTTGCTGCGGCGGCGTCGCGAACAGCGCTTTGGCGACCATGCGCACCAGCCCACCGAGCACCAGCGTAAGCAACAGCAACAGCACGATAGTGACGACCAGGTGCTCCGCCGCCAGGCCTGCGGTGACGGTCATAAACTCGCTAAGAAAGATGTTAAAGGGGGGCATACCGCCCAGCGCCAGTGCGCCGCCGCCAAGCAGTACCGCCGTAAACGGCATCACTTTTAGCATGCCGCACACCACATCCAGGTTGCGGGTGCCGTATTTCAACAGCACGTTGCCTGAACCGCAGAACAGCAATGTTTTGGCCAGACTGTGGTTCAGCGTATGCAGCAACGCCGCCAGAATACCGAGCGGTCCGCCAATACCCAGCGCCACCGCCACCAACCCCATGTTCTCGACGCTGGAGTAGGCCAGCAGGCGTTTCATATCCTGTTGCACGAGGATAAAGAATGCCGCCACCGCTACCGACAGCATGCCAAATATCAGCAGCAACCTGTTCGGGAAGGTGTCGCCAATCGCATGGCAGATGATGATGTAATAACGGATCAATACCAGCAGCGCGCAGTTCAGCAACACCGCCGACAGCAGGGCGCTGACCGGACTGGGGGCTTCACTGTGCGCATCCGGCAGCCAGGCATGCATCGGGAACAGGCCGGTTTTGGTGCCGAAGCCTATCAGCACAAAGACGAAAGCCAGCACCATTAACGTCGGATCCAGTCTGCTGCTCTCTTTCAGCACTTCGGTCCAGAAAATCGCATGATCCGGCTGTGCCATAAAACTGGCTGCATTGGCATAAACCAGCACCGTGCCGAACAGGCCAAACGCAACGCCAACGGTACAGATAATGATGTATTTCCATGCGGCTTCCAGCGACGAACGCTGACCGTAAATTCCCACCAGAAACGCCGAACTGAGGGTAGTGGCTTCAATGGCCGCCCACATCACAATCAGGTTATTGCTGGTGACCACCAGCAACATGGTGAACAAAAACAGGTGAAAGAAGCCGTAATAGTTGCACAGCGTGGGAACGGTGATTTCGCCGTGATCCACCTCATGGCGCATATAACCTATGGAGTAGAGACCGGTAAGAAAACCGATAATGCCCAGCAATGACAGGAATAACCCGCTGAGGCTGTCAATGTGCAGCCAGCGATGTGCCGCGAAAATTTCACCTTCGCCTACCGCCTCCGCCACCGTCCACAGGGCAATAAACAATAGGATAGTGATCCCAAACGTGTGGACAGTGGTCACCAGATTACGGGCTGCTGCGCCGCTCAGGCGACAGGTGAAACAGAGCACGGAGACCACCAGCGGCGTCAGCAGCAACAGCGTGAACATCAAGGCATGACTCATGGCGTTACCCCTTCAGCGCGGTGAGATTGTTAACATCCAGCGTGCCGTGGGTACGCCAGATTTTGCGCGCCAGCAACGCCATCACGATCACGGCAAAAATGGCATCTGTGGCGATGCCAATCTCTACCAGCTCCGGTGCACGCCAGGCCAGCAGTGCCAGCACCAGATGCGAGCCGTTTTCCATCAGGCAGTAGCCAAACACCTGACGCAGGATGTTGCGCTGGCTAATGATGCACAGTAACCCCAGTAGAAAATGACCAAGGGCAACCGCCAGCGCCGGTTTCAGTTGCGCGACTATCGGCAACTGCACCGGGCGCACCACAAACCAGCACAGCAGTACGATGGCAGCGGCCATCAGCACCAACGCGGCCGGGCCGAACAGTCTGCCGCCTTCGCCATCAGGCGCCATTTTGCGAAACGCATAACCCATGATCAGCGGCACCAGCAGCACCTTGGTGAAAAAGGCGCTAAACGACCACATCAGCAACTGCTCTGCATGGAGTAACTGCGAGAGGGTAAAAAAGAGGGACACCAGCACCAGCGATTGCAGGGCATACAACCAGCAGGAGACGGAATAGCGTCTGGCGCAGGTGACCAGCAGCGAGGTAAACATCATCAACCCCGCCAGATTGTTGACTATCAATGTTCCGGTCATCATCGACTCCCTTATCCAAGCCACGCCGAAGCAATCACGCTTGAGCACAGCGACATCACAATCAGAACCACCAGCACCAGCTGCATGGCGTAGGGCAGTGGCGCGGCCTGCGCCACCTCTTCGCTGGGTTCACCCGGTACCACACGCCCGAA
Organism: Kosakonia oryzendophytica; assembly: GCF_900094925.1. Lineage (GTDB taxonomy): Bacteria > Pseudomonadota > Gammaproteobacteria > Enterobacterales > Enterobacteriaceae > Kosakonia > Kosakonia oryzendophytica. The sequence goes on along the minus strand of NZ_FMAY01000001.1, from coordinate 573,726 downwards.
CCAGTAAATAAACCAGCCGAAGCTGGCGACCGATTCCACCAGCGCCAGTATCATCACCGGCAGCAGAATCGGGTACTGGCTGGAAAGGGAGAACCCGGCGGCAAAGAGCGGAAACTTACTGAAGAAACCGTTGAAAGGCGGAACGCCGGTGATCGCCAGGGCGGCCACGCAAAAGCCGATGCCTGCCAGCGGCAGTGTGTGCATCACGCCGCGCAAACGTGGCAGCAGACGGGTGCCACAGCTGTAGCTGAGCGCGCCGGCAACGAGGAAGAACAGGCTTTTAGCGAACGCATGGTTGAAGATGTAAACAATCCCCGCGTTGAACGCCATCTTCGAACCGAAGGTAGAAAGCGAGAAGGCAAGGAACATCCACGCCAGCTGCGAGATGGTCGACCATGCCAGTAAGCGCTTCATGTCTTTTTGCGGCAGGTACATTAAAAAGCCGTACACCAGCGTCAGGGTCGCCATTCCCACGCCAACCCAACTTATAACATGAGGAATTTCACCGCCCTCAGCGATGGCGCGGGCAAAAATATAGACGCCGACCTTCACCATTGACGCGGCATGTAAGTACGCACTGACCGGGGTTGGCGCTTCCATGGCGTCCGGCAGCCAGGCCTGCAACGGCAACTGGGCTGATTTACCCCATGCGGCAAAGAGGATGCCGCCATACACCAGATACGCAGCTGGGCCCTGTAACTGGCTGATGGCGCTCAGTGCAAAGGTGCCGGTATTGAGAAACAGCGTGGCGGCCGCCAGATACAAACCCAGTGACCCGACGTGGGTGATAAGCAGCGCTTTCATCGCTGAGCGCTGGGCTTTTTCACTCTGGTAGTAGCTGATCAGCGCCCAGGAACATCCGCCGGTGATTTCGAAAAACAGCAATTGCCCCAGCAGCGTGGAGGAGAGCACCAGACCGGACATCGCACCGATAAAAATCAGTAAAAACGCGTAGTAACGGTTGCTGCCGTCATGCGGATGCTCGCGGTTGCCGCGGGTCAGGTAACCGGTGGAGTAGAGCGCTACCAGCAGGCCGAGAAATACCACTACAAACAGAATCAACGTGCTGATGCGGTCAACCAGCAAACCGAACAGCGCCACCCGTCCTGCCGCCAGTAGTGGGATGTCGACGGTTTCGCTGCCCGCAGTGTAGAAATTCAGCGCCAGCGAAAGCGTTGCAACGGTCGCCAGCAGCGCAAACAGGGTCGCCAGTCGCGGAGCGGTTTGCCGGGGCGCCAGAGAGACGACCAGCGCGCCAACAAAGGGCAACAGCAGCGTCGTCAGAGCGAGAGTTTCCATAATGTTCCAGTGCTCCTTACAAACCGGTTAGCCAGAGAACGTATGACAGCGCAGCCAGACTGAAGCCGAGCCAGGTCAGGTGATGCGTCAGCAAAAAGCGACCGCGCGCCAGCGCGTTTTCCACCAGCGACGCCAGCGTGAACACCACCAGCAGTTTGAGCAGCGTGATGACCAGCGACAGCACCATTGCGCCGATGCTCAGGGTGACGGCATTACCAAAAGGGAAAAACAGCGCGAGGAACAGGGAGGCCATCACCACTTGTTTCAGGCCCACGCCCCATTTCACCAGCGCCAGGCCAGCACCGGAGTATTCGGTGAGCGGCCCTTCCTGCAACTCTTGTTCGGCTTCCGCCACATCGAAGGGGATCTTGCCCATCTCGATAAAACAGGCGAACCCACAAGCCAGCAATGCCAGCAACGTCGCTACCGGGGAGATCCAGCCCGCCGCCAGCGTCGTGCTGATAGTGCTGATGTTGGTGGAACCGGCCAGCAGGGCCAGCACCAGTAACGAGAGGATCAACATCGGTTCAACCAGAATGCCCAACGTCAGTTCGCGGCTGGCGCCAAGCCCGGAGAAGGGGCTGCCGGTATCCAGCCCGGAGAGCGCAAAGAAGAAACGGAACAGGGCGAAGAGGTAAATTAAGGTGATCAAATCGCCCGCCCCGGCGAAAGGCGAGGTGCGAATAAACAGCGGCAGGGTCATCGCCACCAGCAACATGCTGCTGAGCAGCACCCACGGCATGGCGCGAAACATCAGCCCGGATGAGGCTGGTGCGACCGCCTGGCGCTTCAGCAGTTTTTGTAAGTCGCGGTAATCCTGCAAGATGCCCGGCCCGCGGCGGGAGTGCATGCGTGCGCGGATCTGGCGGGAAATACCGGTAAATAGCGGGGTCAGCGCCAGCAGCAGAATTGCCTGACAAAGGGCGAAGACCCCCATCGACCATGCAGACGTCTGTTCTAACATTGTCTTTTCTCCTTACAGCGCAATCGTCAGCAACAGGGCCACCAGCGCGGCGATCATATACAGGCAGTAGAGCCGGAAATCTCCGCTTTGCAGATGCTGTACAACCTGTGCAATACGCCGGGTGATACGCACCAACGGGCGGATAATTTTCTCGTCCCAGAACGGTTCCGTGCGGGTTGCCGCCTGGGTAATGCCGCCAAGGCTTCGCTGGAGCGGTTGCGCCGGATCGAGCTGTTGGCGCAGGCGATAGAGCGGGCCGAACATCACCCGTAATGGTTGGGTGAAACTGCCTGCCGACGGGGCCATGCCTTTTTCCCACGCGTAACCGCAAGCCCAGGCATCACCACTGCGGCGATATGCCCCGCGCGTCTGGCGATTGACATACCACAATACGGCGGGCAGCAGTGGCAGTACTAACAACAACAGGAACACCGTCGATGGTGTGAGCATGGCTTGCTGCACATCGCCGGGAATGAGCGTTGCGCCCTGGGCCACCGCCAGCGTGGCGGGAGGGGTTAACGTAAGGACAATCTGCATCAGATGCGGCGCAACAACGCTTGCGCCGACGCCGGTCAATACGCACAGCAGCGCCAGCGCACACATAGCGACGACCATCGGCCAGGGCACTTCCCGCGCCTGATCGGCTTTTTCGCTACGGGGATTGCCGCAAAAACTGACACCGTACACTTTGACAAAGCACATTGCTGCCAGCGCCCCGGTGATCGCCAGCATCACGATGGCAATCGGGCCGGCAAGGCGTGGAATGATGGCGTCAATGCGGGTCAGTGAAAACAGAGACTGATAGGTGTACCACTCGCTGATAAACCCGTTGAGCGGCGGCATGGCGGAAATGGCGAGACACCCCACCAGAAATGCGCCTGCTGTCCACGGCATGCGTTTGGCCAGCGCGCCCATTTTCTCCATATCGCGTGTATGCAGACGATAGATAATGGCCCCGGAACCGAGAAACAGCAGTCCTTTGAACAGCGCGTGGTTAAGCAGGTGAAACAGAGCGCCCAATAAGCCGACGGCGGCGATCACCGGCTGGTGCAGCGCAATGCCCGCCATACCGACACCCACGCCCATCAGGATAATGCCGATGTTCTCAACGGTGTGCCACGCCAGCAGGCGTTTGATATCGTGTTCCGCCAGGGCGTACAGCACGCCCAGCACCGAAGAGACCGCGCCAAACGCCAGCACCAGTACGCCCCACCACAACGGAATGCCGCTATGACCAAGCAGATCGATGCCGACTTTGATGATGCCGAAAATACCGATTTTAACCATCACACCGGACATCAGTGCCGAGGCATGCGAAGGCGCTGCCGGGTGTGCACGCGGTAACCAACTGTGTAACGGCAACATCCCCGCTTTTGCGCCGAAGCCAAAGAAGGCCAGCAGGAAGACCGCCGATGCCGTGCCGGGCGTCAGCGATAAGGTGCGGAAGCTGGCAAAATCCAGGCTGGCGCTCTGCCGCCACATCAGGAAGAAGGCGATCATGATCAGCACGGAACCGGCATGGGCAATAAAGAAGTAAAGCAGCCCGGCGTGAATCGACTCTTCATCCTGGTCGGTGATCACCAGGAACCACGACGCGAGGGACATCATTTCAAACAGCACGATGAACCAGAAGGCGTTATCCATCACCACCAGCCCGACCATTGAGGCGATAAACAGGTTCATAAAGAATCCCATCGCCCCAGGTCCTTTGCCGAGATACTCACGCACATAAGAGAGGGAGTAGAGTCCGCAGAACGTGACCAGCAGGGAGATCACCAGCACCATAAAGGCGCTGAGGCTGTCCATGCGGACAACGAAATGCGCAAAGCTGAACGGACCTGCGGCCTGCCAGCTTAAGGGTTCTCCAACGCTGAGCGCTGCCAGCGCGCTGAGTACGCCAAGCGCGCCGCCGATCATCGCGGAAATCCCCGCGACCTTGATCGCCAGCGCTTGTTGGCGGGCAAGCAACAGTGAGGCGACCCCGCCGGCAACGTATAGCACAATTGACCACATCAGTAATTGCAGGGCATCCATTAGCGTTGCTCCGACGATGAGGGAAGGGAAGCAAAAGTCAGATCTGTCGAACTGAGGGCGGCCAGCTCTCTGCGTGTTTTGAGCTGTTTATGCAGGGAGACGTCGGTCACCAGATGCAGCGCGTTTGTTGGGCAGGCGCGCACGCAGGAAGGTCCCTCAGGCAGGAAGTGGCACAGATCGCATTTCACAGCGATGGTTTGCACACCTGCGTTCCAGCGTAAAAAGGGGTGATCCGTTTGCGCACTGCCGGGGACATCCCGTAATTGCTCCTCAGGAATGTGGTGCTCGTAGCGGGCGGGAATATTCAGTGGACGACTGCCGGACGGAGTGATGGCGCCGAAGGGGCACACCAACCCACACAATTTGCAGCCAATACACAGCGTTTCATTGAGATACACAGCGTCATCCTGAAACGAAATGGCGTTGACCGGGCACACCTGTTTGCAGGGGGCATCGTCGCAGTGGCGGCAGAGAACCGGTGCGGTTTGGGTTTCCGTTCGCACCAGCGTCAACCGGGGATGCTGCTGCAACCCCTGAATTTTATGCACATCCGAACACGCAGCAAGGCAGGTATTGCATCCTATACACCACTCGGGATTGGCAATCACAAAGCGGTTCATGTCGGCTCCTTGAAAGAAAAGCTAAAACGTTGAGCCTGCTTAAGCATAAGATGTGCCAGGATTAAAATTGATTAAATTTCAATTAGTTGTATTTAATTGCGGCGTGAGGGCGAACAAAAGTGATGGTCAGGTCAGAACGAAAAATAACCTGTCGACACGAGTGACGAGCGGGGAAAACAAAATGTGATGGAGTTCAAATATTGCAGTAAAGGTGGAGGGCGACCCGGTCGGGCAGCCCTAAGAGGAAGGTGTGGCGATCAGGCGTTTTCTTTCAGCCAGGCGAGCACAATATCGTGGTGATTGCTGGTTTTGAAATCATCAAACACATGCTCGACTTTACCGTCAGCATCAATAAGGAAGCTGATACGGTGGATGCCGTCATAGGTTTTGCCCATAAACGACTTTTCACCCCAGACGCCAAATGCTTCGCAGACCTGATGGTCTTCATCAGAAAGCAGCGTAAAGTTGAGCAGCTCTTTTTCGGCGAAACGGGAGAGTTTTTCTGGCTTGTCGGTGCTGATACCCAGCACTTCCACACCCGCTTTCTTTAACTCATCCATGTTATCGCGCAGGCCGCAAGCCTGGACAGTACAGCCTGGTGTCATGGCTTTCGGGTAGAAATAGACCAGAACACGCTGTCCCTGGAAGTCGGCCAAATTTACTTGTTCTCCGTCTTGATCCGGCAAGCTAAATTTCGGTGCAATATCACCGGCTTTCAGTGGATTCATTACTTAACTCCATCCTGTTCATCATGCTGTGAATAGTTGACGATGTTTATACTGCCTTGTGCGTTCAGTTCTGTACATAGTGCTTTGAACGCCTGGTCAATATTTGATGCGTCTTGCGACGCCGGACTATGCGCTGTTATCTGAATAAACAGCTGTGGTGCGCCCGCGTCATTGCCAGGCTGTGTGCGGGAAACCAGCTCCGCGATATTCATCTCGTGTGCATCAAAAAGCGCGGTAAAACGCTCAATCAGATGCGGCGAATCAGGGACTTCAACCTGCACCCAAACGGTGGCTGGCATTTCAGGGCGCGGGCGGGCTTCGGTGCGTTTCATGACGATCAGCAAATCCAGTTCAGCACCTTTCAGCGGCAACGTCGATTCAATGAGCGTAATGGCGTTCCATGACCCGGAAAGCAGCATAATGAACGTGAACTCTTCCCCCAGCATGGCCAGACGGCTGTCTTCAATATTACAGCCGCAGCTACTGACGTGGCGTGTGATTGTGTTCACAATGCCAGGCCTGTCGGCCCCCAGCGCAGTGATAACCAAAAAATGTTGTGATGAGGCTGTCAAACCTGTGCTTCCTGTCAAACATGAGGTAATCATAAGGAAAGCATAAAAAAAACCGGCATACAACCGCCACAGAGCCTCAGGTCTCTTGCTTTTCTTACAGCACCGCACGTACCATTGAGAATCTTGTTTGCACAGAGGATGGCCCATGTTCACGGGAAGTATTGTCGCGCTTGTCACGCCGATGGATTCGCAAGGTAAAGTCTGCCGGTCAAGCCTGAAAAAACTGATTGATTATCATGTCGCCAATGGAACCTCGGCGATTGTTTCGGTAGGGACTACCGGTGAATCCGCCACGCTGAGCCACGATGAACACGGCGATGTGGTTATGCTGACCCTGGAGCTGGCTGACGGGCGCATCCCGATTATTGCCGGAACAGGTGCAAATGCAACCGCAGAGGCCATCAGCCTGACGCAACGTTTTAACGACAGCGGCGTAGTGGGCTGCCTGACCGTTACCCCTTATTACAATCGCCCGACCCAGGAAGGCCTGTTCCAGCATTTTAAAGCCATCGCTGAACATACTGACCTGCCGCAAATTCTGTATAATGTGCCGTCGCGCACCGGCTGCGATATGCTGCCGGAAACCGTGGGTCGTCTGGCGAAAATTAAAAATATTATCGGTATTAAAGAAGCAACAGGGAACTTAAGTCGCGTTCACCAGATCAAAGAGCTGGTTTCAGATGACTTTATCCTGCTGAGCGGCGACGATGCCACTGCGATGGACTTTATGCAGCTTGGCGGTCACGGTGTGATTTCCGTTACCAGCAACGTAGCGGCGCGCGATATGGCCGATATGTGCAAACTGGCGGCTCAAGGGCATTATGCCGAAGCGCGCGTGATCAACCAGCGTCTGATGCCGTTACACAACAAACTATTTGTCGAACCCAATCCGATCCCGGTCAAATGGGCATGTAAGGAGTTGGGACTTGTAGCAACCGATACGCTGCGTCTGCCGATGACGCCTATCACCGACCACGGTCGTGAGGTTGTCCGCGCAGCGCTTAAGCATGCCGGTTTGCTGTAAAGTTTAGGGAGATTTGATGGCTTACTCAGTACAGAAGTCGCGCCTGGCGAAGGTAGCGGGTGTTTCACTTGTGATGTTGCTCGCCGCCTGTAGTTCCGATTCACGTTACAAGCGTCAGGTTAGCGGTGACGAGTCCTATCTGGATGCTGCTCCGCTCGCTGAACTTCATGCGCCGGCCGGGATGATCCTTCCGGTGCAGAACGGGGATTACAACGTCCCTGTAACCAATGGCAGCGGCGCTGTTGGCAAACAGTTAGATATTCGCCCGCCGGCTCAGCCGCTGGCGCTGGTAAGCGGTGCGCGCACCCAGTTTACTGGCGACACTGCAACGCTGATGGTTGAAAAGGGCCGTAACAGCACGCTGTGGCCGCAGGTGGTAAGCGTGCTTCAGGCGAAAAACTACGCCATTGCCAAACGTGACGATGCGTCGCAGACCCTGACAACCGACTGGGTTGACTGGAACCGTCTGGATGAAGATCAGCAGTACCGTGGTCGTTATCAAATCTCGGTAAAACCGCAGGGGTATCAGCAAGCGGTGGTGGTGAAACTGGTGAACCTGGAACAAGCAGGCAAACCGGTAGCGGATGCCGCATCGCTGCAGCGCTACAGCGCTGAAATGCTGAACGTGATCTCCGCCGGGCTGGATCAAACCGCGACCGATGCGCAAAATGCCGCAGAAAAACGCAGCGTAACCTCGCTGGATGTTCAGAGCGCGGCGGACGACACCGGTCTGCCAATGCTGGTGGTGCGTGGTCCGTTTAACGTCGTGTGGCAGCGTCTGCCTGGCGTACTGGAAAAAGTGGGCATGAAAGTGACCGACAGCACGCGCTCTACCGGTAGCATGGCGGTGACCTACAAGCCACTGTCTGACAGCGGCTGGCGCGATCTTGGTGCGCGCGATCCGGGCCTCGTTTCCGGTGATTATAAACTGCAGGTCGGTGATTTAGACAACCGCAGCAGCCTCCAGTTTATTGATCCGAAAGGTCATACCCTGACGCAATCGCAGAATGATGCGCTGGTAGCCGCATTCCAGTCTGCCTTTAACCACTAATCCCGAAGGCCGGATCGTATCCGGCCTTTTTTATTATGGTGACGCAAACGTGTGCGTCGGCGTAAAATAGCCAAATTCGATTTATATCATCACACCTGGAGTAACAAAGATGCAAAAGCAAGCTGAGTTGTATCGTGGCAAAGCGAAGACCGTTTACAGTACGGAAAACCCGGATCTGTTGGTGCTCGAATTCCGCAATGATACGTCAGCAGGGGATGGCGCGCGCATCGAACAGTTCGATCGTAAGGGCATGGTGAACAACAAGTTCAACCATTTCATTATGAGCAAACTGCAAGAAGCGGGTATCCCGACCCAGATGGAAGCGCTGCTCTCCGATACCGAATGCCTGGTGAAAAAACTGGAGATGGTGCCGGTTGAGTGTGTTGTCCGTAACCGTGCCGCCGGTTCGCTGGTGAAACGTCTGGGTATTGAGGAAGGCATCGAGCTGAATCCGCCATTGTTCGATATGTTCCTGAAAAATGACGCCATGCATGATCCCATGATTAACGAGTCATACTGCGAAACTTTCGGTTGGGTGAATAAAGAAAACCTGGCGCGCATGAAAGAGCTTACTTACAAAGCCAACGACGTACTGAAAAAACTGTTTGATGACGCGGGTCTGATCCTTGTCGACTTCAAACTGGAATTCGGTCTGTTTAAAGGCGAAGTGGTGCTGGGCGACGAGTTCTCTCCGGACGGTAGCCGCCTGTGGGACAAAGAGACGCTGGATAAAATGGACAAAGATCGCTTCCGCCAGAGCCTCGGTGGCCTGATCGAAGCATATGAAGCCGTTGCGCACCGCCTGGGTGTGAAACTCGACTGATTGCCTGTCTGCGTCATAACCAGAGGGTCATGGTATCCTCTGGTTTTCTGCACCGTTTTTCCTGTGGTAATCCTTCCCTAAGCGCCTACGATCATATATACACTGAGTCCATTATTGGAATAGTGAGGTTGTTATGCGCTGGCAAGGGCGTCGAGAAAGCAACAATGTAGAAGACCGACGCGATGAGTCGGGCGGTCCGTTCATCCGGGGGCCGGGTTTTCGCCTGCCTGGCGGTAAAGGCGGGATCATTCTGCTGTTTCTGGTGATAGTAGCCAGTTATTACGGTGTCGACTTAACCGGCCTGTTAACCGGCCAACCTGTCAATCCCCCCTCACAGCAACAACACATTAACCCGCAGGAGGATGAATCCGCGCGTTTTACCAGCGTGATATTTGCCACCACCGAAGAGACCTGGGGACAACTGTTTGAAAAAATGGGGCGTCACTACCAGCAGCCTAAACTGGTGCTGTACCGTAATCGTTTCAATACGGGGTGCGGTACCGGGCAAGCCATTATGGGGCCGTTCTACTGTCCGGCGGACAGCAAGATCTATATCGACCTCTCTTTTTACGACGAAATGAAAACCAAACTGGGCGCGGATGGCGATTTTGCGCAGGGTTATGTCATTGCCCATGAAGTCGGGCATCACGTACAGAAATTGCTGGGTACTGAAGAGAAAGTTCGCCGCCTGCAGCAGAATGCCTCGCCGACGCAGGTTAATGCGCTTTCCGTACGGCTGGAGCTACAGGCGGATTGCTATGCGGGCGTCTGGGGGCACAGCATGCAGCAGCAGGGAGTGCTGGAGCCGGGCGATCTGGAAGAGGCGCTGAATGCCGCGCGGGCCATTGGTGACGACCGTTTACAACAGCGCAGCCAGGGGCAGGTCTTCCCGGACAGCTTCACCCACGGTACGTCGGAACAGCGCTATAGCTGGTTCAAGCGCGGTATGGACAGCGGCGATCCGGCGCAGTGCGACACGTTTAGCGGGCAGTTGTAATTCTTTGTGATGCAGGCATTTATTGAAGAGACCGCGCGGATGGCGCAGGAAGGCATCCGTCGGTTACTGGTGGTAAGCGGTCAGGCAGCGTGGTGCGAACAGCAAGCTGAGACGTTACGTGCAACTGTGCCGGGAGACTGGCTGTGGGTCGGTGAGCCAGCAGGCTGGTCGCCGCACTGTTCGCCGCGCGCGCTCGCAACCCTGCTCGGGCGAGAATTCCGCCATGCGATTTTTGATGCACGCCAGGGCTTTGATGTTGCTGCTTTTGCTGCACTGGGCGGAACGTTAAAGGCCGGAAGCTGGCTGGTGTTGTTAACGCCGCCGCAGGCGCAGTGGCCGCACTTGCCGGACGCCGACAGTTGCCGCTGGAGCGACACTGTCGATCCCATCCCCGTCCCCACATTTGTTCGACATTTCTGCCAGACCGCCGCAGCAGACGGCGAGACGGTACAGTGGCATGAAAATCAGCCTCTCATGCTTCCCCACTTTGCTGCCCGCCCGGCCTGGCATCCGGCAACGGGGGAGCCTGAACATGAGCAAGCGCAGATCCTTACCGCACTACGTACCATGCCGCCTGGCGTGATGGTAGTGACGGCCCCGCGCGGTCGTGGCAAATCGGCGCTGGCGGGTATGCATATCGCGCAGTTATCCGATCCAGTGGTGATCACGGCTCCGGCGCGTGCCGCAACCGATGTGCTGGCGCATTACGCCGGAGAACGCTTTACCTTTATCGCGCCGGATGCATTATTGCAGCAGATTGAGCGCACCGGTGCGCAGCCTGGCTGGCTGGTGGTGGATGAAGCCGCGGCGATCCCAGGCCCGTTGCTGCATGCCCTGACGGTCGCGTTCAGCCATGTGTTACTGACCACCACGGTTCAGGGATATGAAGGTACCGGTCAGGGATTTCTGCTCAAGTTCTGTGCGGGTTTTCCACGCTTGCGTCATTCCACACTGAGCACGCCACTGCGCTGGGCGAAAGGCTGCCCGCTGGAGCGCTTTATCAGTACGCTGCTGCTGTTTGACGATGCCCCCCCCGCTGATGTTCCGAAAGGCGAATGTGTGATGCAGCCGCTGGCACAGCGCGCATGGCAGCACAATCCCGCGCAACCTGCTGCGCTCTATCGCCTGTTGGCGAGTGCGCATTACCGTACTTCTCCACTCGATTTGCGGCGCATGATGGATGCCCCCGGACAGCATTTCTGGCTGGCGGAAAAAGCGCAGACGATCGTGGCAGCGTTGTGGCTGGTGGAAGAGGGGGGACTCAGCGAGGCGTTAAGCCAGGCTGTGTGGGCCGGTTTTCGTCGCCCGCGTGGCAACCTGGTGGCGCAATCGCTGGCGGCGCATGGTGGCAGTCCGCTGGCGGCAACCCTGCGCGGGTTGCGGATTAGTCGCATTGCGGTTCATCCCTACAGCCAGCGTGAAGGCATCGGTTCGGCGTTAATCACCCGGGCGCAGGCGAACAGTTGTGGTGTCGATTATCTCTCTGTCAGTTTTGGTTACACGCCCATGCTGTGGCGTTTCTGGCAGCGCTGCGGTTTTTTGCTGGTGCGCCTGGGCAGTCACCGGGAAGCCAGCAGCGGCTGTTACACCGCCATGGCGCTGTTGCCATTAACCACAGCCGGGCACGAATTAGCGGCGCGTGAGCAAGTGCGGCTGGCACGCGATCTGCCCTGGCTTTCCCACTGGCGGCAGGAAACGTTACCCCTTCCGTCGGCACAAACGGCTACCTTTAATGATGATGACTGGTGTGAGCTGGCGGGGTTTGCTTTTGCCCATCGCCCATTATCCGCAGCGATGGGCGCATTACACCGTTTGTTGAACCGTAGCGCGTTACCGCTGCTGGCGTTGCGAGGCCAGCTTACCGCTGGCGAGCGCGAGCAAACGCTGTGCGAGTGCTTATCTCTTTCTGGCCGTAAAGCCTTGCTGGCACAGCAGCGCGTGGAGGCGGCACAGGCTTTGTGTGCGCTTGATACGCAACGCACAGAAATGCTGAAAGAACAGGTGAGGAAACTGCAGTTTTTTTAACTAACTCCTTCAGTTAAATGGCATGGTCATTATTGCTCCCCGGCGTAAACTGCATCTATCAAATGAAGGAGACAACCATGAAACATGACCATTTTGTCGTGCAAAGCCCCCAAACTCCGGCGAAACAATTGCTGCTGCTGTTTCATGGCGTCGGCGATAACCCTGTCGGGATGGGCGAAATCGGTAGCCGGTTCGCCGCGCAATTTCCGGATGCACTGGTGGTCAGTATCGGCGGCGCCGAAGCCAGCGGTCCTGCGCCAGGGCGTCAATGGTTTTCCGTGGATGGCGTAACGGAAGAGAACCGGCAACAGCGTGTGGATGCCATTATGCCGGTGTTTATCGATACCGTGCGTTACTGGCAGAAACAGAGCGGGCTTGATGCCCGGGCGACGGCACTGATCGGTTTTTCCCAGGGCGCAATCATGGCGTTGGAAGGGGTAAAAGCCCAGCCCGATCTGGCCTCACGGGTGATCGCGTTTAATGGTCGCTATGCCACGCTGCCGCAGGCGGTTTCTGCTGCACATACCATTCACTTGATCCACGGTGGGGAAGACCGCGTTATCGATCTGGCCTGGGCCGTTGCCGCAGAGGAAGCCTTGCAGAGCCTGGGGGGCGATGTGACGCTGGATATCGTGGAGGATTTGGAGCATGCCATTGATGACCGCAGCATGGCGCTGGCGCTGAACCATCTGCGCTATACCGTGCCGAAGCACTATTTTGATGAGGCGTTAAGCGGTGGCAAACCTGATGACGACGATATCATTGAACTGATATAAAACAGCCACTCCCGGGGGGAGTGGCGTACGGTGCGTTACTTTTTCGGCTGGTCTTTTTTTGGCCAGTTGTCTTCATCATCCCACTTGTCGTTAAAATCACGATGGGGAGGAAGCTCCGGTTTGTTGGCGAGGAATTTTTTATGGTCGACGCGATTCAGATCTTTAATCACATTCAGTATCACGCCGAGTAAAAACACCAGCACCAGGATCCACCAGTATTTAGCAAGCCAGTCCATGCAATCCTCCAGACCCGTCAGGCGATGAGTTGTTCCATAATGCGTTGATACATACGGGCAAGCATCTGCAAATCCGCAGCATTCACGCATTCGTTAATCTTGTGAATGGTCGCGTTGACCGGCCCAAGTTCTACCACTTGCGCACCCATTTGCGCGATAAAACGGCCATCTGAGGTGCCACCAGTGGTTAACAACTGCGGTTTAATCTCATTATAGTGCTCAATGGCGTTCACGACCGCATCCACCAGTTTGCCGCGCCCGGTCAAAAACGGTTGCCCGGAGATCCACCACTCCACGGTATAACGCAGCTGATGTTTTTCCAGCAGCGCAATAACTTTTGCTTTGATCATCTCATCCGTCAGTTCAGTACTGAAGCGGAAGTTAAACTGCACAAACAGATCGCCAGGAATCACGTTGTTGCTGCCCGTACCGGCTTTGATATTGGCAATTTGCATACTGGTCGGTGGGAAATAGTCGTTGCCTTTATCCCATTCGATGCCCACCAGTTCGCTGATCATGGGGGCGGCGCGGTGCACCGGGTTATCGGCGAGATGCGGATACGCCACGTGGCCCTGTACGCCGTGGATAGTCAGGTTACAGGTCATGGAACCGCGGCGGCCATTTTTTACCACGTCGCCCACCACTTCAGTGCTCGACGGTTCACCTACCAGGCAGTAATCCAGGCGTTCGTTACGCGCCATCAGCGTTTCCACCACTTTGACCGTGCCGTTCGCGGCGCTGGCTTCTTCATCGGAGGTGATTAGAAATGCGAGGCGGCCTTTATGCTGCGGGTGCTGAGCGACGAATCGCTCGGCGGCAACGACCATGGCCGCCAGTGATCCTTTCATGTCCGCCGCGCCACGGCCAAACAGCATGCCATCGCGGATGGTGGGTTCAAACGGGGGATTGATCCAGCGATCCGCATCACCGGCCGGAACCACGTCGGTATGACCGGCGAAGGCCAGCGTTTCCCCCTGACCACGCCATGCCCAGAAGTTTTGCGTGTCGCCAAAATCCATCGGCTCAACGGTGAAACCGATAGCACGCAGGCGCGCAATCATTAACGCCTGACATCCCGCGTCATCGGGACTGAGAGAAGGGCGACGAATAAGCTGCTGTGTCAGCTCAATAACCGGGCACGACATAAACTACACCTCGTTGATAAACTTCTCATAACTGGATTCATTGAAACCCAGCAGCATAGGCTTACCGGGCGCGCAGAGCAATGGTCGTTTGATAATTGCCGGCATTTCCACCATCAGTGCAACGGCAGCATCGGCGTGGGTGATCGTGTCGCGCAGGGAGGCATCCAGTTTACGCCAGGTAGTGCCCCGTGTGTTCAGCAGAGCTTCCCAGCCCAGTTCTGCAATAAAAGTATGCAGCAGTTGTGCATCAATGCCGTCTGCCCGGTAATCGTGAAAGCGATAATCCACCTGGTTTTCTTCCAGCCAGCGACGGGCTTTTTTGATGGTGTCGCAGTTTTTGATACCGTACATTGTGAACATGGTGAATCCTTTTGTCTCATTTTTGGTTATTTGAACAAGAATTTAGAATAACGGATTTTAAAAAGAATATCATTCGCCTGTTAATGATAATTCAGCGAATATAGCCACTCTGCTCCAGCTTGAATAAACTCTCAGATGTTGCGCATACCATTCCGGTTGTTAAAAAGCGAAAACCATATTGTTGATAAAATCCCGTTTTTTCCGGCACTGAATAAATAAAGATTTTACCGTGAGGTAATAATGTTTTAACGATGTCCATCATTAATTGTTTACCATAACCGCGACCCTGCATTTGCGGAGCGACAACAATATCAGCCACATAGCTTGCCCATGTTAAATCGCTGATGGCGCGGGCTGTAGCGACCAGTTCGCCGTCATGGTAACCGAACCAGCAAAAGGTGCTGTTACACCACGCCTGCTCTACGAGGTCAGGCGGGCGCTGATTGAGCCCGCCTGCGGCGAGCAAGGCACTTAATTCCAACCAGTCAACCTCATTAATGGAATGTTTATCACACAATGTGAATGTCATTTCATTTGGCCCTAAAGTTTTTACGGAATATTGCCGTTACTCACATTAAATGACAGGTGAACGGCGCATAGTGAAACCAGTTATTAAACATACCCTGCAAACAACGATTAAAGCAATTGGTTGAAGTATCTTCACAGTGGCTGCTGTTTTAAGTAGAATGATCGCAATAATAAGAGAGGTAGTTATGATTGAACATGAACTGGGGAACTGGAAAGATTTTATCGAAGACATGCTTCGTAAATAACATCCAGAAGAATTATTAAGCAGTGACGGCTTATAGCTAAATGTGTGAAAGTATCCACATGAAAAAAGGCGACCCGCAGGTCGCCTTTTTTGTTTTCATCGCTTAATTCTCCCCTTTCGGGGAGAGGGGGAGTATCTTACTGCGCACGTTCTTTGAGCGGGAAGCGGCGGCGCACCAGCACAAAGAACAGAGGCACAAAGAAGATGGCAAGTAATGTTGCGGAAATCATACCGCCCATCACGCCGGTGCCTACTGCGTGCTGACTACCGGAGCCCGCGCCGGTGCTGGTGGCCATCGGCAGTACCCCGAAGACAAATGCCAGCGAGGTCATCAGGATCGGACGTAAACGCTGGCGGCAAGCATGCAGGGTCGATACCAGCAGATCTTCGCCTTTCGCATTCATATCATTGGCGAACTCGACGATCAAAATGGCGTTCTTCGCCGATAACCCGATTACCGTCAACAAGCCGACTTGGAAATAGACATCGTTTTCCAGCCCGCGCATCCATGTCGCTAACAGTGCGCCGATCACCCCAAGCGGTACGACCAGCATCACCGAGAAGGGCACTGACCAGCTCTCATACAGCGCGGCCAGACACAAAAATACCACCAGCAGGGATACCGCATACAACGCGGGTGCTTGTGCACCGGAGAGGCGTTCCTGATAGGACATGGCTGTCCATTCCAGACCAAAACCACCCGGTAACTGGCTGACCAGTTTTTCCATCACATCCATGGCTGTACCGGTACTGACGCCAGGGGCAGACTCACCCACAATTTCCACCGCGGCATAGCCGTTGTAACGCTCCAGACGGGGCGATCCGGTTTCCCAGTGCGACGTGGCGAAAGCGGAGAACGGTACCATGCCGCCGCTGCTGTTACGCACATACCACAGATTAATATCATCCGGCAGCATGCGGTATTTTGCCGCTGCCTGTACGTAGACCTTCTTCACGCGACCGCGATCCATAAAGTCGTTCACGTAGCTGGAACCCCATGCGGTTTGCAGCGTGTCGTTAATATCATTAATGGAGACCCCCAGCGCTTGCGCTTTGCGCTGATCGATATCGATCTGCAACTGCGCGCTGTCATCGAGGCCATTATGGCGGACGCGGGTTAATGTCGGCTCTTTGGCCGCAAGCTCAAGCAAGCGATCGCGGGCATTCATCAGCGCATCGTGGCCTGCTCCGGCGTGATCCTGTAGCTCCATGTCGAAACCGGCTGAGCTCCCCAACCCGCTGATAGCCGGAGGGCTACTGGCGAAAACGCGGGCCTCTTTAATCCGGTTAAAGGCTTTGGTGGCGCGTTCAATAATGGCGAAGGCGCTGCCGCTGTTCGGATCGCGCTCGTCCCAGTCTTTCAGACGAATAAACAAACGCGCGACGTTTTGCCCGTTACCGCCAGGGCCGGAGCCGACGGTGGCAAACACTGACGAGACATTCTCTTTTTCATGGGTGAAGAAATAGTCTTCTACCTTCTGCACCACTTTCAGGGTCTGCTGCTGCGTTGCGCCACTGGGTAATTGCACGGAAGTGGTGAACATCCCGCGATCTTCCTGTGGCAAAAATGACGTAGGCAGACGCAGAAACAGCAGCACCATGGCACCAATCAGCAACACATAGAGCAAAATCCAGCGCAGACTGCGGTGCAGAACCCGGCCTACCGCCGTTTCATAACGGTCGGCGTTACGGTTGAAGATGCGGTTAAAGGCCCCGAAGAACCCTTTTTGCCCGTGCAACTCTCCCTTGTGCAGCGGCTTCAGCAGCGTGGCGCACAGAGCTGGCGTGAGGATCATTGCCACCAGCACTGACAGCACCATCGCCGACACAATGGTGATGGAGAACTGGCGGTAAATGGCACCGGTGGTGCCGCCGAAAAAGGCCATCGGGACAAAGACTGCCGACAGTACCATGGCGATCCCCACCAACGCCCCCTGGATCTGCCCCATTGATTTACGCGTTGCTTCCCGTGGCGACAGCCCCTCCTCGGTCATAATGCGCTCAACGTTTTCCACAACGACGATGGCATCGTCGACCAGTAAACCGATCGCCAGCACCACCGCGAACATGGTCAGCGTGTTAATGCTGTAGCCAAAGGCGTAGAGCACAGCAAATGTCCCGAGTAACACCACCGGCACGGCAATGGTGGGGATAAGCGTGGCGCGGAAATTTTGCAAGAACAGATACATCACAAGGAAAACCAGCGCGATAGCTTCAAGCAGGGTTTTCACCACGTCGATAATGGAGGCTTTAACGAACGACGTGGTTTCGTAAGCGACTTTATACTCCAGACCATGCGGGAAAAAGGGCGCCAGCTCATCGAGGCGTTTTAGCACCAGTTCCGCCGTCGCCATTTCGTTAGCCCCGGAAGCCAGTTTTACCCCAAGACCCGACGCAGCTTTACCGTTAAAACGGCTGAGGTTGTCGTACTTTTCCGCACCCAGTTCCACCGTTGCGACGTCGCCCAGTTTGACTTCCGAGCCGTCCTGATTGACGCGCAACGTAATATTGCGGAACTGCTCCGGGGTTTGTAATAACGATTGGGCATTAATGGTGGCGTTCAGCGCCTGGCGATCAACCGACGGCGTTCCGCCAAGCTGACCAACGGCAATCTGCGCATTCTGCGAAGAGATAGCACTTGTCACGTCAGATGCGGTCATCTGATAGCTGTTGAGCTTCGCCGGATCGAGCCAGATACGCATCGAGTATTGCGTGCCGTAGGCATCAATATCCCCCACACCATTCACACGGCTGATAGGATCCTGAATGTTACTGGCGACATAATCGGCGATATCCTGTTTATCCATTGAGCCGTCGGTTGAGACAAAGGCGAGAGTCAGGATGTTGGTGTCACCGGTTTTACGCACGGTGACGCCCTGATTTTGCACTTTTTGCGGCAACTTACGCAGTGCCGATTGTAACTGGTTCTGTACTTGCTGGACGGCTTCGTCAGGGTCGGTACCGGCTTTAAAGTTAAGCGTGATCGTCGCCTGGCCCGTTGCGCTGCTTTGTGATGACATGTACATCAGGTTATCGAGCCCGGTCATGTTTTGCTCGATAACCTGCGTCACGGTGTTTTCCAGCGTTTGTGCAGATGCACCGGGATAATTAGCGGTGATACGGACGTTCGGTGGGGCTAAATCAGGATATTGTTCGACCGGTAAAGAAATAATGGCAAGTGTTCCCGTGAGACAGATCAGGATCGCCAGCACCCACGCAAAAATGGGGCGATCAATAAAAAAATTCGCCATCAGAAGCCAGACCTCTATTGCTGCGTATCGTTATAGTGACATTGCTTGCATCAATGTAGCGGCAATGCAGAAATCAATCGTGGAGAAAATAAGGATAAAATGTAAATTATCATGCCGGGTTAAGGCATAACTATGCAAAACGCGATTTAAGCAAAACTCCTTCCGCCAGATCATGTAATTCTATGCTTTTCTTTACATTGGTTGACGTTTTGGTTGGCCGGCATGCGGAAAGCGAAGCTGCACTTCCGTTCCGCCGCCCGACGGTGAAACAATATCCAGCGTGCCATTCAGTCTTTCTGCCCGCTCGTGCATGATGCTCAACCCATAATGTCCGTCTGGCTCCGCCGTCGTGCTCATACCTATGCCATTATCGCGAATATAGATGGAGTGCGCCCCATCGGGATCGGTGACGCAAGTGACGTTAATGTCGCTGGCACCGGAATGCTTGATGGCGTTGATAACTGCTTCGCGGATAATCTGTAGCACATTGATCTGCTGTTGAGCGTCCAGCGCCTGGGTTGGCAGGCGGCAATCCAGGCTTAGCTTCGCCTGAGTCTGGCTTTGCAGCAGATCCAGTGCTTCGCGCAACGCTGCGGTCAAATCACTCTGTTGTAGTGACAGACGGAAGGTGGTCAACAGCTCGCGCAACTGACGGTATGCGTTATTCAGCCCGCGAGAAAAATCATCAATGATGACATGTGCCGGTGCGTTTTCGTCCGGCACGGCGCGTTTCAGTAACGTTAACTGGATGCGTAAATACGAGAGCATCTGTGCCAGCGAATCGTGTAGCTCACGAGCAATCGTGGCGCGTTCCTCCATCAGTATCAATTGCTGATACTGTTTTTGCGCCTGATTGATATACAGCCCGCGCCCGAGAATGGTGGCGATACTGCGCATTAACGGTATAGAGGCATGCTGCTGTGCACTCTGCCAGCGCAACTCACCCAGAACGTTATCCTGCATATTCACTGGCAAACTGCCCAGCGGACGCTGCGGATCCTGTTTTCCCTGTTGCAGACACCAATTATCATCCGTCACCAGCTCCAGATAACTGGCCGCCTCATGTTCATAGACAATACGCAGGACATGGCGCAGTGAGTGCACATCAAGCTGGCTGGTGTTGAGCGCCTGCGAGCACTGGTACATCACTTCCAGACGACGATGCGCGTCATGCAGGTCGCGGGTTTTTTCCTCAACGGAGGCTTCCAGCGAGCGATACAGCTTTAACAGCTCGCCGGACATCCGGTCGAATGTCGAGGCCAGCAGGCCCAGTTCGTTATCAAGGTGAATATTGAGTGGCGGGTAAGAAAAGTGCCCCTTCTGGATTTGCTGGCTGGCGGTCATCAACTGGCGGAGCGGTTTCACCACGTGCTGGCGGATGCGGTGCAGAGTGAAAAATACGAGGAGGAAAATCCCCGTTGCGCCCAGCAGTGAAATGATCACCACCAGTATCATTTTGCGTTCGGCATAGTGCTGAAGTGCCAGCACAAACAGATCGATGTTGCCGACGTAACCCTGAATATTCTGCTGATACCACTGCGTATCATGCTGCGCCAGTCGCGCATCCATCTGTTGCCAGCTATCGTGCAATTGCCCATAACGCTGTTGAACATCCTGCGGGATATACCAGTGATGAAGATGTTGCAGCACCGGCGAATTCAGCGTCTGTTGATAGCGCTGTCGGTGCCCGACCAGCTTGTCGGGATCGGCGTGCAGATCGTAGCCGAGACGATAGCTTTGCATACGCAATGATCCGGCAATGTTAATGGCTTCCGCATCGCGCAGACTGCTGGCAAGGGTAATCAATGCGATACCTGTTGAGAGTAACGACAACAGGACAATATAGAAAAAGGCTTTGGCGAGACTGGATGACACAGGTCTTTTCACTGACACAGTCGCTGTTCCCGATTCCTGATGTTACGTGCGGCAAACGGCAGCGCGAACGCCCATCGAATGAAATTAGTGTTCAGAAATCCTGAAATAAATTGATCTGCTACAAGTTCGTGACAAATAGATAACCTATCTGGGCAATTGTACATTGCCAGCGTGAAACTGCCCCGGTAAATACAATGCTCATATAAAAAACAGGGTTTATTAAACCAGAAAAGAAGGGTGCCATGAATCGCTTTATTATGGCGAATAGCCAGCAATGTATAGGATGTCGTGCCTGCGAAGTGGCGTGCGTAATGGCTCACAATGAAGAGCAGCATGTCGTCAGTCCGGCACATTTTCATCCGCGCATTACGGTAATTAAACATCAGCAGCAGCGCAGCGCGGTGACCTGCCGCCACTGTGAAGCTGCACCCTGTGCCCGCAGTTGCCCGAACGGTGCGATCGGTCGTGTCGATGATGCCGTGCAGGTCGACCAGCAGAAGTGCATCGGCTGTAAGTCCTGCGTTGTCGCGTGCCCGTTCGGCACCCTGCAGGTCCTGGTAACGCCCATTGGCGAGGGGAGGGTGAAAGCCACCGCCCATAAATGCGATCTGTGCCGCGATCGGGCAGAGGGGCCGGCCTGTGCGCAAAACTGCCCGGCCAATGCATTACAGCTCGTAAACGGCGATGCATTGTCGGAGATATCAAAAGCGCGTCGTTTGCGTGCGGCCAGCCATGAAGCGCAGCCGTGGCACAGCGTTGCAGCGCTGGTGCCGGCATTTGACGATCGCAAAGTGCGGCAAATGCGTAAAACACCGCCGCGCGGTGAGCCGGACAAACTGCCAGTGGCGGCGCGTAAAACCGGTTTCGACGAAATCTATCTGCCGTTTCATGCAGATCAGGCGCACCGCGAAGCGGAACGGTGCCTGACGTGCGGTGAACACAGCATATGCGAATGGACCTGCCCACTGCACAACCATATTCCGCAGTGGATTGAACGGGTAAAAGCGGGCGATATTGCCGCAGCGGTCGAGCTTTCCCATCAGACCAACTGTCTGCCGGAAATCACCGGCCGCGTCTGCCCGCAGGATCGCCTGTGCGAAGGGGCTTGCACAGTGCGCGACGAATACGGCGCGGTCACCATTGGCAATATCGAACGCTATATTTCCGATCAGGCATTGGCACAGGGCTGGCTGCCGGATTTACAACAGGTGCAGGCGGTGAACAAACGCGTGGCGATCATCGGGGCCGGACCGGCGGGACTGGCCTGCGCCGATGTGCTGGTGCGTCATGGCGTGAGCGCAACGGTTTTCGATCGCCACCCGGAAATCGGTGGGTTGCTGACCTTCGGTATTCCCGCCTTTAAGCTGGATAAATCGCTGCTGGCGCGTCGCCGGGAAATCTTCAGCGCAATGGGCATCCGTTTTGAACTGAACTGTGAAATTGGCAAAGACATCTCCCTCGATACGCTGCTGGATGAGTATGACGCCGTGTTTGTGGGGGTAGGAACCTACCGTTCAATGAAGGCCGGTTTGCCGAATGAAGATGCGCCAGGGGTTTACGATGCGCTGCCCTTCCTGGTTGCCAACACCAGGCACTTAATGGGGTTGCCGGATAGCGTTGAAGAGCCCTTTATCAACACTGAAGGACTGAATGTCGTGGTGCTGGGCGGCGGCGATACAGCGATGGATTGTGTGCGTACCTCGCTACGTCATGGTGCCAGCAAAGTCACTTGCGCCTATCGCCGCGACGAAGCCAACATGCCGGGTTCGAAGAAAGAGGTGAAAAACGCCCGTGAGGAAGGGGCAGAGTTTGAATTCAATGTGCAGCCAGTGAACCTGGAACTGGATAGCGAAGGTAAGGTGTGTGGCATCCGTTTACTGCGTACGCAACTCGGTGAACCGGACGCTAAAGGCCGTCGCCGTCCGGTGCCCATTGCTGACAGTGAATTTGTGATGCCTGCCGATGCGGTGATCATGGCGTTTGGCTTTAACCCGCATGCCATGCCGTGGCTGGAACGCCATGGGGTTCGCGTGGACGACTGGGGGCGGATTTCCGCCAGTGTCGACAGCACCTACCGTTATCAGACCAGCAACCCGAAAATTTTCGCCGGTGGCGATGCGGTACGCGGTGCCGATCTGGTGGTAACTGCGATGGCAGAAGGTCGCCACGCGGCGCAGGGCATGATGGACTGGCTGGGTGTAAAAGCACCGGGTAAACATTAACGCTCTTCGCGACAAAACAGGCTCCACGGCGTAGTATGACGCCAGATTGTTAGCGCTTTGGAGCCTGTATGTCGCTGAAAATTGAAGTTATCAAAGATAAACTCCTCTCTGAAAATTACTTTATCCTGCGCAATATTACCTACGATCTGACCCGTCAGAACGGCGAAGTCGTGCGTCATAAGCGCGAAGTCTACGATCGGGGTAATGGCGCCACGATCCTGTTGTATAACCGCGAAAAACAGAGCGTGGTGCTGATTCGTCAGTTCCGTATTGCCACATGGGTGAACGGCAATGAAGATGGGCGCTTAATTGAGTCTTGCGCTGGTTTACTGGATGACGATGAGCCGGAAGTTTGTATTCGTAAAGAGGCCATTGAAGAGACCGGTTACCAGGTTGGTGAGGTGCGTAAAGTCTTCGAACTCTATATGTCGCCGGGCGGCGTAACGGAAATTGTGCACTTTTTTATTGCGGAATACAGCGATGCACAACGCGCTAATAACGGCGGTGGCGTAGAAGATGAAGACATTGAAGTGCTGGAGTTGCCGTTCCATCAGGCGTTATCCATGATGGCAAACGGTGAGATACGCGACGGCAAGGCGGTGATTTTACTGCAATACTTACAATCATCAGGAATAATGGACTGAATTTTAAGGTTTTTTGTTCCATCTTTCGGATGAGGCTATCCGACAAATCCGATTGAGCCAGCGCCCCCGGAAACCGAAGATACGGCACGTCGCGCTTCTCTTCTTCCGGGGTTGTACCATTCATGCGTTATCGCAGCTTATTCACCTTGCTCTGCGGTCTGTTTACCGCGCCTTTACTCCAGGCTGCGCCCGCACAGCAGACATTCTCCGACTGGCAGGTCACCTGCAATAACCAAAACTTTTGCGTTGCCCGTAACACCGGAATGCATGGCGGTCTGGTGATGACGCTTGACCGCAGTGCCGGGGCGCGCACCGATGCCGCACTGCGTATCGATCTTGGCGGTAAAGAAGCGCCGCCGGTAAAAGAGCCGCCGATTGCCGATCGCTTATTGCTGGATGAGCAGCCCCTGAAACTGACGGCGACACACTGGCAAATCTCCCCCTGGCATTTGATGACCGATAACGCCATTGGCATTACTGACTTCCTGAAAACGATTCAGGAAGGGCAGACCATCACGCTTGCGGGCAGTAAAGGCAAGATTTCGTTGTTGGGTCTTAAAGCCGCACTGCTGTTTATCGACACACAACAAAAGCGTGTGGGGAGCGAAACCGCATGGATCAAGAAAGGCGATGAGCCACCGTTAAGTGTACCGCCCGCGCCTGCGCTAAAAGAGGTAGCGCTGGTGACGACGATGCCCGTACCGCTCACCCACCAGGAGCTGAATGATCTGCTGGATTATGCCAACTGGCGTATGAATAACACCCAGTGTTCGCTGGATCCTATGCGCCGCGAGGTGCGTGTCACCGCGCTGACGGACGATAAAGCTTTGCTGATGATTGATTGCGAAGCGGGTGCGTATAACACCGTCGAGCTGGCATGGCTGGTTTCGCGGGAAAAACCCTTCGCCTCACGCCCTGTACGTTTGCATCTGCCATTCACACCGGATAACGGTAATGACGAAATGGAGCTGATGAACGCCACGTTTGATGAGAAAACCCGGGAACTGACCACCTTGTCAAAAGGGCGTGGTCTGGCGGACTGCGGCGTAGCGAGCCGCTGGCGTTTTGATGGGCAGCGTTTTCGACTGGCACGTTACGCCCAGGAGCCCACCTGCGATAACTGGCACGGCCCCGATGCCTGGCCGACGCTGTGGGTGACGCGATAAGCGTAAGTTATTTATAATCCTCCCGAATATTTTATCCGGGAAAGAGAGAATGAAGCACGTATACGCCCAATGGATTGCCGCCTGTCTGCTGTTCATCGCCGCCCTGCCTGCGCAGGCGGAGCTCAGTGCTGCCGACCGGCAGGAGATCACCCGGCAGGTTGAACGGTGGAATCACTATCTTAATGGCGAACAGAATGCCACCGGTAGCGATCTCTACGCCGCGCAGGTGCAGTGGTTTGGCCAGCCGCTTGCCAGTGACGCGGTACTGAACAAACAGCACGATTTTCAAACCCGTACGCCGCAATTTTCCCAGCGCATTATCAGCACCCTCGATATCGTCGACGATGAGGCAGGACAGGTGCTGGTGGAGTTTGTCAAACAGGCAGGCGTTGATGGCAAACAGGTCAAAAACTATCCCGCGCAATTAATGTTCAAAAAAGAGGCCGGTGGCTGGCGCATCAGTGGGGAAACGGATTTACTCACCCGGCTGAATCAAAAAGACACCGCCGTGGAAGGCCGTGTTGCCAAGGGCAAGTTTGACGGCGTCAATAAAGATATCGTCTGGCTTAGCGCCCGCGATCCGCAAAACGGCGGCAGTTGCGATATGGATGGCGACTGCCAGTGTTCTGTCTGGAGCAGCAACCCCGCTATTCAACCGGCTATTCTGCCGCAGTGTATTGGCGGCGGGGTGCAGGTGCTTTCGCAACTGGATGACAGCGGGCGCGACAGGGTGGTCATCTTCCCGGAGTGGTGGACCAGCGCCTGGCGGGTGGTGTATGTCTACGACATTCAGCAAGGGCAGTGGATTAAAGCCATTCCGTCGTTTCCGATGAACACCAATATGCAGGAAGAGGATGATGCCGCCACGCTGGTGAAGCGCGACCCGCAGCACAGCGGCAATGTGCTGGTGAAAAAAGCGCTCTGGGATGAGAAGCAGGAAGATATCATCACCCCGCAAAACAGCGAGGCATTGCAGGTGCTGAAATAAGATCACGCGCCAGCGAACAGTAAACGCTGGCGCGCCTTTGTGCTTATTTTTTCAGAACCGATTTGGCTTTCGCCACCACGTTTTCCACGGTAAAGCCGAAGTACGGGAACAGCTTATCCGCCGGGGCGGATTCACCGTAACCGGTCATGCCGACGATGGCGCCTTTCAGGCCGACATATTTGTACCAGTAATCGGCTATCCCCGCTTCCACTGCCACACGCGCACTGACGTTTGATGGCAATACCGATTCGCGCCAGGCGTCATCCTGCGCATCGAAAATATCGGTTGAAGGCAGGGACACCACCTGCACCTGATGGCCTTCCGCACTGAGCTGTTCGGCCGCTTTCATGGTGATCTCCACCTCGGACCCGGTGGCGATCAGGATAAGATCCGGTGTGCCCTGGCACGCTTTCAGGATATAACCGCCACGGCTGATTGCCTCCACTTGCTCCGGCGTTCTCTCCATTTGCGCCAGGTTCTGGCGAGACAGGATCAACGCGGTCGGGCCGGTATGCCGCTCGATCGCCAGTTTCCAGCCGACGGCGGCTTCGACCTGGTCGCAGGGACGCCAGGTGCTGAAGTTTGGCGTCAGGCGCAGGCTGGCCAGTTGC
This sequence comes from Kosakonia oryzendophytica, assembly GCF_900094925.1. GTDB lineage: Bacteria > Pseudomonadota > Gammaproteobacteria > Enterobacterales > Enterobacteriaceae > Kosakonia > Kosakonia oryzendophytica. Next base: position 547,543 of record NZ_FMAY01000001.1, on the reverse strand, counting down.
TCCACCGCCTGGTGAGTCGGACCATCTTCCCCGAGCCCAATGGAGTCATGGGTATAGACCATGATTTGCCGCGCTTTCATCAATGCTGCCATACGCGCTGCGTTACGGGCATATTCCACAAACATCAGGAATGTGGCGGTGTAAGGCACAAAACCACCGTGATGGGCAATGCCGTTAGCAATCGCCGTCATACCAAACTCACGTACGCCGTAATGGATATAGTTACCGGCGGGATCCTCTTTCAAGGAGGTGGAACCCGACCAGATGGTAAGGTTACTGGGCGCGAGATCCGCCGAACCGCCGAGCAGCTCCGGCAACAATGGGCCATACGTGTTGAGGGCATTTTGCGAGGCTTTACGGGTGGCGATTTTTGCCGGATTGGCCTGCAATTCGTGAATCCACTGCTGGGTGGTTTTTTCCCAGGCTTCCGGCAATTCGCCGCGCATCCGACGCGTAAACTCAGCGGCCAGCTCCGGGTATGCTTTCGCCCAGGCCTCGCGTTTTTCATTCCAGACCTGCTGGGTTTTTGCACCACGCTCACGGGCATCCCATGCCTGATAAATCTCTTTCGGGATCTCAAACGGCGGGTAGTGCCAGCCCAGTTTCTGCCGGGTCAACGCGACTTCTTCTTCTCCAAGCGCCGCACCGTGCGACTCCTCTTTCCCTGCTTTATTCGGCGAACCAAAACCGATAACCGTACGGCAGATAATCAGCGACGGTTTATCTTTCACGCTTTGCGCTTCCAGAATGGCTTTTTTCACTGCTTCCGGCGAATGGCCGTCAATATCGCCAATCACATGCCAGTTATAGGCTTCAAAGCGTTTGGCGGTGTCATCGGTAAACCAGCCTTCGGTTTCGCCATCAATAGAGATGCCATTGTGATCGTAAAAACCAATCAGTTTTCCGAGGCCCAAGGTGCCTGCCAGCGAGCTGACTTCATGAGAGATCCCTTCCATCAGGCAACCATCCCCCATAAACACATAGGTGTAGTGGTCGACAATGTCGTAACCGGGACGGTTAAACTGCGCCGCCAGCGTACGTTCGGCAATCGCCAGCCCGACCGCATTTGCCAGCCCCTGACCCAGTGGGCCGGTGGTGGTTTCTACGCCCGGTGTATAACCAATTTCCGGGTGTCCCGGCGTCTTAGAGTGCAACTGGCGGAAGTTTTTCAGCTCATCAAGCGATAAATCGTAACCACTCAGATGCAGCAGGCTATACAACAGCATCGAGGCGTGGCCGTTGGAGAGAATAAAACGGTCGCGATCGTACCAGGTCGGGTCCGCCGGGTTATGGTGCAGAAAGTCGTTCCACAGCACTTCAGCGATATCCGCCATCCCCATTGGCGCACCAGGGTGGCCGGAATTGGCTTTTTGCACTGCGTCCATACTCAGGGCGCGAATGGCGTTAGCTAGCTCTCTACGGGACATAGTTCACTCCGTGGCAAAGGGTTAAAGTTTTGCGGCGATCAGATCTTCCAGTTTGCGTTGGTCTACGGCGAACTGGCGGATGCCATCCGCCAGTTTTTCCACCGCCATCGGATCCTGGTTGTGCTCCCAGCGGAACTCCGCTTCCGTAAGCGGTTCCGGGCGATGGAAGGTTTGCCGCGACGGCACCAGCTTGCGTTCAACCGTGCCTTCCTGCGCCTGCAACTCTTTCAGCAGCGCCGGGGAGATGGTCAGACGGTCGCAGCCTGCCAGCGCAAGGATCTGCTCGGTGCGGCGGAAACTGGCGCCCATCACGATGGTGGTATAGCGATGTTGTTTGAAGTAGTCGTAGATGTTGCGCACCGACTTCACGCCGGGGTCTTCGTCCACCACATACGGGTCAAGCGGTTTGCGGTCGTTATACCAGTCATAAATACGCCCCACGAAAGGCGAGATAAGAAACACGCCCGCCTCGGCGCAGGCGCGCGCCTGCGCAAACGAAAACAGCAGCGTCAGGTTGCAGTTGATACCCTCTTTTTCCAGCGCTTCTGCTGCGCGGATCCCTTCCCATGTGGATGCCAGTTTGATCAGGATGCGTGACTTATCGATCCCCTGATCGTGGTAGAGCTCCACCAGGCGGCGCGCTTTGGCGATGCTTTTTTCTTTATCGTAGGAGAGACGGGCATCGACTTCAGTCGATACGCGTCCCGGTATGCTTTTCAGAATTTCCGCACCGAAGTTAACCGCCAGTTTGTCGCTGGCTTCTGCCACTTGCTGCTCCTGGGTTTTACCGCGCGCTTTACCGTAGGCAATGGCGTCGTCAATCAGGTGGGAGAAGTGTGCCAGCCCGGCTGCTTTCAAAAGCAGAGAGGGATTGGTGGTGGCGTCTTCCGGCTGATAGTGGCGAATAGATTCGATGTCGCCACTGTCTGCCACCACGGTGGTGAATTGTTTCAGGCCGTCTAAATGATTCATGAAAATAACTCCTTTAAAAGCAAAGTGTTACTGGAGTGCTTTCGTTCGCACTTTTGTGAGGATGAGAGGTGCATAACAAAAAAGCATAGCAGACGGGCACCTGACCTGCCGTTAGTGACCGGTAACAAAAATGTGATGAATTGATAGCAACTTTGTTTATGGAATGACGAGATTTTGGCTATGTTCAAAGTTTGCCGCTGCTTCAGGGGCCATACTAGGCGGCGCATCGGGATCGTAATCACGCTTTATCACACTGAAAGCAACGTGAAAGGAACCTCAAATGGATGACCAGTTAAAACAAAGTGCCCTCGATTTCCACGAATTTCCTCGTCCGGGGAAAATTCAGGTGTCCCCGACCAAGCCTCTGGCCACCCAGCGCGACCTGGCGCTGGCGTATTCGCCGGGTGTTGCGGCGCCGTGCCTTGAGATCGAAAAAGATCCGCTGGCAGCCTACAAATACACCGCGCGCGGTAATCTGGTGGCGGTCGTGTCCAACGGTACCGCCGTGCTGGGGCTTGGCAACATTGGCGCGCTGGCCGGTAAACCGGTAATGGAAGGAAAAGGGGTGCTGTTCAAGAAATTCGCCGGTATCGACGTGTTTGATATCGAAGTCGACGAGCAGGATCCGGACAAACTTATCGATGTGGTTGCCGCGCTGGAACCGACGTTCGGCGGCATCAACCTGGAAGACATTAAAGCGCCGGAGTGCTTCTATATTGAAGCCAAATTACGCGAACGCATGAATATCCCCGTGTTTCATGACGATCAGCACGGCACAGCGATTATCAGCACCGCCGCTATTCTGAATGGCCTGCGCGTGGTAGAGAAAAACCTCTCTGATGTCCGCATGGTCGTTTCCGGCGCAGGCGCAGCCGCTATTGCTTGCATGAACCTGCTGGTGGCGCTTGGCATGCAGAAACACAACATTGTGGTCTGCGACTCGAAAGGGGTGATTTACAAAGGGCGTGAGCCGAATATGGCGGAAACCAAAGCCGCCTACGCGGTGGAGGATGACGGCAAACGCACGCTGGCGGATGTGGTGGCCGGTGCGGACATCTTCCTTGGCTGTTCCGGGCCGAAAGTGCTGACACCGGAAATGGTGAAAGAGATGGCGCGCCAGCCGTTGATCCTCGCGCTGGCTAATCCGGAACCGGAAATTTTGCCGGACCTGGCGAAAGCGGTACGCCCGGACGCCATTATCTGTACCGGGCGTTCGGACTATCCCAACCAGGTGAACAACGTGCTGTGCTTCCCGTTTATTTTCCGCGGCGCGCTGGATGTGGGCGCTACGGCGATTAACGAGGAGATGAAACTGGCGGCAGTCAACGCGATTGCGGAGCTGGCCCATGCGGAGCAAAGCGAAGTGGTGGCGTCTGCCTATGGCGATCAGGATCTGAGCTTTGGCCCGGATTACCTGATCCCGAAACCGTTCGATCCGCGCCTGATTGTGAAAATCGCACCGGCAGTGGCGAAAGCTGCGATGGTGTCCGGCGTGGCGACAAGACCGATTGCTGATTTCGATGCCTATGTCGATAAACTCACCGAGTTTGTCTACAAAACCAATCTGTTTATGAAACCGATCTTCGCCCAGGCCCGCAATGCGCCTAAACGTGTGGTGCTGGCGGAAGGGGAAGAGCCGCGCGTACTGCATGCCACTCAGGAACTGGTGACGCTGGGGCTGGCAAAACCGATCCTTGTCGGGCGACCGGGCGTGATCGAGATGCGTATCCAGAAGCTGGGTTTGCAAATCCGCCCGGGTGTTGATTTTGAAATTGTGAACAACGAATCCGACCCGCGTTTTAAAGAGTACTGGATGGAGTACTTCACGATCATGAAACGACGGGGGATCACCCAGGAGCAGGCGCAACGTGCGGTGATCAGCAATACCACTGTGATTGGCGCCATCATGGTTCATCGCGGAGAGGCGGATGCGCTGATTTGCGGCACCATTGGTGATTACCACGAGCACTTTAGCGTGGTGCAGGAGATCTTCGGTTATCGCGATAACGTGCACACCGCCGGTGCGATGAATGCGTTGCTGCTGCCGAGTGGCAACACCTTTATTACGGATACCTACGTCAACGAAGATCCGAGCGCGGAACAGCTGGCAGAGATCACCTTGTTGGCGGCGGAAACGGTACGTCGATTCGGGATTGAACCGCGTGTGGCGCTGCTCTCTCACTCACAGTTTGGTTCCTCCAGTGCCCCGGCGGCGGTGAAAATGCGCGATACGCTTGCGCTGGTGCGTGAACGTGCGCCGGAGCTGATGATTGACGGAGAAATGCACGGTGATGCCGCGCTGGATGAGGCTATCCGCCATGAACGTATGCCGGATAGCCCGTTGAAAGGGGCGGCGAATATCCTGATTATGCCGAACGTTGAGGCGGCGCGTATCAGCTATAACCTGTTGCGCGTCTCCAGTTCGGAAGGGGTCACCGTCGGGCCGGTGCTGATGGGGGTGGCGAAACCGGTGCATGTGCTGACGCCCATTGCTTCCGTTCGCCGTATCGTCAATATGGTCGCGCTGGCGGTCGTTGAAGCACAAACGCAGCCGCTGTGATGCGTTACGCCATCAGGTAATCCGTGCCTGATGGCGATTCCGTCTTATCCGGGCGGTAAAATTAAACCCACTCTCTGACTTTAATAAACTCACTGAGGGCGGCCTCCGGGCTGCCTTCTGCGGGGTGATAGTTGTATTCCCAGCGCACCAGCGGCGGCATTGACATCAGGATCGACTCGGTACGCCCGCCGGTTTGCAAACCGAACAACGTTCCGCGATCCCACACCAGATTAAACTCCACATACCGCCCGCGTCGGTAGAGCTGGAAATCCCGCTCGCGCTCGCCATAAGGGATGGCCTGGCGGCGTTCAACAATCGGCAAATAGGCGTCGGTGTAGCCTTTGCCCACGGCCTGCATAAAGGCGAAGCAGCGATCAAAATCCGGCGTGTTCAGATCGTCAAAAAACAGCCCGCCAATACCGCGCTGCTCATTGCGATGTTTGAGGTGGAAATAGTCATCACACCATTTTTTGTAACGCGGGTAGACTTCTTCACCAAACGGCAGGCAGAGGTCGCGCGCGGTGCGATGCCAGTGCTGCGCATCTTCCTCAAAACCGTAATAAGGGGTGAGATCGAAACCACCGCCAAACCACCATACTGGATCCGCGCCGGGTTTCTCGGCAATAAAAAAGCGCACATTGGCATGGCTGGTGGGAACGTACGGGTTACGCGGGTGCACCACCAGTGAGACGCCCATCGCTTCAAAACTGCGCCCGGCCAGTTCAGGGCGGTGTGCGGTGGCAGAAGCGGGCATGGCATCGCCGTGCACATGAGAGAAGTTAACCCCGGCTTGTTCAAATACGCCGCCGTCGCGCAATACGCGGCTGCGCCCACCGCCGCCTTCCGCGCGCTGCCAGACGTCTTCGACAAACGCTGCGCCATCAATCGCCGAGAGCTGGCGGCAGATCTCATCCTGCAAGTTCAGCAGGGCGGTTTTAACCGGATGTACGTCGGGTGTGGTCATCAGCGTTTCTTCGTATGAGTTTTATGATTATCAAACCAGTTAAAGTAACTGAGTACGCCGTCGGCAATCGCGTTGGCGATCTTCTGACGAAACGCGGCAGTACCCAGCAGTTTCTCTTCCGCCGGGTTGGTGATAAACGACGTTTCCACCAGTACGGAAGGGATCGACGGTGATTTTAGCACCACAAATGCCGCCTGCTCTGTATTGCGGCTGTGCAAGCGGTGCACGGGTTTAATCTGTTTAAGGATATGCGAACCCAGCGTCAGGCTGTTTTTAATGGTGTCGGTCTGCACCAAATCGAACAGCACCTGTTGCAGCAGATGATCTTTATCCGTCGCTTTTTTCCCGGCGACTTCATCGGCGGCGTTCTCTTTGTCCGACAGGTATTTCGCCATCGCGCTACTGGCACCTCGATTAGAGAGGGCAAAAACGGATGCGCCCGCCGCGCTGGGGTTGGTAAAGCCGTCGGCGTGGATTGACATAAACAGGTCTGCGCCATGCTGATGGGCGATCTCAACGCGGTCGTATAACGGGATAAACGTATCGCCGGTGCGCGTCAGCCTTGCGTCAATGCCCTGGGCGCGAAGCTGGGCACGGACATTTTTGGCGATCGCCAGCACGACATGTTTCTCTTTGGAGCCATTATGACCAATGGCACCGGTATCAATCCCACCGTGACCCGGGTCGAGCATAACGATGCGCCTGGCTCCCGCTTTCTTTGCTTTTGGCTTGCTGTGGCCGGTGGTGGTTTTTAGCGGCGTCTCATCCTTTGCGATGGCGCGGGACATACCCGACAATGTCAGAGCTGCCAGACCTGCTTTCAGCAGCTGGCGGCGCGAGGTGAGTGTTTTTAAAGGTTTAAAAGTGCTCATACAGCCTGAGTTGTATTATCCGTGGTCCCTGGTGTTATATCGTATCGTGTTTGCCGTTACGACAGTCCGTAAGAACTATTGTTTTACTTTTCATTTCAATACGTGACAGAGTGACATTATGCCATTTTTCAATAGCGATCTCGCTGGATATTGGCTACGGCGGCGCTTAGGGCCATAATCGCTATTTTCACAGTTGAAAAGATGGGGCATACCATGGAGATACGCGTTTTTCGCCAGGAAGATTTCGAAGAAGTGATCACCTTGTGGGAGCGCTGTGGTCTGCTGCGGCCCTGGAACGATCCGGAAATGGATATTGAGCGCAAAGTGAATCACGACGTCAGCCTGTTTCTGGTAGCAGAAGTGGGCGGCGAAGTCGTCGGGACGGTAATGGGCGGCTATGACGGTCATCGCGGTTCTGCGTATTACCTGGGCGTGCATCCTGAGTTTCGCGGGCGTGGGATTGCGAACGCGCTGCTCAACCGGCTGGAGAAAAAATTGATTGCCCGTGGTTGCCCGAAAATTAACCTGATGGTGCGTGAAGAGAACGAGATGGTGATCGGCATGTATGAGCGGTTGGGCTATGAACACATGGACTCTGTGAGCCTGGGTAAGCGTTTGATTGAAGATGAAGAGTACTGAAATCCATCCCGCCGATTACGACAGTCATGGTCGTCTTAAGCTGCCTTTCCTGTTCTGGTGCGTGCTGTTTTTACAGGCCCGCACTTGGGTGCTGTTTGTCATAGCTGGCGCGTCACGCGGTCAGGGAGATGCGCTGCTAACACTCTTCTACCCCGATCACGATGATTTCTGGCTGGGATTGATCCCCGGCGTGCCTGCGGCGTTGGCGTTTGTACTGAGCGGTCGCCGCGAACAGGTTCCCCGTCTCTGGCGCACAATCTATCCCTTATTATTGCTGGCGCAACTGGCGTTGTTGTTATGGCAACCCTGGCGTTGGTTAACCGGCGAGGCATTATCCGGCCCGGCAATAGCGCTGATGATTGCCGACGCTGTCTCCCTGTTATGGTTGGTGACAAACCGTCGCCTGCGTGCCTGTTTTTATGCCGATCCACATTGAATGGCACTTTTTGCCGTTCCCGGACTCCAACAGGCGTTAAATGAACAAGAAAGGAATGTGTATGAAATCCCTGCGTATGGTTGTTTGCGTCCTGCCGCTGGCGTTGGCGGGCTGTTCGACCCTCTCCTCCGTAAACTGGTCAGCAGCGTATCCGTGGAACTGGTTTGGTTCTTCCGTTGAGGTGAGCGATAACGGCGTGGGTAACATCACGGCGGCTACACCGCTGACTGAACAGGCTATCAGCGACGCATTAAAGGGTGATTACCATCTGCGCAGCGGCATGAAAACGGAGAAAGGGGTGGTCGTGCGTTATTTCGAAGCGCTGAGAGATAACCAACTGGCGCTGGTGGTCAACGGTGAAAATGGCGCAGTCAGCCGCATTGACGTGCTGGACCACGATATTGCCAGCGACAAAGGCGTGAAAGTCGGTACGCCTTTCACTGAGCTTTATGACAAAGCTTTCGGCAACTGCGTGAAAGCAACAGGCGACGACAGTGATGGTGTGGAGTGCAAGGCACCGGGTAGCCAGCATATTAGCTATGTGTTCACCGGTGAGTGGAGCGGCCCGGAAGGGTTGATGCCCGCGGATGATGTCCTGAAAAACTGGAAAGTCAGTAAGCTTATCTGGCGTCGTTAATTTGATCGAATCGCGTCGGTCAGCGCTAAAAAACAGGTACAATGCCGCTATCAATGCCACGGATGCGTGGCATTATTTTTTCAGGAGGAGTGATGTCTCAGGTTCAGAGTGGCATTTTGCCAGAGCATTGCCGTGCGGCAATATGGATTGAAGCCAGCGTGAAAGGGGACACAGATGCCCTGCGCGCGGGCAGTAAAGCGTTCGCCGATAAGCTGGCGACATTTCAGATGACATTCCCGGACGCTAACCTTGGTGCGGTAGTTGCCTTCGGCAACACGGTGTGGCGTGCACTGAGTGGTGGGGAAGGGGCGGCAGAGCTGAAAGACTACCCCTCATATGGTAAAGGTCTGGCGCCAGCAACGCAGCACGATGTGCTGATTCATATTCTTTCCCTGCGTCATGACGTGAACTTCTCGGTGGCACAGGCTGCGCTGGACGCGTTTGGCGATGCGCTGGAAGTGAAAGAAGAGACGCACGGTTTCCGCTGGGTGGAAGATCGCGACTTGAGCGGTTTTGTCGACGGTACGGAAAACCCGTCAGGGGTTGAGAAACGCCGTGAAGTGGCGATTATTCAGGATGGCGTAGACGCTGGTGGCAGCTATGTGATGGTGCAGCGCTGGGAGCATAACCTCAAGCAGCTCAACCGCATGAGCGTGGGCGATCAGGAAATGATGATCGGCCGTACCAAAGAGGCCAATGAGGAGATCGACGGCGATGCGCGTCCGGTGACGTCTCATTTGACCCGTGTCGATCTGAAAGAAAATGGCAAGGGGTTGAAAATTGTTCGCCAGAGCCTGCCGTACGGTACGGCCAGCGGCACGCACGGTCTTTATTTCTGCAGCTACTGCGCCCGTCTTTATAACATCGAACAGCAACTGCTGAGCATGTTCGGCGATGCTGATGGCAAGCGCGACGCGATGCTGCGCTTTACCCGCCCGGTAACCGGGGGGTATTACTTCGCGCCGTCTCTGGATAGATTACTGGCGCTGTAAGCGCAAGGCCGGGCGGGGACATTTCGCCCGGCGTACTCCCTTCTGCTTATATTCTTTTCTGATTCCAAATCACCAATTGGTATATAAAACCGTTACTGTTTTCACACTCGTTATAAATAAACTGAAGGTCAGAGAGTCATCAGCTTATAAGGGTGCGCAATGGTCGTTAACTTACTCAAAAAAGGATATCTGACGCTGACAGCGTTGACGCTGTTTGCTGCGCAGGCGCAGGCGACGGAATTGCTTAACAGCTCATACGACGTATCGCGTGAGCTTTTTGCGGCCCTTAATACGCCATTTGAACAACAGTGGGCGAAAGATAATGCCGGCGACAAGCTGACGATCAAGCAGTCGCATGCGGGGTCGTCCAAGCAGGCGCTGGCTATTCTGCAAGGCCTGAAAGCCGATGTTGTGACCTACAACCAGGTCACCGATGTGCAAATCCTCCATGACAAAGGCAATCTGATCCCGGCGAACTGGCAGAGCCGTTTGCCGAATAATAGCTCACCGTTCTACTCCACCATGGCCTTCCTGGTGCGTAAAGGCAACCCGAAGAATATTCACGACTGGAACGATCTGGTGCGTGATGATGTGAAACTGATTTTCCCGAATCCGAAAACTTCCGGTAATGCGCGTTATACCTATCTGGCGGCCTGGGGTGCAGCGGATCAGGCTGACGGCGGCGATAAAGCCAAAACGCAGCAGTTTATGACCCGTTTTTTGAAAAACGTCGAAGTGTTTGATACGGGCGGTCGCGGCGCGACAACCACTTTTGTTGAACGCGGTCTTGGCGATGTACTGATCTCGTTTGAGTCGGAAGTCAATAACATCAGCAAGCAGTACGCGGCGCAAGGTTTTGAAGTGGTGGTGCCGAAAGTGAATATCCTCGCCGAATTTCCGGTGGCCTGGGTAGATAAAAACGTACAAGCCAATGGCACTGAAAAAGCGGCGAAAGCCTATCTGAACTGGCTCTATAGCCCGCAGGCACAAACTATCATCACCGATTACTACTACCGCGTGAACAACCCGGAAGTGATGGCAAAACTGAGTGACAAATTCCCGCAGACTACGTTGTTCCGCGTCGAAGACAAGTTCGGTAGCTGGCCGGAAGTCATGAAAACCCATTTTGCCAGCGGTGGCGAGCTGGATACGTTATTGGCGGCGGGGCGTAAGTGATGTTTGCAGGATCGGCTAAGCGTGTGTTGCCGGGCTTTGGTTTGAGCCTTGGCAGCAGCCTGTTTTTTGTTTGTCTGGTATTACTGCTGCCGTTGAGCGCACTGGTTATGCAACTGGCGCAAATGAGCTGGTCACAATATTGGGAAGTGGTCACCAACCCGCAAGTCGTAGCCGCGTACAAAGTGACGTTGCTGGCAGCGTTTGTCGCCTCGGCGTTTAACGGCGTGTTTGGGCTACTGATGGCATGGATCCTTACCCGTTACCGTTTCCCCGGGCGCACGCTGCTGGATGCGCTCATCGACCTGCCTTTTGCATTGCCGACGGCGGTCGCCGGCCTGACGCTGGCGTCGCTGTTTTCGGTAAACGGTTTTTACGGTGAATGGCTGGCGACGTTCGATATCAAAGTGACCTATACCTGGCTGGGTATCGCGGTGGCAATGGCGTTTACCAGCATTCCGTTTGTGGTGCGTACCATCCAGCCGGTACTGGAAGAGCTTGGTCCGGAGTATGAAGAAGCGGCGGAAACCCTCGGCGCAACGCCCTGGCAGAGCTTCCGCAAAGTGGTGCTGCCGGAGCTGTCTCCGGCGCTGATGGCGGGAGTGGCTCTCTCTTTTACCCGCAGTCTGGGCGAGTTCGGTGCGGTGATTTTTATCGCCGGGAATATCGCCTGGAAGACGGAAGTGACCTCGCTGATGATTTTTGTCCGTTTGCAGGAGTTTGATTACCCCGCTGCCAGCGCGATTGCTTCCGTGATCCTCGCGGCTTCACTGCTGTTGCTGTTTTCCATCAATACCCTGCAAAGTCGCTTTGGCCAGCGTGTGGTAGGTCACTAATGGCGGAAATAACCGAATTGAAACGCTATGACAAACCTCAGGTGAACTGGGGGAAATGGTTGTTGATTGGCGCGGGCGTTCTGCTCTCGGCGTTCATTCTCGTCGTGCCGATGCTCTACATCTTTGTGAAGGCGTTCAGTCAGGGTCTGGTTCCGGTGCTCGAAAACCTGGCAAATGCTGACATGCTGCACGCGATCTGGCTGACAGTGCTGATTGCCTTAATCACCGTGCCGGTGAATCTGGTGTTCGGTACACTGCTGGCCTGGCTGGTCACCCGTTTTAACTTCCCTGGCCGTCAGTTGTTACTGACGTTGCTGGATATTCCCTTTGCGGTTTCGCCGGTAGTAGCGGGGCTGATGTATCTGCTGTTTTATGGCTCCAACGGCCCGCTTGGTGGCTGGCTGGATGCGCATAATCTGCAAATTATGTTTGCCTGGCCGGGCATGGTGCTGGTCAGCGTGTTTGTCACCTGTCCGTTTGTGGTGCGTGAACTGGTGCCGGTGATGCTCAGTCAGGGCAGCCAGGAAGATGAGGCGGCCATTCTGCTTGGCGCCTCCGGCTGGCAGATGTTTAAGCGCGTGACGTTGCCGAATATTCGCTGGGCGCTGCTGTACGGTGTCGTGCTGACCAATGCTCGTGCGATTGGCGAGTTTGGCGCGGTGTCGGTGGTGTCCGGCTCCATTCGTGGGGAAACGCTGTCACTGCCGCTGCAAATTGAATTGCTGGAGCAGGATTACAACACAGTGGGGTCTTTTACCGCTGCTGCCCTGCTGACACTGATGGCTATTTTGACGTTGTTTTTGAAGAGTGCGTTGCAGTGGCGTTTGAACAACCAGGAAAAACGCCAGCAACAGGAGGGAAATCATGAGCATTGAGATTGCCAATATTAAGAAATCTTTTGGTCGCACCCAGGTGCTGAATGATATCTCTCTGGATATCCCTTCCGGGCAAATGGTTGCACTGTTGGGGCCATCCGGTTCCGGTAAAACCACCTTGCTGCGCATTATCGCCGGGCTGGAGCACCAGACCAGCGGCCGCATTCGCTTCCACGGGACAGACGTCAGCCGTCTGCACGCCCGCGAGCGTCGCGTGGGGTTTGTGTTTCAACACTATGCGCTGTTCCGCCATATGACGGTCTTCGACAATATCGCGTTTGGCCTGACGGTGTTGCCTAAGCGCGAGCGTCCAAATGCAGCGGCGATCAAAGTCAAAGTGACGCAATTGCTGGAAATGGTGCAACTGGCACATCTGACGGATCGTTACCCGGCGCAACTCTCCGGCGGTCAGAAACAGCGCGTCGCGCTGGCTCGCGCACTGGCGGTAGAGCCGCAAATCCTGCTGCTGGATGAACCTTTCGGCGCGCTCGACGCCCAGGTGCGTAAAGAGTTGCGCCGCTGGCTGCGTCAGTTACATGAAGAGCTGAAATTCACCAGCGTGTTTGTTACCCATGATCAGGAAGAGGCAACGGAAGTGGCCGATCGTGTGGTGGTGATGAGCCAGGGAAATATTGAGCAGGCGGATGCACCGGATCAGGTGTGGCGTGAACCGGCGACCCGCTTTGTGCTGGAGTTTATGGGGGAAGTGAACCGCCTGCGAGGAATGGTCCGCGGTGGGCAGTTCCATGTGGGTGCGCATCGCTGGCCGTTGGGTTATACGCCTGTGTATCAGGGGGAGGTCGATCTGTTCCTGCGCCCGTGGGAAGTGGACGTCAGCCGTCGCACCAGCCTTGATTCTCCGTTGCCGGTACAGGTGCTGGAAGCCAGCCCGAAAGGACACTATACGCAATTAGTTGTGCAGCCATTAGGCTGGAGCCCGGAACCGCTAACGGTTGTGATGCGTGATGAGCCAGCGCCGCACCGCGGTGAACGCCTGTTCGTGGGGTTACAAAACGCCCGCCTGTATAACGGTAATGAACGGATTGAAGCCCCGCAGGCGCTTGCTCTGGCGGAGTCCGCCTGATAGGTTAGTGAGCATGTCTATCGCCCGGTGGCGCTTTGCTTACCGGGCCTACAATCTCTGCACAGCTTTGTAGGCCGGGTCAGCGTAGCGCCACCCGGCTTTTTTATTGAGCGAAAATCGTGAACACATTAGAACACACCATCGGCAATACGCCGCTGGTCAAATTGCAAAGTCTGACGCCGGACAACGGCAGTGAAATCTGGGTCAAACTTGAAGGTAACAACCCGGCAGGCTCAGTCAAAGATCGCGCGGCGCTGTCAATGATTGTGCAGGCGGAAAAACGCGGTGAAATCCAACCCGGTGATGTGCTGATTGAAGCGACCAGCGGAAATACCGGGATTGCGTTGGCGATGATTGCGGCGTTAAAGGGGTACCGCATGAAATTGCTGATGCCGGACAACATGAGTCAGGAACGCCGCGCCGCGATGCGCGCTTACGGTGCTGAACTTATTCTGGTCAGCAAAGAACAGGGGATGGAAGGTGCGCGCGATCTGGCCCTTGAAATGGCGGCACGCGGTGAGGGCACGTTGCTCGATCAGTTCAATAATCCTGATAATCCGTACGCGCATTACACCACTACAGGCCCGGAAATCTGGCAGCAAACGGCCGGGCATCTTACCCATTTTGTCTCCAGTATGGGCACTACTGGCACCATCACCGGTGTCTCGCGCTTTTTACGTGAACAACCGAAAAAAGTCACCATTGTTGGTCTGCAACCGGAAGAGGGCAGTAGTATTCCCGGTATCCGCCGCTGGCCTGCTGAGTATATGCCGGGCATTTTCAACGCCGATCTGGTTGACGAGGTGCTGGATATCCACCAGCGTGAGGCGGAAAATACCATGCGGGCGCTGGCCGTGCAGGAGGGGATCTTCTGCGGTGTCAGTTCCGGCGGCGCGGTAGCCGGGGCATTACGCGTAGCAAAAGCAAACCCTGGCGCGATCGTGGTGGCCATTATTTGCGATCGCGGCGATCGCTACCTGTCCACCGGGGTGTTTGGTGAAGAGAGTTATTCGCAGGGTGCGGGGATTTAACCCCTTAAGGAGACAGAATGGAGATGATCCTGTTCAGGGATAAAACCCGGGCGCAGCAGGCTGATATTGTCGCAGTTCAGTCACAGGTGGTGTATGGCAGCGTGGGCAACAGTATTGCCGTACCCAATATTCGCCAGCACCAGTTGAATGTGCTGGCGGTGCCTACGGTGCTGTTCAGTAATACGCCGCACTATGACACTTTTTACGGTGGAGTAATCCCTGATGAGTGGTTTAACGGCTACTTGCAGGCGCTGGAAGAGCGTGATGTCCTGCGTGAAGTGAAAGCGGTGACCACCGGGTATATGGGCAGTGCCAGCCAGATAACGCTGCTGGCACAGTGGCTGAAGGCGCTACGGAAAAAACATCCGCAACTGCTGATTCTCGTTGATCCGGTGATTGGTGATACAGACAGCGGTATCTATGTAAAACCAGAAATACCCCAGGCGTATTGTGAGCATCTGTTACCGCTGGCGCAGGGGATCACGCCGAATGTATTTGAGCTGGAAGTATTAAGTGGTAAACCGTGCCGGGATCTGCAAAGTGTCATTGGCGCGGCGCAGGAGCTGCTCTCTGATTCGTTACACTGGGTTGCCATCACCAGTGCACCCGTGGAGGTGGATGACGGGCAAATCCACGTGGTGCTGGTCACGCCCGATGGGGTTACAGTGAGTGGCTATCCACGTGTAGCAACGGATTTGAAAGGGACCGGCGATCTGTTCTGTTCAGAACTGGTGAGCGGCATTATTCAGGGGAAAACACTGGATATGGCGGTACGCGCCGCGGGTGACAGGGTGGTGGACGTAATGGGGTATACGCTGGACAAAGGGTATGACGAGCTGATTTTACCGCCGTGTTAAAACAAAAATGGCGCCTTACGGCGCCATTTTTACATGCGATGAGCTTACTTTTTGATACGGATAACCGGGGTTTCACCCACGGTCACGCTACCAGACAGTTTGATCAGCTCTTTGATTTCGTCCATGTTGGAAATAACCACCGGCGTCAGGGTTGACTTGGCTTTCTCTTCCAGCAGCGGCAGATCAAATTCGATTACCGGGTCGCCAACTTTCACGCGCTGGCCTTCTTCCGCGATGCGTTTGAAACCTTCGCCTTTCAGTTCAACGGTGTCGATACCGAAGTGAACGAACAGCTCAATGCCGCTATCGGATTCGATAGAGAAGGCATGGTTGGTTTCAAAGATTTTGCCGATAGTACCGTCAACCGGAGCTACCATTTTGTTGCCGGTCGGTTTAATAGCAATGCCATCACCAACGATTTTCTCAGCGAAAACGACATCAGGTACATCTTCAATGTTGACGATTTCGCCAGAAAGCGGGGCAACAATCTCAATGGTTCCGGTGTCTTTTTTATCATCAGAAACCAGAGATTTCAGTTTATCGAACAAACCCATGATCTTCTCCTAAGCAGTAATTTGGGCCGCATCTCGTGGATTAGCAGATTGTTTTTTCTTCAATGAACTTGTTAACCAGCGTCATTAACTCGTCCGTTGTCGGTTGAGCAAGAGCCTGCTCTGCTAACACCTTCGCATCTTCGAAGTTCGTGTTACGAATGATCTTCTTAATGCGCGGGATAGAAATGGCACTCATACTGAATTCATCCAGACCCATCCCCAGCAACAGAAGTGTAGCACGTTCGTCGCCAGCAAGCTCACCACACATGCCAGTCCATTTGCCTTCAGCATGAGAAGCATCAATAACTTGCTTGATCAAAGTGAGTACGGACGGTGACATCGGCTGGTAAAGATGTGAAATCATATCATTACCACGGTCAACTGCCAGGGTGTACTGCGTTAAATCATTGGTACCGATACTAAAGAAATCAACTTCTTTGGCCAGGTGACGAGCGATAGTCGCTGCGGCAGGGGTTTCCACCATAACGCCGATTTCAATGCTCTCGTCGAAGGCTTTACCTTCACTACGCAGTTCCTGTTTGTAGATTTCAATCTCTTTTTTCAGCGCACGCACTTCTTCAACAGAGATGATCATCGGGAACATAATGCGCAGTTTGCCGAAAGCAGAGGCGCGCAGGATAGCGCGAACCTGATCGCGAAGGATCTCTTTGCGATCCATAGCAATACGCACAGCGCGCCAGCCAAGGAACGGGTTCTCTTCTTTCGGGAAATTCATGTACGGCAGTTCTTTGTCACCGCCAATGTCCATGGTGCGAACGATAACAGCCTGAGAGCCACAGGCTTCAGCAACCGCTTTGTACGCCTCGAACTGCTCTTCTTCGGTCGGCAGCGCGTCGCGATCCATAAACAGGAATTCGGTACGATACAGGCCCACACCTTCAGCGCCATTGCGCTCTGCACCTGCGATGTCGCGAACGGTGCCGATGTTAGCGCAGACTTCTACCTGGTGACCATCAAGGGTGATCGCCGGCAGGTCTTTCAGTTTCGCCAGTTCTGCTTTCTCTTCCGCAACCTGAGCCTGCGCAACACGCAGGGTTTCGATCTCGTCGTCGCTTGGGTTAACGTAAACTTTGTTGTTCACTGCGTCGAGGATCAGGTAGTCGCCGTTTTTCACTTGCGTCGTGACGCTGCCGGTACCCACAATCGCTGGCAGTTCCAGAGAACGGGCCATGATGGACGTGTGAGATGTGCGGCCACCGATATCAGTGATAAAACCGAGCACTTTTTTCAGGTTCAACTGTGCGGTTTCTGACGGGGTCAGATCTGCCGCAACCAGGATAACTTCTTCCTGGATTGCGCTCAGGTCGATAATCGGCATACCCAGAATGTTGCGCAGCAGGCGTTTACCGATGTCACGCACGTCAGCCGCACGCTCTTTCAGGTATTCGTCGTCCAGCTCTTCCAGGGCCGTAGCCTGGCCTTCGATAACTTCATGTGCCGCAGCATCGGCAGTCATGCTCTTATCTTTAATCAGGGCTATGATTTCCTGCTCCAGCTCCTCATCTTCCAGCAGCATAATGTGCCCTTCGAAGATGGCTTCTTTTTCTTCACCGAAAGTTTCACCCGCTTTCGTTTTGATCGCTTCCAGCTGTGCCGATGCTTTGGCACGACCGCTCAGGAAACGCTCAACTTCCTGGTCAACCTTGTCGGCAGAAATTTTCTTCCGGTCGATGACGATCTCGTCTTCTTTCAGCAGCAGTGCTTTGCCGAAAGCGATACCCGGGGATGCTAAAATGCCTGAAATCATAACCCTACCTTTACTTGTGACTGATCTTGAAAAGAACCCGAAAAACTTACTCGAGTTCAGCCATCAGTTTAACCAGATGTTCAACTGCTTTTTGCTCGTCTTCGCCTTCCGCGGTCAGAGTCACAACAGTACCCTGAGTCAGGCCCAGAGTTTGCAGTTTGAACAGGCTTTTCGCGCTGGCGCTTTTGCCGTTGGAAGTCACAGTGATCTCAGAAGAGAAGCCTTTCGCTTCTTTAACAAACTGAGCAGCAGGGCGGGTGTGCAGACCGTTCGGAGCGGTAATGGTAACTTCTTGCTGGAACATTGTATTTCCCCAACTTATAGGTTTAGTGTTGTGGAACTAAAGTCTAGCCTGGCGGTTTGACTTTAGCCTGTATAGTTAGCGCCGGCGTAACGGAACAAGAGACAGAGGTCGTGCCGAGAAAATCCGCTACAGACGCATCCGATCGCTGACGTTTCGTCCGTCATTAAACATTATGCCGCGAAAGCCAGAATTGAACCAAATCATAAAATCGATTCAGCAAGATGAAATCTGACTTCGATTAATTTCGCGCTTCAAAATAAATGTGATGGTTAAATACCAGACCCGGAGGATCCAGGCAATGCCAGGAGGGGTAAAAATTTGACGTACGCCACAAAAAAGCACCTCGATGGGTGCTTTTTTGCGCTAATTTAACAATCTGGCATCACTGTTGCAGCTCTTTCTCAGTGAACAGATCCGCAAACAAAGCGGTGCTCAAATAACGCTCGCCGGAAGAGGGAAGGATAACCACAATATTCTTGTTGGTAAAGGTTTCATCTTCCTGCAACTTCAGTGCGGCAGCCACTGCCGCACCGGAAGAAATACCCGCCAGGATACCTTCTTCTTCCATCAGGCGGCGTGCGGTACTGATGGCTTCTTCATTCGTGATTTTGACAACTTTGTCGATCAGTTTCAAATCCAGGTTACCCGGAATAAACCCTGCGCCAATGCCCTGTATTTTATGCGGACCGGGTTTCAGTTCTTCGCCCGCCAGCGCCTGGGAAATGACCGGCGAATCGGTCGGCTCTACTGCCACAGTGATCAGATCGGTTTTGCCTTTGGTGTTTTTGATATAGCGCGTCACGCCGGTCAGCGTACCGCCGGTACCCACGCCTGAGATAAACACATCCACCTGGCCATCGGTATCTTCCCAGATCTCCGGGCCGGTGGTTTTTTCGTGGATTTCCGGGTTCGCCGGGTTGCTGAATTGCTGTAGCAGCAGATACTTAGCCGGATCGCTGGCGACAATCTCTTCTGCTTTCTGAATCGCGCCTTTCATGCCTTTCGCACCTTCGGTCAACACCAGGTTGGCACCCAAGGCTTTCAGTAACTTACGGCGTTCAATGCTCATGGTTTCCGGCATTGTCAGCGTCAGTTTGTAACCACGCGCTGCCGCCACATAAGCCAGAGCAATACCGGTGTTACCGCTGGTTGGTTCGACCAACTCGACACCCGGCTTCAGTACACCGCGTTTTTCGGCATCCCAAATCATATTGGCACCGATACGGCATTTCACGCTGAAGCTTGGGTTGCGGGACTCGACCTTCGCCAGGATACGTCCGTTACCGATGCGGTTCAGTCGAACCAGCGGCGTATGACCAATAGTCAACGAGTTGTCTTCAAAAATCTTACTCATAGCCCGTCCTTAACTGTATGAAATTTGGGAACCACATCAGCATACGCACTTACTGTTGATGCGGAAGTAAGGAATTCGCATATCTATATGCTGCACCGAAATAATGCTAAGCAGTATGGAATAAGAAACGGAATAATTCCTTCCTTAACGCCAGGCTGCATGTTTGTCGCGGTAACAATCGACCCACATCGCCGTAGCGCCGCACACTGCCACCGGCATTACCACCAGATTCAGCACCGGAATCAGCGTAAACAAGCTCGTCAGCGCGCCGAACTGCATATTCATGGACTTACGCGAACGCAGCGCGAGACGCATCTCTTTGAACGGGACTTTATGGTTGTCGAAGGGGTAATCACAATACTGAATCGCCAGCATCCACGCGCTGAACAGAAACCACAGTACAGGTGCGACGGTTTGCCCAATTCCAGGAATAAAATAGAGGATCAGCAAAAGCGCGGCGCGAGGGAGATACCAGGCCAGTTTCTGCCATTCACGTTTCATAATACGCGGGATATCTTTCATCACGCCCATGATACCGGCATCGGGTGGTGTGGCGCCGGTCAGTCGCGCTTCCAGTTGCTCAGCCAGCAGGCCATTAAATGGCGCCGCAATCCAGTTGGCGATAGTCGAAAAGAAATACCCAAACACCAGCAGAACCGAGATCACCACAATTGGCCATAACAGATAGCTCAGCCACTGTAACCAGTCCGGCACATGGCCCATCAACGACGGGATCCAGCTATCAAGGCGGGTAAACAGCCACCAGAATGCGCCGCCCAGCAAGATAATGTTCACCAGCAAAGGCAAAATCACGAAACGACGAATGCCCGGCAGCGTGACCAGTTTCCAGCCCTGGGAAAAGTAAAAGACACCACTGCGTACCGCACCTGGGGACGAGGAAATCATAATCTGTCTGTACTCCTTTTATGACAGCAGGAAAAATTGAAGCTTATAATATTCACCTGACGGGGGAAACCCGTTCAGAAATGTTCGAAAAAACAGCAAAAAGCACAATTTAGCGTATCTTTCTGCGGCGAAAGCCCCCCACACACTTGCACTTGAGTTACGGGGCAAATACTCTTAGTGAGTAAAGGTTTGCCGTGGTGGCAAGGTGTTAGAACAACAGAGAATATAATGATGCAGGATTTGCGTCTGATATTAATCATTGTTGGCGCGATCGCCATAATTGCTTTACTGGTTCACGGGTTCTGGACCAGCCGCAAAGAACGTTCTTCAATGTTCCGCGATCGCCCAATAAAACGCATGAAGTCGCGACGTGACGACGACGAGTTGTATGACGAGGATGTCGAAGACGACGACGAAGGCGTGGGTGAAGTTCGGGTTCATAAAGTGAACACAGCGCCAAAAGCTGCAAGCGAGCAGGATGCACCGCGTCAGCATCCGCAGCATCAATATCAGCCGCCTTACGCGTCGGCCCAACCGCGCCCGTCTGCGCCTGTGCAGCAACCGCCGGAAGAACCCGCGCATCACGCACCGCAGCCCTCTGTTCAGCCGCCGCAACCGGAACGCCGTCCTGTTCAGGCTCCTGTGTTTGAACCCCAACCGGTTCAGCATCAGCACGCTCCGCAGCCTGCCGCTGCGCAATATCAACAACCTGCTGCACCGCAACATCAGCCTCAACATCAGCCGCAGCAGCAGGTTCACACCCCTGCGCCGCAGCCTGAGCCCGAGCCGGTTGTGGAAGCGCCGGTGGAAAAACCGCAGCGTAAAGAAACGGTCATCATTATGAACGTTGCCGCACATCACGGCAGCACTCTGAACGGTGATGTGCTGTTAAACAGCATCCTGCAGGCAGGCTTTAAATTTGGCGATATGAGCATTTTCCATCGTCATCTTAGCCCGGACGGCAGCGGCCCGGCGCTTTTCAGCCTGGCGAACATGGTCAATCCGGGGACGTTTGACGTCGAAATGATGGGTGAAATGACCACGCCGGGTGTCACTATCTTTATGCAGGTGCCTTCTTACGGCGACGAACTGCAAAACTTTAAACTGATGCTGCAATCTGCACAGCATATCGCCGATGAAGTCGGCGGTGTGGTACTGGACGATCAGCGCCGGATGATGACGCCGCAAAAACTGCGTGAATATCAGGACCGTATTCGCGAGGTCAAAGACGCCAACGCGTAACGGGTCCACTCAGATACTTTCCTTCCAGAACCCCCGCCAGTCGGGGGTTTTTTATCATTGATGGTGCGATATGGAATCAATTGAACAACAACTGACTGAACTGCGAACCTCCCTTCGCCATCATGAATATCTGTACCATGTTATGGATGCACCGGAGATCCCGGATGCAGAATACGATCGCCTGATGCGTGAGCTGCGTGAGCTGGAAGCGCAACATCCTGATCTGATTACACCGGACTCGCCCACACAGCGGGTTGGTGCCGCGCCGTTGACAGCGTTCAGCCAGGTACGTCACGAAGTCCCGATGTTGTCGCTCGACAACGTTTTTGATGAAGAGAGCTTTCTGGCGTTTAACAAGCGCGTGCAGGACCGGTTGAAAAGCACTGATGCGCTGATTTACTGCTGCGAACTGAAACTCGATGGCCTGGCGGTCAGCATTTTATACGAAAATGGTGTACTGGTACGTGCTGCAACGCGTGGCGATGGCACGACCGGGGAAGATATCACAACGAACGTCCGCACCATCCGCGCGATCCCATTAAAGCTACATGGCGACAATATTCCTGCGCGCCTTGAAGTGCGCGGTGAGGTGTTCCTGCCGCAGACCGGCTTTGAAAAAATCAATGACGATGCGCGTCGCACCGGGGCAAAAGTATTTGCTAACCCGCGTAACGCAGCGGCGGGGTCCTTACGCCAGCTCGATCCGCGTATCACCGCAAAACGTCCGCTCACCTTCTTCTGTTATGGCGTCGGCATTCTTGAAGGTGGAGAACTGCCGCGCAGTCATCTGGCGCGTTTGCAACAGTTTAAAGCTTGGGGGCTGCCGGTGAGTGAGCGCATACGTCTGTGCGACAGCCCGGAAGCGGTGCTGGCTTTCTACCATCAGGTTGAAGAGGATCGCCCGACGCTGGGTTTTGATATTGATGGCGTAGTGATCAAGGTTGATTCCCTCGATTTGCAGGAGCAACTTGGCTTTGTTGCCCGTGCACCGCGCTGGGCGGTGGCATTCAAATTCCCGGCGCAGGAGCAAATGACCTTTGTGCGCGACGTGGAGTTTCAGGTTGGGCGTACGGGGGCGATCACGCCGGTCGCGCGCCTTGAGCCAGTGCATGTTGCCGGCGTGCTGGTGAGTAACGCCACACTGCACAATGCCGATGAGATTGATCGTCTGGGGTTACGCATTGGCGATAAAGTGGTGATCCGCCGCGCCGGGGATGTTATCCCGCAGGTGGTGAATGTGGTGCTCTCCGAACGACCGGCAGAGACGCGTGAAGTGGTATTCCCGGCGCACTGCCCGGTGTGTGGCTCTGATGTCGAGCGTGTGGAAGGCGAGGCGGTTGCCCGGTGTACGGGCGGGCTGATTTGCGGCGCACAGCGTAAAGAAGCCCTGAAGCATTTTGTCTCCCGCCGTGCGATGGATGTAGACGGCATGGGCGATAAGATTATCGACCAGTTGGTGGAAAAAGAGTATGTACACACGCCCGCTGACTTATTCCGGCTGACAGCCGGGAAACTGACCGGTCTGGATCGCATGGGGCCAAAATCGGCACAAAATGTGGTCAACGCGCTGGAAAAAGCCAAAGAGACGACGTTTGCCCGTTTCCTCTATGCGCTGGGGATTCGTGAAGTCGGTGAAGCCACGGCGGCCGGTCTGGCGGCCTATTTCGGCACACTGGAGGCGCTGATGGCCGCCTCCGTCGATGAACTGCAAAAAGTCCCGGATGTGGGTGTGGTCGTGGCGAAGCACGTTGATAACTTCTTCAACGAAGAGAGTAACCGTGAGGTTATCCACCAGCTTGTCGGCGAGGTGGGGATCCACTGGCCTGCACCCGTGGTGGTCAATGCCGAAGAGATCGACAGCCCGTTCGCCGGGAAAACGGTGGTGCTGACCGGTAGTTTGAGTCAGCTCTCCCGCGATGACGCCAAAGCACGATTAACGGCGCTGGGCGCGAAAGTGGCGGGGAGCGTGTCGAAGAAAACCGATCTGGTGATTGCGGGCGAAGCAGCGGGTTCAAAATTGGCGAAGGCGCAAGAGCTGGGTATCCCGGTGATTGACGAGGCGGAGATGATCCGCTTACTGGGAGAGTAAATGGAAAAAGAGCAGCTCGTTGAGATCGCCAATACCGTGATGCCTTTCGGGAAATATCAGGGGCGACGGTTAATTGATCTGCCGGAAGAGTACCTGTTGTGGTTCGCCCGCAAAGAGGCGTTTCCCGCCGGGCGTTTGGGAGAATTGCTGCAAATTACGTTGCTGATCAAAACGGAAGGGCTGAGCCATCTGGTTCAGCCCCTGAAACGCCGCTAGGCTTTTGCCGCTTCCTGCGCCTGGCTTTTTTCTGCCTGGCGTTTGTAGCGGCGCGCCAGCACGGCGCAGACCATCAACTGGATCTGATGGAAAATCATCAACGGCAGTACCATCATACCGATCGCCGATGTCGGGAACAGGATGTTGGCCATCGGAATACCATTGGCAAGGCTCTTCTTCGAGCCGCAGAAGACAATGGTAATCTCATCCGCTTTGTTAAAGCCGCCTTTGCGCGCGACCACTATATTCACCACGATCACGATAGCCAGCAATAGCAGACTCGCCACGACGATAAACAGCAGTGAACCGACGCCGACTTTATGCCAGATGCCGTTTACCACCGCTTCACTGAATGCTGAATAAACCACTAACAGAATCGACGTCTGGTCAGTTTTGGAAATCCACTTTTTATGTTTCGCCACCCATGCACCAGTCCACGGGCGAGAGAGGTGCCCCAACACAAAAGGCAGCAACAGTTGCAGCATGATTTTGCCAACCTGTTCGAGACTGCCTTCCGCGCCGTGCAGGTTCATTAGCAGGCCGACCAGCAACGGTGAGAGGAAAATGCCAAGCAGGCTGGATGCCGATGCAGAACAGACCGCAGCGGCAACGTTGCCGCCCGCCAGTGACGTAAACGCGATCGCCGACTGTACGGTGGCGGGCAGAATGCACAGATAGAGGAACCCGGTATATAGCTCCTGGTTGACATTCACCGGTGACCACCAGACAAACAGTACGCCGAGCGCCGGGAAGAGGACAAAGGTGCTGCACATGACCCACAGGTGCAAGCGCCAGTGGCTGCCGCCTGCGATAATCGCCTCGCGGGAGAGTTTGGCGCCATGCATAAAAAACAGCAGCGCAATGGCGGCGGTCGTCAGCCATTCAAAAAAGGGCACAAAGCTACCGCGTGCGGGGAAAAACGAGGCCAGCAGAACCGTACAGACCAGCGTGAGGGTGAAAGGATCAAGAACACGAAACAGTTTCATAGGCACTCCTGAAAAACGGTGTTGCTATTGTGCTTTTTCTGCTTTGAGAAATAAAATTGATTTATTGCATCCATTCATGAATTTAACAGATGAATTATTCACTCCGTCAGTTGCGTGTCTTCGTGACCGTTGCCCAGGCCAGAAGTTTTAGCCGGGCAGGTGACATCATTGGGCTCAGTCAGTCCGCCGTCAGTCACAGTGTTAAAGAGCTGGAGCGTCAGACCGGTGTTCGCTTGCTGGATCGCACTACCCGTGAAGTGGTGTTAACAGAAGCCGGCCAGCAACTGGCGATACGTCTTGAACGGTTGTTAGATGAGCTTAGCAGTACGCTACGCGAAGCCGGGCGAGTAGGGCAGCAATTAACCGGTACGGTGCGTGTTGCCGCCAGCCAGACCATTTCTGCACATCTGATCCCGCAATGTATTGCCAGCAGTAATCATCGTTATCCGGAAATCGATTTTGTGTTGCACGATCGACCACAACAGTGGGTACTGGAGAGTATTCGCCAGGGCGAGGTGGATTTTGGCATTGTTATCGATCCGGGGCCGGTCAGCGATCTGCAATGTGAGGAGATCCTTGAGGAGCCATTTTTTCTGCTGTGCCGTCACGATCATCCATGGGCGCAACGTGCTGCTGTGCCGTGGTCAGCGTTAGAGGGGGCGCGGCTGGTGGTACAGGATTATGCGTCGGGAAGCCGTCCGCTGATTGATTCCGCACTGCTGCATTTTGGGGTAAAGGCAATGATTGTGCAGGAGATTGGTCATCCGGCGACGCTTTTTCCAATGGTGGAGGCGGGTATTGGCATCAGTGTGCTGCCTGCATTAGCACTACCCCTGCCTCAGGGGAGCCAACTGGTGGTAAAACGTCTGGTGCCGGATGTGCAACGGAAAATTATGCTGGTTCGTCGTAAAAATCGTTCGTTATCTGGCGCCGCGCAGGCGTTGTGGGAAGTGGTAAAAGAACAGGCCCGGTGTTTAAACCAGGCCCGTGAGGACGATCCGTTATTTACTCAGACGTAGATATCAATCTGATGATCGTCGGAAGGGGCGTTGACGCCTTCCACTTTTGCCTGCGGCTGCTGTTTAGCTTGTTTCTGCTCGGCTTCTTCTGCCTGCTTACGCTGCAATTGCGCCAGCTGTGCCTGCAGTTGCTCGATTTGAGCCTGAATCAGCTCTTGTTGTTTCTTTTTCTCTTTGGCGCTACCGCTGCCGTTGGCCACATCTTTCAGCTGCTGAGTCAACTTGGTGATCTGTTGAGTGATGCGGGTGATCTGCGCAGCGGTGTCGCTGCTGGCAGGCGATGACTTACCGGTGTTGCTGCTACTGCCTTGTACTGACGGAGTTGTTACTGAGATAGTTGTCATTGAGCTCCCCTTCTTTTTTGCCATAAAACATCATTATCGGCGTAATCAAACAGTTCTTGAGTCGCGGCCACGGAAAGGCCGAACTGTGAGCATCTTATCCGGATATTAAGGATAAATTATGGGTAGATGTTACCGTGCTTACCTCTTGAAAAATATATATTTTTATTCTTGTTGTCGTTGTTGATAAGGCATTTAAAAGAAGTGCTTTAAATGAAATCTGTGAATTTATATCTGGTGGAAAGGCGGTTTTACGCTTGCAAAAATGCCGGTAACTATTTTGGAAATGAAACGTTGATTGCAGGAACGTAAGACGTCTGTTGATGTTGCAGGCAGAAGCTGGCGGTGGCGTTACGATGCGGCGGGACGTTGGCAAATGCCGGAAAGCAAAAAAGCGCCTTTAGGGCGCTTTTTTACATTGGTGGGTCGTGCAGGATTCGAACCTGCGACCAATTGATTAAAAGTCAACTGCTCTACCAACTGAGCTAACGACCCGAAGTGGTGGGTGATGACGGGATCGAACCGCCGACCCCCTCCTTGTAAGGGAGGTGCTCTCCCAGCTGAGCTAATCACCCACTTCTCATTCTTATCTACACTGCGGGAACCACAAAAATCGTGGTGGGTGATGACGGGATCGAACCGCCGACCCCCTCCTTGTAAGGGAGGTGCTCTCCCAGCTGAGCTAATCACCCCCGCTGTGTGGAGTCGCATTATAGGGAGAGTTGAAAATGAGTCAACGCATTTTCAAAAGAAATTGTTCGTTCGTCGTAAAATTAGTCAAACCGCTGCGTAATCCGTCGCGAGAGCATGATTTCTAAACAAAATAGTCCGATACACTGCCGATTGCGGCAACAACATTGAGGAATCAGCCCACAGTGATAGAATATTGCCCACTTTCATTTTAGGTAGTGCCGACGGTCGGCATCTTTATCAACGTAAGGCCAATTCATGAAAATCAAAACTCGCTTCGCGCCAAGCCCCACCGGCTATCTGCACGTTGGCGGCGCGCGTACAGCTCTCTATTCCTGGCTATTTGCTCGTCATCACGGCGGTGAGTTTGTGCTGCGTATCGAAGACACCGATCTTGAACGCTCCACTCCGGAAGCAATTGAAGCCATCATGGATGGTATGAACTGGCTGAACCTTGAATGGGACGAAGGCCCGTACTTCCAGACCAAACGTTTTGATCGCTATAACGCCGTGATTGACGAGATGCTGGAAGCTGGCACCGCATACAAATGCTACTGCTCCAAAGAGCGTCTTGAGCAACTGCGCGAAACGCAGATGGCAAACAATGAAAAACCGCGTTACGACGGCCGCTGCCGCCACGATCACTCCCATCACGCGGACGATGAGCCTTGCGTTGTGCGTTTTGCCAACCCGCAGGACGGTTCCGTGGTGTTCGATGATCAGATCCGTGGCCCGATTGAGTTCAGCAACCTGGAACTTGACGATCTGATTATCCGTCGTACCGATGGATCCCCAACCTACAACTTCTGTGTCGTGGTGGATGATTGGGACATGGAGATCACCCATGTGATCCGTGGCGAAGACCATATCAACAACACGCCGCGCCAGATCAACATCCTGAAAGCGCTGAACGCACCGGTTCCGGTGTACGCGCACGTGTCGATGATCAACGGCGACGACGGTAAAAAACTCTCTAAACGCCACGGCGCGGTCAGCGTGATGCAGTACCGTGACGATGGCTATCTGCCGGAAGCGCTGCTGAACTACCTGGTGCGCCTGGGCTGGTCGAGCGGCGATCAGGAAATCTTCACCCGTGAAGAGATGATCAAACTCTTCTCGCTGGGCGCGGTCAGCAAATCGGCGAGTGCGTTTAACACCGACAAATTGCTGTGGCTGAACCACCACTACATCAACACGCTCGATCCGGAATATGTGGCGACACACCTGCAATGGCACATTGAGCAGGAAAACATCGACACCCACACCGGCCCGCAGCTGTTTGAACTGGTGAAACTGCTGGGCGAACGTTGCAAAACGCTGAAAGAGATGGCGGCAAGCTGTCGCTACTTCTATGAAGAGTTTGACGAGTTTGATGCCGATGCGGCGAAAAAACACCTGCGTCCGGTAGCCCGTCAGCCGCTGGAAGTGGTGCGTGACAAACTCGCGGCGATTACCGAATGGACGGCTGAAAATGTTCATCACGCTATTCAGAGCACAGCCGACGAGCTGGAAGTAGGCATGGGGAAAGTCGGTATGCCGCTGCGTGTTGCTGTGACCGGCGCGGGTCAGTCTCCTGCACTGGACGTGACTGTTCACGCGATTGGTCAGTCCCGCAGCGTGGCGCGAATCAACAAAGCGCTGGCGTTTATTACTGAGCGCGAAAACCAGCAGTAATCGCGCCGTGTGAATGAATAAAAGCCGCCCTCCCTGAAGGCGGCTTTTTTATTACCCGCTATAGCTGACAAGTAACGGGCCGATCAGGCAAACAAAAAACCCGGCAGCGCTAATGCTTACCGGGCTTGTGCAGGTTGCGAAGGTTTAACGCGCAACCACGAAACGTTTGTCGTCGTCCATAAAGGCTTTTTCGCCTGCCGGTGCGACAATCGAACCGAAGTTCATGTGACCACGCAGTTTCCAGTTTTCCGGGATATTCCAGGTACGCTGTACATCGGCGTCCACCAGCGGATTGTAGTGCTGTAAGTTCGCGCCAATCCCTTTTTCGGTCAGCGCCAGCCAGACCGCATACTGGGCAATACCGGTGCTGTGTTCAGACCATACCGGGAAGTTATCGGCATAGGCGGCAAACTGTTCCTGCAACCCTTTCACCACGTTCTGATCTTCGAAAAACAGCACCGAACCGGCCGCTGCGGCAAAGCCGTCGATTTTTTCAGAGGTCGCGTGGAAATTCTCTGCCGGCACGATCTTTCTCAGCTGTTCGCGAGTCAGTTCCCAGAACTGTACGTGTTCGTTGCCCAGCAGGATCAGCGCGCGTGAACTTTGCGAGTTAAATGCAGATGGCGCCTGGCGAATCGCTTCTTTGATGGTTTCAATCACAACGTCTTCTGCAACCGGCAAGTTTTTACCGAGGGCGTAAATGGTTCTGCGTTGTTTCGCCAACGCGATAAAGTTATCTGACATGGCTGCTCCTGAAGTTGACTGTTCAACCGTGGCCGGGGTGGCCTGCGGAAACAAAGCGCTAAAAATTTTCTGCAACGGGTTCATGTTCGCCTGATCCTGGTTGTGATATCGCCCCTTACGGGGCGATGTTTTTATTTGCTCAGTACTGCGGTCATATACACGCCGTTGTCGCTACGGGCGCTGGTGATTTTGTAAGAGGCATTCGCCTGTTCTGCCTGAGCGGCGATTTTTGCTTCAGCCGCGCTAAGGGTGGAAGCGCTGGCGCTGATGCTTTGTGCAAAAGAACCAAAAGAGAGAGTAGAAAGTGCAGCAACTGCAACGAAAGTTTTGATGAATTTCATGGTCGTAATCCTGTTCAGTTTTGTTTGAGAAGGGCTGTGTTACCCTGATGTGATAAATCATAAGCCTGCAAGTTGCTGATAAAAAGCGGAACAATTTGCGGATAAAGTTCAAAAAAATAGAACAAGAGTGGTGAGGGGAATGTACTTAAAAAGCGGGGAAGCACCCTGCCGCCAACCGGAGAGGGCAGGGAGACATGTCCTCAGACAGCGAGCCAGCGCCGCCAGATAAAACGCAACACAAAGAACTCAACGCAACCGAGCAGCAAAAACCACAGGCAGTAGATCAGGGTATAAAGCTGATTGAGATCCAGCAGGTGGAAGCGCTGCACCAGACTTTGCGCCAGTTGCAACCCCGGTGTGGGCGCGGGAAGCAGCAACACAGAGATAAAAGCCATCAGCAAGATGCCGGCAAGGGTGACCAGCGATTCTAAGGGGTGTTTCATAAGCGTCTGTTGGTGGTGAAAAGCCGCATTGTCGGGGAAAGCTGGCCTGAGCGCAACGTTCCCCGACGGGTAATCAGGCCACCACGAAGCGGTCAACCAGTGTCGCCATGGTTTCGGACTGATGATCCAGCATCTGGCTGGCGCTGGCGGCACTTGCCACCAGACCGGCGTTTTGCTGCGTGACCTGCTCCAACTGGTTCAGCGCCTGATGCACTTGTGAAACGCCCAACGATTGTTCACTGGCCGCACGGGCAATATCGCTGATAAATGCCAGCATCTGGCCAGTATTGGCCTTCGCCGCTTGCAATGCGCGATCGGAGGACTGCACCAGCGTTACCCCTTGCTGGATCTGCTCCATATTTTTCGTAACCAGTTCGCGGATCTGGTGCGCGTCGTTGGCGCAGCGTTGGGACAGATTGCGCACTTCGCTTGCCACCACTGCAAAACCTTTGCCCATCTCTCCGGCACGGGCGGCTTCTACTGCGGCGTTCAACGCCAGCAGGTTGGTCTGGAAGGAGATTTCGTCAATCGAACTGACAATACTGGAGATCTGCTCGCTGGAGGCGCGGATGGCGCTCATGCTCTGGTTCGCTTCACCCGCTACGCGGCTTGCTTCCTGCACCTGTTTCTCCATCTCTTCGGTCAGTTTTTTCGCTTCGTTGGCGTTATCCGCCGTCTGGTTCACCGCGGTGGCGATTTGCTCCATGCTGGCCGCCGTTTCCACCAGCGACGCAGCCTGTTCATCTGTGCGGGATGCTAAATCCTGATTACCGCCGGCAATCTCAGAACTGGCACCGCGCAGCACATTCGCCCCGTGCTTAATTTCGCTCACAATATGCTGAATATTCTCAATGGCCTGGTTGTAAGCGCGGTTAAGCAGAGAGAGTTCATCGGTGCCGGGAACTTCCAGCCGCTGGG
Source organism: Kosakonia oryzendophytica (assembly GCF_900094925.1). Classification (GTDB taxonomy): domain Bacteria; phylum Pseudomonadota; class Gammaproteobacteria; order Enterobacterales; family Enterobacteriaceae; genus Kosakonia; species Kosakonia oryzendophytica. Next base: position 516,599 of record NZ_FMAY01000001.1, on the reverse strand, counting down.
TCAGGTCACCATTCATCCCTTCAATGGTGGAGAGCGACGTATGTAATTGGCGATGAATGCTGCTGGCGACCAGCAAGGCGAAAAACAGCGCCACAACCAGTGCCGCAACGCTGATAACGGCAAAGATTGTCACCTCGCGCCAGGCTTTATTCGCCAGCGTTTGTGCTGTTTGCAGCAGTGTATTGGCAGAGGCATCTTCAACGGATTTCAGCACCGTAATGCGCTCCGTCTGCGCTTTGAACCAGTCGGCTGGCGCAATGCCAAAGCCGCCCTCTGTCGCACGATCAATCGCATGCTGGCGAAGTTCCAGCGCATGTGTTGCCTGTGGCGTTTGCAGTTGTGTCGCAAGCGTAGCATTGACTTCCGCCGTGCTAAAAGCGCGCGTAGCAGCCAGCCATGCCTGCTGTTTACCCACCACTTCATTAAGCTGGCGGAACTGCCCATCGTTAAAACGATCGGCAGAAAAGACGTTCGACATCAGTGCACGTTCAACGCCGGTTTGTTCTTTGGCGTTCAGCACGCTGTAGTACGCCGCCAGCTGGTTGACGATATCGCCATTGTCGGTGAGCTGGCTGATGCCTCCCACCACATTGAGTAAATCGTTGATGATTGTGCTGTACCACACCAGTGACTCGCTGCCGCTTACACTCTGACTACGGACCTGCTGGCGGAACGCCTCCAGCCCTTGTTGGTGTTGCTGGAATTGGTCCAGCGCGTGTCGGATATCGCGATTGGCATCGCGTACCTGCGACTGTTTAAGCGCGTCCGCAAACTGGCTAATCGCCTGTGCTGACAAGGGATACTGTGCTGATAATTCAGTGGAAAATTGCTGGCCCTTACTGCCTAAATAACCGGCACTCATGCCACGCTCTTTTTGTAATTCCTGAATCACATTACCGGCGTTTTTCGCCAGCTCCGTCAAAGAGATGATGGTGCGCATTTGTTGACCCGTTTCCACACGGGACAGGATGCCGCTGGTTGCCAGCCAGATCAACGCAAACAATAGCGGCAGTAGCGCCAGTAATAATTTTGCTTTCATGGAAAAACGGTAAATCCAACTCATAAATATGCCTCATGTTTGCTGTTGCTCATATTTGTTATCGGAATAGAGGCTGACGCCTTTATTTTAACGTAAGGCTTGTTGATATTTATCAATTCTGCTGATGAGTTCTTACTCCTTTGTGGGTATTATTTATGGCGAAAGAAAAGCTTATTAAAAATAAGCTTTTCTTTATATCTCTGATTAATCACAGAGAATAATCTGGCAGTGAGAAATTAAAGCATTATTATCCCGCTGCCCAGATTTCCGTATGTTTTTGCACTAAACCCATTAACGATCCTCCGTTAGCGACAAACTCGCGCATTTGCTGTGCTTCGCTTTTGCCACGCTTTATCACATTAGCCAGTTCATCCAGTGCGCTACCGGCATGGAGCTTATCGGCCCAGGGTACAAGCTTATCCAGCAACTGTGCCAGTGAGTCAGCAATGGTGCACTGCTCGCCGCTATGCACATCGGTCAGGATGCCGTCCAGACCAAAGCGGCAAGCCTGAAAGCGATTGAATTTATACAATAAGTAATCCCGCTCCTGATGTTTAAACGGTCGCTCGGCCAGCAACCAGTGCGCCAGCGCCTGAATAAACCCGGCGACATTGATCGCATGTGAAAGTGTGAGCGGGGTATCCATCACCCGCACTTCGACCGTACCAAAATGTGGGCTGGGGCGAATGTCCCAATGCAGGTCTTTAATGCTTTCAATCATTGACGTGTAGCTTAAGCGGCGAAACAATCCTTCAAACTCCTGCCAGTTGCTGACCCACGGCGCATGGCCATTATCCGGGAAGGCGGAAAAGATATTCAGCCGTGATGACGCAAAGCGGGTATCCGTGCCCTGCATATAAGGCGAGGCGGCACCAAGCGCAATAAAGTGCGGCACGAAGCGGGAAAGGCCATGCAATAAATAGATGGCGTCATCGCCACTCTGGCAGCCAATATGCACATGTTGACCAAAGACCGTGGCCTGTTGCACCAGATAACCGAACATCTCCAGCGTATGGTGATAACGCTCGTCGTTGCATACCTCCTGGCGCTGCCATTTCTGGAAAGGGTGCGTCCCGCCGCCGCAAATTTGCAGATGGTGATCCGCCGCTGCCTGCAAAATCACCGACTGCATGGCGGAGAACTGGTGCGTCGCCTGGCTGATATCCCGGCATACGCCAGTGGCGATTTCCAGCATGCTTTCGGTAATATCGTGTTTCACTTCGCCTGCAGTGATCTGATTTTGTACCGCCGCGATAAGCCGGGAAGAGTCCTGGCTTAAATCGTAGCCAGGCGGGTTAACCACCTGTAATTCCAGTTCAATACCCAGCGTAAATGCATCAGAAACATGAAAATCGGGTAATGGCATAACACTCCCTTACGCAATGTGTTTTCTTTATTATGGAAGTGAATGTCCATTCCTTCCTCCTGCGATTGTCAGTGATTTTTCGACATGTTCGGGATCGGATGAATAGCGACGTCGTTTTGTCTCACCACGAAAAGCGATAATAAAAATGCGGCGGTAAAATATATCGTCGGCTATCAACTCGTGACTCACTATAAAAATGCCGCGTTACTGTGAAATAACGGCGAAGCCGTGCATCGCATCATCTTTTCTGGAGTAACCGGATTTTCTTATCAGCAAAATTGCTCCAGTTGCCCGCGAAGGACTTCCACGCCAGGGGCGATGGCATCCGGGTTGATGGCGTGAAACCCCATACGGAAGAAGTTATCCGGTGGTGCATCTTGCAGAAAATGGCGCGCGCCAGGCTCAATCAATACACCGGCATGGGCCGCGCGCCAGGTTAACTGCTGCGTGCTTATCTGCTCCGGTGTGCGTAGCCAGAAGGCGTTGGCATGTTCACTGCCTGGCATCATCTCGCAGGCAGGCAGGAAAGTGCGTAACGCATTATGCAGGCAATCCCAGCGACGGGCGGAGTCTTCGTGGTAGCGTCGCAGATGGGTTTCGTAATGGCCTTGCGCCAGAAAATGGGCCATCTGATATTGAATATTGGTTGGCGGATGGCGATAGACCAGCCGGCGCAGGGCGCGCGCCTCATCAATGATTTCCGGGGCGGCAACCATATACCCCAGCCGCAAACCCGGCGACAGTGCTTTTGACAGGCTGCTGACATAAATCACTCGCCCACTGCGATCGCTGGCTTTTAACGCGGGCAGCGGGTTTTGCATAAAGTTACTTTCTGAGTCGTAATCATCTTCAATTACCACTGCATCGTGGCGGGTGGCGTAATCGAGCAATTCAGTGCGACGGGCTTTACTCATGGTGACGCCGGTCGGCACCTGGTGCCCAGGTGTGACGTAGTAGTAATCACACGGCGTCTCATTGAGCACCAGTCCTTCGCTGTCTACGGGGTGCGGCACAATCTGCGTATCGCTTAATAAGAAGGTATTAATCGCTTCGCGGAAGCTGGGGTTCTCCACCGCAACGCGGGTGGTGCGCGACATTAACAGGCGCGTCAACAGATAGAGCGCATTTTGCGAGCCCAGCGTAATCAGGATCTCATCGGGTGCAGCGACAATGCCGCGTTTGGGCAGTACGCGAGTGCGGATCTGCTCAATCAACATCGGCACATCCTGATCAATATGATCAATCACCCATGCCGGATCGCGCACACCACCGTGTAGCCAGTTTGCCGCTGCGCGCCAGGTGGCAAGCGGAAACTGCTGGGTATAGGGCTGACCATAGATAAACGGGTAACGGTAGTGCATCCAGCCAGCGGGTTTAAGGATTGATTCCTGCTGACTGGGGGTAATTTTCAGGCGGCTGCCCCAGTGTGGTGCACTGCTTTCGCATTCGGGTGCAGGCTGTGCAGTATTTTGCCCACAGCTGTAGTAATCCGGGTGCAGGTAGTATCCGCTGCGTGGGCGGCTGACGAGGTAGCCTTCGTTCACCAGGCTTTCGAACACCAGCGCAGTGGTATTACGCGATACATTGAGCTGGCTGGCGAGCTGTCGGCATGAAGGCAGCGGGGTATCTGCCGGGAAAATACCGCTCAGAATCGCATTAATCAGCGATTCGCGAACCTGCTCTTGCAACCCACGTTGGCCGTCAAAATTTACGTTCAGTAGATGACGAATCATGCTGTGCTCCTCCGGATATATCGCTATACAGGGTCGAGCAAATTCCATACCAGCTTCGGTGCATCTGACACAACCATTCACAAAAACTGGCTCTATTCAGAAAAGCGCAAGCCTCCCTATTGTAAAAACGCAGTCACAAAAACCGGACGACTCACTGTTTCGGCATATATCTTGCAACGCTTCCAGCACACCCGGGATATACCGGTCTGGCACATTAAATAAGGGTGGAAAGATGAAAAAAGTATTCGGCAAATATTGTCTTGCAGCCATGATGGCCCTGGCATTTTCTTTACACGCAGTGGCAGCAGATTTACCCGAAATCGAAAAGTCCGGCACCATGAAAGTCGCGACTGAAGATGATTATGCACCGTTTAACTTTATGAATAACGGCCAGACGGACGGTTTTAACAAAGACATGCTTGAAGAATTACGCAAATACGCGAAATTCAACATCAACCAAAGTATTTTACCGTGGACCGGCTTACTCGCCGCGGTTTCAACCGGCCAGTATGATATGGCCTTAACTGGTGCGGTCATTACCGATGAACGCCTCAATGTGTTTAATTTCACGCCGCCCTGGGCCTCTGCGCAGCATTATTTTGTTAAGCGCGCTGATGATAAAACATTAAATACCATTGCCGATTTGAGCGGTAAAAAAGTGGGCGTGCAGGCGGGCAGTGCATTGCTGGCGCGTTTACCGGAACTGAAAGCGATGCTGGAAAAAGTCGGCGGTAAATTGGGTCCGGTGGTGGAGTATCAATCCTACCCGGAAGCCTACGCCGATCTGGCGAATAAACGCGTCGACTATGTGATCAATGTGGTTATCTCGGTTAACGATCTGGTGAAAGCCAAGCCGAAGGTCTTTGCCAAAGGTCTGGCGGTATCCGGCCCCGGTTATATGGCATGGCCCATCCCGAAAAACGCCCCGGAACTGCTGAAATTTATGACCGGGTTTATGAACCATATGACCGAAACCGGCAAACTGGCCGAGTTGCAGAAAAAATGGTTCGGCGAGACTTATGAACTGCCGAAAGAGCCGATCACCAGCGCCGATCAGTTCCACAAGTTAGCCGGTCTGTAAGTGTCACGCGGCGGGCGACCGCCGCTCGTTTTAAACAGGAGGGAACATGGACTTAATTTCATGGCAACTGTTGATTGAAGGCGCATGGACGACCCTCTGGATCTCTGGCGTGGCGATTGCGTTCGGGGTGGTTATCGGTCTGGTTATCGCCTTTATCCGTATGATGAAAATCCCGTTCGTTGACCAGTTGCTGGTGGTTTACATCAGTCTGGCGCGGGCAACGCCACTGGTTACGCTGGTACTGTTTCTGTTTTTATCCCTGCCGACGCTCGGCATTAACCTGGATAAAACGCTGGCGGCGATTGTCGCCCTGACACTGAACACTTCTGCGTTTAACGCCGAAATCTGGCGTAACGCCTTCCGCAATTTTCCCCGCGAACAGCGGGAAGCCGCTGAATCCGTCGGTATGCGCCGCTGGACCTATTTCCGGCAAATTATGCTGCCACAGATGTGGATAGAGAGTCTGCCTGCGCTGGTAAACGAGATGTCGTTTCTGATCAAAGGCAGCCCGGCGATTGCCGTTATCGGCGTGGTGGATCTAACGCGCGTCACTAACCGTATCTCATCGGTGACGTACGAACCGTTGTCGCCGATCCTCGCTGCGGGTCTGTTGTACGTCATTATTATCGGCCTGCTGCTGAAGTTGCAGGGGATGGCGGAACGTAAAGCGAAGCGCCTGGCGCGATAAGAGACGGAGGAGTTATGAATCAGTGGGGAATTATCTGGGCAGCGCGGGAAAGCTTTTTTAATGGCCTGCTATCAACACTTGAACTGTTTATTATTGCCGCCGTTGTGGGGTTATTGATTGGCGTATTACTGTGTTACGTCATGGAATATCAAAACCGCTTTATTAATCGCCTGATTATCGCCTTTGTCAGCCTGATGCGCGCCGTGCCTTTTTTGATTCTGGCCTATTTGCTTTATTACGGTTTGCCGCAACTGGGGATCAGTATGGAGGCCTGGACGGCGGGACTCTTATCACTGGTGATTTATCATGGCGCTTATTTCTTCGAAATATTGCGTAGCCAGCGGCGGATCTTCTCCGCAGGCTATATTGAAGCCGCGGTATCGCAGGGGTTCTCGCGTTATAAAATATTCCGACGCATTGTATTGCCAAATATTTTTTCCTCTGCGCTGCCGCTGATGGGAAACCAGCTGATTATTTGCCTGAAAGACACAGCATTTCTGTGCATTATTACCGTGCAGGAGATCACCGCCGCCGCGAATAGTGTGCAGTCGACTTACTTTATTCCGTTTAACGCCTTTATTGTCGCCATTGCGCTGTACTGGGGGATCAGCATTCTGCTGGAGTTGCTGATTAAGCGGTTAAGTCATTACGGAGCGAAAAGAGGAATGACCCATGCCTGAAGCAAGCGCGGTTAGCATTAAAAACCTGTCCAAGCAGTTTGATAACATCGAAGTGCTGCGGGATATCAACCTGACGGTGGAAAAAGGCACGGTGGTCAGCATCCTCGGGTCGTCCGGTTCCGGTAAATCGACGCTGTTGCGCTGCATGAACTGGCTGGAACAACCGGATCGCGGGGAAGTGCGCATCAGCGGTCAGCGCATCGGGGTGGACGAAAAAACCGGCAAAGCGATGTCGCACAAAGATCTCTCCCACATTCGTGAACGGGTGGGGATGGTGTTCCAGAGCTTTAACCTGTGGCCGCATTTAACGGTGTTGCAAAATGTCACCGAAGCGCTGGTGCACGTGAAGGGAATGAAGCGCGAGATGGCGAACGAAATTGCGCACCGGCAACTGGAAAAGGTTGGCATGAGTCATAAAGAAGCGGTCTACCCGATAACGCTTTCCGGCGGTCAGAAGCAGCGCGTGGCGATTGCCCGCTCGCTGGCCATGTCGCCAGAGGTGATCCTGTTTGATGAACCCACTTCAGCGCTCGATCCGGAGCTGGTTAATGAAGTGCTGGGCGTGATGAAGGATCTGGCCGCGGAAGGCTACACCATGGTGGTGGTCACGCATGAAATGGATTTTGCCCGCCAGGTCTCTGATGAGGTGGTATTTCTGGAGAAAGGCCTGTTGATTGAAAAAGCCCCGCCGGAAAAATTTTTCACTGCTCCGGACTCAGATAGGGTACGCAAGTTTTTACAGTCCAGCCGCTAAGGTAATGTTCCGGATGGCGCAGCCCGTTGACCTCCAATGAGAGCCGTAACGGGCTGCTGTCGTCAGCAAGCTCAGTGAAGCGAGCGTTCTCCGTTTTGCAATTTACGCATAATGAATTTTATCCGCTCCCCTTCGCTTATAAAGGCGGCATTTAACCCATTACGCTGTAATTGAGAGATATGTTCTTTTGTCAGACCCACATCGTTGACCGCGCGTTCATATTCTGAACGGAGGGTGACACCTTCGACAAAAGGATCATCTGTATTAAGTGTGGCAATAATGCCGTAATCAAGGAACGTTTTCACCGGGTGGTTAGCGAGATCGTTAACGGCATTGGTTTGCAGATTTGATGTCAGGCAACATTCAACAGCAATGCCCCAATTCGCCATATACTCCAGCAACCAGGGATCGTTAACTGCCTGCACGCCATGGCCGATCCGTTCGGCTCCCAGCAGTTTGATGGCATCCCGTATGCTTTCGGGACCGGCTGCTTCTCCGGCATGTACCGTCACCCGGAAGCCTTTATCCCGGGCTTTGGTAAAATGTTCGGTGAATAAGCGACAGGGAAAGTTACGTTCATCTCCTGCCAAATCCACACCGCTAATGTCGTCTCTGTAAGTCAGTAGGGCGTTCAGTTCCGCCATACAGCTATCCACTCCCCAGGTGCGGCTTAAGATACCGATAAGGTTGATACCCACGGAAAATTCGGCCATGCCCTCACGTACGCCATCAATGACGGATTGCACCACGCCTTCCAGAGGTAAATTAAACGCTTTTGCCATATAGTAGGGGGAAAAACGCAGTTCCGCGTAGTCAAGACCTTCAGCAAAAGCGCTATAAACATTTTGCCTGGCGATAAAATGGCAGGCTTCCAGCGACCCTAACACACTGACGCCAATATCGAGTTTCGCCAAAAAGGAGAGCAGGTCGGGTTGATTATCCGTCACCTGTACATAGGGGCGAAGTTCTTCAGGATCGAAGGTGGGTAAATCCACACCATATTTTTGAGCCAGCATAATGATCGTATTGATGTCGATATTGCCATCAAGATGCCGGTGCAGATCCACTAAGGGGAATTTTTTTAGCAACATCTGAACGCCTTTTTAGAATTATCGTATGCAACAAAAGTGGCAGATTTAACACTGCCACCTCCGGGAAAACTAACGTAAAAATGTCATGACATAATTGCCCAGATGACCACCAAGATAGACACCAACGACACCCATGACGCCGGGTAAATACGGTGGTGCCGGGATCGGTAATTTAATCAGCGTAAAAATAGCCCCCACAATGATACCGGCAATGGTGGCCAGTAAAGCATCCATGATTACTCCTTAACTAACTGTTCACGAATTGTTTGGTAATAGTCATCATCAATAATGAATTTCCGCATAAGTAATGCGACCACTAAATGAAATACCCCTGGGATAATTGTCATCATTAAAGAAATAGCGGCCAGGGAAGAGTCCGGTTGTGTTTCACCTGGTGTGTAGCTTGCGTAACTCAGAATATAACCCACCAGACCACCAGCCACACCCATTCCCAGTTTTTGGAAGAATAAGATCCCGCCAAATGCCAGCCCTGATACACGTTCTTTATTTTTAACCTCACCGTAATCTACAGCTTCAGCAATCGAAGCCCAATATACCGGTAGTTGCATATCGGCCAGGAAGGTAATAATAAAGTAGAAGATGAACGCCAGGATAACGGCGTCTCTGCCGACGGCCATAAACATGATAACGCTAAAGACGAACGTCGCAATTTGTGAAAGCCTGAACATGGTGAGCTTGTTCATTCGTTTTGCTGCGAAATTCGCGCCGAACATAGAAAGCACAGAAGCAATGACGCCGGTGGTCAGGAACCAGGGAATTAGCGCATCACCACCATTCAGGTAATACTTGGCGTAATAGGCGGCAACCGCACTGCGCACGGAGCCTCCTAGCATAATCACCAGAATAACAACGCCAAGAATCATCCACTGATCATTTTTCAGCAGTGAGCGAAGTTGTTGGAAAAAAGGGATGCGGCTTGGCGTATGAATGATTCTTTCTTTGATGGTGAAGAAACAGTAAAGACATAACAATGCGCCAAGTGCTCCCATTGCTCCCATTGCGATTTGGTATCCGTTTGCCAGGTTCCCCTGTCCCAGTTTTACCGCCGCCACTGGCACAATAATTGAGACGAGGAACATCCCTATTTTGGTCATCACAAATCGGTACGTATTGGCGCTCAGACGTTCCCGACTGTCATCGGTAATGACGCCAATGACCGAGATGTACGGAATCGCAATAAACGTATAAGCAAGCGTGAGCAGGATGTAGGTGGCATAGGCCCAGATCAATTTTCCGAGATAGCTGAAATCCGGGGTAATAAACATTAACAGGATCGTTATGCCGAACGGAATGGCGAAAATCAGGAGATAAGGTCGGTAACGACCCCACCGGCTTTGCGTTTTATCGGTAATGATGCCAATCATCGGGTCGATAATCGCGTCCAGAATTCTCACTGCCAGTAACAGCAGCCCAACGTCTGCTGCTTTTAGCTGAAAAATATCCGTATAGAAATAGGCAACAATCAATTGCATGGACATCATGACAATTGAAATTGCCATATCACCGGCACCAAACCCAATTTTTTCTTGAATGGTTAGTTTCATGAAAACCTCGGTGGTAATGCAGTGGGTACATCAGTACCCACGTTTCAGGTTGGTTTGCTTCAGAATGAGTAAGTTACGCCGGTACGGTAGAGCGCCTGACGGTTACTGGAGGTTTTGTCCGGACCTTTTTCATCAGCAATACTGAAGTAAGGGAACCAGGAACCCCACTGATAACCAATACGGGCGGTTACACGGTAGTTTTTGTTGCCGTTATTCCAGGTCAGATACTCGTTATCGTTGTAGGTAACATTCAATTGGTACTGGAAATTAGTGCCTTCCGGACGATAATCCAGCCACCAGTCATAACGGATATTATTGCGATCGGTGTTACCGTAAGAGCGGGATTTAGCCGTCGCTTTATCCATGTCATAGCGGAAACGGAATGATGTACGCCATACTTTGCTAAAGTTATAACCCGCTGTTACGCCATACTCGTAGGTGCTCCAGTATTCGCTGGAATCCAGCCAGAACATAGGTTCGAGCCAGAATTTTTTATCTTCTAATGGGTTAAATCGATACATCACAGAAAAACCGTGACCGTTGTTATTAAATTGTGATGGATCCCAAGTATTTTTAGCACCTTCTTTTGAGTTATAACGCAGCTCGCCAATCATGCCGAAGCCATTTTTGAAAAACATCCCCATCTGCACGCGGTCATTATAGTTATGGGACTTACCATAATATTCATTCTGCCAGTTGATATAGCCATGTGGAGCTTCCGCATGCACCAGAGGAGCCATCAGTACGATAGATGATAATAAATAGATGTTTTTCATGTTCATAATAAATATCCTGTTTTATGCTGTGATGTCTGAAAGAAAAATATTGCGCAATGCAGTGCTTATTTCAGACAAAACAAATCCTTCAAAAAATGTTGTCATCATTTTTTGTCTTTACTTTGGAGACGAGTGATAGACATTCTCAATATACTTTTCTGTATTTTCTCCTTGGCCACTGATTTTATTGTCGGTTATCTAAAAATACTTACTGGGTGACGACTGACTTTATTTCTGATTCCAAGCTAACAAACATCTGGTGTAGACCAAAGAGGCAATTGATGAATTTGTGAACACGATCATGTTATCAACTTGACATGCTAGTGATATTTGTATATCCGTTTGAATTTAAAGGAATGTAAGGAATTAAGTGTGATATTGATTACACTTTTTAACTCCATAGATTGTTACTATTTCATTCAGGTAGTATTCATTGGTGTAGACCAGAAAGGTAAAAAAAATGAAAAACGAAAAGCAGACCGAAAATCTCAGCGCAGATGGACAAAGTAAATACAAGAAAATCATAGACATAATGATAGAAAAGATTGTTTCGGGGCAGTGGGCGGCTGAGTATGTCATCCCCTCCGAACGCGAATTGGCAGAAGTGTTTGGCGTAAACAGGATTACCGTTCGTAAAGCCATCGCGCATTTGAAGCAGCGTGGTTATTTGCACAGCGCGGCGAAACAAGGGAACTATGTTTTGCCTCCACGCAGTCATGATTCGCATCTGCTTTATAGCTTTAGCGACGATATTAAGCGTAACGGTGGATGTCCTGGGCAGGCAGTACTTGAGTTTGGCCATGTTCCTGTCAGCGAAGTCATAAGGACAAACCTGCAAATGCCGCTTTCAACACAAACCGTGTTGAAAATTAAAAGAATACGTTTTTCGGATACCACCCCAATGGGGATACAGACGTCTTATCTCAAGCTCAAACCCGGTCAGGAAATTGAGCAGAAAGAGCTGGAAGAAAGGGGGTCTCTCTATCATTTACTGGAAGAGAAATACGGTATCGAAATGGTAGAGGCGTATGAGTCGATCGGCGCCCGATTACCGTCAGTAGCCGAACGGCAGCATCTGGAGATAGGGAGCAACGAAGTGGTGCTCACCTCTTCACGCATTACCTACGCCAGTGACAGAAAGCCCATTGAATATGTAGAAATGATTTATCCGACCAGTCGTTACGTTTACCAGTTGAAGGTGAGTAAGGACACATTTGAATATTAAAGGAGCATTTAATGCGTCAGAACGGGCAAAATTATGAGCAAAAGGTCTTAGGAGCACTGGCTTGTGCGGGTATGGGAGATGCGCTTGGCGCGGCGACAGAACTGTACAGCATCGATGAGATAATCCAACACTATCAGGGGTTTATTTCTGATTTTCAGACACCGCCGGAGGACACTTTTGCCGGTTCTCTGGGCGGTGTGTCGGGATTGATTACCGATGACGCCAGCCAAATGTACGTTTTTGCTGAAGGGTTAATTAAAACAGGAAAAGCAAACTTTGACACTCAGGCCTGGACCGAATGTCTGTTGCGTTGGGCTTCTATGGAGCCCTATGCAAACTATAAAGGTCCCACAACTGAACAGGTTGTTAAGGCGTTAAAAGAAGGAAAACCCACTAACACCATCGGAAGGATTGGCACATCATCGCGGCAGGCACCTAACGTAGGGACAACGAACGGTGCAGCAATGCGCGTTGCCCCGGCGGGATTGGTTTGGCCGGGTCAGCCAGAGAAAGCGTGTGAGCTGGCGTTTGCTACCTGCCTGCCTTCTCACGATACCAATATTGCTATTGCCAGCGCTTGCGCAATTGCGTCAGGTGTATCCAGCGCCATGATGGCAAATGCGACAGTGGATAGCATTCTTGCCAGTGCACTCCATGGTGCTGAGTATGGCGAACAGCTGGCAGCAGAACGCGCCAGAGTGGTTGCCGGGCCAAAAATTGGAAAACGTCTACAGCTTGCATTGGACATCGCGCAAAGCAACAGTCAGTTGGAACCTTTCTTGCGCGAACTGGAAGGTTTTGTCGGTAACTCGGTCAATGCTCATGAGTCCGTTCCTTCTGCGATTGCCATCTTTGCGTTCTGTCAGGGGGATCCGTGGCAGACGATCCACGCGGCAGCAAACGCAGGAAATGATACGGACAGTATTGCAACAATGGCAGGCGCGATGGCCGGAGCCTATAAAGGCTTTTCTGCTCTTCCGCCCGATAAATATCAATTTTTCTATCAGGTAAATAAAAAAGATTTTGATGTGGAACGTATTGCCAGAGAATTAAGCACCCTCTGTTAATTAAGAGGAGTCATCGGAATGAAAACCAGCGAAACGCAGGACGCGGCATCTGCAATTATGCCGCTGACTGCCACACGAGAAGAAGTATCAGCAATTGCACGCTATATTAAACATTGCGATATTAAGATTATTGAAGAAGGTGCTGTTGCGTGTATTAATGCGGGAAAAATCCGTCAGGTATTGTTAATCGGTTCCGGTGACTCCTATGCTCTGGCATTGCTGTATGCTGCACTTATTAACAGAATAACATCGCTGCCTGCTCGTGCTCTTCAGTCATATGAATTTGTCAGCGAACACACCGAATATCTTGATGATTCGTGGTTGGTGGTTGTATTAAGTGCCAGTGGTCGGGCATCGCCTGTTGTCGATGCCTTGATAAAAGCACAACATACAAATGCACAGGTTGTTGGTATCACTAATAATAGTGACAGCCTGTTTGCGACTCAGGTGAAAAAATTGTTGGTAACGCAGGCAACAAAGAAAGGCATGCCCACGCAAAGCACGCTGGCAATGGCGATTTTTCTTGAGGCGATTATCTGCATATTACAACCGGAATATGATAAACAATACTGGCCGCAATTTCGTAAGTTCTGCTTTTATGCGAAATACCTTCCTGATATTGCGCGACTTTCAGGAAGTGACCAGATGTTATCGCATCTGTTTACGAAACGGGTCACTCTCTTAGGTAGTGGAGGGAACCTCGGCCTGGCAACGATGCTGTCTAACCTGTTGTGGTGTGGCCCGCAAGTGGCCAGCCAGGCACTGGCGCTTGAAGAGTATGAACATGCTTTACGTCTGAACCAGGCCGGGGCACAAGATCTGGTCATTATATTTAACTGTACCGGTAGCCCTGGTGTGCTTGCCTGGCATATAAAGCAGCAGTTAATAAAAAAGAATGCCACAGTGTTACATGTGGATAATCAATTACTCAGTTATATGTTTAGTGGTCATTACACCGCTTTTTCCAGCCACGAGGATTGCCATTTTTACGCAATGCTTGCCATATTCAGTTTTATTATCTCTGCAACAGAGAAGTATCTGTCATGCGGAGGTGAAAGGATTTCGCAGGAGTAAATTAAATGAAAACGTTTGATGTTGTTGCGGTGGGAAGTGGAACCGTAGATCTTATCTTTCGTGTACCTCGTTTGCCCGGAAATGACGATAAAGTCATTGGAAAAAAAGTTGCGGAACTTATCGGTGGTACGGTCGCAAACTCCGCATGTGTAATGGGAAAACTGGGATTGCGTGTTACGTCATTATCTACCGCGGGTGATGATTACTATGCACAAGCGATTATTGATGATTTTCATAGAAATGGTGTGGATACACGCTTTATTTTACGTAAGCCTGGTGTGGCTGCAAATATGGCCATTATTTTTCTCGATGATTCAGGTGAAAAGGCTCTGGTGTATGCGCCGAATGATGAAACGGAAACGTGTATGGTTCAGGCTCCGCAGGCAATCGACTGTAGTCGACTGGTTTATATGATGCCAGGGCAGCTCGATAAATTCCGTACGCTGGCAAGGTATGCCAGGGAGAAGAACACAAAAGTTGTTATAGATGTTGAATCACATATTAAAAACAGTCAGCAGAATATTAAGGAGATGCTGTCGCTAAGTGATGTCGCTATTTTTAACAAAGAAGGATTTCGTACCAGCCTGCAACAGGAACCGGATGCCGAAGTTTTGCGCAGCCTTGTGGAAGAACACGATCTGGATGCCCTTGTTGTAACCTGTGGCGGAGAAGGGGTTATCGCCTGCGATCGCAAAGGTGTCGCCACCCATCCGGGATATAACGTATCCGTTATCGATACCACCGGTGCGGGAGATACCTTCAATGGCGCCTTTATTTATTGTTACCTCAACAATCGGGAACTTAATGACGCATTAAGTTTTGCCAGCGCTGCGGCAGCAATCAATATTTCGCATGTTGGTGCCCGTGGGAAATTGTCCACGGTAGATGATGTCAATAAATTCAAAGAGCAATATCAATAACTTTTGGGGGCAATTATGAAAAAAGTATTATTAGCTAAATATATCGCGTTGACCGTCGGCATGTCTGCGCTGTCTGTTTCAGCCATCGGAGCTGAACTGACTTTTTTAAATGAATATTCTATTCCGACTGCTACAAGTTTTCAGAATGTGAAATTTGGCGGACTGTCCGCAATGGCTTACGATCCGGCCAAAGGCGTCTATTATGCCATTACTGATGCCCGAAATACGCCTGCCGAAGGAATGGCGCGTTTTTATACCCTTAACATTAAAACCAACAGCAAAGGCATCCAACGTGTTGATATCCAGAATATGCAACAGCTTACCGATGCTGATGGGAAATCATTCAAGGAACAGGAAGTTGATGGTGAAGGTTTTGCGCTGACACCTGATAAAAAAAGCGTGCTCTGGACATCTGAACTGGGTAGCCCACTCAGGCTCTCTTCCCTGGATGGCAAGTTGAAGAAGGATTTCGCAGATAAAATCCCCGTTTCCTATAACGCCGGTGGTGATCTGAAAAAAGCACCGGAAGGGCTACGCAACGGCGCGACCTTTGAAGGGGCCAGCGTCACGCCTGATGGTAAATTCCTCTTCGTGGCAGCGGAAAGTGCATTGAAGCAGGATGGTGGCATCAGCACCACCGTGAGCTCTTCACCGGTACGTATTCTTAAATTTGCGCTGCAACCTGATGGCAATGTCGGGGAACTGGTAGGAGAATATATTTATAATGTCGATCCTATCCCGCGCATAACGAAATATGGTGTCAGTGATAATGGCCTGTCTGAAATTCTTGCTCTTGGTAACGATAAATTACTGATCACAGAGCGAGCAGGGCGTAATGCCAGTGAAGGGTTTAATGATTTTGATTTCAATATCCGAACTTATATTTCCGATCTTTCCCAGGCTACAAATATTATCGGTAAAAAAAGTCTTGCAGATGTTGAGAAGAAAAATTTGCTTCAACCCGTCAGTAAAAAGTTGTTGATTGATTTCGACGATTACACCAAAGCACCGGACTGCATTGAGGCGGTAACGTTCGGCCCGCAGATCAACGGGAAAAAGTCTTTAATTTTTGTCTCGGATAACAATTTCCAACCTTATCAAGCCACAAAGTTTTTTATGTTTGTCGATGATAAAGGTGTGCTGAACTAATAGTGCAGCAGACAGCAGGAGGCTACATGTTATTTTTTCGCTATCTGTTCATTTTATTTGCTCTCCCTTTTTTGCTGATTCAGACAGGGTACGCCAGCCAGCAATCCAGGGATGAGACAGTATTCCTCACGGTGTTGCATACCAACGATCATCATGGGGCCTATTGGCAAGACAAGGAGGGAAATAACGGACTGGTTAACCGGTTTGCAATGATTGAGCGTATTCGCAATGAAGTCGCTGCGCAGGGAGGTGCGGTGTTGTTGCTGGATGCCGGTGATGTCAATACCGGTACGCCGGAATCGGATCTTCTCCTTGCCGAGCCTGATTTTAAGGCCATGGCGAAGATGGGGTACGATGCGATGACGGTGGGCAATCATGAATTTGATAACACACATGATATTCTTCAGCGTCAGCAAGGCTGGGCAGGGTTTCCTTTTCTTTCTGCCAATATTTATAACAACAAGACGTCGCATCGTGCTTTTACACCTTATGCATTTTTTGAGAAGAAAGGGCTGAAAATCGGTGTGCTGGGTTTGACCAGCGTGGATACCAGGATCGTTGGCAGTAAGGCGATTCTGGCAAATCTCGATTTCCGACCCCATGTCAGTGAAGCGCGTAAGGTCTTAGCGGAAATGGCAAAAGAGAAACCCGATGTGGTTATTGCGCTTACACATCTTGGGTATTATTACGATGGCAAGCACGGCTCCAGCGCGCCGGGTGATGTAGAACTGGCGCGCGAACTGCCCCCCGGCAGCGTGGACATGATCATTGGCGGGCATACCCATACCGCCGTCTGCGTTGGCGACAAAGCACTGGATGCTGATTGGCGTAAACATGCTGACTGCAAGCCCGATCGCCAGAATGGGATCTGGATAATGCAGGCGCTCGACAGCGGACGTTACCTTGGGCGGGCCGATTTTATCTGGCAAAAAGGTCAGCTTACGTTAAAACGTTATCAGTTGCTGCCTGTCGTCGCCTCGACAGAAGCGGAGACGCCAGCGGTGCAAGCGCTATATACGCTGTTGCAGGGATATAAAAAACATATCGATACCCAGTTAAGCGTGCCGGTTGGCATGTTCAGGCAAACATTTGAAGGCGATCGCGATGTGGTTCGCTCACAGCAAACCAATATGGGGCAACTGATTATTGCCGCGCAGATGGATAAAACCCAGGCGGACTTCGGCGTTATCAGCAGCGGGAGTATTCGCAGTTCTATCAGTGCGGGGCCCGTCACTTACCGCGATGTGTTGAAAGTCCAGCCGTTTGGCAACTCGGTCACTTATGTTGCACTGACCGGTAAGGAAATTATCGACTATCTCAATGTTGTCGCATTTAAGACTGCGGGCTCGGGGGCTTATGCTCAATTCCACAACATCGCGTTTGACCGGGATAATGGCAAAGTGGCTCACGTCACGATAAGCGGTAAGCCACTGGAAATGGATAAAACTTACCGTATGAGCCTTCCCAGTTATAATGCCACAGGAGGGGATGGCTACCCGGAACTCAATCAACACAGCGGTTACGTTAATACGGGATACATTGATGCCGAAGTGCTGAAATCTTATATCGCAAGGAAATACCCGTTATAAGTCCTGACGCATAACGGAATAAAGCCAACGGCCACCGGAAGTTGCGGTGGCCGTTTTATCGGTTCTGTATTATTTGGTCCGTTGCGGGATCATATGTTTTGGCCTTTCTAATACAACGTTACCAAAACGATAATCCCTGATGACCGCGTCAGGATCGTTCCAGATCTCTTCATCCACTTCTTCCAGGTCAATCTCAAGACCAAATTCACCTTTTTGCACGTGTTTAACCTGAAAAACGGTATAGGCAGGGTAAAGGACTTCTGCCTGTTTTATGTGGGTCAGTTGGGTGATATTTCGACCGCTGGTTCCCACCACATTTAAAATCGCCGTGTCGGAGTGAAAACCTGATCCAAAACGCTGACGCATAATGAATTCGGCAGCAACGCCTTTGGCTGCGCTGGTGGAAAAAAAGGTTCTTGTTGTGACGTAATCGCCTGGCTTCCATGCTCTGCGTTTGCCATCTTTCCCGGTTGTCACGGTCATACTTCGGGTGACCGGAACGCCGGACGTTTCATAGGTAAATCCCTTTTCGATAAACGCACCGCGGTAGGTTTTCCCTTTGTGAGAGGGCAGTCGGGATAAGGCGTTAATCAGTTCAACCCCCTGGCCCATGTGATAACCCTGTGCTTTCTCTTGTGCATTCAGATCCCTGAACCCTAATGTTATCGTATGGAAAGGGAGTGACTCTTTACTGTAAAGGTTGATGATATCGCGCTCAGCCTGGGTCAATTTTCTGACTGCACCGCTGGCAACGGAGGAGGAATGCAATCTTTCATGGTATTTCCGGGCTAACTCGCTAACGGAGTTTGCGAACGGATTAACACGTTGATCGCTTAAGATTTTATTGCCTTCGCTTTTTTGATCGTTACTCCAGAATTGCCGTTTTTTAAAAGCCTTGTTATACACCGGATCGCTGCCAGAGCGGAGATTGTGTTGATGGAGGCGATTCTTTTCAATTTGTGACCTCAACATCGACGATATCGGCCATGGCTCAATACCAACATCATCGACGAAGGCATCCGGATGCTCCTTGATATAGCGGAGCAATTTTTTCGCGCCGACATCCGTGGCATTCACATAACGCTGCAATGTCAAAGGCCCTACCGCTTGTCGAATGGCGAGGGCCAGATCGGAAGGTTCAATTTTTGAGGCTGAAGGTGTTTTCTTTATTTTTTCCCGTGTTGTTGCATCTTCCTGCGCCCGTAAAGACTCCAGGTACAGATAGAGAATTTCACCGCGTGAAAGGATATTTTTAAAACGTTTGTGCAGCTCGGGAAGGGATTCCGTCAGTAATGAAGATGTCAGCGTGATATCGCCATGAGGCGTAAGTGCACGGTTAATTTTCGCCAGAATGCTTTCGATATTGAACATGATTCTGCCCCTTTTATTGGCTATATAAGCAGCATGGTTTCTCCCTTAATCTGTGCCAGAGGCTGGGGTAAAAAATCAGAATTCTCACGACTATTTACACGCCTTACGTTCCCTGTCGTCTATCCCTGTGACGCTATAGCAACCTCGTAACGGCCGTCCGTAGCGCGTACGGCCGTATTCATTCTGGAGAGATGAGGGTGTGTGATATCTGCCGCATTGCTCAGGCGCTTTATCATCCTGACACGATTGATATTTCAGTATTGCATCACTGCTAACCGCCGCGCGGCGGTTAGCAGGCTTTCGCCGGCTGGCGGAAAAAATCCTCATGCAGCGCTACCTGATTGCGCCCGCGTTTTTTAGCCGTGTACAGCGCTGTGTCTGCTGCGCTGTAGAGAGTTTCGAAGTCGCTCTCTTTCGCGCCGAGACTGACGCCAAAACTGGCCGTCACCCACTGCTGGGGCAGCACCTCCAGCGGTGAGGCATTGAGCGAGGCATGAATATAGCTGGCGATAATCATCGCCTCTTCAATGCGCGCTTCAGGCAGCACAATGGTGAACTCTTCGCCGCCCACGCGACCAATCGCTGCGCTTTGCGGCACGGCGCGGCGCACGCGCGACACCAGTGAGCAGATCACCCGGTCGCCCATCGGGTGACCATACTCGTCGTTAATGCGTTTGAAATGGTCAATATCCAGCAGGATCAGCGCAACGCTGCCGGTAGTCAGCCCCTGATTGATCTGGTTGATGATCGCGCTACGGTTGAACACCGCCGTCAGCGGATCGTGCGTCGCTTCATACTCCAGACGCGCCGCCAGTTGCTGAAGTTGCTCGTTCATGCGGTTTAGCTCACGCTCCGCGCGGTCGCTGCGGGAAATCAGACGATACGATTCGCGGATCAGACGCTGATAGTGTTTCGCGACGCCCCACAGCTTCTCACGGCAGGCATCGGCAGAGAGCTGACGATCGGCGGCGGCCAGCCTGGCATCTTCGAGAACGGAATACTCCTCCCGGAACAGCTCATTGATATCTAGCATGCGTTGATGTCCGGAATAAGAAACACCGCCAGCGAAGGGAAGTCGACACGCAACTCCTGACCAAACTCTTCGGAGATATCGTCTTCGGCGTCGTAGTACCAGTGCAGTTCGCAGGGGACGTCCTGTTTTGCGTGATCGTTCAGGCTTTCAAACAGGGTGAACAGCAGCTTGGTACTGGAACTGTTGAAATAGCGCAATGCGACGTGCAACTGCACCGGCGTTGATGTTTGCGGCCGGGTTTGCAGCCAGCTTTCCGTTGCGTCCAGTAGCGGGCGGAAGAACGCAGCCGCGTTTTCCGGGTAGGCTTCACCTTTAAGCAGCAGTCGCTGCGCGGCAAAATCGAACTTCACCTCTGGCGTGGCAGCGGTGGCGGTCAGTTCAATCGGGGGCGTCAGTGTCGTATCAGTCATGGCAAAAGGTTGCCTTTAAGTGAAAGGCGGAGAGGTTGCCTGCCGCCAGTGGATGAATGCGATATTCCAGCGGTGCGCTGGTATCCCGCGCCATGGTCAGCAAACCGATGTTCGCGCCTTTGCTGGTCGTCGGCGCTTCTGCACGCAGCCCTTGCTTCCAGGCATCGCGAATTTCCGCCTGCGTCATCGTACGCAGGACTTCAAGGTTGGTTTGCAACAGGGAAGAGGCTTCTGGCCCCACGAGGTTTGCGGTTTCGAGGTAATAATGGGAGGTGTCCATATGGAAACAGACAGAACCAAAACGCAGCTCATCCTGACCGGTGCACAAAAACCGCTCATCTGAGGAGTAACGCACAATGTTTTGCCCCATTTCGATAAACACCGAGAACAGTTTACGGCGCGTAACGGCGGAAGATTCGTGCTTATCCAGCCATGTGCGAATGACGTTGCCCAGCGAAACGATATGCTGCTGAGAAAAATAACCCGTATAAAACAGCTCAACGGCATTTTGCCGTTGCAGAGTAAAAAGGGGTAACAGGACGGCTTCTTTGCCCTGCAGGTCATTTATTTGCATACTTTTTGTCTACCAGCGAAAACCAAACCATGTCATGTCGTCACGGGATGCCTGTTGCCCTTGCCAGCTTTTCAACGCCTGAAGCAGGGCATCGGAAAGGGCAGACATGGGCAGTGAGCGGTTCTGTACTAACAGTGACTGAATACGTTTCTTACCAAACATAATGTCGCGCGGGCCGCCGGGCTGGT
This sequence comes from Kosakonia oryzendophytica, assembly GCF_900094925.1. Lineage (GTDB taxonomy): Bacteria > Pseudomonadota > Gammaproteobacteria > Enterobacterales > Enterobacteriaceae > Kosakonia > Kosakonia oryzendophytica. Next base: position 495,226 of record NZ_FMAY01000001.1, on the reverse strand, counting down.
CCGTTGCGCCATCAGAAACAATCAAAAAAGTATCGCCCCGTTGCAACGGTGCCTGATAACGCTGCCACTGGTAGTCCACTGGCGTATCGGTATAACCGATGCCTTTGCGACAGCTGTCCAGCACAATGGCATTGTCGGCATGTGCGCCGAGAATAAAGGCGTGCATACGGGCGCTGGCCCAGCTTACCTGGGCGTGATGGGTATCGACATACAGAGCAATAGCGTCGCAACCGTCATTGGACTGGCTGCGATCGGACGAAGGGTGTACCTGGCTTAATGTCTGTTTAATGTGCTGATTGATCAGGCTGAGCAGGTGTTCTGGCGCATCGGGCCGGGCGATGGTCAGCGCTTTTTCCAGCGCCGAAGAGAAAATGAACGTCATAAAGGCACCGGGAACACCGTGGCCGGTACAGTCCGCCAGCACCATTAGCCAGCCATTTTCACTGCGCTGAAACGCGTAAATGTCCCCGCCAACACAGTCGCGCGGGTGCCAGTATAAACACCACTCTTCCAGTGTTTGTTCAATGGTATTGCGTGAACGGCTCAGCATCGATTCCTGAATAATGCGCGCATAATCAAGGCTTTGCATAATTTGCAAATGCTGTTTGGCTTGCAAATCCGATACGGTGCGAATCAGGTCGATACCCAGACCAATACCGATGTACTGCCCCTGCTGGGTGAGAATAAAGCCCTCCGTCACCGCTTTATCACCGGTTTCGATGACCCGTTCCGACAGGTATTCCAGACCCGCATCGGCATCAACGATCAGCGGGCTTTTATCCATAAAGGCGATGCAGCTTTTCTGATCGTAAAGTTCATGGAAAAAGGGGCGGCTCATCTGTGACAAAAAAATATGGCGGTTAATCATGCCAATAGGGCGATTGTTCTCCAGCACCGGCAGGCCAATCAACGCAGTATGTTCGTTAAACAGCGACATCACCTGCGTATTGTTGTTGTCTGGTGTTACGTGCGGTACGGTGAGGCGCAAAATACCGGCGTTAAGCTGTCGGGATGAAAGCGGAATATCCATGTTCTGACAGAACCTGTAATGAGAATATTCTTAGGTTAAGTCGGTTTTGTGACGGTTTGATTTCAGGTAAGTAAGCCGATGAATAACGGGAGATTATGGCTCCTTAAGCCAAATCTCAGTCGGATGCGCGGTAACAGAGCGGGAAAGGCAAAAAAAAGCCCGCACTTGTCAGGCGGGCAAAAATACTGGAAGCAATGTGAGCAATGTCGTACCGAATACCTGAGCGTTTGACTCAACTATTCGGTAATGAGAAAGATAATCTTTATCATCTTAACAATCAACCCCGCATTAAGTACGGGATCACGCACGTAATGTCTCCAGCGCTATAAACTCACGCCAGCTCACCTCGTCAATGTGAATGCCTTCTTGCTGACGACGGGCATAAGCGCGCCGTTCCGGCTCTCCCGGAATCTGCACATCGCGGCCTTGCTGGTCGTTACGCACCCAGTCCACCTGCGCCAGAAGTTCCTGTTGATAGTGCTCGCCTGCGCCCAAACGTTGCGGGTCAAACAGAATCGACAACATGTTGTTGATAATGCCCTCGCGGGGCGGAATGTGATGGCTTTCGGTTTCACCGCCGGTCAGCGCGGCGCCGAGCAGGCTGCAAACCAGCGACAGTCCTGCACCTTTATGACCGCCAAAGGGCAACAGTGCGCCACGGGGTTCGGTCATTAATACACCGGGATCGGTGGTGGGCTGTCCGTTAGCGTCTACCGCGCAGCCTTCAGGAATTTGCCGACCTTCATTCCAGGCCACACGGGCTTTATTCCCGGCGATGGCGCTGGTGGCGAAATCCAACACCACCGGCGGGCGGTTGTGTAACGGTATGCCGACGCAGAAGGGATTGGTGCCAAGCCGGGGGCGCAGCCCCTCGAACGGCAATACCGCCGCAGGGGCGGCGACGTTGGCAAAGTGGATCGATACCAGCCCGGCGTCGGCGACCTGCTCCGCCCATGCGCCAATTCGCCCAAGATGGTGTGAGTTCGCCAGACCGACAATCGCCACGCCAAATTGCCGGACGCGCTCGATGCCGGCGGTCATCGCCTGTTCACCCAGCAACTGACCAAACCCGTGCCCGCCTTCAAAGGAGAGGATTGGTCCGGCGTCACGCACGGTTTTCAGTTCAGCATTGGCGTTAAGATCGCCTGCCAGAATCGCGCGGATATAGCGGGGCAGCAACGTCACACCATGGGAATCGTGGCCTTTTAACGAGGCTTCCACCAGGTTATCCGCAACTTTTTGCGCAATCTCGGGTGCGGTATTCACCCGCACCAGATGCTGTTTCAACAATACGCGTAAATGTTGATGTGAAAATAGAGGCATAATCCCTGTACTCATAGAGGATAAAAAGAGGTGTTTTCGACTATAACGACGATATATTTGTTACATAACCATGAAAAATAACTATCCTTTGCCATTTATTGAATAATGCCGCGAGGGAAAAGCTATTTTTAATTTTCAACTAAGCATTGCTGATTAAATCATTTCCTTTTGCTTTCCCACCAGCCAATCATTTTCTGCTGATAACAACGATATTCTGGGGACAGGCATGAACACATTAAACAGGACGCTTGCCGGGGCGCTGGCACTTTTTACATTAAGCGGCGTGAGCCATTCGGTATTTGCCGAAGGGAAAATCAGCATTGCGCAGCAGTTTGGTATTGGCTATTTAATTCTTGATGTAGTGCGCGACCAGCACCTGATCGAAAAAGAGGGGAAAAAAGCGGGGCTGGATATCACCGTCGACTGGCGCACAATATCCGGTGCCACCGGCATGAATGAAGCCTTGCTCTCTGGTGCGTTAGATGTTGCGTCAGCTGGCGTGCCGCCGCTGCTTACGCTCTGGGACCGCACGAAAGGGAAGCAAAATGTCAAAGCCATCGCCTCGTTGGGCTCAATGCCCAACTATTTATTGAGTAATAATCCGGCGGTAAAAAGCATTAAAGATTTGACCGATAAGGACCGAATTGCGGTACCGGCTGCTGGCGTCGGTTTTCAGTCGCGAACCTTACAGATTGAAACCGCTAAATTATATGGCAACGATGATTTTAAGCGTTTTGATAACATTAGCGTTAGCCTTCCGCATCCGGATGCCAGTGCGGCATTAATTGCCGGCGGGTCGGAAATTACCACCCATTTCTCCAGCCCGCCGTTTCAGTATCAGGCACTGGAACATGATAATGTGCATAAAATTCTCAGCTCCTATGATGTCTTAGGCGGGCAAGCGACATTTAATGTGCTTTATACCACCGAGAAATTCCACGACGAGAATCCAAAAACCTATCAGGCATTTTATCGCGCACTGAGTGAGGCGGCGAAAATCATTAATGCCGACAAAAACGCAGCAGCGGAAACCTATATTCGCGTCGAAAAATCCCGTCTGCCGTTACCGCTGGTGCAGAAAATTGTTAACGATCCCGAGATAAGCTTCACCGTCTCCCCGGAACGTACCGGCGTGTATGCCGAAAAACTCCATGAATTGGGCGTACTGAAAAACAGAGCCAGTTCATGGAAAGACTATTTCTTTAACGAGGCGTGGGAAAACCCAGGCAGTTAAGCGGCAACCCAGGAGACACCGATGACAATGCATCCGAGTGACGGCCCCTTGTTGCAGGTCAGCAACGTGAACATTGAATACCGCACGCGCGAGCGCCAGGTGCGCGCCACCCACGATGTCAGTTTTGATGTCTGGCCGGGCGATCGCTTTATCTTGCTTGGGCCGTCAGGTTGCGGGAAGTCGAGCCTGCTGAAGGCCGCTGGCGGTTTCCTCACGCCACGCAGTGGGCAACTTTCGCTGGCCGGTTCGGTCATCACGTCCCCTGGCCCGGAACGGATGATGGTGTTTCAGGAGTTCGATCAGCTGCCGCCGTGGAAGACGGTACTGGAAAATGTGATGTTTCCGCTGCTGGCAAGTCGCAAGGCCAGCCGGGCGGAAGCCAAAGAGACCGCGTTGCATTTTCTGCATAAAGTGGGGCTGGCGGAGTTTGCTGATGTGATGCCGCACATGCTTTCCGGCGGCATGAAACAGAGGGTGGCCATTGCCCGCGCACTGGCGATGAAACCGCGCATGCTGTTAATGGATGAGCCTTTCGCGGCGCTGGATGCGCTCACCCGACGCACCATGCAGGAAGAGCTGCTGGCGCTGTGGGAAGAGGAGCGTTTTACGCTGCTGTTTGTCACCCACTCAATTGAAGAGGCGCTGGTGGTCGGAAGCCGCATCCTGGTGCTTTCCCCGCACCCCGGCAGGGTCAGAGCGGAGATCAATTGCCATCAGTTTGGCCTGAATGATTTCGGCAGCGAGGCGTTCCAGCACGCCGCGCGTCATATCCATGATCTGTTGTTCCCGACAAACGGGGCCAGCCCATCCCCTTCATCTGGTGAGGAAACCGCGTATGTCGCAGCCACCGTACATCCGTCCTGAATTCGAACGCGAATTACCGCCACTGCGTAATGTGCCGGTCGAGACGCCGTTACCGCTGAGTCAGCGCGTGTGGAATCAGGCGTGGTTACGTAAATCACTGATCGTGTTACTGGTGCTGGCGTTGTGGGAGGTGGCGGCGCGGGTGCAGCAAAATGACCTGATGCTGCCCGGCGTGCTGCAAACCTGGCATGCGTTCAGTGACGATATGCGCAATGGTGAATTGCCCGCCAAAATCATCAATTCGTTGAGTACCTTATTGAAAGGTTATCTGATTGGTAGCCTGCTGGCGCTGCTTGCCAGCGCGCTGGCGGTCACCACGCAATTTGGTCGTGACCTGCTCAGTACACTCACTGCGATGCTTAACCCGCTGCCAGCCATTGCTCTGCTGCCGCTGGCGCTGTTGTGGTTCGGGTTAGGTAATGTGAGCCTGATTTTTGTGCTGGTGCATTCGGTGATGTGGCCGATTGCGCTGAATACCTGGTCCGGTTTTAGCGGCGTGCCGGAAACACTGCGTATGGCCGGGCGCAATTATGGACTGAGCGGGCCGCGTTATGTGGTCACTATTCTTATCCCGGCGTCGTTGCCCGCCATTCTCGCCGGGCTGAAAATTGGCTGGGCATTTGCCTGGCGTACGCTGATTGCAGCAGAACTGGTGTTCGGCGCATCCAGTGGGGAAGGTGGTCTGGGCTGGTATATTTTCCAGAATCGCAATGAGCTGTTTACCGATCGCGTGTTCGCCGGACTGGTCACGGTAATTGCCATCGGTTTACTGGTGGAAGGCGTGGTGTTTGCCAGCCTGGAAAAAGTGACCATCAAACGCTGGGGAATGCATCGCTAGTACCCGCCTTATACTCACATCTATTGCTGATTGCCCGGTGGCGCTATGCTTACCGGGCCAGCTATGCGTAACGTCTTAGCCGCCATTTGGCAAAAAACAGACTTTTGCGATGATGCTTTTGCCCGCTTTAGCCAGTACTATCCGGAGTGCGGTGAAAACAGACAATGAGCGCATAATGACGATTATCTGGTGTGTGGTTCCGATATTACTGCTGTTTTTTGGGAAGGCGTGGAGCTCATCGAAGATCCGCGAATATTACAGCCGTTCCCAACGGGCGTTGCAGGCCACTGTTGCCAGGGAAATGGATGAGCAGCAACCCTCCTGGATCACGGACGTTTCCCGACGTGCCGAATTCACCGCCGGGCTGTGCGAACTCAGTCTTAAAAAAGGGGTACCGGACTGGTTTCTGGAAAGCATTGCCGGTAATGAAGAGGGGATGCACTTTCTTACCCGCCATGCTGCGCTGATGGAGAGCTTTGGCGCGCCGTTTCGCGATCAAATACAGGCTGCCGCCGAACTGGTCGACGGCGCCTGGCAACGTTCACAATCACGGGGTTATTGACCGGCAGGTCGCCGGGCGAAACTGGCGGATAAACGATCTAACAGAATCGCCATCAGCACCACCACCAAACCACTCTGCAGCCCCAGCCCCATCTCCAGTTGTTGAATACTGCTGAGAATGTCGTTACCCAGTCCTCCTGCACCGACCATGGAGGCAATAATCACCATCGACATGGCCATCATAATGGTCTGGTTCACCCCTGCCATAATGGCGGGCTGCGCCGCAGGAAGTTGTACCTTCCACAGCAATTGCCACGGTGTGCAACCAAACGCGATACCGGCTTCCATACGCGCCGGATTCACCTGACGGATCCCCAAATCCGTCAAGCGCACTACCGGCGGCATAGAGAACAGAATGGTGGCGAAGATCCCCGGTGGCCGCCCGAGGCCAAACAGGATCGTCGCCGGGATCAGATAGACAAATGCGGGCATGGTTTGCATGAAATCGAGTAGTGTCCGCACCACGCTACCCACGGCGGCGCGACGCGCGCTCCAGATCCCCAGCGGAATACCCAACAACAGGCTGAAGAAGGTTGAAGAGAGAGTGAGCGCCAGCGTGATGGCAGCATGTTCGCTGTAACCGCTGTAAATGATGTACAGCGTGGCAAGCAGGGCAAACAGCGCGAACCCCTTACCGATGCGCCAGCCGCCAATCACCACCGCAAGTATCACCAATCCCCAAGGGGAGAGGCTGTTAATCAGTAGCTCAAGGCTGCTGGCAAACAGATCGATACCGGCGGCAATGCCGTCAAACAACCCCCCAGCATTTGCCAGCAAGGCGTGAATAGCACTGTCGATCTGCCGACTGAAATCGAGTGGGTAAGCCATGATATTCCTTAACGCGTCGTCCAGATATCGGCGTAGTTTTCCGCCATTTGCCAGCGGGAGACATCCACACCGGAGAAGAAACGGCGCACATACGGTGTGGCAGGGGCATTGATCAACATTTCCGGTTTACCCACCTGCACCAGCTTGCCTTTTTCCATTATTGCGATGCGCGAACCCAGACGCAGTGCCTCTTCCATGTCATGGGTCACAAACACGATGGTGCGCTGCGATTCGGCCTGCAACATCAGCAGCAGCGACTGCATCTCGCGGCGGATAATGGGATCCAGCGCGGAAAAAGCCTCATCCATCAGCAAGACCGAAGGGTTCACCACCAGCGCACGCGCCAGTCCCACGCGTTGTTGCATACCGCCGGAAAGCTGGTGTGGGTAGTGGTCTGCCACGTTGCCGAGCCCGACTTTTTCCAGCATCGCCTGCGCCCGGCTTTCCCGTGCTTCGCGGGGCACACCGGCCACTTCCAGACCGAAGGCAACGTTATCCAGCACCGTGCGTTCGTCGAACAAGGCGAAAGACTGGAACACCATCCCCATGTGCTCGCGACGCAGAGCAATTAACGCCTTATCTGACAAACTGGCGAGTGTGCGACCTTGAAAGATCACGTCGCCGGAACTGGCTGGAATAAGGTGGTTTAACGTGCGCAGCAGCGTGGATTTTCCCGAACCGGATAATCCCACAATGACAAAGATTTCACCGGCAAATATGTGCAGATTAATATCTTGCAATGCGGTTACGGTGGCGCTTTTTTCCCGGCGGGGGAAAAAGCTCTTTCCGCCTGAGGAATAATACTGCTTGGTAATTGAGCGTAATTCAAATAGCGGCTGTGGCATAATGTTTACTTTATTTCAGGAGTGCTGATACACACTAGCGTAAAAGAATCTGGGGGAGAATTAATTTTCACTTTCCCGATATGCTTTTTACGCATTAGCTTATTTATATTACGCTAATGGGCGTTGCCTGCTCATGAAAACCCCAGGCCTCATCTAATAACCACGCTTTTATTTTTTCCTGCTGAACCGATGCCGGTTTATTGCTGGCGGAAATAAGATAATAACCGCGCTCAGTACGCACTTGCTGGCCACACTGGACCAGTTGCTGGTTCTGGATAAATGGCGTAATCAGCGGTTGCCAGCCCAGCGCGATGCCCTGGCCTTCGAGTGCCGCCTGGATCACCAGCGAATAGGCATTAAAGGTGCGCGATGCGCTGTGGCTCTGGCCATAAATCTGCTGCTGGTGAAACCAGTCCTCCCAGGTTATCCAGCGTTGTGGATGGGTCTCCGGCAGTTTTAATAACGGGTGCGACAGCAAGGCTTCCGCCCGGTTGTGCTGACCCAGTGCCTGTTTAATCTCCTGATTGCACACCGGAAAAACCACCTCCGGGAACAGGCGCTGTGTCTGGGTTGCTGGCCAGTTTCCCTGACCAAAATAGATGGCCAGATCCGCATTGCTGTCGCGAAAGTTGTAGTCATTCGGCGAGGTGGTGACCTGTACCTCCACGCCGGGGATCAGTGCCTGCAGACGCTCCATCCGTGGCAGCAACCAGTAACTGGCAAAACCCATATCGGTGTCGATACGCAGCACATTGCGCTTGCGGCGGGTACGCTCCAGTTGCTCGCTGATATCGTTCAAACTGCTGCGGACAATCAGGTACAGACTGTGGCCTGCTTCGGTTAACTGTACGCCGCGGTGCCGCCTCTCAAATAATGGCGCATTGAGCCGGCTTTCCAGCGCCTGAATACGCTGACTGACTGCAGGTTGGGAAAGTCCAAGCTCATTTCCGGCAGCGGTAAAATTGCCTAAGCGCGCCGCCGCTTCAAATACCACTAATGCCTGTAAAGGCGGAAGTTGTAATTTGTCTGCCATAAATCCACCTTATTTCATGATAAATAAATAACCCCTTCACAGGGCTAAATATGCGTGAGATAAACGTAACACGTTTTTTGTGAATATCTTATTTTTGGACGTCGCATGCTTATAAATAAACCGAATATCGTTATTCTGATGGCCGATCAGTTAACCGCCAGCGCCTTAAAAACGTATGGTAATAAGGTCAGTCTGACACCGAATATAGATAAATTGGCGGATGAAGGCGTGGTATTTGAATCTGCGTATTGCAATAGCCCGCTTTGCGCACCGTCGCGTGCGTCGCTGATGACCGGTCAATTTATTTCCCGCAACGCCGTCTATGATAATGCCGCCGAATTTCATGCCGATTCGCCCACACTGTGTCACTACCTACGTGAGCAGGGCTATCGCACCTGGCTCTCCGGCAAGATGCACTTCTGCGGCCCGGATCAACTGCATGGTTTTGACGAGCGCCTGACCACCGATATCTACCCGGCGGATTTTGGCTGGACGCCGGACTGGCAGCGTCCGGAGCGCCGCCTTGACTGGTATCACAACATGAGTTCGGTGCTGGACGCCGGGGAGTGCGTGCGCACCAATCAGCTCGATTTTGATGATGAAGCGCTGTTTCTGGCGCGCCAGCGGCTGTATGACGCAGCCCGTCGCCCGCAGGAGCAGCCTTTTATGTTGCTGCTGTCGCTGACCCATCCGCACGATCCGTTTGCCATTCCTCGTCGCTACCTTGAGCGCTTTAACGATGCCGATGTCGATCTGCCGCAAACGCGCCGGGAAGATGTCGAAGACGATGCGCATTCCGCGCGCTTGCGGGCCATGTATCAACTGGAAGAGGGGTTGCTCAGCGATGAACATATTCGCCGTGCGCGGCACGCTTACTATGGGGCACTGGCCTATGTGGATGATTGCTTTGGCGAGATCATATCGACGTTGCAGGAGACCGGCCTGGCGGAAAACACCGTGGTGCTGGTGGTGGCCGATCATGGCGAAATGCTGGGCGAGCGCGATCTCTGGTACAAGATGACCTTTTTTGAAAACGCCGTACATATCCCTTTTATTGTGCATAACCCGGCACGCTTTGCCCCCCGGCGTATTGCGCAGAGCGTTTCTCTGGTGGACTTACTGCCTACGCTTATCGAACTGGCGAGTGGCGAAGAGGGTAATGTGCGGGCGATTGCCCCGCTGGATGGTCACAGCCTGATGCCGCATTTGCGTGGTGAACCGGGGCCGGATGGCGTTTACAGCGAGTACCTGGCTGAAGGTGCGCTGGGGCCGATGCTCATGATCCGTCGTGGGCCGTGGAAATATGTCTATTCCTTTAGCGACGCGCCGCAACTTTTTCATCTGCATAACGATCCCCATGAACGCGTCAATCTGGTGGCGGAGAAGGCTTACCAGCAGGTTGCCGCGGCGTTTGCCGCCGAAGCCGATGCTCATTGGGACGTCTCCGGGTTGCGTGAACAAGTGCTGGCGAGCCAGCAGCGGCGGCTCTTTTTAACGCGTATAGCCGGGCAGCATGCGATTCCGGAATGGGACTTTCAACCGCATCAGGCCGCATCGCAACGCTACATTCGCAATCATCAAACGCTGGATGAACAGGAAGCTTTTGCCCGTTATCCGCGTCCTTTAAAACAACCGGCAGGAAAATAACAATGAACAACACCGTGAGCAAACTCGTACTGCTGGCTTTGGCTGGCGGATTTTCACTGAGCAGTATCGCCGCAGATGACGCCCGCTGTGCGACCATTACCCAGGCCGATCCCGGCTGGACCGATATCGCCGCCACCAACGCGCTTTCCGGCGTGGTGCTGAACGCGCTGGGTTACCAGCAAAAAGTCCAGAACCTCTCTGTGGCGCTGGCCTTTCAGGGGCTGAAAACCGGCCAGGTGGATGTGTTCCTCGGCAACTGGATGCCGGCGCAGGAGCCGGTTATCAGCAAATTTACGGCCGACGGCGCGATTAAGGTGGTGGGGGCGAACCTGCCTGCTGCGCGTTTTACGCTGGCGGTACCGGATTATGTTGCTGCTGCGGGGGTGAAGGATTTCGCCGACCTGCAAAAGTACGCGGCGAAATTTAACCACACGATCTACGGCATCGCCCCTGGTGCACCCGCTAACCAGAACCTGAAGAAGATGATCGAGAAACAGGATTTTGGCCTGCAAAACTGGCAACTGGTGGAGTCCAGCGAGAGCGGCATGCTGGCGCAGGTAACGCGCGCGGTCGAGCGTAAAGCGTGGATCGTCTTTTTGGGCTGGGAGCCGCATGCCATGAATACACACTTCAAACTGGCCTATCTTAGCGGCGGCGATGCGTACTTTGGCGCGAACTACGGCAGTGCAACGGTGAATACCGTCACACGCAACGATTTTGCCCGTGATTGCCCGAATGCCGGCCGCTTCTTCAGTCAGCTGAAATTTGATGTGGCTATAGAGAATGCGGTGATTGGCCGCGTGCTGGACAAGCAGGAAACGGCGCAGGCGGCAGCGAAAGCGGAGCTGGCTAAGCGTCCTGAGCTGTTAAAAAGCTGGCTTGAAGGCGTGACTACCCGTGACGGGCAGCCGGGACAACCTGCTGTTGAAAAAGCGCTGGGTCTGTAATTCCCCGTTATTCCGCGCCGGGAATAATCTTGCCCGGCGCTTTCGCTTCGTGCTCACTCCCCCGCGACACCCGAAGAAGACAATAGTGCTTGCCTGATATAAAAGAATGCGTATAGTTCTCATTCTCTTTAGTGTTTGTGGGCGCAGCAAGGACGTTTTCCGCAATAACAGTAGGCGTTAGCGCTTACAGGGACACTGAAAAGCAGTGGCGAGCTGCGCCGGGCTAAAACCTGCCTTTATGAATAACGATCGCGCTCTTCAGGCGCGACGCCGCGACTCGCCTGCCTTAATGACATTAACGGTAAAGGATCCACCCGATGAAAATAAAAACTTCTGCGCTGCCACTGCTGGCGGCGCTGGCACTTGCCGGTTGCAGCGCCCATAGCACCACGTCTGCACAACCAGCGGTAGATGCGCCAAAACCCCCTGTTGCTGCGTCAGCGGTCAACGTGCAACAACGCGACCTGGCGAGTGGTCTGTACGAAATGGCGCTCAGCCCGCAAGGTGATGCGCTGTATGTATCCAGCGCGGAAGGATTTAAAGATGTGCAGGGCGGAGTGGTCTACAAACTGGATCCGACCACGTTGAAAACCCTCGGCGCGACCCATACCGATCTGAAAAACTTTGGTATGGCTATCTCTGCGGACGGCAACACTGTCTATGTCACCAACTCACTGGACGGCGGTGTGAGCGCTATTGATACCCGCAATGGCAAGGTGCTGTCTCGTACGCTGTTCCCGGAACGCAACGAAAAAGGTTTGCCGTACGGCGCGCGCGAAATTTTGCTGCATAACGGCAGCTTGTATATTGGCGCTGTTGCCGATCCGGCGCTGGTGTGGGTCGTTGACGCGAAAACCCTGAAGCTCAAGGCGCGCATCAAAAACGCGGGTAAATGGGTGACCGGGCTGCATTTCTCTGATCAAACCCAGCGTCTGTATGTAGCAAATGGCGGCGGCGAAATCCTCGTGGTGAACCTGCGCAATAACCGTATCGAGCAGCGCTGGAAACCGCTCGGTGAGAAACCGGCTCTGCTGCTGAATATTGCCGAAGATAGCGAAACGGGGCGCCTGTTTGTGACCGACAATGCCAAAGCGAAAACCACGCTGGTACTGGATATCCACAGTGGCAAGGTGCTGAAACAGATTGATGGTGATGCGCTGGCGGTGAAGTTCAACCCGAAACGCCATGAGATTTACATCAGCCAGCGTGAATCCGGCAAAGTGCTGAGCCTTGACGCGACCAGCTACGCGGTAAAACAGAGCTGGGATTTGCCGCCGCACCCGAACAGCCTGCTGCTCTCTGCCGACGGACAGTCGCTGTATGTCACCGTCAAACAGGCATTCAATAAAGATCACTCTACTAACGGGCCGGACAGCGTTGCTCGTATTTCCCTGAATCCGTAATTAACCCGGCCCGGCAACGGGCCGTTTTTCACACGTTTCACGATGAGTCGATGATGAATAACAGCAACAAGACATACACCCCTTTGCGCAAGACATTGCTTGCGCTGGCCATCGGTGCTGCCGCGCACACCGTGCAGGCCGCAACCACCGAGGCCAACACCACCCAAACGAAGGAAGAGACCATCGTTGTTCAGTCGGCAAACAGCGATTTTAAACCTGGCGGCAGCGAACTGGTTCCGGCCTATCTGGACGGCCAGGTTGCACACGGCGGGCGTCTTGGCGTGCTGGGTGAACAAAAGGCGATGGATGTGCCGTTTAACGTGATCGGCTATACCTCGAAGCTGGTTCAGGATCAGCAAGCGAAAACCGTTGCCGATGTGGTGAGCAACGATGCGGGCGTTCAGGTCGGACAGGGATACGGCAACTTTGCCGAAACCTACCGCATTCGTGGGTTCGAGCTGGATGGCGACGACATGATGATGGGCGGTCTGGCAGGGATTGTGCCACGCCAGGTGGTTGATACCCAGATGCTGGAACGTGTCGAAATCTTTAAAGGCTCGAATGCGCTGATGAACGGCTCGGCGTCATCTGGTGTGGGCGGGATGATTAACCTTGAACCGAAGCATGCGGAAGACGCACCGATCACCCGTGTTGGTGTGGATTATTCCACACGTTCACAGTTGGGGGGAGCGCTGGATCTCGGTCGTCGCTATGGTGATAACAACCAGTTTGGCGTGCGCATGAATCTGTTGCACCGCGAAGGCGATGCAACGGTAAAAGATGATCACCGCCGTACCACCGCCGCCTCGCTCGGTCTTGATTACCGTGGCGATCGTTTTCGCAGTTCGCTGGATCTCGGTTACCAGAAGAAGACCTTCCACGGCGGCGAAATGGGCGTCAACATCAGCGCGGTGGACTTTATTCCCTCTGTTCCTGACACGCGTAAAAATTACAGTCAGCAGTGGGCCTATAGCGATATCGAAAACGAATATGGCCTGGCTCGCGCGGAATACGATCTGACCGATGACTGGACCGCGTATGCGGCGTTCGGTGGTCAACATGCCCATGAAATGGGCACCTATGGCGCACCAAAGTTATATAACGATCAAGGCGATGCAACCTTTAGCCGTCTCGATACTAACCGTATCAGTGACTCCTGGAGTGGCATGGGCGGTGTACGGGGTAACTTTGACACCGGTTTTATCTCCCATAAAGTGAACCTGGGCTACTCTGCCAATATTAAACGCGAAAACATCGCCTGGCGGATGTCTGATTCGGCGACCAACCCGACGGTCAACCTTTACAACAGCGCGGCGGTGACAAAGCCGGATAATGCCTCGTTTGGCGGTAACTATTTTGATCCACTCACCACCGCACGCTACCGTTCGCAGGGCTATACCCTGAGCGATACGCTGGGCGTGCTGGACGACACCCTGTTGTTTACGGCGGGTACGCGTTACCAGAAATTGTGGGTGCGTAACTACAGCAATGCCACCGGGGCGGAGACCACCACCGCGCGTTACACCCAGCAACGCTGGATGCCAACTTACGGGATTGTCTATAAACCCTGGGAAACGGTGTCGTTCTACGCCAACCATACCGAAGCACTACAACCGGGCAGCGTGGCACCGAAAACCGCTGCCAACAAGTATGAAAGTGTTGGCATTGCGCACTCGAAACAGAACGAAGTGGGGGTAAAAACGGACTTTGGCCGCATCGGCGGCACGCTGGCGCTGTTTGACATCAAAAAGCCGGTGGGGATTCAGGACAGCACCACCAATATTTACGCGCTGGATGGCGAGCAGCGTAACCGTGGCGTTGAGCTGAATGTGTTCGGCGAGCCGGTGCTCGGGCTGCGTCTGAACGGCAGTGCCACCTGGCTGGATGCCGAGCTGACCAAAACCAAAGATGGCATCAACCAGGGCAACCGGCCCATCGGTGTGGCGAAATTCTATGGCGTGCTCGGTGCGGAGTATGACATCAAACCGATTGATGGCCTGACAGCGACCGCGAGAGTGAACTACACCGGTTCGCAGTATGCCAACAACGCCAACACCAAGAAACTCGACAGCTATACCACGCTCGATCTGGGCATGCGTTACCGCATGCACCTGAATGCAGAGAAGAACGAAATGGTCTGGCGCGTCGGCGTGGATAACGTCACCAACGAGAAATACTGGGCCAGCGTCGAAGACAACGGCACCTATATTTATCAAGGTGAGGCGCGGGCGCTGAAAGTGTCGATGAGCTACGACTTCTAAGCCTGCGGGGTATTGCGCCGCATGGCGCTGCGCGTATCCGGCCTCGACGATTGCTGAATCAGGGGCGGGTGTTATACCCGCCTTTTTAAACCGTTGAGCACTTCCGTCATTCCGCGCGTTACCACTTTGTCCTGGCGCATCACCAGCGCCAGTGTGCGTTGTAAAGGCGGCTGTAATGGTGTGACACGTAAACCCAGACGGTCTTCCTCAGTTTGTACCGCGACGTCCGGCACGATGCTGTAACCCAGCCCGGCGCGCACCATGCGTTTAATGGCCTCAATACTGCCGAGCTCCATGACCGGCGCGGCATGCTCACCCTTGTCCAGCAGCCATTCATCAATCAGTTGGCGGGTACTGCTACCGGACTCAAACACAATCAGCGGTAATGCCTGCCGGGGCTGGCCTTCTGCGGTGATGGCGACAAAGGATTCGTTAAACAGCGGCGAGATGGCAAGGTTGCGACCGCTGGCTGGCATGGTCACCAGCCCGATATCCACCCGGTTCTCCTCGACGGCGCGGAGAATATCGCTGGTGTTGCCGGTACGAACGCCCACGGTCAGCAACGGAAAGTCCTCGCGCAGTTGTTGCAGTACCGGAGGCAACAAGTGAATACAGGTCGTTGCGCCTGTGCCAATCGTCACGTGACCGCTAATGGCCTGCTGATAGATGGCAACGGACTGGATCGCCGTGGTGACGGCATTCTCAATGTGCGCGCAGTGTGCAAGAAAGGTCTCGCCCGCCGCCGTTGGGCGGATACCGCGCCCGGAGCGCTCAATCAGGCGGGTTTGCAGCGCCTGCTCCAGTTGGCGTATTTGCAGGCTGACAGCCGGTTGCGAAATCCCCAGCACTTCCGCCGCTCCGGTAAAACTTCCCCGGGCGATCACCAGCTTGTAAGTAGCGAGTTGGTCGAGGCTGAAATGGGACATCGCAAACTTTTCCTTATAGGGGTGATAAGTACAACCCGGTGCCTGTTTTGCCGCATTACAGGTAGCGTGGTGAACACGCCTGACGGGAGCTGGATTATGGACATTATTGAAGCACAAGAACAACACCTAAGCGCGATCACACAAATTTACGCGCATCATGTGACCTGCGGGGTCGCCTCGTTTGAAACCGAGCCGCCGGCCAGGGCAGAGATGCGCCAGAGGCTTGAGAAAACGCGTCATGCCGGGCTGCCGTGGTATGTCGCCGTGCATGAAGGGCGCGTACGGGGCTACTGCTATCTTTCGCGTTACCGCGAACGGCATGCCTACCAGTACACGCTGGAAGATTCGGTCTATGTGGATGACACGTTTCGCCAGCAGGGGGCCGGGATAGCCTTACTGTCGCAGGCGGTGGCCTGGGCGGAACAGCACGGTTACCGACAACTGATCGCCAACATTGGTAATAGCGAAAATGAAGGATCATTGCGGCTGCATGCGCGCGCCGGGTTTACCGTCATCGGCACGCTGAAAAGTGTGGGCATGAAACACGGGCGCTGGCTGGATACGGTGTTGATGCAGCGCCCGTTGGGGGAGGGCGATAATACGTTGCCACAGACGATCTAAGGCGAAACGGGCATTTTCAGTAACGCAGAGGGGGGCGCTCAGCAAAATGTTCGCCTACCCAGTTAAGCGCTTTAGCAGCAGGACGCGCCAGTCATTAGCGGATTTGCACAACACAAAAAGTGAAAAGGGAAAACAGCGTATCGGGATGTCCTTACGCGTTGTTTTCTCCTTATTGATGCTGTAAAGCCGTAGTATATGCGGTTGTTAACCGGTTATCGTTTCCCGGAATTTACACGAGTTATTTGAATAATTCACAACAATTAAACAGCAGATCGGTTACACTCGCGGCACGGAAATGCCACATAACAGGAGGGGTATATGCTGGAAAAACTGCGTACCCGCGAGGGGAAAAAGTTCATCGTTGCGGTCGTTATCGTCTTTCTGATTGCGGTGAGCGTCATTTCGAAAGTGACCTTCCAGGGGGTGGAAGATCAGTACAATCTGCCGATGGCGCAGTGGACGACCTCAATGTTCATTATGCAGGGCGCCTGGGTTGCCATTTACAGTCTGATGTTCACCATTATCGGTTCGCTGCCGTTTGGTTTTTACTTCCTCGGCCCAAAAGACGATCGCGGTTAAATTGTCTCGCCCTGGCGATAAGTCAGGGCTGTTTGCATGCTCACAGCCTTTAAAAATAGTTCCTCACTTCTCTTGCAGCATAAAACACTGATTTAATTTTTAGTTGCCGATTTGTTAACTCTCACTACACCTTTCTCCGCTGTCAGCCTGCTGATTTTGGGAAATGGTGCGCGTTTTTACGCCAGTAAAATGGTCTTGTTAACAATTAAAGATCAAAAAACTGACGCCGATAGCCCTTTTACAAGGGAGCCCATGTTGAAAGGACCATGATGATGTAGCAGGCTGACTCCAGGAGAGCGGTAATGGCCAAACAATTAGCGTCCAAAAAAATGAGCACCCGCGCGCAAATGCTGCTGACGGGCGCCATCACCATCACCCTTGGTTTCGTTGTGACCATCGGCGTTCTGAGCTGGCAGTCCAGCAGTGAACAAAAAAGTCTCGCAGAAAAATATCTGCAAAAAATCGCGCAAAGCGAAGCGTTGAAAATCCAGCAGCAACTGAGCTATGCGCGCGACGTGGCGCATAACCTGGGCCACAGCATGATTGCCCTTCCGGAAGCCGGCATTACCGATCGTAAAGTGGCAGACAAACTGCTGGAATCGGCACTGCATGACAATCCTGACTATCTTTCTATTTCGGTCATTTTCGAAGAAAACGCCTACGACGGACGGGATGCGGAATTCGCGGATAAACCGGGTCAGGCGCCAAAAGGGCGCTATGCCTTCTTTGTCGATCATGGTCAGTCCGGCGAGTACAACTTGCATCCGCTGACATCGATCTTTACGCCAGGCCAGGGAGATTACTACCTGCTGCCGCAGAAGAGCCAAAAAGATACGTTGATTGAACCCTATAGCTATGCCTATAACGGCGTGCCAACCTTGTTAACCTCTGTTGCCGCGCCGATCATCAGAGATGGCAAGCTGCATGCAGTGGTGACGTCCGATATTTCGCTGGCCTCTTTGCAGCAGAAAGTGAACGAAATTAAACCTTGGGAAGGGGGCGGCTATGCGGTGCTGCTCTCGACAGCGGGTAAAGTCATTTCCTACCCGGATAAGAAACTGACCAGTAAGCCTTACCCCGGTAAGACCGATAACTACAGCAGTGAGGTGGTGGAACAGGACGATCCTATCCTCGGTGAAAAAACGTTAATCACCTGGCAGCCTGTTTCGCTGGGCGAGGGGACGGATAGCTGGTATCTGGGTGTGGTCGCGCCGGTCAGTCAGGTCATGGCGGCAGCGAACCGTCAACTGATGAATGCCGTTATTCTCGGCGTGATCAGCATCCTGCTGGTCAGTGTGTTGCTGGGGCTGGTCTTTAGCCGCAAAGTGCTCAAACCCATTGGCGGTGAGCCGGCGGAAGGTGCCAACATTGCGCTGGCGGTCGCTGACGGCAAGCTTGATAACCTCATCGAGGTTAAACCGGGTGACCGCAGCAGCCTGTTTTATGCACTGCACACCATGCAGGATCAACTGCGAAGTATTGTCGGGAAAATTAAAGACGCCAGCGATTCAGTACGTCAGGGGGCGGGCGAGATTGTCAGCGGTAATATTAACCTCTCTTCACGCACCGAGCAGCAAGCCGCGGCGCTGGAGCAGACGGCAGCCAGCATGGAGCAGTTCAGCGCCACGGTGAAACATAACGCCGAAAACGCGCACAATGCGACGGCGCTCACCGCTAACGCCACCAAAATCGCCAGCCGCGGTGAAGCGCTGGTCGGTCAGGTGGTGGATACCATGGCGCAAATCGACGACAGTGCGAAGAAAATCGGCGACATCACGGCAATCATTAACAGCATTGCTTTCCAGACCAACATCCTGGCGCTTAACGCTGCCGTTGAAGCGGCGCGCGCGGGTGAACAGGGCCGTGGATTTGCTGTGGTGGCGTCTGAAGTACGTAACCTGGCGCAGCGCAGCGCCGATGCGGTCAAAGATATCGGCGCGCTGATTGAGGAGTCCAGTAAGCGGGTAGAAGCCGGGGTACAACTGGTGAACGATGCCGGTAAAACCATGCAGGAGATGACGCAGGCGGTGAACTCCGTGCAGTCGATCATCAGTGAGATCGTGAGTGCCTCGGATGAGCAGGCCAAAGGCATTGGTCAGGTCACTATCGCGGTGAACGAGATGGATGGCGTAACGCAACAGAACGCCTCCCTGGTTCAGCAGATGACCGCCGCGGCGACGTCGCTGGAAGAACAGGCCGAACAACTGGCGCAGAGCGTGCAGCAGTTCCGCTTGCACGTGTAAGGCAGTGCAGGGAGTCCGGATTGCCGGGCTCCCTGTTGCTCATTATTCTGCGACCAGTTCGATCCTGTTGCCATCCGGGTCGGTGATCACCGCTTCATAGAACCCATCGCCAGTCCAACGGGCCGGGCTTGCCAGCCGCCCTTGCTGGTGGGCTTTTTGCGCCATCTTATCCACCTGTTCGACATTACCCACGGCGATAGCAATATGCGCCCAGCCGACGAATTCCGGATTTGCCGGTGCGTTCGCCAGCTCAGGCAGCGTCATCAGTTCGATGGTGGGACCGTGCGCCAGCGAGATAAAGTAAGATTCGAAACCAGCACGATTTTTACTGACGTATTTCTCGTTGCTGGTGGCGGAAAAAAAGTCGCGCCAGAATGTGCGCTGCGCTTCGATATGGCGCGTCCAAAGCGCCACGTGTGCAATGTTCAAGATCTTCCTCCCAAAACGTGATAACCGCGGTGACAAACGTTGCGGCTGGCCGAACAGTATTGATTGCTCGATTTTGCTTGATTGTGTTCAGTTGTGGCTATTAATAGTAGTTTTTATTTGCTCGGTTGTGCAAGTTTTCTCGAATGACACCTGCAGTGGTTCGCCAACAACTCAACCTCAGCGGAATTTTCGTTCTTGCATGACGGGGCGGCAGCGCCATTTCTTGCCAGGCCTGACCTGAGATGTTAAAAGGTGCCCCTTCAATAAAACACAAAGGGGAAGGACGTGAAAAACGCGTCTCAGGCAGCGGGTAATATCACCGATGCCGCGTCGGAAACAGCGCCGACATTACAACGGGGTTTGAAGAATCGTCATATTCAGTTAATTGCGCTGGGCGGCGCGATTGGCACCGGATTATTTCTTGGCATTGGCCCGGCTATTCAGATGGCCGGACCGGCAGTATTGTTGGGCTATGGCATTGCCGGGATTATCGCCTTTCTGATTATGCGCCAGCTTGGCGAAATGGTGGTGGAAGAGCCAGTATCCGGCTCGTTTTCCCATTTTGCATTCAAATATTGGGGGCCGTTCGCCGGTTTCCTTTCCGGCTGGAACTACTGGGCGATGTTTGTGCTGGTGGGCATGGCGGAACTGACCGCCGCCGGGATCTATATGCAGTACTGGTTCCCGGAGGTGCCGACCTGGGTCTGGGCTGCTGCTTTCTTTGTCATCATCAATGCGGTTAACCTGGTTAACGTGCGTCTGTATGGCGAAACAGAGTTCTGGTTTGCCCTGATCAAAGTGCTGGCGATCATCGGTATGATTGGTTTTGGCCTGTGGATGCTGTTCTCCGGCCACGGCGGTGAGCGCGCCAGCATTGATAACCTCTGGCGCTATAACGGCTTCTTCGCCACCGGTTGGCACGGTTTGATCCTGTCGCTGGCGGTGATTATGTTCTCCTTCGGTGGGCTTGAGCTGATCGGTATTACTGCGGCGGAAGCCAGCGAGCCGCATACCACCATTCCCAAAGCAGTCAACCAGGTGGTGTACCGTATTCTGCTGTTTTATATCGGGTCGCTGGTGGTGTTGCTGGCGCTCTATCCTTGGATTGATGTCAAAGCGAATAGCAGTCCTTTTGTGATGATTTTTCATGATTTGGACAGTAACCTGGTAGCATCTGCGCTTAATTTCGTCATTCTTGTGGCGTCGCTGTCGGTTTATAACAGCGGTGTTTACTCCAACAGCCGCATGCTGTTTGGCCTCTCGGTGCAGGGGAATGCTCCCGCCTTTCTGACGCGCGTGAGCCGTCGCGGTGTGCCGGTGAATTCCCTGTTTCTCTCCGGCGCTATCACCTCATTCGTGGTGCTGGTGAACTACCTGCTGCCGCAGAAAGCGTTTGGTATGCTGATGGCGCTGGTGGTGGCGACGCTGCTGCTGAACTGGATCATGATCTCGCTGGCGCACCTGAAGTTTCGTGCTGCCATGCGGCGCAAAGGGCGCGATCCGCAGTTCAAAGCACTGCTCTTTCCAGCGGGAAACTATCTGTGTATCGGTTTCATGTTGCTGATCCTGGTGCTGATGTACACCATTGAGGATATGCGCTTGTCGGCGGTGCTGTTGCCGCTGTGGATCCTGTTTCTTTTCGCGGCTTTTAAACTGCTGCGTCGTTCAGGTACCCGCGCCTAATCCTCTCTGTTCCCGCCTCACCCGGCGGGAATTTTCCAGGCCAGTGCCTGATTTTTCAGGCATGATGCATACAATGATGTCGCCAGCCGTTCGCGCTGGCGTTTTTATGGCTTCAGGAGTTATGGCATGACCCGGCAACGACAAGCCGACCTGTTACTGGTTCTCACCACCCTTATCGCCGCCTGTGGCTGGATTTTTTCGCGTGAGGCGATTTCCGGCATGCCGGTTTTTGCTTTTCTCGGCCTGCGTTTTTTTGGCGCGGCGCTGGTGCTGCTGCCTTTCTGCCTTAAACAACGCATTCCGCTGGCGAAACTGCGCCAGGTGTTGATCAGCGGTTTCTGGATGGCGCTTAACCTCTGCTTGTGGATTTGGTCAGTGTCGACCACGCCATCGTTGGGCGAAGGGGCATTTATCATGAGCCTGTCGATGCTGTTTGTGCCGCTGGTGGCGTGGGCGATGATGAATACCCGTCCCGCGCGAGCGTACTGGGAGTGTTTGCCGGTGGCGATTATCGGCCTTGCACTACTTAGCCTGCATACGCCGATTACGTTTCACCCCAGCCAGGGCTGGTTTCTGCTCACTGCGTTCGTGCAGTCAATTAACTTCTGTTACACCAGCCGCTGCGCCAGAGAAGTGCCGCTGTTGCCGCTGACCGCCGTGCAACTGGCGGTAACCGGCATTGCCGGGTTAGCGATTTCCGCGTTGTTTGAGGCGTGGACACAACCCCTGACGGCCGCCACCGGGATGTGGCTGGTGGCGAGTATTTTTATTGCCACCAGTCTGCGTTTTGCGCTGCAGTTGCAAGGTCAGAAATACGCTGCCGTCGCCAGTGCTGCCATCATTATGGTGCTGGAGCCGCTGCTGACGGTCATTGCCGCGTCCTTGTGGTACGGTGAGCGTTTGCCGCTGCAAAAAATTATCGGCGGGGTGTTGATCCTGCTGGCACAGATTTGGTTCCGCTGGCGTATGGTCGCGCGGCTGCCGTCAAAGTTGTAGTGTGCCAGCCAGGACGGTATGCGCCGCGCCGGTCATCAACACGCGGTCATTCGCTGTTTGCTCCAGAGTCAGTACACCGCCGCGACGCGAGGCCTGGTAAGCGGTAAGCGAGCGCTTACCCAACCGGGCCGACCAGTATGCCGCAAGGGCACAGTGCGCGGAGCCGGTGACCGGATCTTCATCGACCCCCACCCATGGAGCAAAATAACGCGACAGCAGATCGTACTCACCCTCGCCGGGAGCAGTGACCACCACGCCACGACCAGACAAGGCGCGGAGCGCCTGAAAATCGACGCTCAGCGTGCGCACCCTTTGCGCGTCGCTCACCACGACCAGTTGTTTTGCGCCAAAGGTACCGTAATCGCAGACCTGGGCGGATGAAAGCCCAAGCGCATTCAGTAAAGCCTGCGGCGGAGCACTATCCATTTGCGGGGTTAGCAGTGGGAAATCAAGCTGAATACCGCGGCGAACCACGCTTGCTGACAGCGGGCCGGAAAGGGTTTGAAAGGTGACCGTTGCCCCTGCCGCAAGTCGCCCGGTCTGATGCAGCACATGTGCTGTCGCAAGTGTGGCATGCCCACAGAGTTCCACTTCCGCCAGCGGTGTAAACCAGCGCAGGTTGTTATCTGCAAGGTTGAAGAATGCTGTCTCTGACACCGCCATTTCGTCGGCAATTTGCTGCATTAACGCAGCATCCAGTCCATGCGGCGTAATACAAACCGCTGCCGGGTTGCCGGAAAAAGGACGCGCGCTGAACGCATCCACCTGGTAGATATCGAGTTTCACCGTGTGCTCCCTTTAATAACAAAGATATAACATTATCCTGTTTTCAACGGAGCGGGTAGTTATGAGTTCGCCGGGCAGCGCGGCGCTAACTGGCGGCGCGCACCAATAGCCGCCACGGCCAGCATGAGCATCATCAACACTTCCGTTGCCAGAAAACCGCTCATCGCAGTGCTGTAATTGCCGTGCGACTGCCCGACGAGATGCAAAAACAATCCACCGAGCAGTGCAGGCCCAAGCCCTAACGTCGCCTGCTGCAATGTGCTGAGCAGCGCGCTGCCTGCGCCAGCGTCACTGGCGGTGAGATCGCGCATACCAATGCGATAGAAACTGTTCACAATCAACGCCTGACCGTAACCAATCAACACCGTAGAGGGGGCCAGTGCCAGTGCGCCCACCCATTGGCCGGAAAGCTGCAAGGTTGCTATCAGAGCCAGTAACCCGGCGACCTGAACCGCTAACCCGGTGAGCAGAATCGTTCGCATGCTGTAACGCGCAATCAGTTTGGGGGCATACCAGGCTGAGACAAAATAGGCGATGCCAAGGGCAACAAAACTGTTGCCGGAGTGCGATGGCGTCATCCCCATGCCAGCCTGCAAAGTGAGCGCCATGCAAAACATAAACCCGGACCAGGCGCTAAAGAAGAGAAGGGCGATCAATAAACCAAAACGGATGCTGTGCAGTTTAAGCAGTCGCGGCGGCAGCAGGGGCGTCAGGCCAGCACGCTGTTGTTGCAGTGCGCTGGCGCGCATCCACAAAACCAGTGGGAAAAGTGCCAGCAATGCGACCTGCGTGGGCCATGGCCAGTGTAACTCCGGACCGAGCGCCAGCGGGAACAGCAGGCAGCAGAGGATCAGCGCCAGTGCGATCGTGCCATGCCAGTCGATACGCGAGCGTGTTTCATTGCGGGTTTCCGGGATATAGCGGTGGCTGAGCGCCAGCACCAACAGGCAAATCGGCACATTGATAAAAAAGGCGTTGCGCCAGCCCAGTCCGGCGATATCCGCCGAAACCAGCCAGCCCCCGCCCATCTGACCGATAATAAAGGCGACGCCGCCAATGCCACCGTACAGGCTGATGGCGCGGGCATGCGCGGTGCCTTTTAACGTGACATGCAACGTGGCGAGGATCTGTGGCACGATCAGCGCCGCGCCCATGCCTTGCAGCGTGCGGGCCGCCAGGAGCGCAGAGATGGAATCCGCCAGCCCGCACAAGAGAGACGCAATACCGAACAGCGTCACGCCCCATAAGAACACGCGCCTGCGCCCAAGGTTGTCGCCCAGTTTGCTCCCCATGGCCAGACAAACCGCAAAGGCGACGCCATATAGCGCCACAATCAACGCTAACTGGGTGGCGGAGGTATGCAGCGACAGCGTAATGGAGTCGAGCGCCACGTTGGTAATGGAGGTGTCGATAAGTGGCAGCATCTGCCCTGTTAACAGCAGGATCAGACCGGCCCGGCCAGGTGAAACAGCAGACGTATTCATGGTAACTCCATTGCGTCATTCATCAGATAGACGTAGCATCGCTGATTGAATAAACGGGTACCAGTTCTTGCCCATACTGGTACTGGCACTACCCTGCTGGAGGTGTTTATGACGTTAATGGCGGAACGGCAACCCGTACTGACGGTTCAGGAAGAGAACCGTAAACAACTGGGCGCATTTTTGCGTGCGCGCCGGGAAAGTCTGGATCCGCAGCGGCTGGGATTGCCGCGCAGCGGACGTCGCCGTACGCCAGGCCTGCGCCGGGAAGAGGTTGCGTTACTGGCTGATGTGGGTGTCACCTGGTACACCTGGCTGGAGCAGGGCAGAGAGATGAACCCTTCCGCCAGTGTCTTGCAGGCGGTCGCCAGCGCATTGCAGTGCTCGCCGACGGAAACGCGACATCTGTTTTTACTGGCAGGACTGACGCCAGCAGAGGCGCTCAACGCGCCGCAGTGCGAAGGGATCAGCGAAGGGACGCGTCGTTTGCTGGATAGCCTGTTGCCACAGCCTGCCAGTATTCAGAAAACCAACTTTGATATTGTCGCGTGGAACGTCGCTTTTGAGCGCCTGATGGGCGTGAATTTCGGCGAAATGGCAGAAGAAGACCGCAACTGTATTTACCTCTATCTGACCCATCCGCAGTGGCGTAGCCGTCTGGGTCAGCATGAAAGCGTGTTGCAAACCTTTGTCGCCTATTTTCGCGCGGCAATGGCGGAACACCGTGGCGACCCATTGTGGGAAACCAAACTGGCGCGCTTTTGTGCGGCCTCCGCTGAGTTTGAAGCCTTGTGGCACAAATATCTGGATGTGCGCGGAGTGGAAAATAAACTGAAGCAGTTTGTTCATCCGCAACTGGGTGAGTTTACGCTTCAGCAGATGTACTGGTTTTCTGCGCCGCGTAATGGTTCGCGCCTGCTGGTCTACCTGCCGGTGGATGAACAGGGCGAACACGCGCTGAAATGGCTGGCGGCAAACGCTTAAGGGCGCAGACGTTTTTGATCTTTACGCGGTAAGCCGTCCACTACTCGATCCCATGAGGCCTGAATCAGCGAGGCGAGCAGCGACTCGTCGATCTCCTCACCGGCAAACACCGAAATCCAGTGTTTCTTGTTCATGTGGTATCCCGGCTCAATGCTGGGGTAAATTTGCTGGTTGAGCAGCGACATTTGCGGCTCCGCCTTCATCGTCACCATCGGCCTGCCGTGGGCGGTGGTGGTCATCATAAAAATCTTACCGCACACTTTGAACACATCATGCTCCGGGCCGAAAGGCCAGCAGTGCTCGGTAAAGGGCAACGCCAGTGCAAGGCGATGGGCAGTGGCCTGCAGGGTTTTACTGTCCATCTTTTTCCTCTGACGCCAGTGCACGCCACATCGCTTCAAAACCGAGGCGTTTGATCTCTTTCATGCGGGAAGGGTCGCGGCCGGCAAAGGTAATGGTGGTATCCGCCATCGACAGGAAGATGGCATCGCCGAAGGGGGCAAACTCGCCGTCTAAAAAGATGGGCAGCACCGAACGATGACAAAGTTCATGGAGTTCCGGGAAGATGTCTGTCACCTGTTGTTTGGTTTCCGGGGTGAGTTTTTCGCTCACCGCGATCTGGCGTACAGCCTGGTGGCCGCAAGGGTGGCGAATGCCCCAGTCGATATAACTGTTCCAGATAGAGTGCGTATGCTCTTTCGGATCGCTGATGGTGCGATCGAGGTTGTCGAGCATGGTACCGCAGAGATCGGTTTTCAGGTGCAGGTAAAGCGCATTCAGCAAATCGTCCTTGGTGGCGAAGTAGCGAAACAGCGTGCCTTCAGCGACGCCCGCATTACGGGCTATTAACGCGGTTGAGGCCGCGATCCCTGACTCTGCAATCGCTTTGGTTGCCGCTTCCAGTAACGCCATTTTTTTGTCTTCACTCTTTGGACGAGCCACTCCACTTTTCCTCTCACGCTATAAAAACCACGATTGAAACACGCCCTCTGTAACGCTGCAACGTCGGATGTCAAATAAAAAATCATCTTGACGGTTTATTGCTCCCCTCTATAATGAGTGCTTACTCACTCATAATCAAGTTTAACCAGCGTCGTATCCAGGGAAAGGATCGATTTTGTCGGGTAAGGATATGAAGCGTCTCATTCTCAGCGTGGTTCTTGTTATGCTCGTTGCGTCCGCCGCAAGTTTACCGTTTGTTCTGAGTGCCGGTTTTGGTCAGTTGCCGCAGGGTGAGCAACTGACGGCAGTCGAAAAATCGCCGAATTATCACGATGGCAAATTCCAGAACACGTTGCCTACGCCGGGCTTTACCGGAAAGAAAAATATGCTGGCCGCGTGGTGGGACTTTTTAGTGACTAAACGCGAAAACGCGCGCCCGCAACAACCCTTACCGATAGTGCACACCGATCTTGCCAGTCTGCCCTTGGCAGAGGATACCCTGGTGTGGATGGGACACTCCTCCTGGTATCTGCAACTGGCGGGTAAACGCATTCTTATCGATCCGGTTCTGAGCGACTATGCAGCACCGTTTTCGTTCCTCAATAAAGCGTTTGCAGGCAATGAGGCGTGGACGGCACAAAGCATGCCCGAAATCGATCTGCTGATTATTTCTCATGACCATTACGACCATCTGGATTACGCCACAATCAAAGCGCTGATGCCCAAAATTAAACGCGTGGTGACGCCGCTTGGCGTGGGGTCTCACCTGCGTTACTGGGGGATGGATCCGGCAATTATTGAGGAAGCGGACTGGCAGCAGAAAGTGGCCATCAGTGATGATCTCACCGTGCATGTGCTGCCTGCGCGACACTTCTCCGGACGTGGTCTGAAGCGTAACCAGACGCTGTGGGCGAGCTTTATGTTCGTGACATCGGAACGCAAGGTCTACTACAGCGGGGATACCGGCTATGGCCCGCATTTTAAAGCCATAGGCGAACACTTTGGCGCAGTGGACGTCGCCATTATGGAAAACGGCCAGTATGACGAGGATTGGAAGTACATACATATGATGCCGGAAGAGGCCGCACAAGCGGCGCAGGAGCTTAATGCACGTGCGGTTCTGCCGGGCCACGCGGGGCGTTTTGTGTTGGCAAAACATACCTGGGATGATCCCTACAAACGGCTGGCGGCAGCGAGCCTTGGCAAAAGTTATCGCTTACTGACACCGAGACTGGGCGAGCCTGTGTTTGCAGCTGACAGCGCGCAACGCTTTCGCGCCTGGTGGGAATAAACCCGTTTACTAATCGAAGAGCAGAGGGGGAGCGCAGTATGACTATTTCCGCTCAGGTTATCGACACCATCGTCGAGTGGATCGACGACAATCTCCATCAACCATTGCGTATTGATGATATTGCAGCGCATGCGGGCTATTCCAAATGGCATTTGCAGCGGCTTTTCTTGCAGTACAAAGGAGAGAGTTTAGGGCGTTATATCCGCGAGCGTAAACTCTCGCTTGCAGCCCGGGATTTACGCGATACCGATCAGAGGGTTTACGACATTTGCCTGAAATATGGCTTTGATTCGCAGCAAACCTTCACGCGTATTTTTACCCGCACGTTCAATCTGCCACCGGGAGCTTACCGGCGTGAGAATCATCAGCACACGCACTGATGGTCAGTGATAAAAAACCGGCTACTTTGAGCCGGTTTTTTTTACTCCTCCACGGTTTGCGCAATACCCAGCCGGTTTAAGAAACCGCAAATGCCTTCACGCGCCAGTAATAGCGCAAGCTGGTGCTGCTCGTCGGGGGTCATATTATTCAGAACCTTCATGATTTCCCGCAGTGGGGCGCTTTCTGCTGCGCCATACGGTACGGAAGGCTCGGCGATGGAATAGGAGGTGGTTCGCTGGCGCATGGTGGGCGTTTTCATAATAAAGTTGCGCACATCTTTATTGATATGGATAAGTCTGGCGCGCCCACCTTTTACACCGGGTAAATTTTCGGTTTGCCAACCTTGTTCACGGATCCAGCGATTCACGGTCTGCTTTGCGACGCCGATAAAATCCGCTAACTCTTCGGTGGTCATTTTGCTGGCTAGTTTCATCATCTTATTTCTGTTCGCGGATACCCAGGCGTTGTAATAACCCGGTAATACCGTCACGTATTAACAGAGAGGAGAATTGCTTTTGCTCGGTGTCGGTCATCTCTTTCACCAGCGTGATAAGCAACATTTCGAGGGATGTGTCGTGCGACATAGCGCCGGAAACGGTGTGTTCTTCCGGACGTTGGGCACTGAGAATAAAAGCGCGAACCTGTTCGTTCACATGGACCAGGCGGGCTTTTCCGCCTTGTACGCCAGGTTTGGGGGACGTTACCCATCCCTCTTTGCGCACCCATTTATTGATTGTCTGGCGGCTGTAACCGGTGAGGCTTGCCAACTCGTCTGGGGTCATTCGTTCCTTGAGCATGTAATTCCCGAGTGGTTGTAAGGGTAATTAATGACTTATGTTATAGCACCATTTAACAGGAAAATGTGACAGGTTTAACTACTGGTTGCGACCAGGCGCGCAATGTCTTTCATTTGCATGCTTTTTCAGCGATTGAATAAGGCGGAGAGATTTTGCCGTTGACACCTGGCAAGGGAATTCATATTATGCCGCCCGTCAACACGACACGCTTTACGCAATGGGGCTATAGCTCAGCTGGGAGAGCGCTTGCATGGCATGCAAGAGGTCAGCGGTTCGATCCCGCTTAGCTCCACCAAATTCCGCACCCAACGGATTTGGCGCGTAAAGAAACATTGTGGGGCTATAGCTCAGCTGGGAGAGCGCTTGCATGGCATGCAAGAGGTCAGCGGTTCGATCCCGCTTAGCTCCACCAAAATCTCAAACCCTCGCGTTTACGCGGGGGTTTTTTCGTTTCTGAGCTTCTGTCAATTGTACTCAGGCTGTTGTAACAACTCTTAGGTGGTTAACCTCAGAAAAGACTAAGAGTGTTTATTGGCCTGGTAACTTGATCCATAAAACGAATAAATCTATTATCCGGCTACTTACCCTTTTCCCGGTCAGGAGTTTGCGCATTATTTTAATGAAGAACCGAAATGACAGTTATGTGCGAAAATTCCTTTTGGCATTAATTCTTTGTCTGATCGCCGTCCCTGTTTCCCGTATTATTTCGCCGAAAACGGTGGTCAATGCCAGCGATATTTATCTGGCCTGGTTGCCGTTAAGCGTTATGCTGGCCATTATTTTACTCTTTGGGCGGCATGGTGTTGTGCCTGTTATTCTCGGTTTCGCATTGATAAACGAGAGCTTTCTGCATTTACCGGGAATAGAGGCGGCGGTGCTGCTATTTTGCCAGATATTCCCTGTTCTGTTGGCCTGCGCGGTCGTCCGCTGGCGGCTCGGTTCGCGTTGGCGTCATGGCATCCCGAATAAAGATATGGGGATCCGTATTTTATGGTTGGGGTTTATTGCTCCGCTCGGCATAAAATGTTCAATGTATATTGCGGGTATCTGGTTTAACTATCCGATTCATTTGTCGGAATTTTTTAATTCCAGTTCCGTTATTTATTCCATTATTGATATTCAGAGCCTGATTGTTGCATCACTAATATTCACGATGATTATATATTTTCCGCTAAGGATGATGATTAATCCTCGTTTTTTCCGCACATTCTGGCGACAGAGTATTAAACCCTGGCTTTCAGCAGAGAAGCGTCTGTTTACCCTTTTCTGGATCGCAGCGCTGATCGCCATGGTTATTACCCTCTGTCTCCCTTATCAGTCCGAGTATATTGCGGGCTACCTGGTGCCGGTTCTGTTTATTCTCTTTACTTTTGGCATCAGCAGGTTAAGCCATCCGCTTTTGATGCTGTGTTGGGGATGCGCTGCATTCGCGCTGATGGTGTATAACGACAGCTTTCTGCACGGCGTGCATTCCGACTATTCGCTGGCGTTTGTGATGTCGGTATTGATTTGTTTCACCATTTCTATGCTGTATATGATGCGCATTTATACCCATAGCGAATGGCTGAAAGGGCGCTGGCAGGCCCAGGCAATGACCGATCCTTTAACCGGCTTGCCCAACCTGCGCGCACTGGAAAAAATGCTCGACGCGCAGTCCTCCTGCATTGTCTGCTGCTTGCATATGCAGAATGTGGAATTCCTGAGTCGCCATTTTGGCATGATGATGCGCGTGCATGTAAAACGCAGCGTAACGCGTGAGCTGCAACCCTTACTGCAGGAGGGAGAAACCCTCTTTCAGCTTCCCGGAAATGAACTGCTGTTAAAACTGAACGGGCCAGACATCGCCGGGCGTTTGCAACATATGGTGCGTTATCTTAATAGCCGTCGTATCTACTGGAACGCCACTGCGCTGGATATTGAGTTTGGTATCTCGTGGGGAGAATTACAGGCTTCAGGGAAAG
The DNA here is from genome assembly GCF_900094925.1 of Kosakonia oryzendophytica. Classification (GTDB taxonomy): domain Bacteria; phylum Pseudomonadota; class Gammaproteobacteria; order Enterobacterales; family Enterobacteriaceae; genus Kosakonia; species Kosakonia oryzendophytica. The sequence continues at coordinate 464,312 of NZ_FMAY01000001.1, read as the reverse complement.
AGCTGCATCACACGCTGGGGCAGTTAAGCTGGCTTTCGGAACAGGCCTCCCTGGGGCAGCAGGTACTGGCGCTCACCAATAGTCTGCAAGAGGTGACCGACCAGACCACCGATCGGGTCCTGCTGCTCAACAAAGTGAAGCGGGCGCTGGATAACAACGGCACCGTGCTTTATGGTCAGCCTATCGTTAATGCGCAAGGTATCGGATATCAGGAGATCCTCAGCCGGCTGGTCTGTGATGGCGAGCTGCTCACGCCGGACCAGTTTATCCCGGTGATTGCGCAGTTCAATTTGAGCACCCGTTTTGATATGCAAGTGGTGGATCGCTTACTACAATGGATGCAGCAGCATCCTGGCCCACACGGTTGCGCGCGCTTTTCGGTTAATCTGATGCCGTTAACGCTAATGCAGAACGATTTTGTTGCGCAGCTTCTTTCTCTCTTTGACCGCTATGCCGTGTCGCCGCAGGCGGTGATCATTGAGATCACCGAAGAGCAGGCGCTTTCGCACTCTGAAGTGAGTATTCACAACATTCAACGATTGCGCGAAGCCGGTTTCAAAATTGCTATCGACGATTTTGGTACCGGCTATGCGAACTTTGAACGTCTGAAGCGCTTGCAGGCGGATATCATCAAGATAGACGGTTGTTTCGTGCGGGATATTCTGAACGATCCTCAGGATGTGATGATCGTGAAAGCCATCTGCGAGGTGGCGAAAGGGAAGTCGCTGACAGTGGTGGCGGAGTATGTGGAAAACGAAGCCCAGCGCGCACTGCTGTTGCAAGCCGGGGTCGATTATTTGCAAGGTTACTTATTAGGGAAACCGCAACTGCTGGCGGAGAGATAAAAAAACCGGGGCTATCCCCGGTTTTCAATATTCAAGGCCATCCGGCAATCAGATCACCAGTGCCGCAATCGCAGCAGACAGCACACTCACCAGCGTAGAGCCGTAAACCAGTTTCAGACCAAAGCGGGAAACCACGTTGCCTTGCTCTTCGTTCAGGCCCTTAATCGCACCGGCGATAATACCGATAGAAGAGAAGTTAGCGAAGGAGACCAGGAACACAGAGAGGATACCTTCCGCACGCGGAGAGAGGTTGGCCGCGATTTTCTGCAGATCCATCATCGCCACGAATTCATTGGACACCAGTTTGGTTGCCATGATGCTCGCCACTTGCAGCGCTTCATGGGCCGGTACACCCAGCACCCAGGCGATGGGGTAGAAGATATAGCCCAGAATGCCCTGGAAAGAGATACCAAAAATCGCGGCGAACAGCGCGTTCAGACCGGAAATCAGCGCGATAAAGCCAATCAGCATCGCCGCAACGATAATCGCCACTTTGAAGCCCGCCAGAATGTATTCGCCCAGCATTTCAAAGAAGCTCTGACCTTCATGCAGTCTCGCCATCTGCAGATTTTCTTCGCTCTCTTCCACACGGTAGGGGTTGATCAGCGACAGCACGATAAAGGTACTGAACATGTTCAGTACCAGCGCCGCAACAACATATTTCGGCTGCAACATGGTCATGTAAGCGCCAACGATGGACATTGACACTGTCGACATGGCCGTTGCCGCCATGGTGTACATACGGTTACGAGACATTTTGCCGAGGATATCTTTATAGGCAATAAAGTTCTCGGACTGACCCAGAATCAGGGAGCTGACGGCGTTAAATGACTCCAGTTTGCCCATGCCGTTCACTTTCGACAGCACCGTACCGATGGCGCGGATAATAATCGGCAGCACGCGAATGTGTTGCAGAATACCGATAAGCGCGGAAATAAAGACAATCGGGCACAGCACTTTCAGGAAGAAGAACGCCAGGCCTTCGTCATTCATTTTACCGAATACGAAGTTGGTACCTTCGTTGGCGAAACCGAGCAGTTTTTCAAACATTTCGGAGAAGCCTTTCACGAAGCCCAGGCCGATATCTGAGTTCAGGAAGAACCAGGCCAGTAAAACTTCAATAACCAGCAATTGAATAACAAAGCGGATGCGGATTTTCTTGCGATCGCTGCTTACGAGCAAGGCAAGCAGCGCCACAACAGCAAGCGCCAGGACAAAGTGCAGAACGCGGGACATATTTGCTCCAAATATGAGACGGGTAGAAATTTCTTGCACATTCTATGTAACAAGCTAAAAGAAAACGAGATCAAACACACACTATATTAATGACCTGTGACCAGACTCAAAATTAGTGATCCATCATACATTTCTGCTATGTTAAGTAAGTGGGTGAAAAGTTGCGCCTTGATGCTAAACTCTTAACATAACGCTGCGGCAGATCCCGTTGCCGCCGTCACCATACTGGACATCCAGCCCTTCTATCGTTTCTGGCTATCAGAGAAATCAGGTAAACCCATCTAAATGAACTTGATAATCATTCTCATTTTGATAGCATGAAACATAGCAAAGGCTATATTTAAGGGCATAAAATGAACAGTAGTCGCGTTGAGAATAGCAGTGGGCGGGCAGCGCGCAAGCTGAGGTTCGCGTTAATGGGACCGGCGTTCATTGCGGCGATTGGCTATATCGATCCCGGCAACTTTGCCACCAATATTCAGGCGGGGGCAAGTTTCGGCTATCAGCTCTTGTGGGTCGTTGTATGGGCCAACTTAATGGCGATGCTGATTCAGTTGCTCTCGGCCAAACTCGGTATCGCCACTGGCAAAAACCTGGCTGAGCAGATCCGCGATCACTATCCACGCCCGGTGGTCTGGTTTTACTGGGTACAGGCGGAAATTATTGCCATGGCCACTGACCTCGCGGAATTTATTGGCGCCGCTATCGGTTTTAAAATGATCCTCGGTGTTTCGTTATTGCAAGGCGCGGTGCTGACCGGGGTTGCTACCTTTCTCATTTTGATGCTGCAACGACGCGGGCAAAAACCGTTAGAGAAGGTGATCGGCGGGTTGTTGCTGTTTGTTGCAGCGGCATACATTGTCGAACTGGTGTTTTCTCAGCCGCGGCTGGCAGAGCTGACGAAAGGGATTGTGATTCCCAGCTTACCTGGAACAGATGCCGTCTTTCTCGCTGCCGGGGTGTTGGGGGCAACCATTATGCCGCATGTGATTTATCTGCACTCTTCCCTGACGCAGCATTTGCACCAGGGAACCCAGCGCCAGCGTTATTCAGCCACCAAATGGGATGTGGGGATTGCCATGACCATCGCCGGTTTTGTGAATCTGGCCATGATGGCCACCGCTGCCGCGGCTTTCCATTTTAACGGGCATACGGGGATTGCCGATTTGGATCAGGCTTACCTCACGCTGGAGCCATTATTGAGTCACGCGGCCGCCACTATTTTTGGTCTGAGTCTGGTGGCGGCAGGCCTCTCTTCAACGGTGGTTGGTACGCTGGCGGGGCAGGTGGTGATGCAAGGGTTTGTGCGTTTCCACATTCCGCTATGGGTTCGCCGCACTATCACCATGATGCCCTCGTTTATTGTTATCTGGCTGGGGCTGGATCCGACGCAAATTCTGGTGATGAGCCAGGTGTTGCTGAGCTTCGGTATTGCGCTGGCGTTGGTGCCGCTGCTGATATTCACCAGCAATCGCGCGCTGATGGGGGAACTGGTGAATACATCGCTGATTAAGCGTACCGGCTGGGTGATTGTGATACTGGTGGTCAGTTTAAATGGCTGGTTGTTAGTGGGAACTGCGGCAGGTTTATAACATCCTGTTTACCCATCACCACAAAAAAAGGAGCGCATGCGCTCCTTTTTCGTATTAATGATGATGCCAGCGACCGCCTCGAGGCCCACGGTGGTCATCGCGATCGTTCCAGCCTTCACGGTAGCCGCGTTCATAGGCGTCGCGTTTATCCCAACCGCGATGCCATCCGCGGTCGTGTTTATACCAGTGGTTGCCGCGCCATTCATAGTTGCGACCCCAGTAGTCACGGTCGCGCCAGCGGCCGCCGTCCCAGTAGTTACCGTAATTATCGCGATCGCCAATTTGTAATTTTACAGATGGCAACAGGGTGATTTCGCCAGCATTAGCGACCAGGGGCGCTGAAGCCATTAACACTGCTGCCAGAATCAGTGACCTGAACATACTCTTCTCCTTCACGATCGGGGCCGAAACGGCCTGTTACAACAATCTTACGGGGCGGTAAAACCCCGTATTATTGGCGGAACTCCTAAATCATGAATAGCAGCACTTTTTGCTAAAAAAGCGTTATTTTGCACCGCTGAGAATTGCGTCTATTTCCTTACATTCTGCTGCGCTGAAATCCCGATTGGTCAGCATGCCAACGGCATCGTCCAGTTGCCCGATCTTGCTGGCGCCAATCAGCACCGAGGTCACTTTGCCGCCGCGTAGCACCCAGGCCAGTGCCATCTGCGACAGTTTCTGTCCTCGCCGTTGAGCCACAGCATTTAGCGCGTGTACTGTCGCCAGCTTTTCATCAGTAAGCTGATCCGGATTAAGAAAACGACTGCCGCTGGCAGCACGGGAATCCGCCGGGATACCATGGAGATAGCGGTCCGTTAATTGCCCACCCGCGAGCGGAGAGAAAGCAATGCAGCCGACGCCTTTTTGCTGCAACGCATCCAGCAGTTCGGTTTCCACCCACCGTTCAAACATAGAGTATTTAGGTTGGTGGATCAGACACGGTGTGCCCAGGTCGTTGAGAATGTCGATAGCTTCACGCGCCAATGCTGCCGGGTAGTTAGACAGCCCGACGTACAGCGCTTTACCCTGGCGCACAATATGATCCAGTGCGCGCATGGTCTCTTTCAGCGGCGTTTCCGGGTCCGGACGATGGTGGTAGAAGATATCCACATATTCGAGCCCCATCCGGCGCAGGCTTTGATCAAGGCTGGCGATCAGGTATTTGCGCGAACCCCAGTCGCCATAGGGGCCATCCCACATGGTGTATCCCGCTTTACTGGAGATAATCAGCTCGTCGCGCCAGGGGAGGAAATCTTCCCGCAAAATGCGGCCGAAATTGCTCTCTGCGGATCCGGGGGGCGGCCCGTAATTGTTAGCCAGATCGAAATGGGTAATGCCAAGATCGAATGCGTGCCGCAGTAATTGCCGGCTGTTTTCCAACAGCGTGGCGTCGCCAAAGTTATGCCACAGCCCGAATGAAATCGCCGGGAGTTTAAGCCCACTATCACCACAGCGCGAGTAGACCATTTTTTCGTAACGTGCGGAATCTGCCTGATAAACCATGCCGTTGCCCCTGTGAAGTCATCATGCCTTCAGTGTATGCGTTTACATCTCCGGACCAATGAGATTACACCGGGCGTTATCGTAAAGCTTGCTTTCCACCCCTGATATGGCGCGTATCCTGGACTCTCATCACAGTTCTTCAATACTCAGTGAAGAACTAAAGTCTGGAAGGATCAATGTCATGCAAACTGATTACTCTGTTGCCGACTATCTGCTGGACAGGCTCGCTGGCTGTGGCATTCACCATTTGTTCGGCGTGCCTGGCGACTATAACCTGCAATTTCTTGATCACGTCATTCAACATCCGGCGGTCCACTGGGTTGGCTGCGCCAACGAACTTAACGCTGCCTATGCCGCCGACGGCTACGGGCGTTGCCGGGGGGCTGGCGCTTTGCTTACCACCTTTGGCGTGGGGGAATTAAGCGCCATTAACGGCATTGCTGGCAGTTTTGCTGAGTATGTACCGGTGCTGCATATCGTTGGCGCACCGTGTAGCGCAGTGCAGCAACGTGGCGAATTACTGCACCATACACTCGGCGACGGGGATTTTCGCCACTTCTGGCGGATGAGCGAACCGGTTACTGCCGCGCGCGCCATTTTAACGGCGCAAAACGCCTGCTATGAAATCGACCGGGTTATCAGCACCATGCTGACAGAGTCACGTCCCGGTTACCTGATGTTACCGGCTGATGTCGCCAAAATGGCAGCGACACCGCCTGTAACCGCTATCACTTCCCCGGTAATGCAATCCGACGAAACGCGCCTTGATGCGTTTCGCCGTCATGCACAGGCGCTGATTTCGGGCAGTCCACGCGTTGCGCTACTGGCGGATTTTCTTGCTCGTCGCTTCGGCGTACAGAAAATGTTGCAATGCTGGATGCGTGATTTCCCCGTCCCCCATGCCACGATGCTGATGGGGAAAGGGCTATTTGATGAAACACAACCCGGGTTTGTGGGCACTTACAGCGGTGCCGCAAGCCCGCCAACAGTACGCGAAGCCATAGAAGGGGCGGACACGGTGATTTGTGTGGGCGCTCGTTTCACCGATACGCTGACCGCCGGGTTTAGCCAGCAGTTGCCACGGGAACGGACTATCGACATTCAGCCGTTCGCCGCGCGGGTAGGGGAAACCTGGTTCAGCGGCGTGTCGATGCGCGATGCGGTGAATACCCTGATCTCGGTGTGTCGCCATCTTCCGCGCAACCCGCCTAATCAGGTTAATCACACTGACGTGCCGCCTCGCGTTCATCAGGGGACGCTGGATCAGTCAGCACTCTGGCAAACACTGCAAGATATTATCCGTCCTGGCGATATCCTCCTGGCCGATCAGGGAACCGCGGCGTTTGGCGCAGCGGATTTGCGCTTGCCTGCGGAAGTCGATTTTTTGGTGCAACCGTTATGGGGATCGATCGGTTTTTGTCTGCCCGCAGCGTTTGGCGCGCAAACAGCGTGCCCGGAACGGCGGGTGATTTTGCTCAGCGGCGATGGTGCGGCTCAGTTAACCATTCAGGAACTGGGGTCGATGCTACGCGACGGTCTGCGGCCCATCATTATATTGCTGAATAATGATGGGTATACGGTGGAACGTGCCATTCATGGCGCGCAGCAGCGTTATAACGACATTGCCCGCTGGAACTGGACGCATATTCCGCATGCACTTAGCCATGATTGTCAGGCTGAGTGCTGGCGGGTCAGCGAAACGGTACAACTGGCCGAGGCACTGGAAGCTGCCGCCCATCATCACCGCCTCGCGCTGATTGAAGTCATGCTGCCGAAGACAGATCTCCCTGATTTGTTGCGTGACGTCACCCGCTCGCTTGAAGCGCGCAACAACCAGTGATCACTTGTCCCGCCGGGGAGCAACCATCATTGGCTTCCCGGCCAGCAACAGCCAGGCAGGAAGCATCACGATGCATAACAATGGCAGCAGTGTCGTGTCCGGCACAACGACAGCGGCAAGAAACAGGCTTAACCAGCCATCCCGCGTGACCACCAGCACCAGACCAAGCACTGCACAGGAGACGGTAACCGCCGCCGGTACCGCGTCCACATGTTGGTGCAACATCAGACCTAGCGCCACCCCGACGAACACCGCCGGGAAAATACGCCCACCGCGGAACCCGCACGCTGTTGCTACCACCAGCGCCGCCAGTTTTATCACCGCAAACAGCAGATAATCGCTGACGGTGAATGTCTGCGCAAAGGCCAGTTGCTGCATCTCATCCAGCCCCTTAAACAGGGTGATATTACCGCCCATGATGCCAAGAATACCGAGCAGAAACCCACCAATGCCCAGCGCAAGCACCGGATTTTTTAGCCGCTGCATAAGCTGATGCAGGCGGGGTAAACACCAGACCGCAACCATCCCCAGCGCGATGGCGAGCATGGTGACGACCGCACCGCTGATGATATCGACAATGTGCAACTGCGGATAATGGGGAATCGGTAGAGTGAAATGGGGATGCGACAGCACCGTGGTGGTCAGCGCGCCAGCAGCAGCGGCCATCAGTGGGGCGAACAGACGATCCCATAGCGGTACATCATTACTGGCGGTCAGCGTTTGTGAAAAGATCAGCGCTGCTGCAACCGGGGTACCAAACAGTGCGCCAAGTGTGCCCGCAGAGGCCAAAATCGTCCAGTCCAGTGGGGCGACTCGCGGAAATGCGCGCGCGCCAATCGCCACCGCCAGCGCAATATTCAGCACCATCACCGGGTGTTCAGGCCCGAGGCTGACGCCGCCCGCCAGCCCAAGGATCAATGCCAGCACCAGACCCGGCAGCGCATTGACGGCAACCGGCGCGCTGATCAACGGCTCGGTCGCCGGATCAGGGCCGCCATGACCCGTGCTAAAGCGGATCACCAACCCAACGGCCACACCCGTCAGTGTCAACATCAGCAGGATCCAGCCGGGAGAGTCCGGATCGACCCCCAACCGCCAGGGAATGCCGAACCATAAAATGGATTGCAACACTGCGGCGATTTTCATCACCAGCAGGAGTACGAGGCTTGAGGCTACGCCAATCGTCAGTGCTGGCAGCGCCAGCAATAACAGGGTTCTGGCTCGCGGATGGAGCATGCTTATGTCCTTTTACCGGAAGAGTGTGGCAGTGGCTGCTAACAGAGCCGAAACCACGAAGTTAATCTGTGACGAAGATCGATAATCCTGGGGCACTCGTGTTATGGTCATTGTCGTTAAAGCGCCTTGAATTTACAGTGTGCCAAAGATTTATTCTGACTTTAGCGGAGCCGTAAAAGAATGACAAAATATGCTTTAGTGGGAGACGTAGGCGGCACTAACGCGCGCTTAGCGTTATGCGATGTCGACAGCGGCGTCATCTCCCGGGCCAAGACCTACTCCGGCCTTGACTACCCAAGCCTGGAAGCCGTGGTACGTGTATACCTTGAGGAGCACGGCGTGAGCGTGGAGGACGGGTGTATCGCCATTGCCTGCCCGATCACCGGTGACTGGGTAGCGATGACCAACCACACCTGGGCTTTTTCCATCGCAGAAATGAAGAAAAACCTTGGCTTCGCCCATCTGGAAATCATTAACGATTTTACGGCTGTGTCGATGGCGATCCCGATGCTGAAGCAAGAGCATCTGATCCAGTTTGGCGGCGCTAAGCCGGTGGAAGGCAAGCCGATCGCCGTTTACGGTGCGGGCACCGGCCTTGGCGTCGCGCACCTGGTGCATGTGGATAAACGCTGGGTGAGCTTGCCGGGCGAGGGCGGTCATGTGGATTTTGCGCCCAACAGCGAAGAAGAAGGGATTATCCTTGAAGAGCTGCGCAGTGAGATTGGTCATGTCTCCGCCGAGCGTGTGCTGTCCGGCCCCGGGCTTGTGAACCTCTACCGCGCAATTGTGAAATCCGACGGGCGTTTGCCGGAAAATCTGCAACCGAAAGATGTAACCGAGCGCGCGCTGGCGGATAGCTGCATCGATTGTCGCCGCGCACTGTCACTGTTCTGCGTCATTATGGGGCGCTTCGGCGGCAACCTGGCGCTGAACCTTGGCACCTTTGGCGGCGTCTATATTGCCGGCGGGATTGTACCGCGCTTCCTCGATTTCTTTACCGCTTCCGGTTTTCGCGGCGGCTTTGAAGATAAAGGCCGTTTTAAATCCTACGTCGAGGATATTCCGGTTTATCTTATCGTCCACGACAATCCGGGGCTGTTAGGCGCAGGCGCGCACCTGCGCCAGACACTGGGCTACTATCTCTAGAGCGCCATTAACTGCCGAAACTCTTTTACCTTACTGCGGCTGACGGGTACCTGAAACTCCAGGTCGCGCAGCCGCAAAATATAGGTATTGTTAAACCATGGCTCTATTTCGCGGATCTTATCCAGATTGACGCAGTAGGAGCGGTGGCAACGGAAGAAATGCGCCGCTGGCAGTTTGCTGCAAAATTCGGTGATATTCATCGGCATCACGTAAGACTCCCGCTTCGTGTAGACGAAGGTCATCTTCTCATGTGCTTCCGCATAATAGATATCATGAATGCTGGTGACGATAATGCGTTCGTCTTTCACCAGATTGATGGTCGCGTTTTCCCGTGGCTGCGGGTTTGTAGTCGCGCCAGTGTGTTGTTGCCACGCATGTTCCAGCTTTTGCAACATGCTGATAATACGTGACTCCTGATAAGGTTTAAGGATGTAGTCAAACGCTTCCAGTTCGAAGGCTTCGACCGCATGCTCTTTCCAGGCGGTAATAAACACGATAAAGGGTTTGTGGGCGAACTGGCTGATGTTCTGCGCCAGCAATACACCGTCCAGCGAGGGAATGTTGATATCGAGAAAAATGGCGTCGACTTTATTGTGTTGCAGGTACTTCAGTACGTCGAGACCGTCGTCAAACGTGCCGACAATCTCCATCTGACTGTGCGCTTTAATCAGCCAGCTTAGCTCCTGTTGCGCCAGGATTTCATCTTCAACAATGATGACTTTCATTCACATCTCCCGTTAAGGCAACAGCGCGGCAATCGAGGGCGCGGGCGTCGACTGGCGTGGCACGTAAAACGCGATTTCCGTCCCCGGCGTCAGGCGGCGGATATGTAACCCTTCGCCGTACAGCAGTTTTACTCGTTGGTGAACATTCAGCAGACCGATTTTATTGCCGGGCATTTCATCGGCTTCTACGCGGGCGATCATCTCCGGCGATATGCCATTTCCGGTATCACGCACGGCAATACGCACGCGGTTGCCGCACTCTTCTACGCTAATAGTCACCACCCCTTTGCCTTTACAGGGCTGAATGCCATGCACGATAGCGTTTTCTACCAGTGGCTGGATCAACAAGCTGGGGATTTCGCACCCGATCTCTTCATCAATGTCGTAAATGACGGTCAGTTTGTCGCCAAAGCGCGCCTGTTCAATCGCAATGTAATCTTTAATCTGGTAGAGCTCTTTTTTGATATCTATCTGCTCATCATCTTTTAATTCAATGTTATAGCGTAAATAACGCGACAAATTGAAGATCAATTGCCGGGCGGTATCCGGATTAAGACGAATGGATGACGAGATAGCATTCAGGGCATTAAAGAGGAAGTGCGGGTTAATTTTGCTCTGCAATGCACGTAGTTCTGCCTTATTTGCCATTTCACGCAACTGTTCGGCGCGGGACACCTCCAGTTGGGTGGAGATAATTTGTGATAACCCGACGGCCATCTCCTGTAGCGACGACGTGATTTGGTGTGCGTGACAGTAGTAGATTTTCAGCGTCCCGGTGACGATGCCTTGTTCACGCAGCGGGATCACCAGCATGGAGTGAATCTCTGGCGTGCGGTGCGCCTCATCATTGTTTTTAATGATAATTTCGCCGGTGTTGATCGCCTGATGCGTGGTGGGGCTGATGATGTCATCACTGTCGCGGTAATTATTTTCCCCAACGCCAACATAAGCCAGAACATGGTCGACGTTGGTAATCGCGACCGCGTCGGCGTCGATATCACGACGAATGATATCGCACACCTGGCGCAGGGATTCGCTGTTAACGTTACGGAACAGCGGCAGTGTTTTATTGGCGATATCCAGTGCCAGTTTTGCCTGACGTCCTGCCATGGCCTCTTTTTCCCCTTCAACACTCTGTACCAGCAGCACAATAAACCCGATACAGACACTACCCAGGATCATTGGTACGCCGATTTTGGAGACAATATCGAGGCCGAGCGCGGTGGAAGGCGCCCATACCACCACCAGCATCATGGTGAGGCTTTCACAGATCATGCCGCCGATAATCCCCACGCGCCAGTGTTGCGCTTTCGGGATCTTGCGGTTAATCACCCCGGACATGATCCCGGCAATAATACTGGTGATAAAGCAGGGGATCGCCGTAACCCCGCCAATATCAATCAAATAGCGATGTACGCCTGCAATCACGCCGGTAATGATACCGACCCACGGACCAAACAGAATGCCGCCGGACATCACCGCAATAATACGCACGTTGACCAGCGAACCTTCCACAGGGACACCGGACCAGGTACTGAACAGTGCGAACATGGAGAAGATGGCGGTTACGCCCAGTAACTCTTTGAAGGAGTGGGCGGTTTTATGCAGCAGCTCGCGAAACAGGCGGATACGGATCAGGAAAAACAGGCAGATCAGCATCAACGCCGCGCGATCGAAAACCGCCAACAGCATGTCGAATATTTCGTGCACGGGAAACTCATGTGAAAGGCGTCAAAAAACTATGATAAGAAACTGCGGCCCGGATGACCAGCCGGGACATTCATTGAGTGAATGAGGAAAAACCACTATTTCAAAAGGGGATTAATTAGCGTCGAAAGCATGTGAGCGAAGACGGAGATTTGATGAAAATGTAGAGTAATTATATTGATATCATGTTGTTAAAATGTTTGTTTGATTCGGTAATAAAGGGATGGCCTTGCACTCAGGGTGGTTTTTTGGGGTTCCCCTTTTTTGTCAGAACATTATTTTTTCCTTTCCCTCTCGACAGCAGGAAATTTTTCGGGCTATGTTCTTAGCACGCCGCAATCGCGGCGACGTCGCTCGGACGGTCCGGGCGCTCACGTTATCCCGAGGAATCTATGGCTGACTTCAGTCCTGAACGCCGTTTTACGCGTATCGATCGTCTTCCCCCTTATGTTTTTAATATCACTGCTGAACTGAAAATGGCTGCGCGTCGGCGCGGCGAAGACATCATTGATTTCAGCATGGGGAATCCGGACGGTCCGACTCCCCCCCACATTGTCGAGAAACTCTGTACTGTGGCGCAGCGTCCGGATACACACGGTTACTCGACTTCGCGCGGTATTCCGCGTCTGCGTCGGGCGATTTCCCGCTGGTATCAGGATCGCTATCAGGTGGATATCGATCCGGAAACCGAAGCCATTGTGACGATTGGCTCGAAAGAGGGGCTGGCGCATTTAATGCTGGCAACGTTGGATCATGGCGATACGGTACTGGTACCAAACCCAAGCTACCCCATCCATATCTATGGCGCGGTGATCGCGGGCGCGCAGGTGCGTTCTGTACCGCTGGTAGAAGGGGTCGATTTCTTCAACGAACTGGAACGTGCAATCCGCGAAAGTTACCCGAAGCCGAAGATGATGATCCTCGGGTTCCCGTCCAACCCTACGGCGCAGTGTGTAGAGTTAGAGTTCTTCGAGAAAGTGGTGGCGCTGGCAAAACGCTACGATGTACTGGTCGTGCACGATCTGGCTTACGCCGACATTGTTTATGATGGCTGGAAAGCGCCGTCGATCATGCAGGTGCCCGGCGCGCGCGACGTCGCGGTCGAATTCTTTACCCTGTCGAAAAGCTACAATATGGCGGGCTGGCGTATTGGCTTTATGGTCGGCAATCCGGTGCTGGTTAACGCGCTGGCGCGTATCAAAAGTTACCATGACTACGGTACGTTTACGCCGTTGCAGGTCGCGGCAATCGCGGCGCTGGAAGGGGATCAGCAGTGCGTGCGCGACATTGCCGCGCAGTACAAGCGCCGCCGCGATGTACTGGTGAAAGGCTTGCATGAAGCCGGCTGGATGGTTGAGATGCCGAAAGCGTCCATGTACGTATGGGCGAAAATACCGGAGCCGTATGCAGCAATGGGGTCGCTGGAATTTGCCAAGAAGTTGCTGAAAGACGCCAAAGTCTGTGTGTCGCCGGGGATTGGTTTTGGTGATTACGGCGATACTCACGTGCGTTTCGCGCTGATTGAGAACCGCGATCGTATTCGGCAGGCGGTACGGGGTATTAAAAGTATGTTCCGCGCTGATGGCCTGCTTGCGGCAGCGCCCAAAACCACAACGGAAGATATTGAACCTTAAACCGAATCAATAAAAAAAGGAGCCGAAAGGCTCCTTTTTCTTTTTCTGCATCAATAAGCTCAGGTTAGATCATCAGGGCGAATGTGCCGGCCCAAACAATGACCATCATCGAAATGCCCATAAAGAAATATTTCACGTTCATCGCTCCGCATACATTATGTATGCATTCATGACCTATCAGGACTGAGTATAGAGAGGTGAAACTACGCCAAAACGAAAATGAGAATTTTCTCCCTTTCGGCCACAGCTCCATCTCAGAATCTTGGGTGATTCCTCACCAAACGAGGCTAATGTACGCTTAATTTTTTGCCCTTACAAGAGGGTTTTTTTTATTTAATTTTAGTAAGTTAGGCTGTGTCGGGGTTTGGCGACACATTAATTTCACTGCTAAATAAATTGTGCTTCAGCGAAGGAGAAAATCCATGCTGAAACGCTTCATTTCCGCCTGATTTATAAGGCTAATTTTTTGAGTCAGTTCACACTCTTCGCCAAAGCGGATTTTTGTGTCTTAAAAACGCAATAAAAGCGACATGCAAAAAAATGCATAAACACCCGTCTGCCTGGGCATATTTGTGCAGTGATTTTTGTGTCTACGGGTGTGTCACCACGAAACCGTGATTACTGGCGCACTATAAAAAAATTGTATCTTTTATGTTAAATCATGACTTGCGTGTATTTGTATAGACAAGTATATGTGTTTATATACTCACCGTGTTTTCAGGAGTGCCGCACGCAGCCTGAAAACGCAGCAACTCAGGGACTTTACCAGGCATGAAGAATCTCACCCTTATTCCCGGCCAACTGACACTGGCGCAACTGCGTGATATTTACAGCCACCCGCTTCATCTTACGCTGGATGACAGCGCGTTTGCCGCCATTGATAACAGCGTGGCGTGTGTGAATGCCATCATGGCGCAGGGGCGTACAGCCTATGGCATTAATACCGGTTTTGGTTTGCTGGCGCAGACGCGTATCGCTACCGAAGATCTGGAAAACCTCCAGCGTTCACTGGTGCTTTCCCATGCTGCGGGAGTGGGTGAGCCGCTGGACGACGCCATGGTGCGACTGATCATGGTGTTAAAAATTAACAGCCTGGCGCGTGGTTTTTCCGGTATCCGTTTGCCGGTGATCCAGATGCTGGTGGCAATGGTCAATGCGGGCGTTTATCCGTGGATCCCGGCGAAAGGTTCGGTAGGCGCATCCGGGGATCTGGCACCGCTTGCCCATATGTCGTTGACGCTGCTCGGCGAAGGTAAAGCGCGCTGGCAGGGCGAATGGTTACCGTCTGTTGAGGCGTTGAAACACGCCGGACTCACACCGCTAACGCTGGCGGCGAAAGAGGGGCTGGCGCTGCTCAATGGCACGCAGACCTCTACGGCATTCGCGTTGCGCGGGCTGTTTGAAGCGGAAGATCTGTTTGCTGCTGCAATAGTGTGTGGGTCATTGACCACAGAAGCGGCACTGGGCTCGCGTCGCCCGTTTGACGCCCGTATTCACGAGGTGCGCGGCCAACGCGGGCAGATTGACGCTGCGGCGCTTTATCGCCACGTGCTGACCGACGATAGCGCCATTTCGCAGTCGCATCACAACTGCAATAAAGTGCAGGATCCCTATTCGTTGCGCTGCCAGCCGCAGGTGATGGGCGCGTGCCTGACGCAGTTGCGTAACGCGGCGGACGTTCTGCTGACGGAAGCGAATGCGGTGTCGGACAACCCGCTGGTGTTTGCGGCGGAAAATGAGGTGATATCAGGTGGCAACTTCCATGCGGAACCGGTGGCGATGGCGGCGGATAATATTGCGCTGGCGCTTGCGGAAATGGGCGCATTAGCGGAGCGGCGCATAGCGTTACTGATGGACAGTCACATGTCGCAGTTACCGCCATTTCTTGTGAAAAACGGCGGCGTGAACTCCGGTTTTATGATTGCACAGGTCACCGCTGCCGCGCTGGCGAGCGAAAATAAAGCGTTAGCGCATCCGCATAGTGTGGACAGTTTGCCGACCTCAGCAAATCAGGAAGACCACGTGTCGATGGCTCCGGCTGCCGGCCGCCGCTTATGGGAGATGGCCGCTAACACGCGTGGTGTGATTGCGGTGGAGTGGCTGGCCGCCTGCCAGGGGTTGGATATGCGCGAAGGGTTAACCAGTAGTCCACTGCTGGAACAGGCGCGCCACCTGCTGCGCGAGCAGGTTTCGCACTACGAAAAAGACCGGTTTTTCGCACCCGACATCGAAAAGGCCACGGCGCTTCTGGCTGCGCGGCGTTTGATGCCACTGCTGCCGGCTGTGCTACCCAGTCAGATTTGATCACCGCTGTTTCTGCAACCGGCCAGGGGGAATTTCCCTGGCTCCGGGTCCTGTGCATTAACCTTAATGAAATATCCCAATTCGCGGAACAGACCAGTAGTTGTTGTCTGACTATTGCTATTTTTAATTTTATATATTTCCGGCCATTTCTCTTTCACTCACCCTCACCCTCAATCATGAGGAAAGCGTGATGCCCAGACATGCCCCTCCCTTTGAAAAAGTCAAAAGAGCGAAATATGCACATCCGAAGAAACGAGGCGAAAGGAGGCATAACCGTGGCAGGCGCGCCATAGCCGAACGCACTTTGGGGATCCCAGGATTCGCTTCGGTGGAGGATTGGATCCGCTACGAATTTGATGAGCGGGACGCCCGACTGGCAGCGGAAGCTGCAGCAGCGCCCCTGCCGCCATTGCCTGTCTTTCGCGCACGAAATCTGGCTGAGCGCTTAACACTGATGTTGTATGTGCTGAATGTTCTGGGAACCGGGATCCCGGTAGAGAGGGCGCGAACCCGTCAGCAGGAGACCGGTGTTGTAAAAGCGGGGCCGGCGACGCGAAAATCGCTGTCGGAGGCAGAAGCGAAAGTGCGTGAGCCAGCTCCAGAGGCAGAAGCAGAGGTGATAGCGAAGCCGGAGGAGGAAACGACCTATACCCCATCAACATACGATACGTCGCTGGCACCTGGCACTGCGTCTGCCGGCGATCGCGCTGCACCGACGTATATCGCCATGACGATGCTGGGCGGAGCGGGGGTAGCCACTCAGGCAGCACGGCCGGGTATAAGCGATCGTATTGCCGATATGACCCGTACAACCGGCCTGCTCATGGCTGCTGCAGCATCGCAGATCTCCCCGCGAGGGGCTGCGCAAGCAGTTGGCGCTTCCGCTCTGCTGGCAGGGCTATCATACGCCTGGTATTCGATGTTTGGTCGCAGTAATGATGAAAATGCCTCTGCTTATGAACGTCTGGCTGAACTGACCGGGATGTTAACTGAGGACGAGCGGGAGTTGATCAACTCGCTCTTTCCTGAACGAAACGCGGCTTCGCCGGTTGAGGCCGTATCACCCTTCAGCCCTGGTGATATTGCAGAGCTGGAAGCGATAGTCGCGGAACTGGTGGAAGATAACATTGCCTCATCTGCATTCAGCAGCACGGATAGTGCCAGCCAGCAGCCGGAAAGCACGACCGTGATGGCAGAGGAAGCCTCCCTGGCTGCGAAATCTCGCGTTAAAAGGTCACATCTGATGGCGGAGCCCAAGGTTTCGCGTGGTATCAGAGTGAAAAAGATACTGGTAGATCCGTTCGTGACAACGGAGGCAACAGCGCCAGCCAACGCGACCGCATCAGCAAACATGACTGTACCAGCCAACGCGACAGCAGACCCCTCGTTACGCAGTGCATACTGGGCTGAAGAATATAAAGCAGCCAAGAATGGCACCTTAGAAAAATCGATATTTTTGATGCTGAGCGAAGGCCCCAAACCGGGTGATCGGGGCAGTCTGTATGTGCCCAGAGAGAGCTTCCCGCTCGCAGATGCGTGGTTCACAAGAATGGATGAATTGCAGGTCGGGACCTTCAGGCAAGAATTTCAGCAGGAGATTGAAGAGGAGTCCATTGCGAGCATCTACGATCCGCATTCAGGCGCGAAGTCTGCAGAACTACCCGATGAACGCTGGCTACATCTGGGACGTTATTACCTTCAGCTTTACCGCAGAGCGCTGTATGACTGGGGCATGGGGCTGCTTCATATGAATGTGGAGGAGGCCAGAGATGAGGAAGTACTTGTGCAGCGCCTTGAAACGCTGACCAACAGGCTGAACGATGACTGGGAAGGTAACGCGATGGATGCGGGCGAACTGAAGGAATATGCTGCCAAAAGTAAAAAACTCGCGGAGCGTACCGCGCGGTTGGCTACCTACAGTGCTGACAGACCGTCGACAGATATCATGAAAAATACGTCATTGTCATTCAGCACGGATATACCGGCATCGGAAGTGTTCTTTGGGCAATACAGCCTGTCTTATGTCGATCTTATTGATCGATCCCGATTTTCCGGGACATTTCCGCAGTATCTCAAAATCATGCTGATAAGCCTGGTGGACCTTATTCGGGACGATACAGGTCATGTGGACCTGGTCACGCTCTATACCGCGTGGAGTATCCTGACAGTCAAACGCCTGCTACATGCGCTTGAAAACGACGATATGGTTGCCGCTTATGATTTTGCCGTGCTGGATGAGGAGTTGAACAAGATAATTAAAGAGCACATTTTCCTTCTTTGGAATGAGCAAACCCAGTCGAAATATTTCGAGTTATATAATGAGTCGATAGTGGAGGCGTTGCCGCTGTTGTGGGCAATGGAGGCGCGGCACACCAGTGAAACGGCAACCTCGCAGCCTGCGACTGTGGGCAATACAACCGTATCGACGGAACACGCGTTGCTTACCGGAGTGGACTGGGAAAACATCCGCCAGCAAGCCGAACAGGCCGAACCGATGCCTGAGCGTTTCAGTGCCGATAAATATATGCTGGATAAGCTGAAAACGATATTGGATCGGCGGATAGCAGATTTGACCGACTTTTTGGGGGAAAACATCCTCCACCCGGATCGCTATATGACGGCCTTTGTCCGGGAGTCGTTGGAGATGTATGGGCTGGAAGATAAATGGTCCGATCAGTCAATAATCACTTCCCGTCCGGTTGTACTCAAAGCCGGGGTCGGCATGGATGTAAAGGGGAAACTGACCACCACTATTCCTTCCCGCAGCTACACGCTGGTCGACATTGCCAGGGGGGTGCCGCGCAGAGATTACGGAACATCCTATACCGACGATGTGATTGAATGGCCCTCCTCGTTTCCCAGTGCGCTGAAGGAACGTCTGGGCAATATGGGGGATTTTGCTGACTGGCGAATTCAGGATGAGTTTGACCTGAACAACCCCGAGGGCGGACAAAAGGCCAGGAAAGCCTATAAGTTTATGTTGGATCGAGCGGCACTGGCGTATATCGACAGAAAAAACCGCGTATCGAAGGCTTCCCAGGGAGAGTACCATCAGCGCTATATCGATGCGGTTGAAAGTTTTCTCAAAGGCGAGACCAAAGCGGAAAGCGTGGAGTGGCATGGTGTCACCCTTGCTGATGTGATTTTTATTCCGGTTTCACCTTCTCTCGTTCCCAAGCAAAAGAAAATCGGCGTGCTACTGTCACTGTGGAACAATGATTATTGTGAAGTGCCGTGGCCTGGATTTGCCGGCAAAGTACATAAGGAAGGGAGAGGGAGAAAGGTTTCCCCTGGCGTGGTGATTGAAAAATACCCCGCGATAAAGGCCTTTATGGAGAAACACCGGACGATCCGGACGGGGAAGGCGCTGGCGAAAGTGGACGACAGTTATGACTATCGCGCAGAGCACTATGATGCACCAGCATACTCTATGGACATGACCTCCGAAGTATCTTCATCTGATTACTACCCACCTTTTATCACCTATGCAAAAACGCCGGATGTGCTCTTCGACAAGCTTATCGATATGCATCGCAAGGATCTTGTCGACCTTTACGACGATCTTATTTACTCGTCTGCGGAGCATAAACGGGCCGTTGCATTCGAATTGATAAATACGCTGGCCATTCTCTCCGGGGTGCTACTTATGGTCGGTGGCGTAATGCTGGGCGGCCCTGCTCTGCCATGGGTTGCGGCATCTCTGGCGGTCACCCTGCTGGGAGAGGTTGTGCCAACGGCTGTGCTTGCGTCGCTGGCAGATGATGAGGAAGAGCGTGAGCTGTATATCCGTTCGATGGTGATGGCGGCGGCGTTTGAGCTGGGGGGTAATCTGGCTGGGCCTGCAATAGGCGGCGTGGTGAAAGGCACCCGGCGGCTGGCGCGTCTGGGGAATACGGCGGTGAAGGAAACGCTGCCCGACTTGTACCGGGTAGTGAAGGAAAAGCTGGTACAAGTAATGACCAAAACCGGTATCCGGCGTCTGCGCAAAGTACCGGATACGGTGACGACGATCAGCAAAGAAGCGCGCAGCGATCTCGATAAGGTCGTCGAGACGTTAAAAGCGTCGGACACGGCACGCCCCTCCGTGAAAACGAAACCGTCTGACAAAACAGACGCTGCTGCCGGATCATCGAAACAGCAGACGGATACCGGGGCTGGCGCTGCGGCAAACAACATTGCGGGGGAGGGCTTGCTGAAGCAATCAAAAACTGCCAAAAAAGTGATCAGTAAAATGCGCGAATTGGGATTTAAATCTGATATCCGTATCCTCACCCGATGGAAAAAAGGAAGCACTACGGATGAAGTGATAAACCAATATTTTGTGCAAGGGAGAAGAGGTAATGATCGGGTGGTGGTACAGATGTTTTCCGATAATAATGAATTCTCATATATTTATTTTGATGAGAATGAATGGCTCCAAACAGTGATTAAGAAAAGTAAGCAGACTGATGATGTGACTGGCTATTATGATGTCAAAAATGATGCTGATTTTTCAGAGTTATTTGAAGAGTTTGAGCCTATGACGGAAGCGGCGGGTAGTCTCCCACTAAAAGATTATCCCGTGGATGGGGTACTGATTTATACCTCGCAAGAATACAAAAATAGCGTGAAAAGCACGGGGTTGGATTTCGATGATATGCAGGAATTTTTTGAGAAAACGCTTGGCGTGGAAAAAGGTGCGGAAGCAGAAACATCGCTTTCTGCTTCTATCCGACAAGCGTTAAAAGAAAATCCGGAGTTACAGTCTTCTCTGAAGAGCCTGCCGTTTTTTGCAGATGTGCCGGTTAATTTATCGCAAGGCGATCTCATTATGAAATATGCCGCTTTATTGAAAGAGATCGGTCCGGATATAACCAAATTCAGGCCGATCATGCAAGATCTGGCGCTCAATCTCAGAGATCCCACTAAAATCAAGAACCTGACAAATTTTTATAACTACGAATTACAAAATAGTGGCTTCCAAATAGCTGCGCCTGATTTTATAACCTATAAAGCAAATGTGGGTAAAAAATGGTGGGGGAGATTTATACCCTCGAAAAATATTGATAAAGTTGAAACGGCGTTTAATAAGACATATACCCGGGCGGATCAACTTTCCGCACTGCTTGGACAAGCAAAAGCATCGCCAGAATTGCGTGATGGGATCCTCGTGGTGCTGGCCAGGTATTTAAATACGCCCGATGCTACGATCCTTGGGGAAGCTTATCAACGGCTTGATGAATTATCGAGTCGGCTTTACCAACAAGCACATTATCATGTGAAAGAGACCAAGCTCAGCCGTGTTGTACCCGTTACAGCAAGTGAGGGTGATATATCGCAAACGGTGGCTTTTGTTTATGAGCGGGATCCTTCTGCACGCATTATGTTAGTTTTCCCCACGGTATTAGAAGAGAAAGGGATTAAAAACACGCTTCTTCATGAGATGACCCATCGTGCCATTGGGTCTGAGGACTATGCCTATATTGCCGACTTAGGAAAAAAATTCCCCAATTTAAAACAGCATCATTTTAGATTCGGTGAATCAAGATGGGAATCATTCAGTCCGCATGCAACATTAGGCCGTACAGCACAAACATCTGCCGAGTATCTGGTCAATGAACTTCCGCCATTAAATACTCTGGACCGCGCAATAGCGCAGGCCCGAGCGCTATTTCTGGCTATGGAGCGGGCTTATACCAAAATGAACAATGCAGACTCATTGGTCGTACTGATTAATGAACTGCTCAGTAGTTTCAAATTCAAGTGGGTTGGCGATGAGAAAACCGGACACTGGGCGATTACATTGGCAACCGGTAGCAGAACACGCCGTTCAGTTGATGAAGAGGATGCCTTTATGAAAGAACTGGTGGACAATTTGACAGCCACACAGCTTGCGCAAGCGCTCGACTTTAGCGTTGCCGGTATCTTCACCGATGAAGAGATTAAAAAATTCGGTCTTGAACTGACCGATTCCGCCGGGACGAACACGACACTGGCAATGAACACGACACAGGCAATCACACCGGATGCCTGACGCGCTTGTGATAATCAGCCGGGAGAGCAAATAACGTGAAGATTTAAGCAATAAAAGGATGCTCTGGTGTCCCCTGCAGGAATCGAACCTGCAATTAGCCCTTAGGAGGGGCTCGTTATATCCATTTAACTAAGGGGACAGGGCGGCTGGAGTATAACGTCATTTGCGCGCCACGTTAAGCGCGCAGGCCGCCAAGTGATTAAACTGTCACCGTTTATGCTTATTTTTCCGCACCCTTGTTCTGGCGCTTTTCCTCTTCGGCCCTGGCTTTCGCCTCAGCCTTACGAGCGTTGATCATATCGTTGCGGATTTGCGCATGGCTGAGCAGGGCGAAAATAAAGGTCCCGCCGCAAATATTTCCGGCGAGCGTCGGTAGCGCGAAAGGCCAGATAAACTCGCTCCAGTGCAGTGTGCCGTTAAAAACCAGATAAAAAATTTCCACCGCCCCCACCACAATATGCGTGGTATCCGCCAGTGCAATAAGCCAGGTCATCAGAATGATTACCACAATCTTCGCCGCGCCAGCTGAAGGAAACATCCACACCATGGTGGCGATGATCCAGCCGGAAATAATCGCGTTGGAGAACATTTCGCCCGGCGTGTTTTTCATCACATCCATGCCGATTTTGACAAAAGCATCGCGCGTCTGTTCATCAAAAATCGGCATATGCTCAAATGCCCAGGCCGCAATCGCCGTGCCGATAAGATTCCCCAACAGCACCACGCCCCACAAGCGCGTCATCAGACCAAAATTCACCCAACCGGGGTTTTGCATGACCGGCAATACGGCTGTCACTGTGTTCTCGGTAAACAACTGCTGGCGCGCCATGATGACGATGATAAAACCAAAGGTATAACCGAGGTTTTCCAGCAAGAAACCGCCGGGTACGCCATCAAGCTGAACGTGAAATATCCCTTTTGCCAGCAGAGATGCCCCCATTGATAGCCCGGCGGCGATAGCCGACCAGAATAGCGCCATTGCATCACGTTCCAGCTCTTTCTCGCCATCCTGACGAATATGTTCGTGAATTGCCATGGCGCGAGAGGGGAGCCTGTCTTCATCCAGTTCGATTTTTTCGCCACGCTTTTTTTCGTCGCTCTCGACGGCGATCTCTTTACTCTGCGTGTCGATTTTCTCTTCTTTTATTGCGTCCACTACAACCTCACTTGTTCTCTGCAGATGCAATTAAGCGTAGCGAGTTTCTGTGGCGATTCGTGGCGGTATCGTCCTAAAGTGCAGGGGAAAGCAACAATGGTGATACGTCGTCGGGAAAGTATGTATAAAATTGTCAACGCAGCGCACCGCTGAATGCGGGCTATGCTGAAATGAAGACTGTTCGCTGCGTAGACATCATAAGACGCGCTGATACAATGCGTGACATGTTGCGGGCGCAAATCCGGGCATTTTGCGTTTGCGCCTTTATGGATGGCATTCACCGATGGCCATATTCTCCAGGGAGACACCTATGAAATTCCGCCTGTCGGCGCTTGCGCTGGCTACCACGGTGCTGGTCGGCTGCGCCAGCTCCGGTACCCGAGAGTCGCAGGGGCGTTCAGACCCGTTTGAAGGGTTCAACCGCACCATGTACAACTTCAACTTCAATGTGCTGGATCCTTACGTTGTCAGACCCGTCGCGGTTGCGTGGCGTAATTATGTGCCGCAACCGGCGCGCAACGGTCTGAGCAACTTTACCAGCAACCTTGAAGAGCCGGCGATCATGGCGAACTTCTTCTTACAGGGAGATCCCTACCAGGGGATGGTTCACTTTACCCGTTTCTTCCTGAACACCTTGCTGGGGATGGGCGGCTTTATGGACGTTGCCGGCATGTCTAACCCGAAATTGCAGCGCGTTGAACCGCACCGCTTCGGCAGTACGCTCGGCCATTATGGCATCGGTTACGGTCCCTATATGCAGTTGCCATTCTATGGCAGTTTCACGTTGCGTGAAGATGGTGGTGATGCAGCGGATACGCTCTATCCGGTGCTTTCCTGGCTGACGTGGCCATTGTCCGTCGGTAAATGGACGGTGGAAGGCATTGAAACCCGCGCGCAACTGCTGGATTCCGATGGCTTACTCCGCCAGTCTTCCGATCCGTATATTATGGTGCGCGAAGCCTACTTCCAGCGTCATGATTTTATTGCCAATGGTGGCAAGCTGAAGCCGCAAGAGAACCCTAACGCGAAGGCGATAGAGGGCGATTTGAAAGATATTGATGCGGAATAAACCGCAGCCAACAAAAAAGGTGAGCCGAATGCTCACCTTTTTTATTACCGCTGTCTTATCAGAAGGCGTAGTTAAAGTTCATGCCGTACAGCCATGCCCGGCCACTAGACTGGAAGGTATACGGGGTTTCGGTGAACTTCACTTTCTGACCATGCATATACGAAACACCGACGTCGACAGAGGCATCTTTGTTAAATGCATAGGTCGCACCGGTGCTCAGCCACAGACGATCCTGGTCCGGAATGGAGATAGAGCGCTTATCGGCCGGAACCGGGCTATCGTCATAGGCGATACCGGCGCGGAAGGTCCAGTTATCATCCATATAATAGGTGGTGCCCAGAGCGATGCGGTACACGTCTTTAAAGCTTTCATCTTTATAGAACAGGGTTTGACCGTTGCTGCCGGTGGCTTTCAGCTCCTGGAACTGGCTCCAGCTGGTGTAGGTCAGGCTGTAGTGGATGGCCCACTGCGGATCGATACGGTTGTAACCTGACAGTTCCCACATCTCCGGCAGGTTCAGCGTCAGCGCACCATTGATAGTGGAACCCGCTGTGGCATAAGGCAGGTTGTTAAGACCCAATGCAGGGGCCAGCGCATTCACGGTGAGCGGCAGATTGCTGCGATAATCGCCATCAAAGTCGATTTTAACTTCTGAACGATAGGTCAAACCGTAACGGTTATTTTTATCCAGCTCGTACAGGATACCGGCGTTCCAGCCAAACCCCCACTCATCACCCTTCAGCCGCGCAATTTGTGTGTTTGCCGGAATAGCACGGGATAAATTAAAAACGCCGCGTGTTTGCGCATCTACCATCTGTGGCAGATCGCCCGCGTAGCGTTCAACTTTTGCTTTTGCATAGACGGCATCAAAACCGAGGCCAAAGCTCCAGTGGTTGTTCAGGCGATAGGCACCGCTGAGGTTCAGGTTCAGGGTTTCAAGGTCGGTTTTCCCGCCCATCGAACCGGCTGTGTAACCATCGTTAAATTCAGTAGCCAGACCATAATTGGAGGTGACAGACGCGCCCCAACCAAACTGCTCATTAATCGGCGCAACAAAGTGCAGGTTCGGTACCCAGGCGGTTGGCGCAATGTTGCTTTGGCTTGCATCATTCCCGATAGCAGAGCGGCCGGTAACGTTGACATCCGGGTCGATAAACACAGCACCGCCAGAGAACATCGGGCGGTCGTACATCATAATCAATGCAGGGTTGCGGCTGGCGTTGCCCGCGTCATCTGCGATAGCGCCTTCACCTGAATAGGCCCGACCAAGGCCAGAGGAAGAAAACTCATTGAGTTGAAAGCCTGCGGACCAGGCCTGGGTAGAGACGATTGCCACTGCGACTGCCAGAGCAGACTTGGTAAAACGGGTTTTCTGGCTCATGACCATAACCTCATTCGAAATCGAGTTATTTTTATTCAAACTATGTTACATGTCGTAACGGAGCGCGAAGTGTAGGGTCTGAGGTACTTCAGACAAATCAGACCAGTGGCGGAAGTATAGGTCTGACCAGAGGGAATGTTGCAAGTTTGTATATAAGTTTTTTCAATTGTGATCTTCGAAACGGGATCTGCGTGGCAAAAACGGGGTAAGTCTTAATCAGGCGATTGGATGATTTTTGTTTTAGATCATTTTTAAGTGTGATTTCGGTCACTTAAGGCCCTACATGGAATGAACAACTGGAGAGCCTATTCGCCGGAGCGTAAAATAATCACATCGTTTACCTGGCACCTTGGGTGCGAATTCAGAGGAAATCAACAATGAGTAAATGCAGTGCTGATGAAACCCCGGTTTGCTGCTGTATGGATGTTGGCACCATTATGGACAACTCCGATTGCACCGCCTCTTACAGCCGCGTGTTCAGCAATCGTACCGACGCTGAAGAAACGCTGGCCGCGCTGAGCGCCAGAGCTCGCAGCGTAGAGTCCGACCCTTGCCAGATCACCTCTTCCTTTACGGAAGTGGCGGGTGGTGTCCAACTGGATATCGACTTTGTTTTCGCATGTGAAGCGGAAACCCTGATTTTCCAGCTCGGGCTGCGTTAATTTCTCCCTCCACGCTCCCGTTCTTCGGGAGCGTTTTGTTAAGCTTCTCTGTGCCTTAGCTCTCACTTTTTTTCTCCCCCCATTGGCTAAATGTAAAAAATTGGTTAAGACTGTTATCAGGTCAGACCACTTTGCGCATTACGCTGTTAACAGGGGAGTGTTATGAGTCAGGCATTACCGCTTGTTACCCGTCAGGGTGACCGCATTGCCATTGTCAGTGGGTTACGAACACCTTTTGCCCGCCAGGCGACCGTGTTTCACGGTGTACCGGCTATCGATTTGGGAAAAATGGTGGTGGGTGAGATGCTGGCGCGCAGCGAAATTCCGCCTGAGGTGATTGAGCAACTGGTCTTTGGCCAGGTCGTTCAGATGCCGGAAGCGCCCAATATCGCCCGCGAGATCGTGCTCGGTACTGGCATGAGCGTCCATACGGATGCCTACAGCGTCAGTCGCGCGTGTGCCACCAGTTTTCAGGCCGTGGCGAATGTCACGGAAAGTTTGCTGGCGGGCACTATCCGCGCCGGGATCGCCGGTGGTGCGGATTCCTCTTCCGTCTTGCCTATTGGTGTCAGCAAAACGCTGGCACGCACGCTGGTGGATGCCAACAAAGCCCGTACGCTTGGGCAAAAACTGAAACTTTTTTCCCGTCTTCGCCTGCGCGATTTGCTGCCGGTACCACCGGCTGTGGCGGAGTATTCCACCGGCCTGCGCATGGGGGATACTGCCGAGCAGATGGCGAAAACCTACGCGATTACCCGTGAGCAACAGGATGCGTTGGCGCATCGCTCGCACCAGCTTGCCGCGCAGGCGTGGTCAGAAGGCAAACTGGCCGATGAAGTGATGACCGCTTACGCGCCGCCGTTTCGCGAACCCGTGGTGCAGGATAATAACGTGCGAGCCCAGTCCAGCCTTGCGGATTACGCAAAGCTGCGTCCGGCGTTTGATCGTCGGCATGGCACGGTGACGGCGGCAAACAGTACGCCGTTAACCGACGGTGCAGCCGCGGTGATCTTGATGACCGAATCCCGCGCAAAAGAGCTGGGCTTAACCCCGCTGGGTTATCTGCGCAGCTATGCATTCACCGCTATTGCCGTACAGCAGGACATGTTGCTGGGGCCGGCATGGGCGACGCCGCTGGCGTTGGAGAGAGCCGGGCTGACGATGGCGGATTTAACCTTGCTTGATATGCATGAAGCTTTTGCCGCACAAACCCTGAGCAACCTGAAGCTGATGGCCAGTGATCGGTTTGCCCGCGAGGTGCTTGGGCGCTCGCAGGCGACAGGTGAAGTGGACGACAGCAAATTTAACGTGCTGGGCGGCTCTATTGCGTACGGGCATCCGTTCGCCGCCACCGGGGCGAGGATGATCACCCAAACACTGCATGAACTGCGCCGACGCGGCGGCGGTTTTGGTCTGGTGACCGCCTGTGCAGCAGGTGGGTTGGGTGCGGCCATGGTTCTGGAGGCTGAATAATGACATTCACATCCGCATTTACGCTTAGCGTGCGCCCCGACAATGTGGCGGTTGTCACCATTGATGTACCGGACGAAAAGATGAACACGCTGAAAGCGGAGTTTGGCGCTGAAGTCCGCGCCATTTTAAAGCAGATTCGTGATAACAAATCGCTGCGGGGCGTCGTTTTCATCTCCGCCAAACCAGATAACTTTATCGCCGGGGCGGACATCAACATGATTGCCCGCTGTAAGACGGCTAAAGAAGCGGAAGATCTTGCCCATCAGGGGCAGCAGATGATGGCGGAAATCCACGCGCTGCCCATTCCGGTGATTGCCGCTATTCATGGTGCTTGTCTGGGGGGAGGCCTTGAACTGGCGCTGGCGTGCCATCGCCGTATCTGTACCGATGACGGAAAAACGGTGCTGGGTCTACCGGAAGTTCAGCTCGGCCTGTTGCCTGGCTCCGGTGGCACACAACGTTTACCGCGGTTGGTGGGCGTGAGTACTGCGCTGGAGATGATCCTGACCGGTAAGCAGCTTCGTCCGCGCCAGGCGTTAAAGGCCGGGCTGGTGGATGATGTTGTTCCCCGCTCGATTTTGCTGGATGCTGCAGCGGAACTGGCAACGAAGGGGCATCCTGTCAGTCGCCGCTTACCGGTTCGCGAACGCATTCTCGCCGGGCCGCTCGGTCGTACGCTGTTATTTCGCATGGTGGCGAAGAAAACGGCTCAAAAAACGCAGGGGAACTATCCTGCCGCACCGCGTATTTTATCGGTGATTGAAACCGGGCTGACGCACGGGCGCAGTAGCGGTTATGACGCCGAAGCGCGCGCTTTTGGCCAACTGGCGATGACGCCGCAATCGCAGGCGCTGCGTCATCTGTTCTTTGCCAGTACCGACGTGAAAAAAGATCCCGGCAGTGCGGTTGAACCGGGGCCGTTAAGCACCATCGGCGTGTTAGGCGGCGGGTTGATGGGCGGAGGTATCGCTTTTGTGACGGCCAGCAAAGGGGGATTGCCGGTACGCATTAAGGATATCAATGCGAAAGGCATTAATCATGCGCTGAAATACAGCTGGCAAGAGCTGGATAAAAAAGTCCGGCGTCGCTATCTCAAACCCGCGGAACGTGACAGCCAGATGGCGAAGATTTCTGGTTCGCTGGATTACCGTGGTTTTGCCCATCGCGATCTGGTGATTGAAGCCGTATTTGAAGACCTGGCGCTGAAACAACAAATGGTTCGGGAAGTTGAGGAGAATTGCGCACTACACACCATTTTTGCATCCAACACTTCTTCTATACCAATTGGTGATATTGCAGCGTATGCGCAGCGCCCGCAGAAGGTTATTGGATTACACTTTTTCAGCCCGGTAGAAAAAATGCCGTTGGTGGAAGTGATCCCCCATGCCGGTACTGACGAACAGACCATTGCCACAACCGTTAAGCTGGCAAAGAAACAAGGGAAAACACCGATTGTGGTGGCCGATAAAGCTGGGTTTTACGTTAACCGCATTCTTGCCCCTTATATCAGTGAAGCCATGCGTCTGCTCAGTGAAGGGGAGCGTATTGAGGCGATTGATCAGGCATTAGTGAAATTTGGTTTCCCGGTCGGGCCAATTCAACTGTTGGACGAGGTTGGTATTGATACTGGAACGAAAATTATCCCGGTGTTGGAAGCCGCTTATGGAGAGCGATTTAGCGCCCCTGCAAGTGTTGTTAGTGCAATTTTGAACGACGATCGCAAAGGCAGAAAAAATGCCCGCGGTTTCTATCTTTACCCTGTGAAAGGGCGTAAAAGCAAAAAACAACCTGATCCGGCGATCTACCGCTTAATCGGCACCTCTGGCAATGGCAAATTGCCCGCAGAACAGATAGCGGAACGCTGCGTCATGTTGATGCTTAATGAAGCAGCGCGCTGCTTTGATGAGCAGGTGATCCGCAGTTCGCGCGATGGCGATATCGGCGCCGTGTTTGGCATCGGTTTCCCTCCGTTTCTGGGGGGGCCATTCCATTATATGGACCGGCTCGGCGCGCGGGATGTGGTGGTGGCGCTACAGCGGCTGGAGATACAATACGGGCCACGTTTCCGCCCCTGTGAAGCACTGTTACGGATGACGGAGCAGGGCGAGACTTTTTGTCCGGCAAAAGAAACTGATTCTGTAAGTTAAGGTCTAAATATTTAAATCTGTTATTGCTCATGGCGTTCGCGGTTATTTTGTAAACAATCATTGACTACACTTACGCCATTGAGGTAAAAAACAGCGTTTCATTCAGAGAATGAATCAGGCACAATGCCCGGCCATTGATATTTCCCGTCGTTGCGAAAGGGTTTCGCAGTGGAACTATTAATGATTCTGGTTAACAAAAGCGGTGCAATATGCAAGTTTTTATCATGCGTCACGGCGACGCTGCCCTCGATGCAGCCAGTGACTCGGTTCGTCCCTTAACCCCTTGTGGCTGCGACGAATCCCGTCTGATGGCAACCTGGTTGAAAGGTCAAAAAGTGGATGTTGAACGTGTTCTGGTCAGCCCTTTTTTACGTGCTGAACAGACGCTGAAAATGGTGGGGGAGTGTGTAAACCTGCCTGACAACGTGGATGTCCTGCCGGAACTGACGCCTTGTGGCGACATTGGCCTTGTTAGCGCTTATCTTCAGGCGCTGGCGAACGAAGGTCTCTCCTCTGTGCTGGTGATCTCTCACCTGCCACTGGTGGGTTACCTGGTGTCCGAGCTCTGCCCGGGTGAAGCACCGCCAATGTTTACGACTTCCGCGATCGCCTGCGTTACGCTTGACGAGAACGGTAAAGGCACCTTTGACTGGCAAATGAGTCCCTGCAACCTGAAGATGCGTAAAGCCATCTGATTCGCCGGACCATGGTATTCAAGAGCCGCACAATGCGGCTCTTGTCGTTTCTGGCTTCAGGGAAGTTCAGGCGGCTGCCACTCTTCCACTTCAATCAGCACCAGGATGGCGGCATCGCCACCGTACTCTTTCGGTGCCTGATGGAATGCCATCACGTGAGGATGCTGCGCCAGCCACAGCGGCGTTTGTTGCTTGAGAATATGTTTGCCGTGACCGTGCATCACACACGCGCAAAAGACATGTTCGCGGCGGCAGGCGGCAATCAGCGCGCCCAATTCCTGTTTCGCCTGCTGCTGGGTTAAACCGTGCAGATCGAGAAACAGCTCCGGTGAATAATCGCCCCGGCGGATCTTCTTCAGCTCAAAATGGCTGACATCTTCGCGGACATATTTCACCGGGCCTTCGGTGTTCAGCAGCGGCTGAAACTCATCGGAAAAGTAATGGCTGTTATCGGCCTGCTCCTGAAGCAGCCTTTTCACCGGCACTTCGCTTACTTTTTTGCGTATCGGGCGGTGTATCACTGTGTCCTGCTTGAGCTGACGTGTCCCGGTCATCAGTTGTCGGAACAGCGCTTGCTCCTCCTCGCTAAGCGATGGTTTCTTTTTCATCTGTACATCTCATCTCTTCTTTCCTTCAGTGTACCCGACTCACCGCGGCTGCGGTGTAGCAAAATGCATTTTTCCCCCCACTGCACGAGACGATGCTGATTTATCGCCGTCTTCATGGCAAACTAGCCGCCGAATTTAATGCGAGCATGGGCCTGGGGGATACTATGGATAAAATTTTCGTTGAAGAAGCAGTGAATGAGCTGCACACCATTCAGGACATGCTGCGCTGGTCGGTCAGCCGGTTTAGCGCCGCCAATATCTGGTACGGTCACGGCACGGATAACCCGTGGGATGAAGCGGTGCAACTGGTGCTGCCGACGCTCTATTTACCGCTGGATATTCCGGAAGATATGCGCAATGCGCGCCTGACCTCCAGTGAGCGTCATCGCATTGTTGAGCGCGTTATCCGCCGCGTTAATGAGCGTATTCCGGTTGCCTATCTGACCAATAAGGCCTGGTTCTGCGGCCACGAATTCTATGTTGATGAGCGTGTGCTGGTGCCGCGTTCGCCCATCGGCGAGCTGATCAACAACCATTTTTCCGGGTTGGTACATGCGCAACCCCAGCATATTCTGGATATGTGCACCGGCAGCGGCTGTATTGCTATCGCCTGTGCTTACGCCTTCCCGGAAGCGGAAGTGGACGCCGTGGACATCTCCACGGATGCGCTGGCGGTGACCGAGCACAATATTGAAGAGCATGGCCTGATTCATCACGTTACGCCGATCCGCTCTGATGTGTTCCGCGAGCTGCCGAAAGTTCAGTACGATCTGATTGTGACGAACCCGCCTTATGTGGATGAAGAAGATATGTCTGACCTGCCGTCAGAATATCGCCACGAACCAGAATTGGGGCTGGCCTCCGGTAGCGATGGGCTGAAACTGACACGCCGCATCCTGGCTGGCGCGCCGGATTATCTCGCTGATAATGGCATCCTGATTTGTGAAGTGGGTAACAGCATGGTACATCTGATTGAACAATATCCGGATGTGCCGTTTACCTGGCTGGAGTTTGATAACGGCGGGGACGGCGTCTTTATGCTGACGAAAGCGCAACTTATCGCCGCGCAGGAACATTTCAGCATTTATAAAGATTAAACGACGCTCAACAACACAAACAACGACAACGGAGCCGTGATGGCAGGAAACACAATTGGACAACTCTTTCGCGTAACCACTTTCGGCGAATCGCATGGCCTGGCACTGGGCTGTATCGTTGATGGGGTACCGCCGGGTATTCCGCTGACCGAAGCGGATTTGCAGCATGATCTGGACAGACGCCGTCCGGGGACATCGCGTTACACCACGCAACGCCGTGAGCCGGACCAGGTGAAAATTCTCTCTGGCGTGTTTGAAGGCGTGACCACCGGCACCAGCATTGGTTTGTTGATTGAAAATACTGACCAGCGTTCGCAGGATTACGGCGCGATTAAAGATCTGTTCCGTCCGGGGCATGCTGATTACACCTACGAACTAAAATATGGCGTGCGTGATTACCGCGGTGGTGGTCGTTCCTCTGCCCGTGAAACCGCCATGCGCGTTGCCGCAGGTGCTATTGCTAAAAAATATCTGGCGCAGAAGTTTGGCATTGTTATCCGCGGATGTCTGACCCAGATGGGGGATATTCCGCTGGCGATCGAAGACTGGGATCAGGTTGAGCAGAACCCATTTTTCTGCCCGGAGCCGGGCAAGATCGACGCACTGGATGAACTGATGCGTGGTCTGAAGAAAGAAGGCGACTCTATTGGCGCGAAAGTGACAGTGGTAGCAGACGGCGTTCCGGCAGGCCTGGGCGAGCCGGTGTTCGACCGCCTGGATGCGGATATCGCCCACGCGCTGATGAGCATTAACGCGGTCAAGGGCGTTGAAATCGGCGACGGCTTTGACGTGGTGAAGCTGCGCGGCAGCGAAAACCGTGACGAAATCACCAAACAGGGTTTCCAGAGCAACCATGCGGGTGGCATCCTGGGGGGTATCAGTAGCGGCCAGCAAATTATTGCCACTATCGCGCTGAAACCAACATCAAGCATTACTGTACCGGGGCGTACCATCAACCGTTTTGGCGACGAAGTGGAAATGATCACCAAAGGTCGCCACGATCCCTGCGTCGGCATTCGCGCAGTGCCTATCGCGGAAGCGATGCTGGCCATTGTGCTGATGGATCACTTCCTGCGCCAGCGCGCGCAGAACGCCGATGTTACGACCGATATTCCACGCTGGTAAACAATGAACAACACGGCAATTGCGCTGTTTGCGCTGCTGATAAGCGCCGCCGCGACGGCGGCAACCCCCTGGCAAAAGCTGACTCACCCCGTTGCCGGTAGCCCCCAATCTATTGGCGCATTCGCCAATGGCTGCATTGTTGGTGCGCAGGAGTTACCGCTACAGGCGGATAATTATCAGGTGATGCGTACCGATCAGCGCCGCTATTTCGGCCACCCGGATCTGGTGTTGTTTATTCAGCGCCTGAGCAATCAGGTGCACAATCTGGGAATGGGGACTGTGTTGGTCGGCGATATGGGGATGCCCGCTGGTGGGCGCTTTAATGGCGGCCACGCCAGCCATCAATCCGGCCTGGATGTGGATATCTTCCTGCAACTGCCGAAAGCACGCTGGAGCGCAGCGCAACTGCTGAAACCGCAGGCACTGGATCTGGTCTCTCGCGATGGTAAGCAGGTGGTGCCGGAACTTTGGAAGCCAGAAATCAGCAGTATGATCAAACTGGCGGCGCAGGATAACGACGTGACGCGTATCTTCGTGAACCCGGCTATCAAGCAGCAACTCTGTCTGGATGCGGGTACGGACCGTGACTGGTTACGTAAAGTGCGCCCGTGGTTCCAGCATCGTGCGCATATGCATGTACGTCTGCGTTGCCCGGCAGACAGCCTGGAATGTGAAGATCAACCTCTGCCGCCGCCTGGCGATGGATGTGGCGCAGAATTGCAAAGTTGGTTCGAACCGGCGAAACCCGGCAGCACCACGCCTGAGAAAAAGACGCCGCCGCCTTTGCCGCCGTCTTGCCAGGCTCTACTGGATGAGCACGCATTGTAATGGAAACCTTTCAAGAACTGTTTTTGGTGTCGCCGCTATTAATGGTGGCGCTTTTTTTTGTCGCATTACTGGCCGGGTTTATTGATGCGCTGGCCGGTGGCGGCGGGCTGTTAACGGTGCCCGCCCTACTGGCAGCCGGGATGTCTCCGGCACAGGCGCTGGCGACGAATAAGTTGCAGGCCTGCGGCGGTTCGATCTCCTCCACGCTCTATTTTATTCGTCGCAAAGTGGTGAACATTGCCGATCAGAAACTCAATATTCTGATGACCTTCATCGGTTCCACGACCGGTGCATTGTTAGTCCAACACGTGCAGTCCGATGTGCTGCGCCAGATCCTGCCCGTGTTGGTTATCTGTATCGGTCTTTACTTTCTGCTAATGCCTAAACTGGGCGAAGAAGACCGCCAGCGTCGCCTGTACGGCCTGCCTTTTGCGCTGGTGGCTGGCGGTTGTGTTGGGTTCTATGACGGCTTTTTTGGCCCGGGAGCCGGTTCTTTTTATGCGCTGGCTTTTGTCACGCTGGCAGGTTACAACCTGGCAAAGTCCACCGCGCATGCCAAAGTGTTGAATGCGACCTCCAATATCGGCGGTCTGCTGTTGTTTATTATTGGCGGCAAAGTGGTATGGGCTACCGGTTTTGTGATGCTGGCCGGGCAATTTCTCGGCGCGCGCATGGGCTCGCGCCTGGTGCTCAGTAAAGGGCAAAAGCTCATTCGCCCGATGATTGTGATTGTCTCGGCGGTGATGAGCGCAAAACTTCTCTATGACAGTCACGGCCAGGAGATCCTCCGGTTTATGGGGGTGAACGTATGACCCATCACTACCAACAGTTGATTGATATTTTTAATCGCTGCTTTGCAGACGATTTTAATACCCGTCTGATTAAAGGCGACGATGAACCGATCTATCTTCCCGCAGACGCCGATGCGCCCTACAACCGCATCGTCTTTGCCCACGGTTTTTACGCCAGCGCGTTACATGAGATTTCGCACTGGTGCATTGCCGGGGCGGAGCGTCGCAAGTTGGTGGATTTCGGTTACTGGTACTGCCCGGATGGACGCGATGCCGCGACACAGGGGCAATTCGAAGATGTGGAAGTCAAACCCCAGGCTTTTGACTGGTTGTTTTGCGTGGCGGCGGGGTTTCCGTTTAACGTCAGCTGCGACAACCTCGAAGGGGATTTCGAACCGGATCGTATTGTTTTTCAGCGCCGCGTCCACGCGCAGGTGATGACCTATCTGGAACAGGGTATTCCTGCCCGTCCGGCGCGGTTTATCAAAGCATTGCAGGACTATTATCAGACGCCGCCTTTTGCGGCAGAACAGTTCCCGTGGCCTGAAGACCTGTAAGGCCATGTTTTCAAAAGAGGAAGAGAGATGATCGCGGAGTTAGAATCACGCATTCTGGCGTTAATTGACAATATGGTGGAAAGCGCCAGTGATGATGAGCTGTTTGCTGGCGGTTATCTGCGCGGGCATTTGACGCTGGCGGTGGCCGATCTCGAAAGCGGTGAAGACCATTCGCACGAAGCGGTGTACGCCAAAGTGACCCACAGTGTGGAAACCGCTATTCAGGCGGGCGAACTTTCTCCACGCGATCAGGCGCTGGTGCTTGGCATGTGGGAAAACCTCTATCAGCAAGCGAAAGCGCATTAAGCTGTTTACCCTCTCCTGCAGGAGAGGGATCCTCTTTTTACAACAACAGCGTTTACTCCCGTATCGTTGATTTCATGTCGGCCTCTTTGCGGTCATGAAATATCCTAAATTCCTGTTGCCAACGTTGAACTCATCATTGGCCGGGCCTAGAGTCTTTTTTATCCTTGCGTACTTTTTCGCATGAAACGGGTATCCATTATTCCGGATGTCATCTTTGCAGGAGGGTAAACGCCTCCTGCACCGATAGCCAATAGGGGAAATTATGTCTCTGTATTCCGGAATTGATGTATTTTCTCAACACGATGATAATAACGATGAGACTGACTTCTATCGCTGCCTGTCACGAATAGATCTGCTTTTTCAGCAGGCATATTTACAGCGAAATGAAGTGGTTCCTGCATATTTTTCGCCATTTTTCTTGCCTGCCAGGGCGCAGAATGCGTATTCCAACGATCTATACGACGTTCCTGTCTGGTTAGCATTTCACCCTCTCCCGGACTCGCGAGAGGCCTTAACGACGCGGCTTAACAGACTGATTGAACAATTTGATTTAACATTATTTGAGCGAGACATTCTTCTCGTCTGTTTGTTACCGCGTTTGAGTGCGCATTATAGTGCATTGCCGGACAGTGGAATAAAAGAAGGGGTAAGCGATAAGTTACTCATGCAACTGTTTTCATCCGCGCAAACGGAATATCAATTATTACTTTCAGCATTACACCCATCATCACCGCTATTCCAGTTCTCTTTATTATTTAAAACAACAATTAATGAAAATAAAATACCTACCACATTTTATATGTGCAGCGAATCGGTGTGGCATTTTCTTTGCGGCAATGGATCGATGGCGAAGTATCGTTATCCTTATCCGCAGCCTGTTGTAACCGATGCGATGACGTTGTACCCGGTGACTCTCAGTGAACAAATAAGTTGTTTATGCCTGGAACCGGTGGGAGAAACACCGCCGGTCATTGTTTTGGACGGGTGCGCGCTGGATGGGCGTGAAAATGGGCTTGCCAACATTCTGTGGCAACACCAACGTGCGTTATGGCGTCTGGATATCCGCGATCTGGATAATGTGGCCGAGCCACAGCAACAACAGGCGGTTGCGGAAATCATCCGTGACGCGCTGATGGATAATGCTGGGGTGGTTTGCGTGCACTGGGCTGATGCCGGGGGGGCAAAAAAAAGTGTTATCAGTGTGCTTGAACGACTATTGCCTCAGGTCCGCTTGCCTTTCTTTGTACTAACGGATTCGACAGCTGAAAGCCCTTTATTCCGCGTTCTACCCAGCATTCATCTTTCTTTGCCGTGTCCGGATGCCATGGCGAAAAGCAAGTTATTGCAGATGGCGTGGCCCCGGCAAAGTGTTAGCGAAAACCAACGGTTGCAGACGCTGGCAGAGCGTTACGCCTTTAGCCCAGCCGATATCTCCTTGTTGCTTGCCGAAGCGGATTATTACCGGCAGGTAAGGGGTAAAGATGCGTTATTAGGCGCAGGCGATCTGCAAAAAACGTTGCTGTACCGGTCACGTAAGAATTTCGGCAATCTGGCCCACCGTATAACGCCTGTTCGGACGTTCGACGATATTGTGCTTTCGCCGTCTGTTAAAAAACAAATGGAGGAAATTCTGGCGGCCATCAGGCTGAGGGAACGGGTGACTATCAAACATTTTGCCCATAAAACCGGCGGAAAAAAGGGGTTAAGCGCTTTGTTTTATGGCGAGCCCGGAACCGGGAAAACGCTGGCAGCGGAAGTATTGGCGCAGCATCTCGATACAGATCTTATAAAGGTGGATCTCTCCGCGGTGGTCAGTAAATACGTGGGGGAAACGGAAAAAAACCTGTCGCTGGTTTTTGATCTCGCAGAAACAGACAGTGGAATATTATTCTTTGATGAAGCGGATGCGTTGTTCGGTAAACGCAGTGAAAGTAAAGACGCCCATGATCGGTATGCCAATATTGAAGTCTCTTACCTTCTGCAACGACTGGAAAACTATCCTGGGTTAGTGATCCTTGCGACCAACCATCGTGGGCACCTCGACACGGCTTTTAGTCGGCGGTTCACCTTTATCACGCACTTTACCTACCCGGATGTGACGCTGCGCACGCAAATGTGGCAGGCTATATGGCCAGCCACACTGGCACTTGCTGAAGATGTGGATTTTGCCGAGCTGGCTATTCGGGGCAATCTGACGGGGGCAAGCATCTGCAATGTGGCGTTACTGGCCGCTGTGCTTGCTGCGGATGAACAGAGCGATAAGATACAGCTACATCATATCGATCATGCCATTCGGCGTGAGCTCAATAAATTGGGGCGATTGCCCCTTTAATCCTTATTTTACCGTTTTGCCCTTTAATAATTTTCTCACCCATAACCGGTTCGGATTCATCGCTGCCAGCGTTTCGCCGTCCAGCGGGATAGGCTCATCGCTCATCTGCGATGCCAGAATTTCCGCCGCCAGCGGGGCGCTGCATAAACCGCGCGAACCGAGTGCGCCTAACATGAACAGCCCCTCATAAACGGGCGCGCTGACGGTATTTCCTGCCTCAGTGGCATGCTGCGTGTATGCCACCAGCGTTGCCTCATAATCCGCAACATTGCCCACCATGGGCAGATGATCACGCGTGGCGCAACGCACGCCGCAACGGGCTTCACCCGCGCAGATATCCACCTCTTTAGCCCACTCAGATTGTGGCAAGCAGTCCAGCAAGCGCTGGCGATTCTGTTGTTGATCCGCTTCGCTATACGCTGCCTGCGCCTGCCCGCGATGGTAACTGGCGCCGATACAGTGATGATGATTAAGTGGATTTTGCGGTGTCAGATAACCGTCGTAACAGAGTACCTGACGCAATTCAGCCAGCGCGGGTGTGGTCGGGATATGACTGACCTGCCCGGCAACCGGGTAGACAGGCAGGTGTTCCGTCTGTGCAAACTGGTTGATGCGGTGCCCGTTAGCCAGTACCACTACCGCATGTTGCTGTGCTTCGCCGTGGTGAAAATGCAATTGCCAGCCATTATCCGCAGGCGTGAGCTGCTGTACGTCATGTCCGTAGTGCACCTGCAAACCCTGTTCACAGGCCAGCGCGATGGCTGCCGCCGTCAGCTGTGCCGGACAGAGCCAGCCGCCCGCCGGATAAGTGATGCCGCCACAGCCGGTATTAACGCCGGTCAGGGTCTGAACGGTTAGCGCATCCACTCCGTGGGCCAGCGCACCCGGTAATTCCAGCGTCAGCATCTGCGCAATCTTCTGCTGACTTTTTCCATCCCAACCCAGTTGCGTCACACCGCACCATTGGTGATCAAACGCCAGTGGTAACGCGTCGTAAAGCCGGCGGGCAAAGGTAAAAGCAGCAGGGAAGAAGTGTGCCAGCGCCGGGTCATGCGCACTGAGGAGCGGATAAAGCGCCCCCTGGCGGTTGCCGGATGCCCCTTCTGCCGGAGCACTGTCGGCGCAGTAGAGCGTCACCTGCCAGCCACGGCGCAACAACGCCAGAGAGAGCAGGGCGCTGGCTACACCGCCGCCAATCAGTGCCACTTCGCGCGCACGGGCAGCGCTTCGGGCAAACCATGGCGCGCGGGGCGTGGGGGCGAGCGTTTGTTCCATCACTCCGGTCAACATTTCGCGTTTACGGCCAAATCCCTTGCACTTGTGCATGGTAAACCCGGCATCTTGCAATCCGCGGCGCACAAAACCCGCAGAGGTAAAGGTCGCCAGCGTGCCGCCAGGTCTGGCGAGGCGCGCCATGGCCTGAAACAGCGCCGGAGTCCACATATCCGGATTTTTCGCCGGCGCGAAACCGTCGAGGAACCAGGCATCCACGCGCTGGTTTAACGAATCGTCCAGCTTCTCCGTCAGCGTGTTGATATCGCCGAACCAGAGATCCAGCGTAACGCGCCCTTCATCAAGTAATACACGGTGGCAGCCCGCAAATGGCAACGGCCACTGCGCTTGCAACTGCTCTGCCCAAGGGGCAAGCTCCGGCCAGTGGGCATGGGCTTTACACAGATCGTCTGCGGTCAGCGGAAATTTTTCAAAACTGATGAAATGTAATCTTTCCAGGGTAGCGTCGGGATGTGCTACGCGAAAGGCCGCGAATGCCTGCCACAAGGTCAGGAAATTCAGCCCGGTGCCAAACCCGCTCTCCGCCACGATAAACAGCGGACGGGAATGCGCCGGAAAACGCTGTTCAAGCTGATTACCGCCGAGAAAGACATAACGCGTCTCTTCCAGCCCGTTATCATTAGAGAAGTAGACATCGTCGAAATCTCGGGAAACAGGTGTACCCTCAGCGTTGAATTCGAGGTTGGCGGATTGTATAGCGGTTTGTTTCACGTAAGTTACTCGTCCATCAGGCAGTGGCACGATCTTAACGGTCGTCAAGGAAAGGCGCAAATTTCCTCACAAATTGTCTGATCGGACTTGTTCGGCGTACAAGTGTACGCTATCTTGCGACACGAAACTTAATTAGTGCGACTTAGGGGTATTGAATGAAACGTGCAGTGATTACTGGCCTGGGCATCGTTTCCAGCATTGGTAACAACCAGCAGGAAGTCCTGGCATCTCTGCGTGAAGGGCGCTCAGGGATCACATTCTCTCAGGAATTCAAAGATTCCGGCATGCGCAGCCACGTATGGGGCAACATTAAACTGGACACGACCGGTTTGATTGACCGTAAAGTGGTTCGTTTCATGAACGATGCCTCTATCTATTCCTATCTCTCCATGCAGCAGGCGATTGAAGATGCTGGCCTGAAAGAAGAGGTTTATCAGAACAATCCGCGCGTGGGCCTGATTGCCGGTTCTGGCGGTTCTTCTAAATCTCAGGTCTTTGGCGCTGACGCAATGCGTAGCCCGCGTGGTCTGAAAGCGGTCGGTCCGTATGTGGTGACCAAAGCGATGGCGTCTGCGGTATCCGCTTGTCTCGCAACGCCGTTTAAAATTCACGGTGTGAACTACTCCATCAGTTCTGCATGTGCTACTTCTGCGCACTGCATTGGTAATGCGGTAGAGCAGATTCAACTGGGCAAACAGGACATCGTTTTTGCTGGCGGTGGTGAAGAGCTGTGCTGGGAAATGGCCTGTGAGTTCGACGCGATGGGCGCACTCTCCACCAAATACAACGAGACGCCGGACAAAGCTTCCCGTACTTATGACGCACACCGCGATGGTTTCGTTATCGCAGGCGGCGGCGGTATGGTTGTGGTTGAAGAACTGGAGCACGCACTGGCGCGCGGCGCGCATATCTATGCGGAGATCGTCGGTTACGGCGCAACGTCCGATGGTGCTGACATGGTGGCTCCGTCAGGCGAAGGCGCAGTACGCTGCATGAAGATGGCAATGCACGGTGTGGATACGCCGATTGATTACCTGAACTCCCACGGTACCTCGACGCCGGTTGGCGACGTGAAAGAACTGGGTGCTATCCGCGAAGTGTTCGGTGATAACAGCCCGGCAATCTCCGCGACCAAAGCGATGACCGGTCACTCTCTGGGCGCTGCCGGTGTACAGGAAGCCATCTACTCGCTGCTGATGCTGGAACACGGCTTTATCGCGCCGAGCATCAACGTAGAAGAGCTGGATGAGCAAGCGGCGGGCCTGAACATTGTGACCAAACCGACTGATGCCGCACTGACGACGGTAATGTCCAACAGCTTCGGTTTCGGCGGCACAAACGCCACGCTCGTTATGCGCAAACTGAAGTAACCATAAGCAAACAGATAAAGGGAGCCTGAGGCTCCCTTTTTTTATGCGTTGACAACCTGTCACTGTGGCAGGCAAACTCCACACCGCAACATTATCAATACGATAATGCGTAAGCGTTTAACGTTATCCAACGCACCTTAATCCTGGCACTCAGGTAGAGGGGGCGTGGGCACTTCCCAATCCCGCCTTACTCTGCGTTATGGAGTAATGCATGTCTGTAGAAACACAATCTGTTCGTTCCTCTTCAGCGAATGTCTCGCTGTTTCGCATCGCTTTTGCGGTTTTTCTGACGTATATGACCGTCGGGCTGCCGTTACCGGTGATCCCATTGTTTGTGCACAATGAACTGGGTTATGGCAACACCCTGGTTGGCATCGCCGTGGGCATTCAGTTTCTTGCCACGGTGCTAACGCGCGGTTATGCCGGTCGCCTGGCGGACCAGTTTGGCGCTAAGCGTTCAGCATTGCAGGGGATGTTTGCCTGTGGGCTGGCGGGAGTGGCCTGGTTGCTGGCCGCGCTATTGCCGGTGGAGCCGATGGTGAAATTCGCGTTGCTGGTTATCGGGCGTCTGATCCTGGGGTTCGGCGAAAGCCAGTTGCTGACCGGCACGTTGACGTGGGGCATGGGGCTGGTGGGGCCTGCACGTTCCGGCAAAGTGATGTCGTGGAATGGCATGGCGATTTACGGCGCACTGGCCGCCGGGGCGCCGCTGGGGCTGATGATCCACAGCCATTTTGGTTTTGCTGTTCTGGCGGCAACCACCATGCTGTTACCGCTTGTCGCGTGGGCGTTTAACGGCAGCGTGCGCAGCGTGCCTGCGCATACAGGGGGCCGTCCGTCGTTATGGAGCGTCGTAGGGCTTATCTGGCAGCCGGGCCTCGGGCTCGCCTTGCAGGGCGTGGGTTTTGCGGTGATTGGTACGTTTGTCTCGCTCTATTTCGCCAGCCAGGGCTGGCCAATGGCCGGTTTTACCCTGACGGCTTTTGGCGGCGCATTTGTGCTGATGCGCATCCTGTTCGGCTGGATGCCGGACCGTTTCGGCGGGGTGCGCGTCGCCATTGTCTCGTTGGTGATTGAAACCCTTGGCCTGGTGCTGCTGTGGCAAGCGCACGGCGCGTGGATGGCGCTGTTGGGCGCAGCATTAACCGGTTGCGGTTGTTCGTTGATCTTCCCGGCGCTGGGCGTCGAAGTGGTGAAACGCGTACCGCCACAGGTACGGGGGACGGCGCTTGGTGGGTATGCTGCCTTTCAGGATATCTCGTATGCCTTGACCGGCCCGTTAACCGGTCTGATTGCGACGTCTTTGGGGTATTCCTCTGTGTTCCTGGCCGGCGCGATCTCTGCAGTTACGGGTATTGTGGTGACGTTAATCGCTTTTCGTTCACATAAATAATCGCGTACCGACAGCGCGGATGACTCTCTTTGCAACCGGTTTCACAAAACGAGACAGCGGTGATGTTATGTCACCG
Source organism: Kosakonia oryzendophytica (assembly GCF_900094925.1). Classification (GTDB taxonomy): domain Bacteria; phylum Pseudomonadota; class Gammaproteobacteria; order Enterobacterales; family Enterobacteriaceae; genus Kosakonia; species Kosakonia oryzendophytica. Next base: position 421,461 of record NZ_FMAY01000001.1, on the reverse strand, counting down.
CTGGCTTGTTTATTCTTTCAGCATCATTAGCGAAAGGAGAGTGATATGCCCGGGTTTAAAGCGGATTTTTTATGGGGTGGTGCGGTAGCGGCACATCAGCTTGAAGGCGGCTGGCAAGAGGGCGGCAAAGGTGTCAGCGTTGCCGATGTTATGACCGCCGGTGCGCACGGCGTACCGCGTGAAATTACTGATGGCGTGCTGCCTGGTAAAAACTACCCCAACCATGATGCCATCGACTTTTACCATCGCTATAAAGACGATATTAAGCTGTTCGCCGAGATGGGATTTAAATGCTTTCGCACCTCGATTGCCTGGACGCGTATTTTCCCGAAAGGGGACGAACAGGAGCCAAATGAAGCGGGGCTGCAATTTTACGATGATCTCTTTGATGAGTGCCTGAAATACAACATCGAACCGGTCATCACCCTTTCTCACTTCGAAATGCCTTATCACCTTGTCACCGAATATGGTGGCTGGCGTAACCGTAAGATGATCGATTTCTTTGTGCGCTTCGCCAGCACCGTTTTCACCCGCTATCGCGGCAAGGTGAAATACTGGATGACGTTCAACGAAATCAATAATCAGGCCAACTACCACGAAGATTTTGCGCCATTTACCAACTCCGGGGTGAAATACCAACCCGGTGAAGATCGTGAAGTCATCATGTATCAGGCCGCGCATTACGAGCTGGTCGCCAGTGCGCTGGCGGTAGAAGCCGGGCATAAAATCAATCCGGATTTTAAAATTGGCTGCATGATCGCCATGTGTCCGATTTACCCGTTAACCTGCGATCCCAACGATATGATGATGTCGGTGGTGGCCATGCACCGCCGTTACTGGTTTACCGATGTGCATGTGCGTGGCTATTACCCGCAGCATCTGCTCAATTATTTCGCCCGCCGGGCATTTAAACTCGATATTACCGACGATGACCTGCAGATCCTGACACGCGGTTGCGTCGACTATATCGGCTTTAGTTATTACATGTCCTTCGTCACCAAAGCGATGGAAGACAATCCACAGCTGGACTATGACGAAACCAAAAGCCTGGTGAAAAACCCCTATGTCAAAGCGTCGGACTGGGGCTGGCAAATTGATCCGGTTGGCTTACGTTATTCGCTCAATTATTTCTACGACCTTTACCAGCTCCCGCTGTTTATTGTGGAAAACGGGTTCGGTGCCATTGATCAACCGGAAAGTGACGGTATCGTCAATGACCAGTACCGTATTGACTATATGCGCAACCATATCAGTGAAATGAAAAAAGCGGTGGTTGAGGATGGCGTCGATTTAATGGGGTATACGCCGTGGGGCTGTATCGATCTGGTCTCGGCAGGTACCGGCGAGATGAAAAAACGGTACGGTATGATCTACGTCGATAAAGACAATGACGGTAACGGGACGCTGGCGCGCAGCCGCAAAAAATCGTTCTGGTGGTATCAGGATGTGATCAAACAAAACGGCGAGAATATTTAAGTTAAGCCGGATAAGACTACAGGCCCGACAGGCGTGAACGCCGTCGGGCCTTTTTTAGCTCACCAGCCAGAACAGGAACGCAACGACCAGCAGCGCGATAAAGAACAAACCCGGTCGGGTGGAAATCGATTTAACCGTCTCAATAATTGGTGCGACAAACGGGCTGTAGATCGGCTGAATATTGCGGATCTCCAGCGCTTCCGGCGAACGCTCGGTGCGGCGTAAAAACACCTGATTGAGAATATCCTGCACCTGTGCCGTGGTCAGTACCGTTTGCGGTGTCGCTTGCCAGTTTTGCTGCGCATATTCCGTCATCGTGCGCATCTCGATGGGATCCAGCGGCTGTTTCAACGCAGTTTGCACCGTGTGCAGCGTCGGCGCGGGATGGGTGCTCAGTGTCTGGCGCGCCTGTAGCCACGTCATCAGCGGGGCGAAGTGCTTTGCCGGGATCAGCTCACCTGTTTTCACCCCGGACAGTTCCAGCATCGACTGCCAGATAAGCTTGCCGGATTCGCCTGTCGCTGCCGCCAGTTTCGTCACCGCCTGGTTAAGGGAATTGTGCTCCGCAGGCAGTAACGGGCGCTCGGTGGCCGGGCGCTGCTGCGGTTGCGGAATAACAATCTGGTTGTTTTGCAGCATCGTCAGTACGGTTTTCAGTTGTTGCGGCGTCAACTGGCTCAGCGCCGTCTGCCCGAACTGCTGGCGAATAAAATCACTCACTGCCTGGCGGTTATTCCCCTGGCCCAGGAGTTCGGTCAACTGTGAGATTATCTGCCGGGTGGTATGGTTTTGCGTGGCGGTTTCCACCCGCTGATTCAGATTCTGCTCTGCAGCCGGAAAGTGGCGGGAAAGCAGCGGCGCATCGTTCTTCAGCCCTAAATCGTGTTTCACGCCAGCCCAGACTTCTGCGCTCTGTTGCTGCGTCAACGCGATCAGGCGAATAACCAGGCGTTCCAGCACCGTGCGTTGCACACTGGATAAAGGTAGTTCACCGGGAACACTGCCGGTTTGTAGCGGCTCCTGCCCGGGAGGGCGCCCGGGGGCACCCTGAATGGGTTGCATCATGAAAATCCTCTTACTCTCGCATGGCGTTGTCGGCATTGCGGGTATGCCTGGCCGCCAGATTATGGCACACTTGCGCGCTCAACTCCCGTTCTCAAACAGGTACTCTAGTGAAAATCCTTGTTGATGAAAATATGCCTTACGCCCGCGATCTCTTCAGTCGTTTGGGTGAGGTTAAAGCTGTTCCGGGTCGCCCGATCCCGGTGGCGGAACTGGCGGATGCCGATGCCTTAATGGTGCGATCGGTAACGAAAGTCAATGCTGCGTTATTGCAGGGAACGGGGATCAAATTTGTCGGTACGGCAACCGCAGGTACCGATCATGTGGATGATGCCTGGCTGGAACAGGCGGGGATCGCTTTTTCCGCCGCGCCCGGCTGTAATGCAATTGCAGTGGTGGAATATGTGTTCTCTTCACTGTTGATGCTGGCGGAACGTGACGGTTTTGCGCTTACCGATCGTACGGTGGGTATTGTCGGCGTGGGTAACGTTGGCGGGCGCTTGCAGGCGCGGCTGGAAGCCTTAGGGATCCGCACATTGCTGTGCGATCCGCCGCGCGCCGATCACGGTGATGCGGGCGATTTCCGTAGCCTTGACGAGTTAGTGCGTGAGGCGGATGTCCTGACTTTCCATACGCCACTGTTTAAAGATGGCCCGTATAAAACGCTGCACCTGGCGGATGAGGCGCTGATTGCCCGCCTCAAGCCTGGCACTATTCTGATTAATGCCTGTCGCGGACCGGTGGTGGATAATGCCGCGCTGTTGCAGCGACTACAGGCCGGGCAGGCGTTGAGTGTGGTGCTTGACGTATGGGAGCCAGAGCCGGATCTGAACGTGGCGCTGCTGGATCGCGTGGACATCGGTACGGCGCATATCGCCGGTTATACGCTTGAAGGCAAAGCGCGTGGTACAACGCAGGTCTTTGAGGCATATAGTGAATTTATTGGTAAACGCCAACAGGTGGCGCTGGATACGCTGCTGCCGGCCCCGGAATTTGGCCGCATTACGCTGCATGGTGGGCTTGATCAGTCAACGCTGAAAAGGCTGGTTCATTTGGTGTATGATGTGCGCCGCGACGATGCATTGCTGCGAAAAGTAGCGGGCACACCGGGTGAGTTCGATAAACTGCGTAAACATTATCTTGAGCGTCGCGAATGGTCATCATTGTATGTTCAGTGCGATGACGCTGACGCTGCTGCGTTGTTGCTCAAACTGGGCTTCAACGCCGTTCATACCCCGGTTCGTTAATGTCTTCTTAATGCTCCTTGCCGACACTCCGGCAAGGACGCTTTTTTCTGGAGTAATTCACCATGTCTGAAGGCTGGAATATTGCCGTTCTCGGCGCGACGGGCGCTGTCGGAGAAGCCTTGCTCGAAACGCTGGCGGAGCGCCAGTTCCCGGTAGGCGAACTGTATGCGCTGGCAACACGCGAAAGCGTCGGCGAAACCCTGCGTTTTGCAGGTAAAACCGTGCGTGTGGAAGACGCGGCTGAGTTTGACTGGACGCAAGCGCAACTGGCGTTCTTCGTGGCTGGCGCACAGGCGTCTGCAACCTGTATTGAGGACGCGACGAATGCGGGGTGTCTGGTTATCGACTCCAGCGGCTTATTCGCGCTGGAGCCGGATGTGCCGCTGGTGATGCCGGATATCAACCCGTTTGTGCTGGCGGATTACCGCAATCGTAACATTATTGCCGTCCCGGACAGCCTGACCAGTCAGTTGCTGGCGGCGCTGAAACCGCTGATTGACGAAGGTGGGCTGTCACGTATTGCGGTGACCAGTATGCTGTCCGTTTCACGTAATGGCAAAAAGGCCGTTGATGCGCTGGCAGGGCAGAGCGCCAAGTTGTTGAACGGTATCCCGATTGATGAAGATGACTACTTTGGTCGCCAGTTGGCGTTCAATATGTTGCCGTTGTTGGCTGACCGCGAAGGCAGCGTGCGCGAAGAGCGCGTGATTATCGATCAGACACGTAAAATTTTGCAGGACGATGGGTTAATGATCTCTGCCAGTTGCGTGCAGTCGCCGGTGTTCTACGGTCATGCGCAGATGGTGAACTTTGAAGCCATGCGTCCGTTGGCGGCAGAAGAAGCGCGCGATGCGTTCGGTCGTTTTGAAGATATTGCATTGTCGGAAGAGAACGATTTCCCGACGCAGGTGGGCGATGCGTCCGGCCAGGCACACCTCTCCGTGGGCTGCGTGCGTAATGATTACGGCATGCCGGAGCAGATCCAGTTCTGGTCCGTGGCGGATAATGTTCGCTTCGGCGGCGCGCTGATGGCGGTGAAAATCGCTGAAAAACTGGTGCAGGAGTATCTGTACTGATGCAGGACGAGCTGAAAGCGCCGATCTACAAAATCGCTCTTGGCATTGAGTACGACGGCAGCAAATATTACGGCTGGCAGCGTCAGCAGGAAGTGCGTAGCGTGCAGGAGAAGCTGGAAAAAGCGCTCTCGCAAGTTGCGAATGAACCGATCACCGTGTTTTGTGCCGGGCGTACGGACGCAGGGGTGCACGCAACCGGTCAGGTGGTGCATTTTGAAACCACCGCGCTGCGCAAAGCGGCAGCCTGGACGCTGGGTGTAAATGCGAATTTACCTGGTGACATCGCGGTACGTTGGATGAAAGATGTCCCCGATGATTTTCATGCCCGTTTCAGCGCAACGGCTCGCCGTTACCGTTACGTCATTTATAATCATCGCTTGCGTCCTGCGGTATTAGGCATGGGCGTAACACATTACTACCACCCGCTGGACGCAGAGCGGATGCATCGCGCCGCACAGTGTCTTATCGGTGAAAATGACTTTACCTCGTTTCGCGCGGTGCAGTGCCAGTCGCGCACACCGTGGCGCAATCTGATGCACATTAATGTCAGTCGTCACGGCCCTTATGTGGTGGTCGATATCAAAGCCAATGCCTTTGTACATCATATGGTCAGGAATATTGTCGGCAGCCTGATGGAAGTAGGTGCCAACAACCAGCCGGAGAGCTGGATAGCAGAGTTGCTGGCGGTAAAGGACAGAACGCTGGCAGCAGCAACGGCGAAAGCGGAAGGACTGTATCTGGTGTCGGTGGATTACCCACAGCGTTTTGACCTTCCCTCTGCGCCAATGGGCCCGCTGTTCCTGGCGGACTAGTCGCAATTGAAAAAGGCATAAGTACATATGGACTTAATACGCTTTCTGATTGATTTCATCCTGCACATTGACGTTCATCTGGCGGAACTGGTGGCGCAATATGGCGTGTGGGTGTACGCGATCCTGTTCGTGATCCTGTTTTGCGAAACCGGGCTGGTGGTCACGCCGTTTCTGCCGGGGGATTCCCTGCTGTTCGTCGCCGGTGCGCTGGCATCGCTGGAAACCAATGATCTGAATGTTCACACCATGGTGTTACTCATGCTGATTGCGGCGATTGCCGGTGATGCGGTGAACTACACCATCGGGCGGCTATTCGGTGAGCGATTATTCAGCAACCCGAATTCGAAGGTGTTCCGTCGCAGCTATCTTGATAAAACCCATCAGTTTTATGAGAAACACGGCGGCAAAACGATTATTCTGGCGCGTTTTGTGCCGATAGTGCGTACTTTCGCGCCTTTTGTCGCCGGTATGGGGCATATGTCTTATCGCCATTTCGCCGCCTATAACGTTGTAGGCGCGCTGTTGTGGGTACTCCTGTTTACCTACGCCGGGTATTTCTTTGGCACCATTCCGGCAATCCAGGAGAATCTTAAGCTGCTGATTGTGGGAATCATCGTGGTGTCTATACTTCCCGGTGTGTTTGAGATTATTCGCCACCGCCGCGCCGCGGCGCGACAGGCAAAATAAGAAGTCAACGGCGGTTCGACCACTTTTTTATCCCAAGTTGCGAACCGTTATGTTTTAATGTGCACCATTTATGGGCTACCAGGTTCATGTATAAAGGTTATCAATGAGCTGGATTGAAAGAATTAAGAGCAACATTACCCCCACCCGTAAGGCAAGCATCCCTGAAGGTGTGTGGACAAAATGCGATAGCTGCGGCCAGGTGCTGTACCGTGCCGAGCTGGAGCGTAACCTTGAGGTCTGCCCGAAATGTGACCACCACATGCGTATGACAGCGCGTAATCGCCTGCATAGCCTGCTGGATGAAGGTTCACTGGTGGAACTGGGTAGCGAACTTGAGCCGAAAGACGTGCTGAAGTTCCGTGATTCCAAAAAATACAAAGACCGTCTGGCGACAGCCCAGAAAGAGACCGGCGAGAAAGATGCGCTGGTGGTCATGAAAGGCACGCTGCATGGCATGCCGGTTGTTGCGGCGGCGTTTGAGTTTGCTTTTATGGGCGGTTCGATGGGCTCTGTCGTTGGCGCGCGTTTCGTGCGTGCAGTTGAGCAGGCGCTGGAAGATAACTGCCCGCTGATCTGCTTCTCCGCTTCCGGCGGTGCACGTATGCAGGAAGCGTTAATGTCGCTGATGCAGATGGCGAAAACCTCCGCCGCACTGGCAAAAATGCAGGAGCGCGGTCTGCCGTATATTTCGGTACTGACCGATCCGACCATGGGTGGCGTTTCCGCGAGCTTCGCGATGCTGGGCGATCTGAACATCGCTGAGCCGAAAGCGCTGATCGGGTTTGCCGGTCCGCGCGTCATTGAACAGACCGTGCGTGAAAAACTGCCGCCGGGATTCCAGCGCAGTGAGTTCCTGATCGAAAAAGGCGCTATCGATATGATTATCCGCCGCCCGGAACTGCGCCTGAAACTGGCGCGCATTCTGGCGAAGCTGATGAATCTGCCCTCGCCGGATCCGGACGATACGCATGTTGGCACGGTGATCCCATCGGCGCCAGTTCAGGAAGGCGACGCCTGATAATACCGAAGGGCAGGGCCACCAGGCACTGCCCTTTTGTTTTTCAAACCGTACATATCAACGGGCATCATGGAAACTAAACGCATTCCGCAAGCCACGTCGCCCCTGGCCGCGTGGCTTTCTTATCTGGAAAATCTGCACAGTAAAACCATCGATCTGGGTCTTGATCGCGTAAGCCAGGTCGGGGCGCGTCTGGATGTGCTGCGCCCCGCGCCGTTTGTCTTTACGGTTGCTGGCACCAATGGCAAAGGCACCACCTGTCGTACGCTGGAGTCTATTCTGTTGGCGGCGGGCTATCGGGTGGGTGTTTACAGCTCCCCGCATCTGGTGCGTTACACAGAGCGTGTGCGCGTGCAGGGGGAAGAACTTGCCGAATCTGCACACACTGCGTCCTTTGCAGAAATCGAAGCCGTGCGTGGCGACATCTCATTAAGCTATTTTGAATTCGGTACACTCTCCGCGCTGTGGTTATTTAAGCAGGCTGCGCTGGATGTGGTGATCCTCGAAGTGGGGCTTGGCGGCCGTCTTGATGCCACGAATATGGTAGATGCCGACGTTGCCGTGGTAACCAGTATTGCACTCGATCACACTGACTGGCTGGGACCGGATCGCGAAAGCATCGGTCGGGAAAAAGCCGGTGTTTTCCGCAGCGGTAAACCCGCCGTGGTTGGTGAGCCGGATATGCCGCACACCATTGCTGACGTTGCGCAGGAAAAGGGCGCGTTATTAATGCGTCGCGGTGTGGAATGGCGCTATACCGTGAATGCAGACGGCTGGGACTTTAGCGATGCGCAAGGCGACCTGAACCATCTGCCGCTGCCGCAGGTACCGCAACCCAATGCGGCGACTGCACTGGCGGCACTGCGGGCCAGCCAGCTGGAGGTCAGCGAGCAGGCGATACGCGACGGGGTCGCGAAAGCGATTCTACCTGGACGTTTCCAGATTGTGAGCGAGTCGCCGCGTCTTATTCTCGATGTCGCGCATAATCCTCATGCAGCGGGTTACCTCGCCGGGCGTCTGGCAGCGTTGCCGAAAAAAGGACGCGTGCTGGCGGTTATTGGCATGCTGCATGATAAAGACATCGCCGGGACGCTTGCCTGTCTGGAGCCGGTGGTCGATAGCTGGTATTGTGCCCCTCTGGAAGGGCCGCGTGGCGCTACAGCGGAGCAACTGCTGGCGCATTTGACCTCTGGCCGCGCATGGCCGGATGTGGCGCAGGCCTGGCAGGCGGCAATGGCGGAAGCCGACGCCTGTGATACTGTGCTGGTGTGTGGATCGTTCCACACCGTAGCGCATGTGATGGAAGCGATGGACGCGGGGAGAACCGGTGGCAAGTAAGTTTCAGAACCGTTTAATGGGCACTATTGTGCTTGTCGCGCTCGGGGTGATCATTCTTCCCGGGTTGCTCGACGGGCAGAAAAAGCATTACCAGGATGAATTCGCGGCGATCCCATTGGTGCCGAAACCTGGCGATCGCGACGAACCCGATATGATGCCGGCTGCAACGCAGGCGCTGCCGGCCCAGCCGCCGGAAGGGGCAGCGGAAGAGGTGCAGGCTGGTGATGCGGCTGCGCCGTCCCTCGATGCTTCAAGACTTGCCGCCAGCGGCAATGCCAATCCGGAAGTGACCACACCGCCGGTGACAAAACCTAAACCGGTTGAGAAACCGCAGCCAAAACTGCAGGCACCACAGCAAACGCAACCTCAGGCCGTGCGTGATAAGACCAGCGAACAGCTGGCGATGGCGAACGAAGAGCCCGCCGAGCCGCCGAAAGCGCAAGATGAGAAGCCAACACCGACCGGCAAGGCGTATGTGGTGCAGCTTGGCGCGTTGAAAAATGCCGATAAGGTCAATGAAATCGTTGGCAAATTGCGTGGCGCAGGGTACCGCGTTTACACATCGCCGACCACGCCGGTTCAGGGTAAAATCACCCGTATTCTGGTCGGGCCGGACGCGTCGAGGGATAAGCTGAAAGGCTCCCTTAGCGAACTTAATCAGTTGTCAGGGTTAAGCGGCGTGGTGATGGGGTATACGCCGAACTAAGTGTTACGCCTCCTTAACCCGGCCCTCAGTCAATGTGTAGAGTGCGTCGCATGACGCCTTCCTCACTCTTCCGGAAGAGGGCCTGAGTGAGGAGGAAAAAGCCTGAATAACGCCCAAATACAGGCGACCGGAAACGTGGCGTTGAATATTTTTTCAGCGCCATTTTTATTTACGCGCGGGAAGGAAATCCCTACGCAAACGTTTTCTTTTTCTGTTAGAATTCGCCCCGAACTGGACGACAGGGCGTAAAATCGTGGGACACATATGGTCTGGATTGATTACGCCATCATTGCGGTGATTGGTTTTTCTTGTCTGGTAAGCCTGATCCGCGGCTTTGTTCGTGAAGCGTTATCGCTGGTGACATGGGGTTGTGCTTTCTTTGTTGCCAGTCATTACTACACTTACCTGTCTGTCTGGTTCACGGGCTTTGAAGATGAACTGGTGCGCAATGGGATTGCCATCGCCGTGCTGTTTATCGCAACGCTGATTGTTGGCGCCATCGTTAACTACGTGTTAGGGGCGCTGGTGGAGAAAACCGGCCTGTCGGGTACAGACAGGGTGTTGGGGATCTGTTTTGGCGCGCTGCGTGGCGTGCTGATCGTCGCCGCCATTCTGTTCTTTCTTGATACATTTACAGGCCTGTCGAAAAGCGAAGACTGGCAAAAGTCGCAGCTTATCCCGCAATTCAGCTTCATCATCAGATGGTTCTTTGACTATCTGCAAGGCTCGTCGAGTTTCTTGCCCAGGGCATAACCCCTGAGATGTGGCTTAACGAGGAAAAGACGTATGTGCGGTATTGTCGGTATCGCCGGTGTTATGCCGGTCAACCAGTCGATTTATGACGCGTTAACGGTGCTACAGCACCGTGGGCAGGATGCAGCGGGTATCATCACTATTGATGCGAACAACTGTTTCCGTCTGCGTAAAGCGAACGGTCTGGTAAATGATGTTTTTGAAGCCCGCCATATGCAGCGTCTTCAGGGCAACATGGGCATTGGCCACGTGCGCTATCCCACCGCAGGCAGCTCCAGCGCCTCGGAAGCTCAGCCTTTTTACGTCAACTCCCCGTATGGTATTACGCTTGCGCATAACGGCAATCTGACCAACGCACACGAGTTGCGTAAAAAGCTGTTTGAAGAAAAGCGCCGCCACATTAACACCACATCTGACTCTGAAATTCTGCTCAATATTTTTGCCAGCGAACTGGATAATTTCCGCCACTATCCGCTGGAAGCAGACAATATTTTTGCCGCCGTTGCCGCCACTAACCGCCAAATCCGCGGCGCATACGCCTGCGTGGCGATGATTATTGGCCACGGTATGGTTGCCTTCCGCGACCCGAACGGTATTCGTCCGCTGGTGCTTGGCAAACGTGATGTCGGTGATGGGCGTACGGAATTTATGGTGGCCTCTGAAAGCGTGGCACTGGATACGCTGGGCTTTGAATTCCTGCGCGATATCGCACCGGGCGAAGCGGTGTACATCACCGAAAAAGGTCAGTTGTTTACCCGCCAGTGTGCGGATAACCCGGTCAGCAATCCGTGCCTGTTTGAATACGTCTACTTTGCGCGCCCGGACTCCTTTATCGACAAAATCTCTGTCTATAGCGCCCGCGTCAACATGGGCACCAAGCTGGGTGAGAAGATTGCCCGCGAATGGGAAGACCTGGACATCGACGTGGTGATCCCGATTCCGGAAACCTCCTGCGATATCGCGCTGGAAATCGCGCGTATCCTCGGTAAACCGTATCGCCAGGGTTTTGTGAAAAACCGTTACGTTGGTCGTACCTTTATCATGCCGGGTCAGCAACTGCGTCGTAAATCCGTGCGCCGCAAGCTGAACGCCAACCGCGCCGAATTCCGTGATAAGAATGTCCTGCTGGTGGATGACTCCATCGTACGCGGCACCACTTCTGAGCAGATCATCGAGATGGCGCGTGAAGCCGGAGCGAAGAAAGTTTATCTCGCTTCCGCTGCACCGGAAATTCGCTTCCCGAACGTGTACGGCATTGATATGCCTACTGCGAATGAGCTTATCGCGCACGGTCGCGAAGTCGATGAAATCCGCCAGATTATTGGCGCCGACGGCCTGATCTTCCAGGATCTCAACGACCTGATTGATGCAGTACGTGCGGAAAATCCGGATATCCAGCAGTTCGAGTGCTCGGTATTTAACGGTGTCTACGTGACCAAAGACGTTAATCAGCAGTATCTCGACTATCTCGATTCCCTGCGTAACGACGATGCCAAAGCTGTGCAGCGCCAGAACGAAGTGGAAAGCTTAGAGATGCATAACGAAGGTTGATCCTGTCGCGCCCCTCCGCCAGTGAGGGGCGCAACCTGTTGCAACGCCCTCTATAATCAGGCAAAGTTCTCGCACAAAAGAGGGGCGACAATCATGAAACGACTAATTGTGGGGATCTCCGGCGCCAGCGGCGCGATCTACGGCGTGCGTCTGTTACAGGTGCTGCGTGATGTGGCGGAAGTTGAAACCCACCTGGTCATGAGCCAGGCTGCCCGTCAGACCCTCTCTCTTGAAACGGATTTTTCTCTGCGCGATGTGCAGTCGCTGGCGAATGTGGTGCACGACGCGCGCGATATCGCCGCCAGTATCTCGTCCGGCTCATTTAAAACCGCAGGCATGGTTATTCTGCCGTGTTCCATTAAAACCCTCTCCGGCATTGTGCACAGCTATACCGACAGTCTGCTCACGCGCGCGGCGGATGTGGTGCTGAAAGAGCGCAGGCCGCTGGTGCTTTGCGTACGGGAAACCCCGCTGCATCTCGGTCACTTGCGTTTAATGACCCAGGCCGCTGAGTTGGGTGCGGTGATCATGCCGCCGGTTCCGGCGTTTTATCACCGCCCGCATACCCTTGATGATGTCATTGATCAAACGGTCAACCGCGTGCTGGATCAGTTTGCTATCGACCTGCCGCAGGATCTTTTTACCCGCTGGCAAGGGGGTGATGCTGCAAAATAGTGCGTTGCTACAGGGCATGCGCTTTTTTGGGGCAATTCTGCAAGCGCGATCATATCCTCAACATTTAATCCCTCTTTTCCCCGCTTAACGCTCCGGTTCGTTCGGCAGACCTGCTATCTTTCATCACTAAGGTGAATTTGCAACGTTTTATTAACAAATTTAACGCGGTTATGAATGCACTGCGGGAAACTGGCATAAGACATGCAAGGTAACTGGCAGCAACACACAACACAACGCAATACAAAATAAAAACAGAACACTTGAGGGTAATGTATGAAGAAGACGGTTCTCGCTCTGTCTTTAATGCTGGGTCTGTCTGCGACCGCCAGCGTTTATGCAGCGCTTCCCCAGACGGTGCGCATCGGCACTGATGCGACTTACGCGCCGTTCTCATCCAAAGATGCGAAAGGGGAGTTTGTGGGTTTCGATATCGATTTGGGTAACGAGATGTGCAAACGCATTCATGTGAAATGCACGTGGGTCGGGAGCGACTTTGACGCGCTGATCCCGTCGCTGAAAGCGAAGAAAATCGACGCGATTATCTCTTCTCTCTCTATTACGGAAAAACGTCAGCAGGAGATCGCCTTCTCTGACAAACTCTACGCGGCGGATTCCCGCCTGATTGCGGCAAAAGGTTCGCCTATCCAACCGACACTGGATTCGCTGAAAGGCAAGCACGTTGGCGTGCTGCAAGGGTCAACGCAGGAAGGTTATGCCAACGACAACTGGCGGACCAAAGGCATCGATGTGGTGGCGTATCAGAACCAGGATCTGATCTACTCTGACCTGGCTGCGGGGCGTCTTGATGCTGCGTTCCAGGATGAAGTCGCTGCCAGCGAAGGCTTCCTGAAACAGCCCGCCGGTAAAGGGTTCGCCTTTGCTGGCCCGTCAGTGAAAGACAAAAAATATTTTGGCGACGGTACCGGTATTGGTCTGCGTAAAGATGATGCCGAGCTGAAAGCCGCGTTCGATAAAGCATTTGCCGAACTGCGTAAAGACGGCACCTACGACAAACTTGCCAAAAAATACTTCGACTTTAACGTCTACGGCGAGTAAGGCTGCATGACCCGGGCTCCCGGGTCTGAGGGAAAATGCACCACGCGCATTACGTAGCGTGGTGCAGAAATACGGTTGATGTTCTATTGTGGTGCATGACGCGCGCCATAATAGTGCATGGATGCATAATTACGCATTCAGGATGCAAAAAAAGCCACCGTGCGGGCAGAATCTTTTGCCATGCCGGGGCATATGATGGCACGATAACGGCACCGTATTGTTCAGCTAATTCCCTTAGGAAAGACAGTCTGTTGAGGATAATGATGAAAAAACTGGTGTTATCTCTTTCTCTGGTGCTCGCTGTTTCCAGCGTTTCAACCGTATTCGCCGCTATCCCGCAAAAATTACGTATCGGTACCGATCCCACTTATGCGCCGTTTGAATCGAAAAATGCGCAGGGTGAATTAGTGGGTTTTGATATCGATCTGGCGAAGGAACTGTGCAAACGCATTAAAACGCAGTGTACGTTTATCGAAAACCCGCTGGACGCGCTGATCCCGTCTCTGAAAGCGAAAAAAATCGACGTCATTATGTCGTCGCTTTCCATTACGGAAAAGCGTCAGCAAGAAATCGCCTTTACCGACAAACTTTACGCGGCGGATTCCCGACTGGTCGTCGCAAAAGATTCTGATGTTCAGCCCGAGCTGGATAAGCTGAAAGGTAAGCGCGTTGGTGTACTGCAAGGCACTACGCAGGAGACCTACGGCAACGTGAACTGGGCACCGAAAGGGGTGGAAATTGTCTCCTATCAGGGGCAGGACAATATCTACTCTGACCTGACTGCAGGCCGTATCGACGCCGCATTCCAGGATGAAGTCGCGGCCAGTGAAGGTTTCCTGAAAACGCCGCAGGGCAAAGCATATAAATTCGGCGGCCCGTCCATTAAAGACGAGAAGCTGTTTGGCGTCGGCACCGGTATGGGGCTGCGCAAAGAGGATAACGAGCTGCGCGAAGCGCTGAACAAAGCGTTTGCTGAAATGCGCGCCGACGGCACTTACGAAAAACTCGCGAAAAAGTATTTTGATTTTGACGTTTACGGTGGCTAATCCCACCTGTGCTTAACGTGCGGCCCCTCCCGCTACGGGAGGGGAAGAGACACGGCAAACACCACACACGACAGGACTGGCTGCATGCTGTACGGGTTTTCACAAGTCATATTACACGGTGCGCTGGTCACACTGGAACTGGCTCTCAGTTCCGTGGTGCTGGCGGTACTGATTGGCCTGGCGGGGGCGGGAGCGAAGCTTTCGAAAAACCGGGCGCTGGCATTAATCTTTGAAGGTTACACGACGCTTATCCGCGGCGTGCCGGATCTGGTGCTGATGTTGCTGATCTTTTATGGTCTGCAAATCGCCCTTAACGGTATCACTGACGCCATGGGTCTGGAGCAACTGGATATTGACCCGATGGTAGCGGGGATTATCACCCTCGGTTTTATCTATGGCGCTTACTTCACCGAAACCTTTCGCGGCGCTTATATGGCGGTGCCGAAAGGGCACATTGAAGCGGCTACCGCCTTTGGTTTTACCGGGCGACAGACGTTTCGCCGTATTCTGTTTCCGGCGATGATGCGTTATGCGCTGCCGGGCATTGGCAACAACTGGCAGGTGATCCTCAAAGCCACGGCGCTGGTCTCTCTGCTGGGACTGGAGGATGTGGTGAAAGCCACCCAGCTCGCCGGGAAAAGCACCTGGGAGCCGTTTTATTTCGCCATTGTCTGCGGTGTGATTTACCTCGCGTTTACAACGGTTTCCAATGGTGTGCTGCTTCTTCTCGAACGTCGCTACTCCGTGGGTGTGAAGAGGGCTGACCTGTGATCGAGATTATTCAGGAGTACTGGCAATCCTTGTTGTGGAGCGATGGTTACCGCCTGACTGGCGTGGCCATCACCCTGTGGTTGCTGATTTCATCGGTGACGATGGGGGGCGTAATGGCGGTGTTTCTCGCTATCGGGCGCGTCTCCAACAACAAATTTATTCGTTTCCCTATCTGGTTATTTACCTACGTTTTTCGCGGGACGCCGCTCTATGTCCAGTTGCTGGTGTTCTATTCCGGAATGTATACGCTGGAAGTGGTGAAAGGCACCGAACTGCTGAACGCGTTTTTCCGCAGCGGTCTCAACTGTACAGTATTGGCGCTGACGCTAAACACTTGCGCCTATACCACCGAGATTTTCGCCGGGGCGATCCGTTCGGTGCCGCACGGTGAAATTGAAGCGGCGCGGGCCTATGGTTTCTCGTCGTTCAAAATGTACCGCAGCATTATTCTGCCGTCGGCGCTGCGTATTGCGCTGCCCGCCTACAGTAATGAGGTGATTTTAATGCTGCACTCAACGGCGCTGGCGTTTACCGCCACCGTGCCGGATCTGCTGAAAATCGCCCGGGATATTAACTCTG
This sequence comes from Kosakonia oryzendophytica, assembly GCF_900094925.1. Classification (GTDB taxonomy): domain Bacteria; phylum Pseudomonadota; class Gammaproteobacteria; order Enterobacterales; family Enterobacteriaceae; genus Kosakonia; species Kosakonia oryzendophytica. The sequence continues at coordinate 405,608 of NZ_FMAY01000001.1, read as the reverse complement.
CCACCTACCAGCCTTTTACGGCGTTTGGTCTGGCGGCGGTGCTGTATCTGATTATCTCTTATGTGCTGATTAGCTTATTCCGCAAAGCGGAAAAGCGCTGGTTGCAGCATATGAAGCCTTCTTCGACGCACTGAGAACACGATGTCTGAGAATAAATTAAACGTTATCGATTTACACAAGCGCTACGGTGAGCATGAAGTGCTGAAAGGCGTGTCGTTGCAGGCCAATGCGGGTGATGTGATCAGCATCATTGGCTCTTCCGGCTCCGGCAAGAGTACGTTTTTACGCTGTATTAACTTCCTCGAAAAACCGAGCGAAGGCTCGATCGTCGTGAACGGGCAGAATATCAACCTGGTGCGCGACAAAGACGGTCAACTGAAAGTGGCCGATAAGCACCAACTGCGCTTGTTACGTACCCGGCTGACCATGGTGTTCCAGCATTTTAACTTGTGGAGCCATATGACGGTGCTGGAGAACGTGATGGAAGCGCCGATCCAGGTGCTGGGCTTAAGCAAGCAGGAAGCCCGCGAACGTGCGGTGAAGTACCTGGCGAAGGTCGGCATCGACGAAATGCAGCAGCAAAAATACCCGGTGCATCTCTCCGGCGGCCAGCAGCAGCGTGTATCCATTGCCCGTGCACTGGCAATGGAGCCGGAAGTCCTGCTGTTTGACGAACCGACTTCAGCGCTGGATCCGGAGCTGGTGGGCGAAGTGCTACGCATTATGCAACAGCTGGCGGAAGAGGGGAAAACGATGGTGGTGGTGACCCACGAAATGGGGTTCGCGCGCCATGTTTCCACCCACGTTATCTTCCTGCATCAGGGCAAAATTGAAGAGGAAGGCGCGCCGGAAGAGGTGTTTACCAACCCGAAAAGCCCGCGTTTGCAGCAGTTCCTCAAAGGTTCATTGAAATAAGTCACCGTGTTACAGGGGCGGCTGGCCTGCTAAATGTTGCGCCATCCGGTGAAATGCCGAATGGCGCTTTTCTTTTTTTCAGGCCCGGTAAAGGCTCTGCGCTCGGGCAAATCGCTACTTTTCCGCCAGCAATTTCACCGCCGTGTCTTCATCCGTGACCAGGCCATTCACCCACTGTCCGGTTAATGCGGCGCGGATCGCAGCGTATTTTTTCGCGCCCCCGGCAAAGCCATAAACGTTACGTGGCGTTTGGCTGCACAGCGGCACGCTGGTCAGTCGCGTGTCCAGTTCTCCTTCCAGACGCACTCCCTGATGGTTAAAGAAATGGCCCAGCATCTCGCCAGCAACATGCTGTTGTTCCAGTGCTTTGACCTGTTCATCGGTGATAAAACCTTCGGCATTGAGCGGGCAGCCGAGACCCACTTCGCCAATCCCCAGAAACGTGATATCCGCATTCAGCGCCCGCTCCGCCACGCGCTGGTAAAGCTGGTGCTGGCACCACATGGTTTTGTCTTCCGGGCTGTCGGCATACAGCGGTGCCGGAATGAAGAAATATTTTCCCTGCATTTTCTCCGCCATTTTCAGCGGCACATCGTAACGGGTACCCGAATCATCACGCGCGATGGCACCGATCATCGACACGCACTGATGCTGCGGACGTTCCAGCCAGGGCAATGCATCAATAATTGCACGCAACGTCTTCCCGGAACCAATGCCGAACACCTGCGGGGAATCGTTGGCAATGAATTTCGCCATTACGTCTGCGCCTTCTACCGCCAGCATCTGCTGGATGGCTTCATTCTCAAGCCCGGCGGAAGGCACCACGCGGCACAGTGAGAGCGCATATTTTTCCTGTAAATTCGCCGCCAGTTCCATGCAACGGGTCACCGGATGGCTGATATTCACCGTGACCATGCCCATTTCCCGCGCGCTGGAAATCAGCCGTTGTGCCACCTGGCGGGATAATCCCAGCGCCGTGGCGATATCTTGCTGTGTTAAGCCTGCCACGTAATACATCCAGGCGGCGCGTGCGGCGAGTTCCTGTTTTTTCTCTTCTTTGTTCATCAACGCATTCCTGAAATTACCTGCCAACAGTGTACCGCTGAATAGCCTGATGGTGTGAGTGGGCAAAAGTCCACTTCTAGGGCAAATGCTAATTTCGTGAGTTGCCTCGCAGAAAGATTTCGCTTACGGCTACTAACATACTCCTCACAAACGGGCATATGCCCGTGAATATGTCAAATGCTCATTGTGGGGTGATAATTATGTCCGGTAACAAAGCGGTATGGATGCATATTGGCGCAGGCTCGTTTCATCGGGCGCATCAGGCGTGGTACCTGCACAGCCTGATGCAGCAAGGTGACGACAGCTGGAGTATCGCGCTGGGGAATATTCGTGATGATGCCAATGCGCTGCTTGGCGCACTCGCTGCGCAGAAAGGGGAGTATGTGCTGGAGACCGTTTCTCCGGATGGGGAACGCCAGTACGAAACCATCACGTCAATCCGTAAAGTGTTGGCGTGGGACAGTGAAATCAGTGCACTGGTGGCACAAGGGGCGGATGCGCAAACCCGCGTTATTGCTTTCACCGTGACTGAAAGCGGCTACTACCTGACGCCGGAACATGAGCTGGATATGCAGCAGGCGGATATCAAGGCCGATCTCAATGGCGGCATTCGCACCCTGTACGGTGCGCTGACCCGCATTCTTACCCAGCGCATTGCTAACAATGGCGGCCCGGTAACGTTGCTCAATTGCGACAATCTGCGCCATAACGGTGAACGCTTCCGCCACGGTTTTCTCTCTTTCCTTAAAGCCAAAGGCGAACGGGCGTTGTATGACTGGGTGAAACATTACACCACCTCACCGAACACCATGGTTGACCGCATTACGCCGCGACCCACGCCGGATGTGGCCGAACGCGTGCTGGCGGCGACGGGCATTCACGATGCAGTGCCGGTGATGGGGGAATCTTTTATCCAGTGGGTGATTGAAGATGACTTTATTAACGGCCGCCCGGCGCTGGAAAATGTTGGCGTCGAGCTGGTGGAATCTGTGCTGCCGTGGGAAGAGGCGAAGATTCGCATTCTGAACGCGACCCATAGCTGCATTGCCTGGGCCGGAACGTTAATTGGCCTGAGCTACATCGATGAAAGCACCCGGCAGAGCGCGATTCGTCAGATGGCCTGGGAGTATGTCTCCCGCGATGTGATCCCTTCATTAACGCCCAGCCCGCTCGATCTTGCTAAATACCGGGATGTGGTGCTTGCCCGCTTTGGTAACCCGTATATCAAAGATACCAACCAGCGTGTCGCTGCTGATGGTTTATCGAAGATCCCGGGGATGGTGACGCCCACTTTGGTTCAGTGCTACCAGCGCGGTGCAACGCCGTCTGCAACCGCCGTGTTGCCGGGACTGTTCTTCCTGTTCCTGCGTCGCTGGGCGGACAGCACGTTGCCGTATACCTATCAGGACGGCGTCATGCGACCGGAGGCGATAAAGGCACTGTTTGCTTCTGACGATCCGCTGGCGACCTTCGCAAAAGATGAAGCCCTGTTCGCTGAGCTCGCGCAATCGGCTGATTTTCTTGCCTTGCTGCGCCGCACGGTGGCTGAGCTCGAACAGTGGGTCAAGCAGCCGCAGGCGCAACTGGCAACAGCCTGAGGGGGCGATATGTACCTGGGAATGGATATTGGCACCTCGGAACTGAAAGCACTGCTGCTGGATGCGCACGGTGAAATTGTGGGGTCCGCGCATGCGGCGCTCACGGTACAGCGCCCGCATCCGCACTGGGCGGAACAGGATCCGCAGGATTGGTGGCAGGCGTGTGGGCGCGTGGTCAGCGAACTGCGCCAGCAGTACCCGCAACAGTGGGCGGCGATTCGTAGTATTGGCCTGTCCGGGCAGATGCATGGCGCGGTACTGCTCGACAACGAAAGCAATGTGCTGCGTCCGTGCATTCTGTGGAACGACACACGCAGCGCCGCCGAATGCGACTGGTTGCGCGATCACCATCCAGAAATGATGGCCCTCAGCGGCAATATGATCATGCCCGGTTTCACCGCGCCGAAGCTGGTGTGGGTCGCACGCCACGAACCGGACATCTTTAACCGGGTGGCGAAGGTGTTGTTGCCGAAAGACTACCTGCGCTGGCGGTTGACCGGCGAGTTTGTTAGCGATCCGTCGGATGCGGCCGGAACGCTATGGCTGGATGTGGCGAAGCGCGACTGGTCTGATGAACTGCTGGCGATGACCGATTTACGCCGTGAACAGATGCCTGCGCTGGTGGAAGGCTGTGCTGTGAGTGGCCGATTGCGCGCGTCGCTGGCAACGGAATGGGGGCTCAGTTCCTCCGTAGTCGTTGCGGGCGGCGGTGGCGATAACGCCACCTCTGCAGTGGGCGTGGGGGCGGTTGCACCGGGCGATGCTTTTATTTCCCTGGGGACATCCGGGGTGATTTTCGTGGTTAACGATACATTGCAGGCCGATCCCGCTTCCGGTGTACATGCCTTTTGCCACGCACTGCCCGGTCGCTGGCATCAGATGAGCGTGATGCTCAGTGCCGCAAGCTGTCTGCGCTGGGTGTGTAACCTGCTGTCGGTCACGGAAAGTCAGTTAATGGAAGAGATCGCACAACTGACCGATGACGCGTTGCGACGTGCGCCGCTGTTTTTGCCTTACCTCAGTGGGGAACGGACGCCGCATAACGATCCGCAGGCTACTGGCAGTTTCTTTAATCTGCGCCATGAAACCAGCCGTGCATTGCTGGGGTATGCGGTGATCGAAGGTGTGACCTTTGGCCTGGCGGATGGATTACAGGTGCTGGGGAATGCGCAAATTTCCCAGTGCAGCCTGACCGGCGGAGGTGCGCGTAGCACCGTCTGGGCGCAACTGATTGCTGATGTGCTGGCGATCCCGATGGTCACCCATCCGGCCAGTTCATCGGGCGCGCTGGGTGCCGCGCGGCTGGCCTGGCTGGCAGAGGGGGGCAAAGAGGCGGATGTCTGCCTGAAACCGCCCGTGGTGGCGCGTTATACGCCGCAGGCTGAACGTGGTGCGTGGTTGTCACAACGGCTGGCGCTGTTCCGGCTGCTTTACCAACAACAACAGGCGGCACGCACGCTGCTGCCGTAATCCCTTGTCGCCCCGGCCTCTGTACCCTCGTCGGGGCATCTCCCTCACGATAGGAAGATGGTTATGCAATCGAAAGAATATTGGTTTGGCTTACCGAAACATCTGATCTGGGGATTCGTGGCTATCGCGATTTTTATGGCTGGCGATGGCTTTGAAATGGCTTTCCTGTCGAAGCACATTACCGACATGGGCTTCACGCCCGCGCAGTCGGCAGTGGTGTTTACTATGTACGGGCTGGCGGCAGCGCTGGCAGCATGGGCATCTGGCGTGGTGGCGGAACTGATCACCCCGCAAAAAGCGATGACCATCGGCTTTGTGTTATGGATAGTGATGCATGCGCTGTTTATGTCACTGGGGCTCGGGCTGCGTAACTACCCGTTAATGTTGCTGTTTTATGGCATTCGCGGGCTGGCGTATCCCCTGTTCATCTACTCGTTTATGTTGATGCTGGTGCAGGTGTTGCCCCGTCAGCATCTCGCGGCGGCCACGGGGTGGTTCTGGGCGATGTACTCCATCGGTATTGGTGTGGTGGGCAGTTATCTGCCGAGCCTGACTATTCCTGTGTTTGGGGAGACCGGGACGCTGTGGTTTGCCATTGCCTGGGTCGCAAGCGGCGGGTTGCTGGCCTTTTTCAGCCTGCGTCACGTGCCGGTGGATCGCTCGCGGGTCAATTTACCGCTGCGCGACAAGATGACCGAACTCTCCCGTGCGGCGACCATTTTGTTCACCAACCGCGACATTTTCTACGCCTGCCTGATCCGTATTATCAACACGCTGTCGCTGTTTGGTTTTGCGATTGTGATGCCGCTGCTGTTTGTCGACAGACTGGGCTTTACCATCTCCGAGTGGCTGCAAATCTGGGCAGTGTTCTTCTTCGTGACCATCTTTACCAATATCTTTTGGGGGATCACCGGCGAGTATATCGGCTGGATCCGCCAGGTCCGCTGGTTTGGTTGTCTGGGGATGGCGGTATCCAGCCTGACGTTTTATTACCTGCCGGTATATGCCGGGCATAATTTCCTCGTGGCGCTGATCCCGGCAGTGATGTTAGGGATTTTCGTCGCGGCCTTTGTGCCCATGACGGCAGTTTTCCCGACGCTGGAACCGCATCACAAAGGGGCGGCCGTGTCGATTTATAACCTCTCCGCCGGGATGAGTAATTTTGTTGCGCCAGCGATTGCCTCCGCACTGTTGCCGTTTTTTGACATCGTGGGGGTGGTGTGGGCTTACACCGGGCTGTACATCTTTGCCGGGGTGCTGACCTTGATTATTAATGTGCCGCAACCAAAACGCGTACGCCAGCAGGCGGAAGCCCGTAAAGAGGAGGCGCAGCAACGCGCCTGAGGGGGATTAGCGGGCCTGTGTCGGCGGTGAAACGGGCCACCACCCTTGTGGGTGGCCTGCGACGGAAATAAAGCGATAGTGGGTAAATACTGCGCCCCTGGCAGTGACGCGTTTTTCCAGTTGTACCGTGCGCGCGCCGGGGGGAACGATATCGTCACGGGTGCAGAGTTCTACCGGGCGTTTTAACCATGCATCATAAAAACGCAGACCGGCTTCGCAGTGTTGACTGCGCGTCACCGGCGGGCCGGGATGCCCGATGCTGAACATCACTTCGCTTTGCACGCGTTCGCTGGCGGTGGCGCGCACCCAGGCTTCCGGCGCATTCCACAGGGTTAAGGCGATAAACAGGAATACCCCTGAGAATGCCAGCAGCAGCGACTTCCACCGCCACCCTTTTTGTGCGAGACGCCAGGCAACGAGCAGGCCCACCAGCGCGGCTATCGTCATCATGGCCCCGGTATCTGGCGCATCGGCTTGCAGGTAAGCTCTATGGCTGAGTCGACTGGCAAACATCAACCAGAATAACCACAGCAAGGCGAGGCCTCCGGTCAGGAACAGCCGCGTTTTGGTCGAGATAAACACTGTCATTTCCAGTGATGAACGGGGAGGGCAAAACACCGGGTAGTTAACACGCCTGTGTGCCTTTTTCCCGCCGGTACACCCAGTCGTCGTAATATTCACCCTTCAGCAAATAGGCTTTTTCCAGCACCTGTACACGCTGAAAGCCGCTCTTTTCCAGTACCCGTACAGATCCCTGATTCTCCGCCAGTACCCAGGCATTCAGCGCCTGCACATTGCGTTTATCGAAGGCGAACTCACACAATGCTTGCAGCGCTTCTGACGCAACACCGCGGCCCTGTGCTGTGGGTAAGATGGAATAACCAACATCCGCTTCCTGCGGATTATGCACGCTGGGGCGCAGGCCAATATCGCCGACAGCGGTATGCTGCGCATCGCGGATCACAAAGGCGTTGTCATCCAGCAGACGATTATCAAATAACGTGCGGATCTGCCTTTCGGAGGCGACTTCGGCCATATAGCGCATAATGCGGTCATCCCGGCGTAAACGCAGAAAGAATAGCCAGTCGGATTCCTGAAACGGGGTAAGCGTAAAGCGGGGGGTCTGCAACCTCATTAAATCGCCCTTCCGGTGACAAAGCGCTTAAGCTTAGCACCGGAAGAGGATCAGGGGGGCCACGAAAATTAGGGGGTTACCACATCCCCCAACGCTTCTTCGAGATCGTACCAGCGAAAGGCAAAGCCTGCGGCTTCGAGGCGTTTGGGCAGGGCGCGCTGCCCGCCGAGCACCAGCACGGAGGACTCACCCATCATCAGGCGCACTGCAAACGCGGGCGCGCGCATGATCGCCGGACGTTGCAATACGTGACCGAGCGTATGGGCAAACTGCTCGTTGCGCACCGGATAGGGGGAAACCATATTGAATGGCCCGCGCAGATCGTTATCCAGCAGCCAGAGAATGCCGTTCAGCATATCGTCAATGTGGATCCACGCCATATATTGACGACCATTGCCGATAGGCCCCCCCAGGCCGAGGCGAAACAGCGGTAACAGTTTCCCCAGAATGCCGCCTTTTGGTGCTAATACGACACCGGTTCGCAGCAGGCACACGCGGGTGCGGTCGCTCTGTGCGCTACTGGCAATTTGCTCCCAGCGCGCGCACAACTTATGGGTGAATTCGTTATGTGGCGGTTCTTCTTCAGTGACCACCACTTCACCGAGATCGCCGTAATAACCCGCAGCTGAACCCGAAATCAGCACCTGCGGCGGGTTATCGCTGGCGTGAATCAGGTCAACCAGTCGCTGGGTGATCTCCCAGCGGCTGTTGCAGAGCCGTTGTTTCTGCTGTTCATTCCAGCGCTTGTCGGCAATGGGTTCACCCGCCAGATTGATCACCGCGTCGATGTCATTAAGGTGTGTCTGTTCGCTCAACCCCTTCCACAAACTGACGCGAGCATCCAGCAGTTGCTGTGCTTTGGCGGGATTACGGGTGACCACCGTGACGCTGTGCCCCAACTCGAGCAGGCGAGGGATTAAATGACGACCAATCAGGCCCGTACCGCCGGTAATCAGTATCTTCATGTTCCCCTCCCGGGTGTATCCTTCGTCCCGTTCAGCATAAGTGACTCAGTAATATTCGCATGCGACGCTGAGCACATCCTGAATGATTTTTTTCAGTCATGAGAACAGGTTACTTCACACCGGCTGCGCATTCTGCATCGCCCGCTCGGTGGCCGGACGCGTGCGTATCCGCTCAAACCAGTTGAACACCGCCGGGAAATTCTCCAGGTCGATGCGCTGGCGTTGATGCGATCTGACCCACGGCCATGCGGCGATATCGGCAATGCTGTACTCATCGCCCGCCAACCACGGGACGCGTTCCAATCTCTTATTCAACACGTGATACAACCGCTGAGTTTCCACCTGGTAGCGCTCAATGGCATAGGGGACAGGCTGCGGCGCAAAGTGATTAAAGTGGTGGTTCTGCCCGAGCATGGGGCCAAACCCGCCCACCTGCCAGAACAGCCACTGTATCGCAAGGGTGCGTTCGCGCAGATGGCGACTGAGCAGTTGCCCTGTTTTTTCCGCCAGATAGAGCAAAATGGCACCGGACTCGAACACGCTAACGGGCGAGCCGCCATCAGCAGGGTGATGATCGACAATCGCCGGGATTTTATTGTTAGGAGAGATAATCAGAAAGTCGGGGCGAAATTGTTCGCCTTTGCTGATATCCACGCGGATCAGTCGGTATTCAACGCCTGTCTCTTCAAGAAACAGTGTGATTTTATGACCGTTCGGCGTGGGAGCAAAATAGAGGTCTATCATCAAGACTCCTGTTATGGGAATGTGCGTCACCTCCTGAGTATAGGTGTTACCTCTGGTGTGCGAGTTTTCATTAAGTGACAGCTCACACAGGACGTTATATTTTGATGAAAAATTTCACCGTTAAACGAGGATGTTATGAGCGAACCGGCAATGACTCTGTGGTCTGATGCAAATTTCTTCTCCCCGTATGTGATGTCAGCCTGGGTTGCACTGCATGAAAAAGGGTTGCCCTTCACCATTAAATCCATTGATATCAATGCTGGCGTGCAACATACGCCGGACTGGCCGGGTTATCCGTTGACTCAGCGTGTGCCATTACTGGAGATGGCGGGGTTTACGCTTAGCGAATCCTCCGCGATTGCGGAATATCTGGAAGAGCGTTTTGCACCGCCTGAATGGGAGCGTATTTACCCTCACGCTCTGCAAAACCGCGCCCGCGCGCGACAAATCCAGGCCTGGCTTCGCAGCGATCTGCTACCGATACGTGAAGAACGTCCTACCACCATTATGTTCGCCGGGGAGAAAAAGGGGGCACTAAGCGCCGCCGGGCAGCGGAGTGCGGCAAAACTGTATGCCATCGCCGGGGAGTTGCTGTCGCACGGTAAACCGAACCTGTTTGGTGAATGGTGTATTGCTGATGCCGACCTGTCGGCGATGCTCAACCGACTGGTGATGAACGGCGATGATGTTCCCCCGTTACTGGCGGAATATGCCGCGTTTCAGTGGCAGCGCTCATCTATCCAGCGCTATGCTGCACTTTCCGCTAAGCGAGCGGGCTGATATAGGACGCCGCTTCCGCTATCATAAGGCGGTTTTTTTCAGAGAGGTGCAGTGATGAAGCTGATGTTTGCATCGGATATTCACGGGTCGTTGCCCGCGACGGAGCGCGTACTGGCGTTGTTTGCACAAAGTGGGGCCCGCTGGCTGGTTCTTCTGGGTGATGTGCTCAATCACGGTCCGCGCAATGCGTTACCGGAAGGCTACGCCCCAGCACAGGTAGCGGAGCGGCTCAACGAGCAAGCGAGTCGGATTATCGCCGTGCGCGGTAACTGCGACAGTGAAGTGGATCAGATGCTGTTGCACTTCCCGATAACGGCCCCGTGGCAGCAACTGCTGTTGCCGGAGCGGCGCGTATTTCTGACCCACGGTCATCTTTTTGGTCCGGACGATGTGCCGCCGTTGGAGGAGGGAGATGTGCTGGCGTACGGTCACACGCACATTCCGGTGGCGGAAAAGCGCGGTGCGATTGTCCATTTCAACCCCGGTTCGGTGAGTATCCCGAAGGGGGGATTTGCTCCCAGCTACGGCATGCTGGAGGAGAATGTACTAAGCGTTATCGCACTTAATGATCAGCGGGTTATTGCACAGGTGTCGATTAATCCGTAACTTACCTTTCAACCGAAACGCGCCAACAGAGCGCCACAAAGAGAAGATTTCCCGATGGTGGAACAGAGTCATTTTGCAGGCATGGAGTGGGTGGATATTGTCAACGAAGACAATGAGGTGATTGCGCAGGCCAGTCGGCAGCAAATGCGTGCACAGTGTCTGCGTCACCGCGCAACCTACATTGTGGTGCATGATGGGATGGGCAAAGTTCTGGTACAGCGCCGTACCGAAATCAAAGATTTTATGCCCGGCATGCTGGATGCCACCGCCGGTGGTGTGGTGCAGGCGGGGGAGAACTTGCTGGACTCCGCGCGCCGTGAAGCGGAAGAAGAGTTAGGCATTGCTGGCGTGCCGTTTGCCGAACACGGTCAGTTCTATTTTGAAGATCAACATTGCCGGGTGTGGGGCGGGCTGTTCAGTTGCGTTTCCCACGGGCCGTTTGCCCTGCAGGAAGAAGAGGTGAGTGAAGTCTGGTGGATGACACCGGAAGAGATCACCGCCCGCTGCGATGAGTTCACCGATGATTCACTCAAAGCCCTGGCATTGTGGATGAGCCGTAATGCCAGCAACGACGTGGAAAACGAGCAGGAAGCGGAGTAGTTAGCAGCTATCCCGCAGGCAAAACGTCGGTGCAATGGGCGTTTTGTTCTCCCACTTTTCATCATTCAGGCGCGCCAACAGTGCGCGCCCGGCCTCAATACCAATTTTGCGATGCGGCACCGAGATGGTGGTCAGCGGTGGCTGACATACCCGGCTGACGTCGCTGTCGCCAAAACCGACAATCGCTAAATCATCTGGCACCTTAATCCGCCTGCGCTGACATTCGTATAACGCGCCGCAGGCCAGTTCATCCGACACGCAGACCAGCGCATCCAGCTCTGGCCAGGCCAGTAAAAACTCCGGCAATTGCGCGGCACCGGTAGAAAATACCGGCGCCGCGGCAGCGTTAATGACCCGGTTCGGCGACATATGGTGGCGCAGCATCGCTTTGTACCAACCCTGCAAATGTTGCTGGAATATCCACTGTTCCTGATTGGCGCACAGCAGGCCAATGTTCTGGTAGCCGCGCTGGATCAGCATCTGCGTGAGCTCATACATGGCCGCCACGTTATCGATACCGATATTCATATCAATCGGATCGGCACGCACGGCGCCAATTTCCATCACCGGAATCGAGGCATTTTTCAGCCAGTGGCGCACCATATCACTGTGCTCAACGCTGAGCAGGATCGCCGCTGCCAGGTTGGAGGCCAGCAGCGTTTCCAGCAGTTTCTCTTCTTGCTCAAGCCGATGTTGCGACTCCGCCAGCATGATTTGGTAACCCGCAGGTTGTAATACCTGCTGTAACCCGGCGAACATTTCCGAACATCCGGATTCCGCGAGGCTTGGCACCACCATGGCGATGGTCCAGGACGACGCTGACGCCAGCGCACTGGCCGCCAGATTGGGCATATAACCCAGCTCTTGTACGGCAGCTTCTATCTTTTCGCGAAGTTTATCTGATACCTGTTCGGGGGTGCGTATTGCCCGCGAGACGGTCATGGTACCGACGCCGGCAAGTTGCGCGACATCGGCGAGGGTCACTTTTCCGGTACTCCGCCGTTTTCGGGTAATTGACATGCTATTTCCTGCTGATCCCAACCTATTCAGGCACTTTTTTATCGTTCGTCCGTAACGCAGTATACGCCGGAAATCCTGAGTTTTGCTGAGAAATAGCCAGCGTTTTCAGATCTGATAGCGCTATCACATTTTTCGCAACTGCACCTTGGTAGCGCTATCTTTGCGACTATCATCACAGCTAAGGGGCGATGACTTGCATAAAGTTTGCTCATCTTTTCTCTGTGAAGGAGCGTGACGTGTTAAACCAATGGCTGAACGACAAGACGGTTCAACTGCACGACAGTGTGGAAAACTGGCCGCAGGCGTTGGAGGTCTGCGCCAGACCGTTGCTGGCGGCGGGCATTATCACGCCAGACTACGTGACCGCCATTGTGGCGCAGCATCATAAACTCGGGCCGTACTATGTGCTGGCGCCAGGGCTGGCAATGCCCCATGCGCGGCCGGAAGAGGGGGCGAAAGGGTTAGGTTTATCGCTATTAAAATTGCATCAGGGGGTGACATTTGGCGCAGAGGATTTTGATCCGGTGGATATCATTGTCATGCTGGCAGCACCAGATAAACACAGCCATATCGAAATGATCGCCGCGCTGGCTGAATTATTTTCCAGCGATGACGATATGGAGCACTTACATCGCGCAACTAGCTTTGAGGAGATTAAAAATATAATTCAACGCTACTAATTTTTTTTCTTACCAGGATTTTACTCATTACCCGGTAACGGGTGATGCGGTCGTACTCTACCCAAAAAAAAGGTAACCACAATGAAAATAATGGCAATTTGCGGATCCGGACTTGGCAGTAGTTTCATGGTCGAAATGAATATTAAAAAAGTCCTTAAAAAGCTGAACATTGAGGCTGACGTTGAACATTCCGATTTGTCATCCGCTACACCCGGCGCCGCCGATGTTTTTGTGATGGCGAAAGATATCGCTGCCAGCGCCAGCGTACCGGAAAATCAACTTATCGTTATCAATAACATCATTGATATCAACGAACTGGAAGCGAAAGTGAGTGCTTTCTTCGCCAACCGTTAACATCAACTGTACACATTGCGGATGCGGTGTGTATTAAGCGAGGTGGATATGTTTATCCTTGAAACGCTGAATTTTGTTGTTGATATATTAAAAGTACCCTCGGTACTGGTCGGGTTGATTGCCCTGATTGGTCTGGTGGCGCAGAAGAAATCCTTCTCTGACGTTGTTAAAGGTACGGTAAAAACCATTCTGGGCTTTATTGTACTGGGCGGTGGTGCAACGGTATTAGTCGGTTCCCTTAATCCACTGGGCGGCATGTTTGAGCATGCATTTAATATTCAGGGAATTATTCCTAATAACGAGGCTATCGTTTCTATTGCCCTGGAGAAATACGGTGCTTCAACTGCATTAATTATGGCGTTTGGTATGGTGGCGAATATTGTCGTCGCCCGCTTTACACGCCTGAAATACATTTTCCTCACCGGGCACCACACCTTTTACATGGCCTGTATGATAGGTGTGATCCTGACTGTGGCCGGGTTCGAGGGTATCGGTCTGGTGTTTACCGGTTCGCTGATCCTCGGGCTGGTGATGGCCTTTTTCCCGGCCATTGCCCAGCGCTATATGAAGCGCATCACCGGCAATGACGATATCGCTTTTGGTCACTTTGGCACATTGGGCTATGTGCTCTCTGGCTGGATCGGCAGTAAATGCGGCAAAGGCTCGCGCTCAACTGAAGAGATGAACCTGCCAAAAAACCTCAGCTTCCTGCGTGACAGCTCCATCTCAATCTCGCTGACGATGATCATCATCTACATGATCCTCGCAGTCTGTGCGGGCCGCGAGTATGTCGAAAGTCAGCTGAGCGCCGGACAGAACTTCCTGGTTTACGCCATTATCCAGGCCATCACCTTCGCCGCAGGCGTGTTCATTATCCTGCAAGGTGTACGCCTGATCCTCGCTGAGATTGTCCCGGCATTTACTGGCTTTTCCGAAAAACTGGTACCGAATGCCCGTCCGGCGCTGGATTGCCCGGTTGTTTATCCGTATGCGCCAAACGCCGTGCTGGTCGGTTTTCTCTTCAGTTTCCTTGGCGGGTTGGTTGGGTTGTTCCTGCTCGGGCAGATGAAGCTGGTATTGATCCTGCCTGGTGTGGTGCCGCACTTCTTTACCGGGGCGACCGCAGGCGTGTTTGGTAACGCTACCGGAGGCCGCCGCGGGGCGATGCTCGGCGCGTTCGCCAATGGCTTATTGATCACCTTCCTGCCAGTGCTGTTGCTGCCAGTCCTGGGTGCACTGGGCTTTGCCAACACCACGTTCTCTGATGCGGACTTTGGTTTTGTCGGCATTGTGCTGGGCAACCTGGCGCGTTATCTGTCGCCAATGGCCATCACCGGTGTTGTGGTGGCGCTGTTTGTCGCACTGGTTATCTGGAACGTCATGTCGAAAGGCAAAGCGCACGGCAATGGCGCAGAAGAGAACTCCGGAGCGAAATCATGAGTACGTTTAACGAAGTGAAGCAGTTTGCACGGGATATCCGCGTGGCAACCCTGAAATCGCTCACGCATTTAGGTTTTGGTCACTACGGCGGGAGTATGTCAGTGGTGGAGACGCTGGCGGTGCTGTATGGCGAGGTGATGCGTATTGACCCAGCCGATCCGGACTGGCCGCAGCGCGACTACTTTGTGTTGTCGAAAGGGCATGCTGGCCCGGCGCTGTACAGCACGCTGGCGTTGAAGGGCTACTTTCCGCAGGAGGAGTTGCTGACGCTGAATATCAACGGTACGCGCTTGCCAAGCCATCCGGATCGCCTGAAGACGCGCGGCGTGGACGCCACGACTGGTTCGTTGGGGCAGGGCATTTCCATTGCCGGGGGAATGGCTCTGGGGCATAAACTGGCAGGCAGACCGAACCGGGTGTTTTGTATCGTGGGTGACGGTGAACTGAACGAGGGGCAGTGCTGGGAGGCGTTTCAGTTTATTGCCCATCATAAGCTCAATAACCTGACGGTCTTTGTCGACTGGAACAAGCAGCAGCTGGATGGTGATTTGGATGAGATCATCTGCGCATTTGATCTGGAGGGGAAATTCCGCGCCTTTGGTTTTGATGTCTGCACCGTCAAAGGGGATGACATTGCCGGGTTGCTGGCAGTGGTGAAACCGGTGCCGCCTGCTGATGCCCGTCCGCGTCTGGTTATTCTGGACAGCATTAAAGGGCAGGGGGTGCCGTACCTCGAACATCTCAGCAACTCACACCATTTGCGTCTGACCGATGAGATGAAACAGGCGCTGAATGAAACCATTGAACAACTGGAGGCTGCGCATGATTAAGGTTGCCCCTGCTGGTGGAAAAGACAGCATTGAAATGCGCAAGGTTTATGCAGGTTTTATCAGCGCACAGATTGAGTCAGGCAGTGAGGTGATCGCGCTGGAAGCGGATTTGATGAGCTCGATGGCCATGGATGGTGTGCACAAAAAATACCCACAGCAGGTGATTAACTGCGGGATCATGGAAGCAAACGTGATTGGTACGGCGGCAGGGCTGGCGCTGACCGGGCGTAAACCGTTTGTGCACACCTTTACCGCGTTCGCCAGTCGTCGCTGCTTTGATCAGCTCTTTATGTCCCTCGATTACCAGCGCAATAACGTGAAGGTGATTGCTTCTGATGCCGGGATCACCGCCTGTCATAACGGCGGTACGCATATGTCCTTTGAGGATATGGGCATTGTGCGCGGGCTGGCGCATTCGGTGGTGCTGGAGGTGACCGATGCGGTGATGTTTGAGGACATTCTCCGCCAGCTTGCGGATCTTGAAGGTTTTTACTGGGTGCGTACCATCCGCAAACAGGCACCAACGGTGTATCAGCCCGGCTCTCAATTTACCATCGGTAAAGGGAATGTGCTGCGTGAAGGCCAGGACATTACGCTGATTGCCAACGGTATCATGGTGGTGGAAGCGCTGGCCGCGGCGCAGCAACTGGAGCAGGAAGGTGTGAGCGCGGCGGTGATCGATATGTTTACCCTGAAACCCATCGATCGCATGTTAGTGAAGAATTACGCTGAGAAAACCGGGCGTATCGTCACCTGTGAAAACCACAGCATCCATAACGGGCTGGGATCGGCAGTAGCGGAAGTGCTTGTTGAAACCTGCCCTGTTCCTATGAGACGTGTCGGCGTGAAGGAGCGCTACGGCCAGGTGGGCACGCAGGATTTCCTGCAAAAAGAGTATGGTTTGACGGCGCACGACATTGTGTCGGCGGCGCGTGAACTGCTGTAAATAAAAAAGGCGACCCGCGGGTCGCCTTTTATCACAAAGCAGAAAGATTACTGCTGAGATGCCTGAATTGCGGTCAGTGCGATGGTGTAGACGATATCATCAACCAGCGCGCCACGGGACAGGTCGTTAACCGGTTTGCGCATGCCTTGCAGCATCGGCCCGATGGAGATCAGGTCGGCAGAACGCTGTACCGCTTTATAGGTGGTGTTACCGGTGTTCAAATCCGGGAAGATGAACACGGTAGCGCGACCGGCAACCGGTGAGTTCGGTGCTTTGGATTTTGCCACGTCAGCCATGACGGCGGCATCGTACTGCAGCGGACCGTCGATAACCAGATCAGGACGTTTTTCCTGCGCCAGACGGGTTGCTTCACGCACTTTCTCGACATCGCTACCTGCACCGGAGTTGCCGGTGGAGTAGGAGAGCATGGCCACGCGCGGTTCGATGCCGAACGCAATAGCAGAATCTGCAGACTGAATGGCAATTTCCGCCAGCTGTTCAGCAGTCGGATCCGGGTTGATTGCACAGTCACCGTAAACGTATACCTGTTCCGGCAGCAGCATAAAGAACACGGAGGAAACCAGTGAACTGCCCGGTGCGGTTTTGATCAACTGCAGCGGCGGACGAATGGTGTTCGCGGTGGTATGTACTGCACCGGAAACCAGACCGTCCACTTCATCCTGCTCAAGCATCAGCGTGCCGAGCACCACGTTGTCTTCCAGCTGTTCGCGGGCAACGGCTTCGGTCATACCCTTGCTCTTACGCAGCTCAACCAGACGGGCAACATAGCTTTCACGCACCACATCCGGATCGACGATTTCGATGCCCGCACCCAGTTCAACGCCTTGCGCGGCAGCAACGCGGTTAATTTCGTCCGGGTTACCCAGCAGGATACAGGTCGCGATACCGCGTTCCGCACAGATAGCGGCAGCTTTAACAGTACGCGGCTCATCACCTTCCGGCAGCACAACGCGTTTGCCGGCTTTGCGCGCCAGCTCGGTGAGCTGGTAACGGAAGGCTGGCGGAGAGAGACGGCGGCTGCGCTCGGACGTGGCGGTCAGGGAGTCGATCCACTGCGCGTTGATGTAGCTGGCCACGTATTCCTGAACGTTTTCAATACGCTCGTTGTCGTCAACCGGAACTTCCAGGTTGAAGCTCTGCAAGCTCAGGGAGGTCTGCCAGGTGTTGGTGTTCACCATAAAGACCGGCAGGCCGGTGGCGAAAGCACGTTCACACAGTTTGCGGACGCTGGCATCCATTTCGTAGCCGCCAGTCAGCAGCAGGGCACCAATTTCCACACCGTTCATTGCCGCCAGACAGGCAGCAACCAGCACATCCGGACGATCTGCAGAGGTTACCAGCAGGGAACCCGGACGGAAATGCTCCAGCATGTGCGGAATGCTACGCGCACAGAAGGTCACGGATTTCACGCGGCGGGTCTTGATGTCGCCTTCGTTAACGATGGTGGCATTCAGGTGGCGCGCCATGTCGATCGCACGGGTGGCAATCAGATCGAAGCTCCACGGTACCGCGCCCAGCAATGGCAGCGGGCTGGATTCCTGCAGTTTAGCCGGATCGATGCGCACAACTTTCGCTTTGGACGAGTCGTCGAAGATTTCAGACAGGTCCGGGCGGGTACGACCCTGTTCATCAACCGGGGCGTTCAGTTTGTTAACGATAACGCCAGTGATGTTGGTGTTTTTCGCGCCGCCGAAACTGTTGCGAGTCAGTTCGATACGCTCTTTCAGCTGTTCCTGTGTGTCAGTGCCTTGAGACATGACGAACACGATTTCAGCGTTCAGTGTTTTCGCGATTTCAAAGTTCAGCGACTGAGCGAACTGGTGTTTACGGGTCGGCACCAGGCCTTCAACCAGCACCACTTCAGCATCTTTGCTGCTTTCGTGGTAGCGCGCGATGATCTCTTCCATCAGCACGTCTTTCTGGTTGCTGGAGAGCAGCGACTCAACGTGGCTCATTTTCAGTGGTTCAGCCGCCGGCAGGCCAGAATTTGCACGCACGATAGTGGTGGTCTGGTCTGGAGCGTCGCCGCCAGCGCGCGGCTGTGCGATCGGTTTAAAGACGCTCAGACGAACGCCTTTGCGTTCCATAGCACGGATCACGCCAAGGCTGACGCTGGTCAGACCGACGCTGGTACCGGTAGGGATCAGCATAATAATACGGGACACGGTTAATCCTCTTTCGTTACCGTCATGGTTGACGGGTTACAAAACAGCACCGCCAGCATTGGCTGGCGGTGTGTGTAATCAGGCAGTCAGGCGGCTCGCGTCTTGCGCGATGACCAGCTCTTCGTTTGTTGGGATAACGATAGCCGGGCGGGTGCCTTCTTTGTTGATAAAGCCAGACTTACCAAAACGGGCAGCCAGGTTGCGCTCATGGTCAACGTCGAAGCCCAGAACGCCCAGTTTGCCGAGAGACAGTTCACGCACCATTGCTGCGTTTTCACCGATGCCGCCGGTGAAAACAACTGCGTCCAGACGACCTTCCATCAGCGCAGTGTAAGAGCCGATGTATTTCGCCAGACGGTGGCAGTACACGTCCATTGCGCGTTTCGCGTCTTCTTTATCTTTGTAGTTATCTTCTACATAACGGCAGTCGCTGGTGACTTCGGTCAGGCCCAGCAGGCCAGACTCTTTGGTCAGCATTTTGTTGATAGCTTCAACGCTCATGCCCAGGGTGTCATGCAGGTGGAAAACGATAGCCGGGTCGATGTCGCCAGAACGGGTGCCCATTACCAGGCCTTCCAGCGGGGTCAGGCCCATGGAAGTATCCACGCATTTGCCGTTGCGGATAGCAGAAACAGAACCACCGTTGCCCAGATGGCAGGTGATGATGTTCAGTTCTTCTACCGGTTTGTTCAGGACTTTTGCCGCTTCCTGAGTCACATAGAAGTGGCTGGTGCCGTGTGCGCCGTAACGACGAACGCCGTGTTCTTTGTACAGTTTGTACGGCAGGGCATACAGGTAAGACTCTTCCGGCATGGTGGTGTGGAATGCGGTGTCAAACACGGCAACGTTTTTGTCTTTCAGTTTCGGGAAAGATTTCAGCGCTTCTGCGATACCGATCAAATGTGCCGGGTTGTGCAGCGGTGCAAAAGAGGCTGCATCTTTGATACCCTGGATAACAGATTCATCGATAACCACGGAGCTGGTGTATTTTTCGCCACCATGCACGATGCGGTGACCAATTGCGGTCAGCTGTGCAGACAGTTCTGGTTTTTGTGCCAGAATAGTGTTAACGATAAAGTTCAGCGCTTCGCTGTGAGCGGCACCTGCACCTAAAGCCGCTTCTTGTTTACCGCCGTCAATTTTCCATTTGATGCGTGCTTCAGGAAGATGGAAACATTCGGCTAAACCAGAAAGGTACTCGTCACCATTTGCTGCATCGATGATTGCGAATTTCAGTGAGGAGCTACCGCAGTTCAGAACCAGTACTAACTTACTCGACATGGAAGTACCTATTTATGATACGTGGCTAAAAAACGTCAGTGAGTCGCACAGCGTAGCGCAGGTTGACGCTGACATTTATGATTAACATCATGCCGCGAATACTTTCTGGCATGATGGAAGAATACAAAAATTTTAAGCTATTTTGCGCAAATTTCAGACAGTGGCATAATGAGCTTAAATTTGACGAATTTTAGTTATTCGTCTAATGACCCTGGTAAGGCTGGCACAGGATACCTGATACCTGATGCGATTGACAAAAAATTTTAACGTTGTCATTTGTAGTTGTTGTTTTGCACAAAATTTTTAATTTTTATATGTGAAGTTGAGGTAACGCCATGTCCACTTCAGAGAATCGCCCCGCCAGTTTTTTTAGTTTGTTCCGTCGGGGCCAGCATTATGCGAAGACCTGGCCAATGGAAAAGCGCCTCGCTCCGGTATTTGTTGAGAATCGCGTTATTCGTGCCACGCGTTACGCCATCCGTTTCATGCCGCCGCTGGCGGTGTTTACCCTCTGCTGGCAACTTGCGCTGGGTGGTCAGCTTGGCCCGGCTGTTGCCACCGCGGTGTTTGCGCTGAGCCTGCCGATGCAGGGGCTGTGGTGGCTGGGTAAACGCTCTGTCACGCCGCTGCCGCCCTCTATACTGCACTGGTTTTATGAAGTGCGCGGAAAACTTCAGGAAGCAGGGCAGGCACTGGCACCTGTAGAAGGTAAACCCGATTATCAGGCGTTAGCTGACACGCTTAAGCGTGCGTTTAAACAACTGGATAAAACCTTTCTGGATGATTTGTAATTTCGTCGCCAGCCAATATATAAAGAAGGCATTATCGGTATGTCTTCTTTTTTTATTTTTCATTTTGATCCATGCAACACCCCCGGCAAATCAAGAAAGCCATCGTTTTCAGCAGGTAAACTCAATACATCTTTTTTAATGCGCCGATGTGCCACAGGAGTCGAAAGATGGAAATGACCAATGCCCAACGTCTGATCTTATCCAATCAATATAAAATGATGACCATGATGGATCCGGCCAATGCGGAACGTTATCGCCGTTTGCAAACCATCATTGAGCGCGGATATGGCCTGCAAATGCGCGAGCTGGACCGCGAATTCGGTGAGCTGAAAGAAGAAACCTGTCGCATCGTTATCGATATTATGGAGATGTATCACGCGCTGCATGTCTCCTGGGCTAACCTGAAAGACACCGCCGCCATTGATGAGCGCCGCGTCACTTTCCTCGGTTTTGACGCCGCTACGGAAGCGCGTTACCTCGGCTACGTGCGCTTTATGGTCAATGTTGAAGGGCGGTATACCCATTTCGACGCCGGAACCCACGGCTTCAACGCGCAAACTCCCATGTGGGATAAATATCAGCGCATGCTGAGCGTCTGGCACTCATGCCCGCGCCAGTACCATCTGAGCAGCAACGAAATTAATCAGATCATTAACGCCTAAGGAGGTGTGTGTGCAGTGCAAAGGATTTCTGTTTGATTTGGACGGCACGCTGGTGAACTCTCTGCCCGCCGTAGAGCGGGCATGGTGCAACTGGGCGGACAGATTTGGCATCGCACACGATGATGTGCTGAATTTCATTCACGGCAAACAAGCGATTACCTCATTGCGTCACTTTATGGCAGGCAGTTCGGAAGCGGAGATCGCTGCTGAGTTTACCCGCCTGGAAGAGATTGAAGCGTCAGACACTGACGGTATTACTCCTCTGCCTGGCGCCATTGAACTGTTGAACCATCTCGATGCCTCCGGTATCCCTTGGGCCATTGTGACGTCTGGCTCTGTACCGGTTGCCCATGCGCGCCACGGAGCCACCGGGCTGCCCACGCCAAAAGTGTTCGTTACTGCCGAACAGGTGAAGCGTGGTAAACCCGAGCCGGACGCCTATCTGCTGGGGGCGAAGCTGTTGGGGTTGCCAGCGGAGGAGTGTGTTGTGGTTGAGGATGCGGCGGCAGGCGTACTTTCCGGCCTTGCGGCAGGCTGCCACGTCATTGCGGTAAATGTACCGCCGGATGCGCCCCGGCTCGATGAAGTGGACTTCGTGCTGACACGCCTTGATGCGTTGGTGGTAGCAAAACAGTCGGATGGAACGGTGAATGTCACGCTGAAGGCCTGATCTCATGATTTAACCCCACATTTGTGGGGTTTTTTTATGGCACTATTTTCTCACTATCAACTGACAAGGATACGTTGTGAACGGTGAACTGATCTGGGTTTTGTGTCTGTTGGGTATCGCCGTTGTGCTTTTCGCAACGGGCAAAGTACGCATGGACGCGGTAGCACTGTTTGTGATTGTCGCTTTTATTCTGAGCGGCACGCTGACGCTATCGGAAGCCTTTTCCGGTTTTAGCGATCCTAACGTCATTCTGATCGCCGCACTGTTTATTATCGGCGATGGCCTGGTTCGCACTGGCGTGGCAACCAATATGGGAACCTGGCTGGTCAAAATGGCTGGCAGCAGCGAAAGTAAAATGCTGGTACTGCTGATGCTAACCGCGGCCGGACTTGGCGCCTTTATGAGCTCCACCGGCGTGGTCGCGATTTTTATCCCCGTTGTGCTCAGCGTGTCGATGCGCATGCAAACTTCTCCTTCACGTTTGATGATGCCGCTTAGTTTTGCCGGGTTAATCAGCGGCATGATGACGCTGGTTGCGACACCGCCAAACCTGGTGGTGAACAGTGAGTTACTACGCGAAGGGTTGCAGGGATTCGGTTTTTTCAGCGTCACGCCGTTAGGTCTGGTCATCCTGCTGCTCGGCATCATTTATATGCTGCTGATGCGTTTTATGCTGAAAGGCGAAGAGCAAGGTGTACTGCGCGATGGCTGGAGGCACCGCACTTTCCGCGATCTGATCAAAGAGTATCACCTTACTGGTCGTGCGCGTCGCCTGGCTATCCGTCCCGGCTCGCCGATGATTGGCCAGCGTCTTGATGATTTGCGGCTACGTGAGCGCTATGGTGCAAACATTATCGGTGTTGAGCGCTGGCGGCGTTTTCGGCGGGTGATCGTCAATGTGAATGGGGTGTCTGAATTCCGCGCCCGTGATGTGCTGTTGATTGATATGTCCGCCGCAGAGGTCGATCTGCGAGAGTTCTGTGCTGAGCAACTTTTAGAGCCGATGATCCTGCGTGGTGAATACTTCTCCGATCAGGCGCTGGATGTTGGCATGGCGGAAGTGACGCTTATTCCGGATTCAGAATTAACCGGTAAAACGGTGCGCGAAATCGGCTTTCGTACTCGCTATGGCTTGAATGTTGTGGGTCTGAAGCGCGATGGCGAAGCGCTGGAAGGAGCCGTTACGGATGAGCCCTTGCAGTTGGGTGATATCATTCTGGTGGTAGGCAACTGGAAACTGATTAGCCAGTTGGGTTCGCGCGGTCGCGATTTTGTGGTGCTGAATCTGCCTGTCGAAGAGAGCGCTGCGTCTCCGGCGCATAGCCAGGCGCCGCATGCGATCTTCTGCCTGGTGTTAATGGTGGCGCTGATGCTGACAGACGAAATTCCCAATACGGTTGCAGCGATTGTTGCCTGTTTGCTGATGGGTAAATTCCGCTGTATTGATGCTGAAAGCGCTTATAAAGCGATTCACTGGCCAAGCATTATTTTGATTGTCGGGATGATGCCCTTTGCGCTGGCGCTGCAAAAAACCGGCGGTGTGGATTTGGTGGTAAAAGGGCTGATGGATGTGGGGGGCGGTTACGGGCCGCATCTGATGCTGATTTGTCTGTTTATGATGTGTGCCTTGATCGGCCTGTTTATTTCTAATACCGCGACGGCGGTATTGATGGCGCCTATTGCGCTGGCTGCGGCAAAATCAATGGGGGTTTCGCCCTATCCGTTTGCCATGATGGTGGCGATGGCCGCGTCGGCTGCGTTTATGACGCCGGTTTCCTCACCGGTGAATACGCTGGTGCTGGGGCCTGGCAATTATCAGTTCAGCGATTTTGTTAAAATCGGGGTGCCATTCACCCTGCTGGTCATGGTGGTCTGCGCGCTGCTGATTCCGGTGCTGTTCCCATTTTGAACGGTCAGCCGGATCGCCCGGCTGACGGCTTATTAAAGCGGTGAATCTTCGCTGATTTCATCCAGCGAGAGATGAAAACTGGGTACGAACACCTGCATGAAGTAATCCATCTCCGGGCTGCGGCGGGCGTCCAATGTTTTCTCCAGACGCGTTTTTGCCAGCCCGAATTCATTATTGCCTGCGGAAAGTTCCTCCAGACATTTCAGATACGCACACAGGGCATCTGCTTGTTTAACCAGCGCTTTTTCTTCCTCGCTGTAGTGACGTTCATCGATCAGCGGGGTAAATACGTCCCGCAGCTCTTCCGGAATCATTTCAACCAGTTTTTGTTGGGCAATTTTCTCAATGGCTTTGTATTCCTGCGCAATCTGCGAGTTGAAATACTTCACTGGCGTAGGGAGATCCCCGGTCAGCACTTCCGAGGCATCGTGATACATCGCCAACAGTGCAATACGCTCGGCATTTACCTGTCCGTTGAATTTGCGGTTTTTGATCACCGCCAACGCATGGGCGACCATTGCCACCTGCAGGCTATGCTCTGACACGTTTTCCGTGCGTACGTTGCGCATCAGCGGCCAGCGATTGATGAGTTTAAGGCGGGAAAGATGCGCGAAGAAATGACTCTGACTCATAGTTAACCTTGTCTGTGACTGCGACCTGAGTCATTGTGCGCAGAGAGTGGGGGAAGATGCAAATCTGCCCCCAACGGCTCTTACTGATGATAACCGGAAAGGAAACGACCGAAACGGGTGATTGCCATCTCCAGATCGTCTTCACGTGGCAGGGTCACAATACGGACGTGATCCGGCCACGGCCAGTTGAATGCTGACCCTTGTACCAGCAGCACTTTTTCTTGCAGGAGGAAGTCGAGCACCATTTTCTGGTCGTCATGAATATTAAAGCGTTTTGCGTCAATTTTCGGGAACATATACAACGCGCCGTTTGGCTTCACGCAGGAAACGCCCGGAATGTCGTTGATCAACTCCCAGGCGCGGTTACGCTGCTCGTACAGACGGCCGCCCGGCACAATAAACTCGCTAATGCTCTGGTAACCGCCAAGCGCTGTCTGAATGGCGTGCTGTGCAGGTACGTTAGCGCACAGGCGCATTGAGGCCAGCATCTCCAGCCCTTCAATATAGCCTTTGGCGTGTTTTTTCGGCCCGCTGAGTACCATCCAGCCCTGACGGAAACCCGCAACCCGATACGTTTTCGACAGGCCGTTAAACGTGATGGTAAACAGATCCGGTGCCAGCGCGGCAATCGAGTGATGTTCGGCGTCGTCGTAGAGGATTTTGTCGTAGATTTCGTCAGCAAAAATGATCAGGTTGTGCTGACGCGCAATCTCAACGATCTCCATCAGCAGCTCTTTTGAGTAAACCGCGCCGGTAGGGTTATTGGGGTTGATGATCACAATACCGCGTGTGCGGGGAGTAATTTTCGCGCGGATATCGTCGAGATCGGGGAACCAGCCCGATGATTCATCACATAAGTAGTGCACCGCTTTCCCGCTGGAGAGTGATACGGCGGCGGTCCACAGTGGGTAGTCCGGCGCAGGAACCAGCATTTCATCGCCACTGTTCAGCAGTGCCTGCATGGACTGCACAATCAGTTCAGAAACACCATTGCCTATATAAATGTCTTCGACAGTGACTTCGCGCATCCCGCGCGCCTGATAGTGCTGCATGATTGCTTTGCGGGCGGAGTACAGCCCTTTTGAATCACAGTAACCTTGCGCACCTGGCAGATTACGAATCACATCGACCAGTATTTCATCCGGCGCCTCAAAGCCAAAGGGGGCTGGGTTGCCGATGTTAAGTTTAAGAACCTTATTGCCTTCTTCTTCCAGGCGCTTTGCTTCTTTCAGAACCGGGCCACGGATGTCGTAACAGACGTTATCTAATTTGCTGGATTTTTCGATGGAGGACATGAACCTTTGACCTTTTAGCTAGAATTTGTCACTGCCTGCCGTGGAAGTGAGCACGGAACA
The DNA here is from genome assembly GCF_900094925.1 of Kosakonia oryzendophytica. Taxonomy (GTDB): domain Bacteria; phylum Pseudomonadota; class Gammaproteobacteria; order Enterobacterales; family Enterobacteriaceae; genus Kosakonia; species Kosakonia oryzendophytica. Next base: position 379,630 of record NZ_FMAY01000001.1, on the reverse strand, counting down.
ATGTACTCCCACGTCCGCACGTTTTGAAGGGTCAGCAGGAGAAGATTTTGTCTTAACTCATTTTGTGTTAACGGCTTTTTAACTGTCTCTTTGACTTTTCATCTGTTAATTAAACTGTTTTTTAACTAACGAATGGTTGTTGGTGTTGGTATCATGCTTTTATCTATTATTTTGTGTTGTTAAAATCCATTTGTTTAGTATGTGTTTGGCATGACGGAGCCATGGATACGGAGTTTTGGCGTAAAATCTGAATGAGGGTACGGGGTATTCATCATTTCTGGTAGGGGAAGGGGAGCACTGTGAACGCAATGTTAAGCGTTATTAATAGTTGGACTGTTCTTCAAATAATAGCTATTTAATATTGAGAATAGGAACTATGACTATCATTAATATTAATATAACTAAGTTGGGTGTCATGTCATTTTTTATCTTCAGATTATCCTTAATAATGCTTATAAATATAAGGGTTTTAGGTTAAACTTAGAGGTGTCGGAAATGGTTCATAAGCAAAAGGCCTTGCTTTTTCTGTGGGATATTTCTTAATTTTAGTTGATTGTTATTCATGGTTTTTACTCCCAATCAGTCATATGAACTGGTTGTATATGATGCCTGTGCTATGTATGGCCGCGAATGTTGCGTGAAAATGTTTTTCTTTAAAAGGATTAACACATTTTGGCATGGTTTATATATCTAAAAGGAATGGGAGTATGCAAAATAAAGTCATCAAGTTCAGCCTGCCTTAGACAGCGAACTATTAACACAGAACTTAAAGTCAGGGTGATACTGGTCTTGACTTTGCAGGATGCACTTTTTAAATGGAATTACTTAATCTTACGAGCACAGCATAAACCCGGGTAACTCCGCGCGAGCAACCCGTAAGTGAAAAATTATGATAAATGCAAATCGTCCGATACTGAATCTCGACCTCGATCTGCTGAGAACATTCGTTGCGGTCGCTGATCTTAACACCTTTGCTGCGGCGGCTGCTGCAGTTTGTCGCACCCAGTCTGCCGTAAGTCAGCAAATGCAGCGGCTGGAGCAGTTAGTGGGAAAAGAACTTTTTGCCCGCCATGGTCGTAATAAGCTCTTGACCGAGCATGGTATTCAGTTACTGGGCTATGCAAGAAAGATTTTACGGTTCAATGATGAAGCCTGTACGTCGTTGATGTTCAGCAATCTTCAGGGGGTACTCACTATTGGCGCTTCGGATGAATCCGCCGATACTATTCTGCCGTTTTTGCTTAATCGTATAAGCTCGGTATACCCGAAACTGGCGCTTGATGTTCGTGTCAAACGTAACCCTCTCTCTGGCGATCGACTGCAGGATCATGACGTTGATCTTGTGGTGACGACCCATCGCTCCGGGCAATTCGATGCCATGACGCTACGCACCTCACCCACTCACTGGTACTGTTCGGCTGAATATGTGCTGCAAAAAGGTGAAGCGGTGCCGCTGGTATTGCTGGATGAGCCCAGCGCCTTTCGCGATATGGTGATCAACGCATTAAATGATGCCGATATTCCCTGGCGGATGGCTTATGTTGCCTCCACGCTTTCTGCCGTTAAAGCGGCGGTAAAAGCGGGGCTGGGTGTAACCGCGCGACCGGTGGAAATGATGAGTCCGGAATTGCGCGTGTTAGGGCGAACGGATGGTTTGCCGATGCTGCCCGATACGGAATACTTGCTTTGCTATAACCCGCATAGCCAGAATGAGCTGGCGCAGGTTATTTTCCAGGCGATGGAGCATTATCAGAATCCGTGGCATTACGGCAGCAGTACCACCGAAGGGGGAGGTGACTCTCTCATTATTGAAGGGGACTTTGGATAACATTCGTTCCAAAATCTCGTAACAAAATGTAAGTGCAAAAATGAACCTCTGACGGGAAAAGTAATGCCATTGGTTCATTTTTTGAACAAATAATGATCAATTGAATTATTGGTCAAATAAATGATTATTTTTTTCAATACGTTAATCCCCTTCACAGCAAAGTATCCCTTTATCAACTATAGTTTTTCATGCCTTCTGTTCATGTTAAAAATCGCACCGGATTGTTGCTGTTTTTAGTGATGAATTAACAAAAGCGTGTCACAGATCAAGAAAATACTCCCGCAGAGGGGGAGGAATCCGGACAAAATCCTGTCAAAATGGGAGAGTAATGTTTATGAAAACTCACAACGGACACGATTCAACACCGGTTTTTTTTTCGGTAAAGCGCGACGCTGAACACGAAAACGGCATTAAATGTTAATGGATTGCTGCCGATGTAAACTAATGTGAGTAAACTTTTGTTAAAGTTGACAAAAGGTTATAGAAAGGAGTAAAAACCCACATCGTTTAGCTGTACTTGCTATTTACACAGTAAATGTGTGGTTTTTTATTCCTCCCCGTGAATCGATGTGGCGTCATCTGCCAGCAAGAGCAGAGGTTTTAACGCTACCTTTTGAGTTAAGCAATGCGTATGTCAACATCCACTGAAATCATCGCTCATCATTGGGCATTCGCTATCTTTCTTATTGTCGCCATTGGCTTGTGCTGCTTCATGCTGATTGGCGGTCGGTTTTTAGGCGGTCGCGCGCGCGCGAGGCACAAAAACGTTCCTTTCGAATCGGGTATCGATTCTGTCGGTTCCGCTCGTTTACGCCTGTCTGCCAAGTTCTATCTGGTGGCCATGTTCTTCGTCATCTTCGACGTTGAAGCGCTCTACTTATTCGCATGGTCAACCTCCATTCGCGAGAGTGGTTGGGTCGGTTTTGTCGAAGCCGCAATTTTCATTTTAGTGCTGCTGGCTGGTCTCGTTTATCTGGTGCGTATTGGCGCGCTGGACTGGACGCCCGCGCGTTCGCGCCGCGAGCTCATGAACCCAGAGACTAACAGCTACACTGATCGTCAACGCTAACCGCGAGGCAATAAGATGGATTATACGCTCACCCGCATAGATCCTAACGGTGAGAACGACCGTTACCCCCTGCAAAAACAGGAGATCGTAACCGACCCCCTGGAACAAGAGATCAACCGTAGTGTGTATATGGGCAAGCTCGAAAATGCCCTGCACGATATGGTGAACTGGGGCCGTAAAAACTCAATTTGGCCTTATAATTTTGGCCTTTCATGTTGCTATGTAGAGATGGTGACGTCGTTTACTGCGGTACACGACGTTGCGCGTTTTGGTGCAGAAGTACTGCGCGCCTCTCCTCGTCAGGCCGACCTGATGGTGGTGGCGGGTACCTGTTTTACCAAGATGGCGCCGGTTATCCAGCGTCTTTACGACCAGATGCTCGAGCCGAAGTGGGTTATCTCCATGGGAGCCTGCGCAAACTCCGGTGGTATGTACGACATCTATTCTGTTGTGCAGGGCGTCGACAAATTTATCCCGGTGGATGTTTACATCCCAGGCTGCCCGCCGCGTCCTGAAGCCTATATGCAGGCGCTGATGCTGTTGCAGGAGTCGATTGGCAAAGAACGTCGCCCGCTCTCATGGGTGGTCGGCGATCAGGGCGTTTACCGCGCCAATATGCAGTCTGAACGCGACCGTAAGCGTGGCGAACGCATTGCCATTACCAATCTGCGTACGCCGGACGAGATTTAATTTGCGCCTGCGGGTAATGGAAGAAACTTCGCATTTCAATAATCCAATAACGCGAAGCCATACCTGACAGTCACCACGGACCCTTTGCAATGGTGAACAATATGACCGATTTAACTGCGCAAGAAGCCGCATGGCAGACCCGGGATCATTTGGATGATCCGGTCATTGGCGAATTGCGCAACCGTTTTGGGCCGGATGCCTTTACCGTTCAGGCGACCCGCACCGGGGTACCCGTAGTCTGGGTTAAGCGTGAGCAATTACTGGAAGTTTTCGATTTTTTAAAGAAACTGCCGAAGCCTTACGTCATGCTGTTCGACCTGCACGGCATGGACGAACGTCTGCGCACCCACCGCGCTGGTTTGCCCGCCGCGGATTTTTCCGTTTTCTATCACCTGATCTCTATCGATCGCAACCGCGACATCATGTTGAAGGTGGCACTGGCTGAAAACGATCTGAACGTGCCGACGATGACCAAAATCTTCCCGAACGCCAACTGGTACGAGCGTGAAACCTGGGAGATGTTTGGTATCACCTTTAACGGTCATCCGCATTTGACGCGCATTATGATGCCGCAGACCTGGACGGGTCACCCATTGCGTAAAGATTACCCGGCGCGCGCCACCGAATTCGATCCGTTTGAGCTGACGAAAGCCAAGCAGGATCTGGAAATGGAGTCGCTGACCTTTAAACCGGAAGACTGGGGTATGAAGCGCGGCACCGACAATGAGGACTTTATGTTCCTCAACCTCGGCCCGAACCACCCCTCCGCGCACGGTGCATTCCGCATTATTCTGCAACTGGATGGCGAAGAGATCGTCGATTGCGTACCGGACATCGGTTACCACCATCGCGGTGCGGAAAAAATGGGTGAGCGCCAGTCCTGGCACAGCTACATTCCTTATACCGACCGTATCGAGTACCTCGGCGGCTGCGTTAACGAAATGCCTTACGTGCTGGCGGTGGAAAAACTGGCGGGCATTACGGTGCCGGATCGCGTTAACGTCATCCGTGTGATGCTTTCTGAGTTGTTCCGCATCAACAGCCACTTGCTCTATATCTCAACCTTTATTCAGGACGTAGGCGCGATGACGCCGGTGTTCTTCGCCTTTACCGATCGTCAAAAAATCTACGATCTGGTGGAAGCCATTACCGGTTTCCGTATGCACCCGGCCTGGTTCCGCATCGGCGGTGTAGCGCACGATCTGCCGCGCGGTTGGGATCGACTGCTGCGCGAGTTCCTCGACTGGATGCCAAAACGTCTGGCTTCCTATGAGAAGGCGGCGCTGCGTAACACCATTCTGAAAGGCCGCTCGCAGGGCGTTGCCGCTTACGGCGCAAAAGAGGCGCTGGAGTGGGGCACCACCGGTGCTGGCCTGCGTGCGACCGGTATTGACTTTGACGTGCGTAAAGCACGTCCGTACTCCGGTTACGAGAACTTTGACTTTGAAGTGCCGGTGGGCGGCGGCGTCAGCGACTGTTACACCCGCGTGATGCTGAAAGTTGAAGAGCTGCGCCAGAGCCTGCGTATCCTTGAGCAGTGCCTGAACAACATGCCGGAAGGCCCGTTCAAAGCGGATCATCCGCTGACGACGCCGCCGCCGAAAGAGCGCACGCTGCAACATATCGAAACCCTGATTACTCACTTCCTGCAGGTCTCGTGGGGACCGGTGATGCCGGCAAACGAATCCTTCCAGATGATCGAGGCAACCAAGGGTATTAACAGTTACTACCTGACCAGCGATGGCAGCACCATGAGCTACCGTACTCGCGTTCGTACACCGAGCTTTGCGCACCTGCAGCAAATCCCGTCGGCGATCCGCGGCAGCCTGGTCTCCGACCTTATCGTTTATCTGGGTAGTATCGATTTTGTTATGTCAGATGTGGACCGCTAATTATGCACGAGAATCAACAACCACAAACCGAGGCTTTTGAGCTGAGTGCGGCAGAGCGTGAGGCAATTGAGCACGAAAAGCACCACTACGAAGACCCGCGTGCGGCGTCCATTGAAGCGCTGAAAATCGTTCAGAAGCAGCGTGGCTGGGTGCCGGATGGCGCGATTTACGCCATTGCCGATGTTCTGGGTATCCCGGCGAGCGACGTTGAAGGCGTGGCGACATTCTATAGCCAGATCTTCCGCCAGCCGGTAGGTCGCCACGTTATTCGCTATTGCGACAGCGTAGTGTGCCATATCACCGGGTATCAGGGCATTCAGTCGGCGATTGAAAGCCACCTGAAGATCAAGCCAGGCCAGACTACCTTCGACGGTCGCTTTACGCTGCTTCCCACCTGCTGCTTGGGTAACTGCGACAAAGGCCCGAATATGATGATTGATGAGGATACTCACAGTCATCTTACACCGGAAGGGATCCCTGATTTACTGGAGCGGTATAAATGAAAACAGTTATCCGTACTCCCGAAACCCATCCGCTGACCTGGCGTCTGCGTGATGACAAACAGCCGGTGTGGCTGGACGAGTATCAGAGCAAAAATGGCTATGCCGGTGCGCGTAAAGCGTTAACAGGTATGGCGCCGGACGAAATTGTCAATGCGGTAAAAGACTCCGGTCTGAAAGGCCGCGGCGGCGCGGGCTTCTCCACGGGGTTGAAGTGGAGTCTGATGCCGAAAGATGAATCGATGAATATCCGCTACCTGCTGTGTAATGCGGATGAAATGGAGCCGGGCACCTATAAAGACCGCCTGTTGATGGAGCAACTGCCACACCTGTTGGTGGAAGGTATGCTCATCTCGGCATTCGCGCTGAAAGCGTACCGTGGCTATATCTTCCTGCGTGGTGAGTATATTGAAGCAGCGGTTCACCTGCGCCGCGCCATTGCAGAAGCGACTGAAGCCGGACTGCTGGGTAAAAATATCCTCGGCACCGGTTTTGATTTTGAGCTGTTCGTGCATACCGGGGCCGGGCGTTATATCTGTGGTGAAGAGACCGCGCTGATTAACTCGCTGGAAGGTCGCCGTGCTAACCCGCGTTCCAAACCGCCTTTCCCGGCAAGTTCCGGCGTGTGGGGGAAACCGACCTGTGTTAACAACGTCGAAACCCTGTGCAACGTTCCGGCTATCCTGGCAAACGGTGTTGAGTGGTATCAGAATATTTCGACCAGTAAAGATACTGGCACCAAGCTGATGGGCTTCTCTGGCCGCGTGAAAAACCCCGGTCTGTGGGAACTGCCGTTCGGCACCACGGCCCGTGAAATTCTTGAGGATTACGCGGGCGGCATGCGCGATGGCCTGAAGTTTAAAGCCTGGCAGCCGGGCGGTGCGGGTACTGACTTCCTGACCGAAGCGCACCTTGACCTGCCGATGGAGTTCGAAAGCATCGGTAAAGCGGGAAGCCGTCTGGGCACATCGCTGGCGATGGCCGTTGACCATGAAATCAACATGGTTTCGCTGGTGCGTAACCTGGAAGAGTTCTTCGCACGCGAGTCGTGCGGTTGGTGTACGCCATGCCGCGACGGCCTGCCGTGGAGCGTAAAAATCCTGCGAGCGCTGGAGCGTGGTGAAGGCCAGCCCGGAGATATCGAGACACTTGAGCAACTGTGTCGACAACTCGGGCCGGGTAAAACCTTCTGCGCGCATGCGCCAGGTGCGGTGGAACCGTTACAGAGCGCGATTAAATATTTCCGCGAAGAGTTTGAAGCGGGCATCAAACAGCAATTCAGCAATACCCATGCGATTGGCGGTATCCAGCCAAACTTGCTGAAAGCGCGCTGGTAATGGTTCTCCCCTCATCCTGAACCGGTGAGGGGACGCGAACAGAATTTTGATTAACTCTCAGTCGCGGACTGAGACAACTGGAAGCATGCTAATGGCTACTATTCATGTAGACGGCAAAGAATACGAGGTAAATGGGGCGGACAACCTGCTTGAGGCATGTCTCTCCCTGGGCCTTGATATTCCTTATTTTTGCTGGCATCCGGCGCTGGGGAGCGTGGGTGCGTGCCGCCAGTGTGCGGTGAAGCAATATCAAAACGCGGAAGACACGCGTGGCCGCCTGGTGATGTCCTGTATGACACCGGCATCCGACGGTACTTTCATTTCGATCGACGATGATGAAGCGAAGCAATTCCGCGAAAGCGTCGTGGAGTGGTTGATGACCAACCACCCGCACGATTGCCCGGTTTGCGAAGAGGGGGGCAACTGCCACCTGCAGGATATGACCGTGATGACCGGTCACAGCTTCCGTCGCTATCGCTTTACCAAGCGTACTCACCGCAATCAGGATCTGGGGCCGTTCATCTCTCACGAAATGAACCGCTGCATCGCCTGCTATCGCTGTGTGCGTTACTACAAAGACTATGCAGACGGCACGGATCTTGGCGTCTATGGCGCGCACGATAACGTCTACTTTGGGCGTCCGGAAGACGGCGTGCTGGAAAGTGAATTCTCCGGCAACCTGGTGGAAATCTGCCCGACTGGCGTATTCACAGACAAAACCCACTCCGAACGTTATAACCGTAAATGGGATATGCAGTTCGCACCGAGCATCTGCCAGCAGTGCTCGCTGGGCTGCAACACCAGTCCGGGCGAACGTTATGGCGAGCTGCGTCGCATCGAAAACCGTTATAACGGTACGGTTAACCACTATTTCCTGTGCGACCGCGGTCGTTTCGGCTACGGCTACGTCAACCTGAAAGACCGTCCGCGTCAGCCGGTTCAGCGTCGTGGCGACGATCTGATCACCCTTAACGCCGAGCAGGCGATGCAGGGCGCAGCGGATATTCTACGTCAGTCGAAGAAAGTGATCGGTATTGGCTCGCCGCGCGCCAGCGTGGAGAGCAACTTTGCGCTGCGTGAACTGGTCGGTGCGGAAAACTTCTATACCGGCATTGCAAAAGGCGAGCAACAACGTCTGGAGCTGGCGCTGAAAGTGCTGCGCGAAGGCGGTATCCATACCCCGGCGTTGCGCGAAATCGAATCCTATGACGCGGTGCTGATCCTGGGAGAAGACATCACGCAGACGGGCGCACGTGTCGCTCTGGCTGTCCGTCAGGCAGTGAAAGGCAAAGCCCGTGAAATGGCGGCGGCGCAAAAAGTCGCCGACTGGCAGATTGCCGCAATCATGAACATTGGTCAGCGTGCCAAACATCCGCTGTTCGTCACTAACATCGACAGCACTCGCCTGGATGATATCGCCGCGTGGACCTACTGCGCTCCGGTGGAAGATCAGGCGCGGTTAGGCTTCGCTATCGCTCACGCGCTGGATGATTCCGCTCCGGCGGTCGACGGCCTGAGCAACGACCTGAAGAGCAAAGTGGATGTTATCGTTCAGGCGCTGGCCGGGGCGAAAAAACCGCTGATTATTTCCGGTACGAACGCCGGCAGCGCCGACGTGATCCACGCGGCGGCAAACGTCGCCAAAGCGCTGAAAGGCCGTGGTTCCGATGTCGGCGTGACGATGATTGCCCGTTCGGTGAACAGTATGGGTCTTGGCCTGATCGGCGGCGGTAGCCTCGATGATGCCTTGGCTGAGCTGGAAAGCGGCAGTGCAGACGCGGTTGTGGTGCTGGAAAACGATCTGCACCGTCATGCCAGCGCAGCCCGCGTTGACGCCGCACTGGCGAAAGCACCACTGGTACTGGTGATTGATCACCAGCGCACGGCGATCATGGACAAGGCGCACCTCGTGCTCTCTGCCGCAAGTTTTGCGGAAAGCGACGGTACGGTCATCAATAACGAAGGCCGCGCGCAGCGCTTCTTCCAGGTGTATGACCCGAGCTATTACGACAGCAAAACCCTGATGCTGGAGAGCTGGCGCTGGCTGCACTCACTGCACAGCACCGTACAAAACCGCGAGGTGGACTGGACACAGCTTGATCATGTGATCGACGCAGTGGTAGAAGCCTTGCCGCAACTGGCCGGTATTAAAGACGCCGCGCCGGATGCCAGCTTCCGCATTCGTGGGCAGAAACTGGCGCGTGAACCGCATCGCTACAGCGGACGTACTGCTATGCGCGCCAATATCAGCGTGCATGAGCCGCGTCAGCCGCAGGATAAAGACACCATGTTTGCCTTCTCCATGGAAGGGAACAACCAGCCGTCTGCACCGCGTTCGCAAATTCCGTTCGCGTGGGCGCCGGGCTGGAACTCACCGCAGGCCTGGAACAAGTTCCAGGATGAAGTGGGGGGACATCTGCGCCATGGCGATCCGGGCGTACGCCTGATTGAAGCCTCTGAAACCGGGCTGGATTACTTCACATCCGTACCAGGCGCGTTTGAAGCGCAGGACGGCAAATGGCGTATCGCTCCGTACTATCATCTGTTCGGCAGTGACGAATTGTCGCAGCGCTCGCCGGTGTTCCAGAGCCGTATGCCGCAACCGTACATCAAGCTTAACCCGGTCGATGCGGCGAAGCTTGGTGTTAACGCGGGTGCGCATATCTCCTTTACCTACGAAGGGCAGACTATCAGCCTGCCGTTGCAGGTTTCTGAAGGTCTGGCGGCAGGGCAGGTCGGTTTGCCGATGGGCATGCCGGGCATTGCGCCGGTTCTGGCCGGAGCACGTCTTGAAAATCTGCAGGAGGCGCAAGCATGAGCTGGTTAACACCGGATGTTATCGACATTCTGTTATGCATCCTGAAGGCGGTGGTGATCCTGCTGGTGGTGGTCACCTGCGGCGCATTTATGAGCTTTGGCGAACGTCGTCTGCTGGGTCTGTTCCAGAATCGTTACGGACCGAACCGCGTCGGCTGGGGGGGCTCACTCCAGCTGGTGGCGGACATGATTAAGATGTTCTTTAAAGAGGACTGGATCCCGCAATTCTCGGATCGCGTGATCTTCACGCTTGCGCCAATGATTGCGTTTACCTCACTGCTGTTAGCGTTTGCCATTGTGCCGGTCAGCCCCACCTGGGTGGTGGCCGACCTGAACATCGGGATCCTCTTCTTCCTGATGATGGCAGGCCTGGCCGTCTACGCGGTGCTGTTTGCCGGCTGGTCGAGCAACAACAAATACTCTTTGCTGGGAGCGATGCGCGCATCTGCGCAGACGCTGAGCTACGAAGTGTTCCTCGGGCTTTCCCTGATGGGGGTTGTCGCTCAGGCCGGTTCATTCAATATGACCGATATCGTCAACAGCCAGACAGGTTTGTGGAACGTTATCCCGCAGTTCTTCGGTTTTGTGACGTTTGCAATCGCGGGTGTGGCGGTGTGTCACCGCCATCCGTTTGACCAGCCGGAAGCAGAGCAGGAACTGGCGGATGGTTACCACATCGAATATTCCGGTATGAAATTCGGTCTGTTCTTCGTTGGTGAATATATCGGTATCGTCACCATTTCCGCCTTGATGGTCACGCTCTTCTTCGGTGGCTGGCACGGGCCGTTCTTACCGCCATTCATCTGGTTCGCGCTCAAAACCGCGTTCTTTATGATGATGTTTATTTTGATCCGCGCTGCGTTACCGCGTCCGCGTTATGACCAGGTGATGTCGTTCGGCTGGAAAATCTGCCTGCCGCTGACGCTGATTAACTTGCTGGGAACGGCGGCCGTCATTCTCTGGCAAGCGCAATAAGGGGTGAAAAGACCATGACGTTAAAAGAATTAATCGTGGGCTTCGGCACCCAGGTCCGTAGTATCTGGATGATTGGCCTGCACGCGTTTGCGAAACGCGAAACCCGGATGTATCCGGAAGAGCCTGTTTACCTGCCGCCGCGCTATCGTGGCCGTATTGTGCTGACGCGCGATCCGGACGGTTCTGAGCGCTGCGTTGCCTGTAACCTGTGCGCGGTAGCCTGTCCGGTAGGCTGTATTTCGTTGCAAAAAGCGGAGATGCAGGATGGGCGCTGGTATCCGGAGTTTTTCCGTATCAACTTCTCCCGCTGCATCTTCTGCGGCCTGTGTGAAGAAGCGTGCCCGACAACAGCTATTCAGCTCACGCCGGATTTCGAAATGGGCGAGTTTAAGCGTCAGGATCTGGTGTACGAAAAAGAGGATCTGCTGATCTCCGGTCCGGGTAAATACCCGGAATATAACTTCTACCGGATGGCAGGTATGGCAATCGACGGCAAAGATAAAGGTGAAGCGGAAAACGAAGCCAAACCTATCGACGTCAAGAGCCTGTTACCGTAAGGAGAGGGCAATGGAGTTCGCTTTTTATATCTGTGGCCTGGTCGCCATCCTGACGACGGTTCGCGTGATTACGCATACCAACCCGGTGCATGCGTTGCTGTACCTGATTGTGTCCCTGTTGGCGATTGCCGGGGTTTTCTTCTCACTCGGCGCGTACTTCGCCGGTGCGCTGGAGATCATCGTTTACGCCGGGGCCATCATGGTGCTGTTTGTGTTCGTGGTGATGATGCTCAACCTGGGCAATACCGTTGTCGAGCAGGAGCGCAACTGGCTCTCTCCGCAAATCTGGGTAGGTCCGGCACTGCTCTCCGCCGTACTGCTGGTGGTCATGATTTATGCCATCCTTGGCGTGAACGATCAGGGCATCGAGGGTACGCCGATCAATGCGAAAGAGGTCGGCATCACACTGTTTGGTCCTTACGTACTGGCGGTCGAGCTGGCGTCAATGCTGCTGCTGGCTGGTCTGGTTGTCGCCTTCCACGTAGGGCGTGAAGATCGTATGGGCGAAGTGCTGAGCAATCGCGCTGATGACCGCGCAAAAAGAAAAACGGAGGAGCGCGCATGATCCCCTTGCAACATGGACTGATCCTCGCTGCGATTTTGTTTGTTTTGGGGTTAACCGGTCTGGTTATCCGCCGCAATCTGCTGTTTATGCTGATTGGGTTGGAAATCATGATTAACGCCGCCGCGCTGGCCTTTGTGGTCGCGGGCAGCTACTGGGGCCAGACCGACGGTCAGGTAATGTATATCCTCGCGATCAGCCTCGCGGCTGCGGAAGCGAGCATTGGCCTGGCGTTGCTGCTGCAACTCCATCGTCGCCGCCAGAATCTGAATATCGATTCAGTAAGTGAGATGCGTGGATGAACATGCTCGCCTTAACCATTATTTTTCCTTTAATTGGCTTTGTATTGCTGGCCTTTTCCCGTGGGCGCTGGTCAGAAAACCTCTCCGCTACCGTGGGGGTGGGGTCGATTGGTCTGGCGGCACTGGTCACGGCGATTGTCGGCGTTGATTTTTTCAACAATGGTCAGCAGCCTTTCGCTAAACCACTGTGGACCTGGATGGCGGTTGGCGATTTCAATATCGGTTTCAACCTGGTGCTGGACGGGCTGTCGTTAACCATGCTGTCAGTCGTGACCGGTGTGGGTTTCCTGATCCACATGTTCGCTTCCTGGTATATGCGCGGTGAAGAGGGCTACTCCCGCTTCTTCGCTTACACCAACCTGTTCATTGCGAGCATGGTGGTGCTGGTGCTGGGCGATAACCTGTTGCTGATGTATCTCGGCTGGGAAGGCGTGGGGCTGTGCTCTTACCTGCTGATCGGTTTCTATTACACCGATCCAAAGAATGGCGCAGCGGCAATGAAAGCGTTTGTCGTGACCCGTGTTGGTGATGTGTTCCTCGCGTTTGCGTTGTTCATTCTCTACAACGAACTGGGCACGCTGAACTTCCGCGAAATGGTGGAACTGGCACCGCAGCACTTTGCGAATGGCAACACCATGCTGATGTGGGCAACGCTGATGTTACTGGGCGGTGCGGTAGGTAAATCCGCGCAACTTCCGTTGCAAACCTGGCTTGCAGATGCAATGGCCGGTCCGACTCCGGTTTCAGCGTTGATCCACGCCGCCACCATGGTGACCGCAGGCGTCTATCTGATTGCCCGTACTCATGGTCTGTTCCTGCTGACGCCGGAAGTGCTGCATTTGGTGGGTATTGTCGGTGCGGTGACGTTGCTGATGGCCGGTTTCGCCGCGCTGGTGCAAACGGATATCAAACGCGTACTCGCGTACTCGACGATGAGCCAGATTGGTTACATGTTCCTGGCGCTGGGCGTGCAGGCATGGGATGCGGCGATTTTCCACCTGATGACGCATGCGTTCTTTAAAGCGCTGCTGTTCCTGTCGTCCGGTTCGGTGATCCTCGCCTGCCATCACGAACAGAACATCTTCAAAATGGGCGGTCTGCGTAAGTCGATTCCGCTGGTGTATGTCTGCTTCCTGGTGGGGGGCGCCGCGCTGTCTGCGCTGCCGATGCTGACCGCCGGTTTCTTCAGTAAAGATGAGATCCTGGCAGGTGCAGTGGCTAACGGTCATATCAATCTGATGATCGCGGGCCTGGTCGGTGCGTTTATGACATCGCTGTATACCTTCCGCCTGATTTTCATCGTTTTCCACGGGAAAGAACAAATTCACGCGCATGCAGGGAAGGGCATCACCCATCATCTGCCGCTGATCGTGTTGCTGGTGCTCTCCACCTTTATTGGCGCAATGATTGTGCCGCCGCTGAAAGGCGTACTGCCGGATACCACCGAGCTTGCGCACAGCAGTGTGGTGATGCTGGAAGTCGCGTCTGGTGCGGTAGCGATCATCGGTATCCTGCTGGCCGCCTGGCTGTGGCTGGGTAAACGTACGCTGGTGACTTCGGTTGCCAACAGTGCGGCAGGGCGCTTCTTCGGTACCTGGTGGTTCAATGCCTGGGGCTTCGACTGGCTGTACGATCGCGTATTCGTCAAACCGTACCTCGGTATTGCGTGGCTGCTGAAGAGCGACCCGCTGAATGCACTGATGAACATCCCGGCGATCCTGTCCCGCTTTGCAGGCAAAGGTCTGCTGTTTAGCGAGAACGGATACCTGCGCTGGTATGTGGCGTCGATGAGCATTGGTGCCGTTGTGGTGCTGGCGCTGTTGATGGTATTGCGTTGAGTTTGTGTGAGTTGTGAGGCGGGGAACTCCGCCTCCGATGAAAACATATTTTAGGTAAGTATTCCTGCTAATCAGGCTGGCGAGCACGATAGCCTGAACAGGAATTAATATAAGGGACATACACCGCCATGTTATTACCCTGGCTAATACTCATCCCCTTTATCGGCGGCTTCCTCTGCTGGCAGACCGAACGCTTCGGCGTGAAGGTGCCGCGCTGGATCGCGCTGATTACCATGGGACTGACGCTGGCACTCTCTCTGCATCTTTGGTTGCAGGGCGGCTACTCTCTGACGCAGGCCACCCAGTTCCCGCAATGGCAGGAGTCGTTCAAACTGGACTGGATCCCGCGCTTTGGCATCAGTATCCATCTCGGTCTGGATGGCCTGTCGTTGCTGATGGTGACCCTGACGGGTTTCCTCGGTGTGCTGGCGGTGCTTTGCTCCTGGCGTGAAATCGAAAAATACCAGGGCTTCTTCCATCTTAACCTGATGTGGATCCTGGGCGGCGTTATCGGCGTGTTCCTTGCCATCGACATGTTCCTGTTCTTCTTCTTCTGGGAAATGATGCTGGTGCCGATGTACTTCCTGATCGCACTGTGGGGCCACAAAGCCTCCGACGGGAAGACGCGTATTACCGCCGCGACTAAATTCTTCATCTATACCCAGGCCAGTGGTCTGGTGATGTTGATTGCCATCCTGGCGCTGGTGCTGGTGCACTACAACGCGACGGGCGTATGGACTTTCGATTATCAGGATCTGCTGAAAACGCCGATGTCTGACAACGTCGAATACCTGTTAATGCTCGGCTTCTTCATTGCCTTTGCAGTGAAAATGCCGGTGGTACCGCTGCATGGCTGGTTGCCGGACGCGCACTCACAAGCGCCGACCGCTGGTTCCGTGGACCTCGCAGGGATCCTGCTGAAAACGGCGGCCTACGGTCTGCTGCGCTTCTCGCTGCCGCTGTTCCCTAACGCGTCGGCAGAGTTTGCGCCCATCGCCATGTGGCTGGGTGTTATCGGCATTTTCTACGGTGCGTGGATGGCCTTCACCCAGACCGATATCAAACGTCTGATTGCCTACACATCTGTGTCGCACATGGGTTTCGTGCTGATTGCGATTTACACCGGTAACCAGCTGGCGTACCAGGGCGCGGTTATCCAGATGATTGCGCATGGTCTCTCTGCGGCCGGTCTGTTTATTCTTTGCGGCCAGTTGTACGAACGCCTGCATACCCGCGATATGCGGATGATGGGTGGATTGTGGGGCAAGATTAAATGGTTGCCGGCGCTGTCGATGTTCTTTGCCGTGGCAACGCTTGGTATGCCGGGAACGGGGAACTTCGTCGGTGAGTTTATGATCCTCTTCGGCAGCTATCAGGTCGTGCCGGTGATCACCGTGATTTCCACCTTCGGTCTGGTCTTTGCGTCAGTTTATTCGCTGGCGATGCTGCACCGCGCCTACTTCGGTAAAGCGAAGAGCGAACTGGCCAGCGCTGAGCTGCCGGGGTTGTCACTGCGCGAACTGTTTATGATCCTGATTCTGGTCGTGCTTCTGGTACTGCTCGGCTTCTATCCGCAGCCGATTCTGGATACCTCGCATTCCGCGATGGGCAATATCCAGCAGTGGTTTGTTAATTCCGTTACTACTACAAGGCCGTAAATCGCCATGACAATAACTCCACAACACCTGATTGCGCTGCTGCCGCTGCTGATCGTCGGATTGACGGTGGTGGTTGTGATGCTCTCCATTGCGTGGCGACGCAACCATTTCCTCAATGCCACGCTGTCGGTCATTGGTCTCAACGTCGCGCTGCTCTCCCTGTGGTTTGTCGGTCAGGCAGGGGCGATGGATGTTACCCCGCTGATGCGCGTTGACGGCTATGCCATGCTGTACACCGGGCTGGTGCTGCTGGCGAGCCTCGCCACGTGTACTTTCGCCTATCCGTGGCTGGAAGGTTACACCGACAACAAAGAAGAGTTCTATCTGCTGGTGCTGATTGCCGCTCTGGGCGGCATTTTGCTGGCGAACGCTAACCATATGGCGTCGCTGTTCCTCGGTATTGAACTGATTTCGCTGCCGTTATTTGGCCTGGTTGGCTACGCCTTCCGTCAGAAACGCTCACTGGAAGCCAGTATCAAATACACCATTCTTTCCGCAGCGGCCTCTTCATTCCTGCTGTTTGGTATTGCACTGGTGTACGCGCAGACTGGCAACCTGGCGTTTGTCGCCATCGGTAAAGCGCTGGGTCAGAACGTGCTGCATGAACCGCTGCTGTTGACGGGGTTGGGGCTGATGATTGTTGGCCTTGGCTTTAAACTGTCGCTGGTGCCGTTCCACCTGTGGACGCCTGATGTTTACCAGGGCGCGCCTGCTCCGGTTTCCACTTTTCTGGCCACCGCCAGTAAGATCGCCATTTTTGGTGTGGTGATGCGTCTGTTCCTCTACGCGCCGGTTGGTAACAGTGAAGCCGTGCGTGTGGTGTTGGGCATTATCGCCTTCGCCTCTATTATCTTCGGTAACCTGATGGCGCTGAGCCAGACCAATATTAAACGTCTGCTCGGTTACTCTTCCATCTCCCACCTGGGTTATTTGCTGGTGGCGCTGATTGCGCTGCAAAGCGGTCAGATGTCGATGGAGACCGTGGGTGTTTATCTGGCGGGCTATCTGTTCAGCAGCCTTGGCGCGTTCGGTGTAGTGAGCCTGATGTCCAGCCCTTATCGCGGCCCGGATGCGGAGTCGCTCTATTCCTATCGCGGCCTGTTCTGGCACCGTCCGATCCTCTCTGCGGTAATGACCGTGATGATGTTGTCGCTGGCCGGTATTCCGATGACCTTAGGCTTTATCGGTAAGTTCTACATCCTGGCGATGGGCGTTCAGGCGCATCTGTGGTGGCTGACGGGCGCGGTCGTTCTGGGTTCTGCGATTGGTTTGTACTACTACCTGCGCGTGGCGGTGAGCCTCTATCTGAGTGCGCCGCAGCAATTGAACCGTGATGCGCCGTCTGACTGGGCATACAGCGCGGGCGGTATTGTGGTACTGATCTCTGCCCTGTTGGTGCTGCTGCTGGGGATCTATCCGCAGCCGCTGATCAGCATCGTACAGCTGGCGATGCCAATGATGTAATAAGCCGGAAGATGAAAAGAAAAACCGCCGATATCGGCGGTTTTTTTATGGGGGTCAATAACGATGTCGGGAAGGTTACTTCGCCAGCAACGGCGTTGAGGCAATCTGATGGTGGCTAATCAGCGGGCCGCGAATATTGTTTGCCGCGCGGTCGAGCACTTCCTGAATCACAGCGGAAAGTTCGTTAATTTCGAACTTCGCGACGTAGCCATCCGCCTGAACTTTGCGGACGTGATCTTCGTTGGCGCTGCCGGAGAGTGATGAGTGGATCACCACCGGAATGTTCTTCAGACGCGGGTCGGTTTTAATCAGACGCGTTAAGGTGAAGCCATCCATCTCCGGCATTTCGAGGTCGGTTAATACCATCGAAATTTTGTCACTTACCGGCACGCCTTCTGATTCCGCTTGCTGTGCCATGACCTGGATTTTCTCCCAGGCATCTTTACCGGTGATATGCATAGCATTCGGAATTTGCATCGCGTTGAGACCTTTTTCCAGCATGGCGCGCGCCACTTTGGAGTCTTCTGCCACGATAGCCACCGAACCCGGTTTAAGGTTGAATTTTTTATCCGGCACGTGATCGCCGTGTACGTCATGATCCGCAGGCACAATGTCATACAGGATCTGCTCAACATCCAGCACCATTGCAAGGTTGTTGGTGTCCTTATCTTCATCCAGGCAGGCAATACTGGTGATATAGCGACCATTGATCGCTTTCTCTGCGGTGTGAACCTGTTTCCAGTCCAGGCGAATGATATTCTCTACGGATTCCACCGCAAATGCCTGCACGCTACGGGCATATTCGGTGATCAGCAGAATATTGAGACCTGTTGCTGGCTTACACCCGGCCACTGCGGCGAGGTCAATCACCGGGATCACCTGATCGCGGATATTGACCATGCCAAGCAATGGCGGCTTCATTCCCGCAGGACGGGTAAAGGTGGGCATCGGAACGATTTCGCGCAATTTAAAAACGTTAATGCCAAACAGCTCGGATTTAGCGGCATCTAACGATGTGCCAAGGCGAAACAGCAACAGTTCAAACCGGTTCGACAGAGTAAGATTCGCCCTGTCATCGATGTCTTTCTGGAAGTTATCCATCATGCCCTCAATAAGTAATGCCTGCGTGTAAACTGTTATCGGCACCTTAAGGGAAAAATAGAGTGCTCAATATCACATCATAGACGAACAACCAGAAAATCTTCTGCAAGTACCGTTTGCGCAAATATTGTTCGGCATTCTGCCAGTAATGCCAGACTGCCACGCTCATCATAGCGTGAACTGAGATGGGTAATCACCAGACGACCCGCACCTGCATCTGCAGCAAGTTGCGCAGCCTGGCGCGTTGAGCTGTGACCCCGGCTATTGGCTTTCTCTTCCATGGCGCTCTCAAGTGTTGCTTCATGCACGATAAGATCCACCCCTTGTGCCAGCGCCAGTGACGCCTCGCAGGGCGACGTATCACCGAATATCGCCAGTTTTTTGCCCCTGGTTGCCGGTGCCAGATAATCGGCGCCATTAATACTACGCCCATCCTCCAGCGTGATCGTTTCACCAGCTTTCAGTCGCTGGAACAGCGGACCGGGCATAATGCCTTGTGCAGCAAGCGCCTGTGCATTTAATGCACCGGGTTTATCGTGCTCTTCAACGCGGAAGCCATAACACTCCACCGGGTGCGCAAGCGGGTAAGCCGTTACGCTGCGAAGCCCGTCATCAACTACCAGACCTGGCCTGACCTCTTCGATGGTTAACGGGTAGTCTGTCCACGAACCGCTCAGACGCAGCGCGGTCTCGACAAACTCTCGGATCCCTTTTGGCCCATAGATCTGTAACGGTTGGACATTGCCCGCCATCGAGCGGCTACACAGTAGCCCTGGCAGGCCAAACAGATGGTCACCATGCAAATGGCTGATAAAAATCTTATCCAGTTTGCCAGGATGAAAAGCGGTGCGCAGCATCTGGTGCTGCGTGCCTTCACCACAGTCGAACATCCACAGGCCCGCACGCGTGGGATGCTGCAAGTTCAGTAGCAGCGAGGTGACATTACGCCCCCGCGTGGGGACGCCCGCCGAGGTGCCTAAAAAAATCAATTCCACAATACGCCGTGTCCTTTGCCGGAATGTAAAAAAATTTAGTATAACGAGGTGATGATAAATAAGGAGCAGAATATGATCCGCTGGCAGGACCTTCACCATTCGGCATTAACCGTTGCAGAACTCTATGCGCTGCTGAAACTGCGCTGCGAAGTGTTTGTTGTTGAGCAGACGTGTCCCTACCTGGATATCGACGGGGACGATCTGGTAGGAGAGAACCGCCATATCCTCGGCTGGAAAGGTGACCAACTGGTGGCGTATGCGAGGATTCTGAAAAGTGACGATGATCTGTCGCCGGTGGTTATCGGACGGGTGATTGTCAGTGCGCAGGTTCGCGGCGAAAAACTGGGCTACCAGTTAATGGAAAGGGCGATACTTTCCTGTATGCAAAACTGGCCGCAGCACGCGTTATACCTGGGTGCACAGGCGCATCTGCAATCTTTCTATGGCCATTTTGGTTTTCAGCCGGTGACCGACGTGTATGACGAAGATGGTATTTTGCACATCGGCATGGCGCGGGAGGTAGGTCAGGCGTAACCGGCGGCTATTGTCTATAGTTAGCGGGCAAACAGGTGCATAACATGGAGAAAAGAGATGTCATATCATTCTTATGATTCACGTATCGATGACGACCTGACCCTGCTGAGCGAAACGCTGGAAGAAGTACTCCGCTCCTCGGGTGACCCTGCTGACCAGAAGTATATCGAGCTTAAAGCCCGTGCCGAACAAGCGCTGAATGAGGTGAAAAACCGCGTCAGTAGCGCGTCGGACACCTACTACTACCGCGCCAAAAAAGCGGTCTATCGCGCCGACGACTACGTGCACGAAAAACCGTGGCAGGGCGTTGGTGTAGGTGCAGCTGTCGGCCTGGTGCTGGGGCTGCTGTTAGCTCGCCGCTAACACCTCACGTCCCCTCCCTGGAAAGAGGTACTTCTCTTACCCTAAGTACCTTGTATACTATGTGGTTTTTAACAGGGAGGGGTTCGCGTGTATTCCATTTCCTCTGCGCTGGAGCATCTGCACAACCGCCTGGCTGACGATTTACCCCATTCGCCCGGTTTTTGCTTTTTTGATGCCCCTTTCCCGTTAAATGACTCGTTCGATCCCCTTGCCTGGCTTGCCAGCCAGCCCGTCTACCCCCAGTTTTACTGGCAGCAGCGTAGCGGCGAAGATGAAGCCGCCGCGCTTGGCGCGCTGCGCCACTTTGCTTCATTACCCCTTGCACAGCAGTTTTTACAGCAATGCCCTGACGATGTTCGCGCATGGGGGCTGAACGCGTTTAATCTGCAGCAGGGCGCACTGTTTTTGCCGCGCCTGGAATGGCGACGGGAAGGCGGGCAGGCGATATTACGCCTCTATCTGTTGAGCGAGCACTCCTTGCATGATGATGCTGTGCACGCGGCGGATTTTCTGCAAACGCTGACGGCGTTTAAACCGTTGGCGAGTGCGCAACAGGTGTGCGTTGAACAGCGACATGTTCCGGATCGCGAAGGCTGGGAGACGCTGATGGCGCAGGCGCTTCGTGCGCTCGACAAAGCGGAGCTGGATAAAGTGGTCCTTGCCAGAGCAAC
This sequence comes from Kosakonia oryzendophytica, assembly GCF_900094925.1. Taxonomy (GTDB): domain Bacteria; phylum Pseudomonadota; class Gammaproteobacteria; order Enterobacterales; family Enterobacteriaceae; genus Kosakonia; species Kosakonia oryzendophytica. The sequence continues at coordinate 358,477 of NZ_FMAY01000001.1, read as the reverse complement.
GGATTACGCGTTCTCCAACGCTGTGCATGCCGCCTCGCTGATGGCCGCCAGTCGCCGCCTCAACCATCACTGCTTTCACTTTTTGTTTGCCTTCGATGCGCAACAGGCTTTTTTAGGCTCCTCGCCTGAGCGGTTGTGGCGGCGGCGCGGTACGGCGTTGCGCACCGAAGCGCTGGCGGGCACCGTCGCCAGTCATGACGATGACCAGCAGGCGCAGCGTCTTGCCGACTGGCTGATGAGTGATGATAAAAACCAGCGGGAAAACATGCTGGTCGTGGAGGATATCTGCCAGCGCCTGCAACGGGAAACCGGCGCGTTGGAGGTATTACCGCCGCAGGTGATCCGGCTGCGTAAGGTGCAGCATTTACGCCGCTGTATCTGGACCGATTTGCAAACGCCGGATGATGCGCTGTGCTTACAGTTGCTGCAACCCACGGCGGCTGTCGCCGGGCTGCCGCGTCGCGAAGCCTGGGCGTTTATTCAACAGCATGAGCCGTTCGAGCGCGAATGGTATGCCGGCTCCGCAGGCTATTTATCCCGTGCGCAGAGTGAATTTTGCGTGGCGCTGCGTTCGGCGAAAATCAACGGTAACACTGTCCGTCTTTATGCCGGGGCTGGCATTGTGCCGGGTTCTGATGCGGAGCAAGAGTGGCAGGAAATCGAAAATAAAGCGGCAGGTTTGCGCTCGTTATTATGACTTACGCACACATAACCGACGCATATCAAAAACACGCGGTTTTCGATTATTTATACTAAGTCGCAATATTGATACCGGACAAACTCATGTCTATAAGCTCCTTTAACCGACGCTGGGCGACGGTGATCCTCGAAGCCCTCACTCGTCACGGCGTCAGGCATGTGTGCATCGCCCCTGGCTCCCGCTCCACACCCTTAACGCTGGCCGCTGCGGAAAACCGCGCCTTTATCCATCACACCCATTTTGATGAGCGTGGTTTGGGTCACCTGGCGTTAGGGCTGGCGAAAGCCAGTAAGCAACCAGTGGCCGTCATTGTTACGTCCGGCACGGCGGTGGCAAATCTCTATCCTGCGTTGATTGAAGCCGGGCTGACCGGGGAAAAACTGATTTTGCTCACGGCTGACCGTCCCCCTGAGCTGATTGATTGCGGCGCGAATCAGGCTATCCGCCAGCCGGGCATGTTTGCCTCGCATCCTACGGAATCGCTGGCGTTGCCACGTCCGTCTCAGGATATTCCGGCGCGCTGGTTGGTTTCTGCTATTGATAATCTGCTGGGGTCATTGCACGGTGGTGCAGTGCATATCAACTGCCCTTTTGCTGAGCCGCTGTATGGCGACATGGATGAGAACGATCTGCTGTGGCTACAGGCGCTCGGGGCGTGGTGGCAGGATGACAAACCCTGGTTGCAAGCCCCTGCGCGGTTGCAGTGCGAAAAGCAGCGCGACTGGTTTTTCTGGCGGCAAAAGCGCGGCGTGATCATCGCCGGGCGTATGAGCGCCGCTGAAGGTCAGCAACTTGCACACTGGGCGAAAACACTTGGCTGGCCGCTGATTGGCGATGCGCTGTCGCAAACCGGGCAGCCATTGCCCTGCGCCGACTTATGGCTCGGCAACGCCCGGGCAGTCACCGAACTGAACCAGGCACAGATTATCCTGCAATTTGGCAGCAGCCTGACCGGTAAACGTCTTCTGCAATGGCAGGCGGTGTGCGAGCCGCAAGAGTACTGGTTGATTGACTCGCTGCCTGGGCGGCTTGATCCTGCTCATCATCGTGGCCGCCGGTTGGTATCGGATGTGGCCGGGTGGCTGGAACAACACCCGGCGGAGCCGCGCGCGCCCTGGTACAGCGCGGTTGAACAGCTTTCCTCGCAAGCGTGGGAGCGGGTGAGCGCGCAGCGGGACACGTTTGGCGAAGCCCAGTTTGCGCACCGTATTACGGCGTATTTGCCGGAACAGGGGCAGGTTTTCCTCGGCAACAGTCTGGTCGTGCGGCTGGTGGATGCGCTGGGGCAGCTTCCGGCAGGTTATCCGGTCTACAGCAACCGTGGCGCGAGCGGCATTGATGGTTTGCTCTCCACAGCGGCAGGTGTGCAGCGTGCCAGTGCCCGACCGACGCTGGCGATCGTTGGTGATCTTTCCGCGCTCTATGATCTTAACGCTCTGGCGTTACTGCGGCAGGTTTCCGCCCCCTTTGTGCTGGTGGTAGTGAACAATAACGGCGGGCAAATTTTTTCGTTGCTGCCTACGCCTCCGGCGGAGCGAGAGCAATTTTATCTGATGCCGCAACATGTTGATTTTGCGCATGCTGCTGCCATGTTTGGCCTGAATTATCATCGCCCGGAAAACTGGGATGCACTGGATCAGGCTTTTGCTGGCGCGTGGAGCAAGGCCGGGGCGACACTGATTGAGTTGGTGGTGAAAGAGACCGACGGTGCGCAGACCTTGCAAAACTTGCTGGCGCAGGTGAGCCACCTGTGATTTTACACGGGCAGACGGTAACCGGTCGGCAGCAGCAGCCATGGCTGGTGTTTTTGCACGGTTTTTCCGGCGATCACCGTGAATGGCAGACCGTCGGCGAGACACTGACAGATTTTCCCCGTCTGTACCTTGATTTACCCGGTCATGGTGGCTCGGCGGAGACCGCCGTGACCTCATTTGTGGAGATGGATGCCTGCTTGCGGGCGACACTGACGCGTTACAACATACCTCACTACTGGCTGGTGGGGTATTCGCTGGGCGCGCGCGTGGCGATGTACCACGCGTGCCAGTACCCGACCGGGCTACAGGGGGTGGTGGTCGAGGGGGGGCATCCTGGCCTGACCGATGATGCTGCCCGTACAGAACGTCAGCTCTCCGATGCGCATTGGGCCGCGCGTTTTCGCCAACAGCCACTGGATGAGGTATTTGACGCCTGGTACCGCCAGCCGGTTTTTGCGTCGCTGGATGCCTCGCAGCGCGCGGCGTTAGTCGCGTTACGGCGTCAGAACAACGGTGCATCGCTTGCCGCTATGCTGGAGGCGACATCGCTGGCTTGCCAGCCCGATTTGCGGGCGGCGCTGCACGCGTTACCTTTTTCAGTTCATTATTTATACGGTGAATTCGACAGTAAATTTTGCGCGCTGGCGACGCAAGTCACCCGCCACTGTCACGCCATTCCTGCCGCCGGGCACAACGCGCACCGGGAGAATCCCGTGGGTGTTGCCGCTGTCCTGGCGCGAATTCTGCGTCTTGAGATAAAGGACACACTATGATCTACCCAGAAGAAAGCATGCTCTACGCGCCGGTTGAATGGCGTGACTGTTCCGAAGGCTACACGGATATTCGTTACCACAAGTCTGCTGACGGCATCGCCAAAATCACCATTAACCGCCCGCAGGTGCGTAACGCATTCCGCCCGCTGACGGTGAAAGAGATGATCCAGGCGCTGTCTGATGCCCGTTACGACGACAACATCGGGGTGATCATTCTCACCGGGGAAGGCGAGAAAGCCTTCTGCGCGGGCGGCGATCAAAAAGTGCGCGGTGATTACGGCGGCTATCAGGATGACTCCGGTGTACACCATCTCAACGTGCTCGACTTCCAGCGCCAGATCCGCACCTGTCCGAAACCGGTTGTTGCCATGGTTGCGGGTTATTCCATTGGCGGTGGTCATGTACTGCATATGATGTGCGATCTGACCATTGCCGCGGAAAACGCTATCTTCGGCCAGACTGGCCCGAAAGTCGGATCGTTTGATGGCGGCTGGGGTGCGTCTTATATGGCGCGCATCGTCGGGCAGAAAAAGGCCCGCGAGATCTGGTTCCTGTGTCGTCAATACGATGCGCAGCAGGCGCTGGATATGGGGCTCGTTAACACCGTTGTGCCGGTTGCCGAACTGGAAAAAGAGACCGTTCGCTGGTGCCGTGAAATGCTGCAAAACAGCCCGATGGCGCTGCGCTGCCTGAAAGCGGCTCTGAATGCGGACTGCGATGGCCAGGCCGGGCTGCAGGAGCTGGCCGGTAACGCCACCATGCTGTTCTATATGACTGAAGAAGGGCAGGAAGGTCGCAACGCGTTTAACCAGAAACGCCAGCCTGACTTCAGCAAATTCAAACGGAATCCATAATGCGCCAGGCGCAGGTTTACCGCTGGCAGCTCCCCCTCGACGCGGGCGTGGTGTTGCGGGATCGGCGGCTAAAAACCCGCGACGGCCTGTTTGTCCATTTGCAGGACGCAGGATGTGAAGGATGGGGGGAGATCTCCCCTCTGCCGGGCTTTAGTCAGGAAACGCTGGATGAGGCGCAGCAGGCTGTTGTCGCCTGGGCCCGCGCCTGGTCTGAGGGGCAGTTATTGCCGTTGCCGGAACTGCCTTCGGCGGCCTTTGGCCTCAGTTGCGCACTGGCGGAGCTGCAAAACACCCTGCCGCAAGCAGCGGATTACCGCGCGGCGATGCTGTGCGCAGGCGATCCGGACGATCTGTTTGCCACACTCGCTGCGTTGCCCGGCGAGAAAGTGGCGAAAGTGAAGGTCGGATTATATGAGGCGGTACGTGACGGTATGGTTGTTAACCTGCTGCTGGAGTCGATTGACGATTTGCATTTGCGGCTGGATGCCAACCGTGCCTGGACGCCATTGAAAGCGCAGCAGTTCGCGAAATATGTGAATCCGGACTACCGCTCGCGTATCGCATTTCTTGAAGAACCGTGTAAAACCCGTGAGGATTCACTGGCCTTTGCCCGCGAGACGGGGATCACCATTGCCTGGGATGAAAGCCTGCGTGATGAGGATTTTCGTTTTGAAGCGCAGGAAGGTGTCGGGGCTGTGGTTATCAAGCCGACGCTCACCGGCAGTTTGCAGAAAGTACAGCAGCAGGTGGCTGCGGCGAAAGCGCTCGGGTTGACGGTGGTGATCAGTTCTTCGATCGAATCGAGTCTTGGTCTGACGCAACTGGCGCGTATCGCCGCCTGGCTCACGCCAGGGACCCTTCCGGGGCTGGATACGCTGCATTTGATGAAAGCGCAGCTGCTGCGCCGCTGGCCGGACAGTGATTTGCCCTGTTTGCAGATGGATGTACTGGAACCGTTATTATGATGTTTATTGATTGGCCCTGGCGGCACTGGCGCAGTACGCGCGGTGAGCAGGTGGCAATCCGGCTTAACCAGCAAACCCTGACCTGGCGCGCGTTGTGCGCTCGTGTGGATGCGCTGGCCAGCGGTTTTGCCCGTCAGGGGGTGAAAGAGGGCGACGGCGTGATGCTGCGCGCCCGCAATCACCCGCATACCTTACTGGCCTGGCTGGCGTTATTGCAGTGTGGCGCGCGGGTGTTGCCGGTCAACCCTCAGCTTCCCGCGCCATTGCTGGCCACGCTGTTACCGCAGTTAACGCTGCGGTTTATCCTGGATGTGGATGGACAGGAGGCGGTGAGCGAGCTGACCGCGCTGGTTCAGCATACGGCGGAGGGGGAGTACGCTGTAGCATGGCAGCCGCAGCGGCTGGCGTCGATGACGCTGACATCCGGTTCGACAGGTTTACCGAAAGCGGCGGTACATACCTGCGCCGCGCATCTTGCCAGTGCTGAAGGCGTACTCTCGCTGATCCCCTTTGCACCTGAAGATGACTGGCTACTCTCGTTGCCGCTGTTTCATGTGTCCGGGCAGGGCATTTTGTGGCGCTGGTTGTTGGCCGGGGCGCGTATTACCGTGCGCGATAAATTGCCGCTGGCGCAGGCACTGGTCGGTTGCACGCATGCCTCACTGGTTCCGACACAGCTGTGGCGTTTATTGAATGACAACGCGCCAGTGGCGCTGAAAGCCGTTCTGCTCGGCGGTGCTGCCATTCCGGTTGCGCTGACGCAGCAGGCGCGCGAACGGGGGATCCGTAGCTGGTGCGGCTACGGCCTGACTGAATTTGCCTCTACTGTCTGCGCGAAAGAGGCAGACGGCGCACCGGATGTGGGCGAGGCCTTGCCGGGGCGGCAAGTGAAAATTGTTGATAATGAAGTGTGGTTGCGGGCTGAGAGTATGGCGGCAGGTTACTGGTGCAACGGGGAGCTGTTGCCGCTCGCTAATCACGAAGGCTGGTTTGCGACTCGCGATCGCGGTGCGCTGAAAGCGGGTCGTCTGACCATTCTGGGTCGGCTCGATAACCTCTTTTTCAGCGGCGGTGAAGGCATTCAACCGGAAGAGGTGGAGCGGGTGATTGCCACCCACGCCGGGGTACGGCAGGTGCTGGTGGTGCCAGTGGAGGATGCCGAGTTCGGTCAGCGCCCGGTTGCGGTCGTGGAGTGTGACGACGACACCGATATCAGCCAGTTTGCTGGCTGGGTAGCGGATAAACTGGCCCGGTTCCAGCAGCCGGTTCACTGGCTGGCGTTGCCAGAAGCGCTTAAAAATGGCGGGATTAAAATCTCCCGACGGGCATTACAGCAGTGGGTCAATGCCAGGTTGAAGGGCTGAATAAGGCCAACGGGTAGCCGGGCAGACTTGCAGGTTGCGGCCTGCAAGTCTGGCACAGGGTTAAAGTAACCCTTTCATCTTCAGCGTCAAGCGGGTTGCCTCATTCAGGTCATAGCGATGCAGATCCGCCGGTGCGACCCAGGCGTAAGCCTGAAACTCTTCATTAATTTCAATTTCACGGTTAGCGCTCACGCAATCAAAGATCAGGTAAATCATATAGATTTGTTCTGTGCTGCCATCGGGGTAGGTTTTTAGCCGCACATCGTCGCGAAATGTCCACGGTGTTATCTGGCTCAGTTGCAGTTTATCGCCCAGCTCTTCGCGAATCTCACGGCGCAGCGCCTCTTCGATCCGCTCTCCCGGTTCAACACCGCCGCCAGATAAGGCCCACTGGCCAGGAAAAACGCCCCGGTCATTGGCCATTTTGCATAACAGGTAAGCACCGTCGTTCTGAATAAGAGGGCAGACGATTGTCCGTTGTCGCATGGCTTTTCCTTAAGAGTCATTGATTCCGTGTTGATTGTTATAGCATCAGAGAGCGAAGAAAAATTGACGCTGGCTATAGTTCAGGCTTTTTTTATTCATTCTTCTGGCATAAAAATAGGCGTACAATCAGGAGCTTTTGGGCATTGGCCCGTTATGTGCGGAAAAAATCAGAAATGAAAAACGTTGCTTTATTAGGTTTAGCCAGCCTGTTGCTGGTATCGGCCGGCGCGCAGGCTGTTAGCCTGAGCGGTCAGATTGGTAAGGATTACACCAATCTGGGCTTTGGTTTTGGTACTGAAACAAGTGGTATTGCAGTCAGCGGTAACTGGGCGCACAGCGAAGACGATGGCGACATTGCCGGTCTGGGGCTGGGGTACAACATTCCGCTGGGTCCATTCCTCGGCACCGTGGGCGGCAAAGGCGTTTACCTGAACCCGAACGCAGGTAGCGAAGGCTACGCTATCGCGGTGGGCGGTGGTCTGCAGTGGCAAATCGCCAGCAGCTTCAGCATCTTTGGCGAGTATTATTACTCACCGGATTCGCTCTCCAGCGGCGTTAAAGAGTACCAGGAAGCCAACGCAGGCGCGCGCTACACCATTATGCGTCCGCTGACCGTGGAAGCGGGTTATCGTTACATCGACATGACCGGCAAAGAAGGGCGTCGTGATAACGCCGTTGCCGATGGTCCTTATGTGGGTGTGAGCGCGAGCTTCTAATCTCCCGGCGCGGCGTTCGTCCGCGCCCGTTTCTTTCCTCTTTCGCTCTACGCATGCGCTATAGTGTTTCAACCTCTATTACAGGAGTTAATGATGTTAAACGTAGAGATGCTGTCTACCGGCGATGAAGTACTACACGGGCAGATTGTGGACACCAATGCCGCGTGGCTGGCGGATTTTTTCTTTAATCAGGGATTGCCGTTAACGCGCCGTAACACGGTAGGCGATAACCTCGAAGATTTGGTCGCCATTCTGCGCGAACGTAGTGAGCATGCGGATGTGCTGATCGTCAATGGCGGGTTGGGGCCAACCAGTGATGATCTGAGCGCACTGGCGGCGGCGACCGCAAAGGGCGAATCATTAGTGCTGCATGACGCGTGGCTGACGCACATGGAGCGCTTTTTTAACGAGCGCGGCCGCGTTATGGCGCCGAGCAACCGTAAACAGGCAGAAATTCCGGCCAGCGCGGAGCTGGTGGATAACCCTGTGGGTACTGCCTGCGGCTTTGCCATCCAACTGAACCGTTGCCTGATGTTCTTTACCCCGGGCGTGCCCTCTGAATTTAAAGTTATGGTTGAACGCGAAATCCTGCCGCGCCTGCGCGCACGGTTTACACTGCCGGAGCCGCCGGTATGCCTGCGTTTGACCACCTTCGGTCGTTCGGAAAGCGATCTGGCACAAAGCCTGGCGCACCTCGAACTGCCACCGGGCGTTGTAATGGGGTATCGCTCATCCATGCCGATCATCGAGCTGAAACTGACCGGCCCGGCGGAGCACCGTGCGGCAATGGAAGCGGTGTGGCCGGACGTTAAACGCGTGGCGGGCGAGAGCCTTATTTTTGAAGGAACAGTCGGTTTGCCGGCGGTACTTGCTGCGCGTCTGCGCGAGCGCCAGTTGAGCCTGACTCTGAGCGAACAGTTCACCAGCGGGCTGGTGGCGTTACAACTTTCCCGCGCGGGGGCACCGCTGCTGGTCAGCGAAGTGTTGCCCTCACAGGCGGAAGAGCTGGCACAAAGCGCACGCTGGACGACGGAGCTGCGCAACCGCCATCTTGCCGGACTGGCGTTGACCGTCACCGGGCTTGAAGACGATCACCTGAATTTTGCACTGGCGACACCGGACGGTACGCGCGCGTTGCGCGTGAAGTTCAACACCAACCGTCACGGGCTGGAGGTTCGCCAGGAAGTGTGCGCCATGATGGCGTTGAATATCCTGCGCCGCTGGCTTGAGGGCAAAGACATCGCCAGCGATCACGGCTGGATCAATGTCGTCGAGTCGCTGTATGTCGAGTAAACAGGATACCGGGTACAAGCCCGGTATCCTCGGCACATCAGATTAAGGCCTGCGCCAGCAGGGTAATGGGGTGTTCGCAGCGTTTGCTGGTGGACATCTCAATCTGCCATTTGCAGGTTTCACAATCCGTCACCACCAGGTCTGCGCCGCTGGCTTCGATTTGTTCAAACAGCGGCGCACCAATGGCCTGAGAGGTGGGGTAGTTTTCGCTTTTAAACCCGTACGTACCGGCAATACCGCAGCAGCGGGAATCCAGTACCGTCAGCTCCAGTCCCGGAATGCGGCGTAACAGATCCAATGTGTAGTGCGTCCAGCCCATTTTTTCCATATGGCACGGCGTGTGATACATCACTTTCAGCGGGGTGGTTTTCAGACTCAGGGATCGCCCCTCATCCAGCATGCGCCAGATCCACCGGGTCGCTAAATCGATATGCGCGCGCAGATGGCTGTTGTCGACATCCAGCAGATGTGGATACTCATCACGCAGCGTAAACGCGCAGGTAGACGATGTGGCAATCACCGGTAAACCTTGTGTGCCAATTGCCTGCTCCAGTGACGTAACGTTAAATTGCGCCTGTTTTTTGGCCTTGTCGAAAAAGCCGTTCGCGATCAGCGGGACGCCGCAGCATTTTTCCCGTTCCAGCAGTTGTACGCCGATGCCCATATTGTTCAGCACCCGCAGCAAATCTTTACCCAGTTGCGGGTGGTTGTAGTTGACGTAGCAGCCGTGGAAAAACGCCACCTGTTGCGGAAAGGCGCGCTGCTTGTCGGCAACGCTGCGATACCAGCGGCGGAAAGTGCCGTGTGAGTACTTCGGCAGCGTCCGGTGGTGATCAATTTTCAGCGCTTTATCCAGCAACTGGCGTACCGGTTTGAGCGACGTTGCTGTGTTGACCAACGGCGCCATGGGCGTGGAAAGTGTCCCCATCAGGTCGGTGTGGCTCAGGATCGCGTTACGGATTGAGAGCTGTTTCGGTGCATGTTGCGCGCGGGCGCGCTGAATGATATCACCAATTTTTACACCGGACGGGCAGGCTGTCTCACAGCGTTTGCAGTTGGTGCAATACTTCAGCGCTTCGTCATACAGTGCGGCATCTTTCAGACGCAGCCGTTCACCATCCGGGCCTGCCTGTTTCGGCCCGGGGTAGGCAGGGTTGACCCGGCTGACCGGGCAGACGGTGGTGCAGACCGTGCATTTGATACAGCTTTCAAACTGGGTGGTGCTCATTGTTCGCCTCCCTGTGCGGCTATCTGCTGTGCGGCATGCAGTGCAGTGACGGCGCAAACGCCCCCGCCACACCCCTGGGCGATGGCGTCAAATCCGCCTAACACCGAACCGACAACATACAGATTGTTGATGGCTTTTCCCTGACGCAAGGCGTGGAGTTGTGCGTCGGTTTGTACGCCAAATTGTTGCCACGGTTGAGTCTCGAAAATATCGTCCCGATACCAGTCGCTGCGTTTGTCGCATTGCAGGACATCCAGGTCAAACACCGCTTCCCGCACGCGGTCACGATCGGCGATCAAGCCATTACTGAAAAAGCTGCCGCTGGCGAGCACCACATGGCGTGCGCGTAACGGGATATCTTCATGTTTGCGGGTCCACAACTGCGTAACACGGTCATTCTGGATATCGGCGTGGAGCACTTCGTCGCCGGGCATCCAGCTTCCGCCACTGTGGATAAACCGTTGTTGCAGCAAAAATTGCATGCGCATGCCCGGTACCGATGGCGGCAGCGTCGGCAGTAAGTGCAGCGGGCACGCCAGTTGTTGGTTAAGCTGCGTAAATACGCTGCTGTCCGTCAGACCAAAACAGGCGGGCAGGTATAACACGTCGTACTGTTGACTCAGCGGGTGCAGTGCGTCATAGAGGGCGGCAAAGTGTTCCGGTGCATCCAGGTGGCGGGCAATGTTCACCGCACGAAATTCACTGGGGTTATCACGCAGTGTGTCGAGCACCGGCAACTCTATTTCTTCTGCATGCGCGTCGATGCCGCGTTTACGCAATGAGGCAGCGGCAAGCTGCGGCTGAAAGTCCGGGAAACCACTGATGCCAATCACGCCGGTGCGCTGGCTGACGTCGGGTTTTAGCGGCACTTCCGCCGGGCTCAGCCAGGCCCGGCGAAACGAACCTAATGGGGTAACCCGCAGGTGCGGCGTATCGACATCACCCTGTAACGCCAGCCCGCAGTCGGCTAGCAGCGTTTGGGTTTGCTGCGCATAGTGACGCACGCGTTCTGCGCCCAGCAGGGCATAGGGATGGGCGGGATGGTGCTGCGCCAGCAGGGCGATGGCGCTGTTCAGGTCACGAACAGGCTGGCCATCTGGCAAATGGGAGAGCAGATCCAGAGAGCCGGAGGAGAAACCCAGCGCGCTCTGTCCGCGGCTGACAATGGCGCAGCGCTGCCCGTTTTCACTCAGGCGAATACCGCATAACAGACCGGCAAGTCCGCCGCCGATAATAACCGTATCAAATCTCATCATCCGTCTCCTTTTCCAGCCCGCACAATCCCTGATAAACCCAACGTGTAAACTCGCTTTCCCTCAGCGCATCGCCCCAGGCGACGGGCTTCACGCCTTTCCAGCGCTCATTGAGGAAATCCGCCAGTTGCGTCAGGGACTCGCTCTCGGTGGTGACATGCAGGCGGTTAAGCAACCCCGCGGCGCGACAGGCGCACAGCTCGCCCTGGCAGGTGCCCATTCCCACACGGGTACGGCGGCGCAAATCGAGGAGCGAATGGACATTCAGATTTTCTACCGCATATTGCACTTCGCCAGCGGTCACGGCTTCACATTCGCAGACCAGACTGCGGTTATGCCTGTCGCTGCCAAGCCAGGCGGGTGTGCGGTCGCCATGGCGATATACCGCTGAACCGCGTAACGGTGTGGGCAGCGAGATAATTTTTCGCAGTGCCTGCTCTGTGGGCTCTTTAGAGCCAGGCAGCGGTGCGCTGGCGGTGGTGCAGACAGCGCTGTGATTGAGCTTGCGGCATACTGCATCGGTCGCCCACTCCGCCATCAGGCGGTAGGTCATCAGTTTGCCGCCGGTAATGGTGATAAACCCTTCCAGCCCGTCACGCTGTGCGTGATCGAGCAGTACAATTCCCCGGCTGACGTTACGCCCGCTGGGGTCATCATCACTGGCCACCAGCGGACGTACACCGGCATAGGCGCGCAAAATGCGGGTTTGTGCCATCACGGGGGCGAGTTTTTCCCCTTCGCGCAGCAGAATATCCACCTCTTGCGGCGTGACGCGGGTATTGTCGATATCGTTGTAATCAATATGCGTTGAGGTGGTGCCTATCAGCGAGATGGTATCGCCCGGCACCAGAATATCGGCATCGGCGGGTTTCCGGCAGCGGTTGATAACGTGCTGGTTGATGCGGTGGTCGAGGATTAACAGCGCACCTTTGGCCGGAAACATGCGAATGCGCAGATCGGCATATTCTGCAATGCGCTGTCCCCAGATCCCGGCGGCGTTGACCACAACAGGCGCATGAAGCTCCAGAGTTTCACCGCTGGTGGCATGGCGGATGCGCACGCCGCTGACGGTTTCACCGTTGCGGATCAGTCCGCATACCTCATGTCCAGTCAGGATCTTCGCGCCGTGTTCGCGTGCATCCAGCATATTGCTCGCTGTCAGGCGGAACGGATCGACCGTACCGTCAGGCACCCGCACCGCGCCAGTCAGCGTCGGGTTAACGCTGGGTTCCATACGCCGGGCTTCCTGCGGAGAAATAGCCTGCGCCGGAATACCGGCCTGCAGGCAGGCGTCGATAAACTGACCCTGATACACCAAATCATCTTCCGGCAGGGTAATAAACAGGCCATCGGTGGGTTCAATGCAGTGGCGGGCAATGCGTTTCAGGATCTGGTTTTCGGCGATACACTCCCGCGCCGATTCATTGTCGGTCACCGCATAGCGTGCGCCGCTGTGCAGCAAACCATGGTTGCGCCCGGTCGCGCCGGTGGCGATATCGTGGCGCTCGAGCAGCACTGCGCGCAGGCCGCGCAGGGCGCAATCGCGGGCGATGCCGGCGCCCGTCGCGCCGCCGCCAATAATGATCACATCGTAGTCACTGGAGTTGCGCATGTTCGCGTCCTTCTGTTCGACGTTCTTTAACGACCATTTAGCCATACTCTTGCTGTGGTTTGTTTGATATCGCGCATATTCGAGCAAAAAACGAAAGTGCAGTGCGCTTTTATGCGTGAATGGAGATGCCTGTCATATTTCTGTAACATTATGTGCGACAACTCACCCTCTCTGATTAAAACTTTCAATACAATTCGCCGCGACTAACTGAGGTTATGTTCGTTTTCACTCATTGATGACAGGCATCATGAGTTCACCGCGCCACGGAGGCCGTTATGTTGAGCATTTTTAAACCTGCCACCCATCAGTCGCGTCTGCCCGCAGAGCAGATCGACCCGACCTACCGTCGTTTACGCTGGCAGATATTTCTGGGGATTTTCTTTGGTTACGCCGCCTATTACCTGGTGCGTAAAAACTTTGCGCTGGCGATGCCGTATCTGGTTGAGCAGGGGTTTTCGCGTGGAGATTTAGGCTTTGCGTTGTCGGGTATTTCAATCGCCTATGGTTTTTCAAAATTCATTATGGGCTCGGTGTCTGACCGTTCGAACCCGCGTGTTTTTCTTCCTGCCGGGTTGATTCTGGCGGCGGCGGTGATGCTGTTTATGGGGTTTGTGCCCTGGGCAACCTCCAGCATCGCCATCATGTTCGTGCTGTTGTTCCTGTGTGGCTGGTTCCAGGGCATGGGGTGGCCGCCGTGCGGACGTACCATGGTGCACTGGTGGTCGCAGAAAGAGCGTGGCGGTATCGTTTCGGTATGGAACTGCGCGCATAACGTAGGTGGCGGTATTCCTCCGTTGCTGTTCCTGCTCGGTATGGCGTGGTTTAACGACTGGCATGCTGCGCTCTATATGCCTGCGTTTGGCGCAATCCTGGTGGCGATTTTTGCGTTCGCACTGATGCGTGATACCCCGCAATCCTGTGGTCTGCCACCGATTGAAGAGTACAAAAATGATTATCCAGACGACTACACCGACAAGCATGAACAAGAGCTGACGGCAAAGCAGATCTTTATGCAGTACATCCTGCCGAATAAGCTGCTGTGGTACATCGCAGTGGCGAACGTGTTTGTCTATTTACTGCGTTACGGCATCCTCGACTGGTCGCCGACCTACCTGAAAGAGGTGAAACATTTCGCGCTGGATAAATCCTCGTGGGCGTACTTCTTTTATGAATATGCAGGCATTCCCGGTACGTTGATTTGCGGCTGGATGTCGGACAAAGTCTTCCGCGGTAATCGTGGGGCGACCGGGGTGTTCTTTATGACGCTGGTGACCATCGCGACGATTGTTTACTGGTTAAATCCGGCGGGGAATCCGACCGTCGATATGGTCTGCATGATCGTGATCGGTTTCCTGATTTACGGCCCGGTAATGTTGATTGGTCTGCATGCGCTGGAGTTGGCACCGAAAAAAGCGGCAGGCACCGCAGCCGGCTTTACCGGCCTGTTTGGTTATCTTGGCGGATCGGTGGCCGCCAGCGCGATTGTGGGTTACACCGTGGATTTCTTCGGCTGGGATGGCGGCTTTATGGTGATGATTGGCGGTAGCATTCTGGCGGTATTGTTGCTGATTATTGTGATGATCGGCGAGAAACGCCACCATGCTGACGTGCTTGCGCGTCGCCAGTAAGAAAGGAGCCATGATGAAAAGCACCTTCACCCGTATGACCACCGGTTTGTTGCTGGCGGGATTTGCATCCTGCCAGGCGTTGGCGGCAGAGCAAATCGTTATTGCCCATCGCGGCGCCAGCGGCTATTTACCGGAACACACCCTGCCGGCGAAAGCGATGGCCTATGCGCAGGGCGTGGATTATCTGGAGCAGGATCTGGTGATGACCAAAGATGACCATCTGGTTGTCCTGCACGATCATTATCTCGATCGCGTCACGGATGTGGCGGAGCGCTTCCCGGATCGCGCCCGTAAAGATGGCCGTTTTTACGCCATCGACTTTACGTTGGATGAGATTCGCTCGCTGAAATTTACTGAAGGCTTTGAGCTGGAGAAGGGAAAAAAAGTGCAGGTTTTCCCGGGGCGCTTCCCGATGGGCAAATCCGATTTCCGTATTCATACCTTTGAAGAGGAGATTGAGTTTGTACAGGGGTTGAATCACTCCACCGGTAAAAACATTGGCATCTACCCGGAAATCAAAGCGCCATGGTTCCACCACCAGGAAGGGAAAGACATTGCCGCGAAGACGCTGGACGTGCTGAAAAAGTACGGCTACACCAGCAAGCAGGACAAGGTGTATCTGCAATGCTTTGATGCCAATGAACTGAAGCGTATTAAGCATGAACTGGAGCCGAAGAGGGGGATGGATCTCAATCTGGTGCAGTTGATTGCGTATACCGACTGGAAAGAGACGCAGGAGAAGCAGTCAGACGGTCAATGGGTGAACTACAGCTACGACTGGATGTTTACACCCGGTGCGATGAAACAGATTGCGCAGTACGCCGACGGGATTGGTCCTGACTATCATATGCTGGTGGCAAAGGGCTCAACGCCAGGGCACGTTACGCTGACGGCGATGGTGAAAGAGGCGCATGCCAGCCATTTGCAGGTGCATCCGTTCACTGTTCGTGCAGATAAACTGCCGGATTATGCCAGCAATGTGGACCAGCTGTATGAGGTGTTGTATCGCCAGGCGGGCGTTGACGGCGTATTTACCGATTTCCCCGATAAAGCCGTGCAGTTTCTTCATCGACAACCCTAAACAAAAAAAGGCCTGAAAAGGCCTTTTTTTATAATGCGGATTTTGCGCTGATCTGGTTTACATCTCGATTTCGATATCGCCTTTTGCCCGGCAGCAGCAGGGCAAAATTTCCCCGTCGTTGATAAAGGCCAGCGGTTCAGCAATCCAGTCCACCTGGCCTGCCACCAACCGACAGCGGCAGGAGCCGCAGTAGCCTTCGCGGCACTGGTACTCCACTTCAACCTGCTGTGATTCCAGCGCCACCAGCAAAGAGGGGTGTTCATCCCGGCACAGCACTTGTGTGCCGGAAAGGCGCAGCGTTATGCGGCTCATCATCAGAGCTGGAAGTTGCTCAAATCGTCAGTATCGACTTCAGCGTCGATCTGACCAACGAGGTAGGAGCTGACTTCCACTTCCTGCGGCGCAACCTGCACGTTATCGGACACCAGCCAGGTGTTGATCCACGGAATCGGGTTGGAGCGGGTCTGGAACGGTAAATCGAGGCCCACCGCCTGCATACGGATGTTGGTGATGTACTCGACGTACTGGCAGAGAATGTCTTTGTTCAGGCCGATCATCGAGCCGCCCTGGAACAGATATTCCGCCCACTCTTTTTCCTGTAATGCCGCCTGCACGAACAGGTCATAGCACTCTTGTTTGCACTCTTGCGCAATCTCCGCCATTTCCGGATCGTCTGCGCCGGAACGCAGCAAGTTCAGCATATGCTGGGTACCGGTCAGGTGCAGTGCTTCATCACGGGCGATCAGCCGGATGATTTTTGCATTGCCTTCCATCAGTTCGCGTTCGGCAAAGGCGAAGGAGCAGGCGAAGCTGACATAGAAGCGAATCGCCTCCAGCGCGTTGACGCTCATCAGGCACAGATAAAGTTTCTTTTTCAACTCGCGCAGGTTCACGGTGACGGTTTTACCGTTTACGGTGTGCGTGCCTTCGCCCAGCAGGTGCCAGTAGCTGGTCATCTCAATCAGATCATCATAAAAGTGCGAAATGCCTTCCGCGCGCTTGAGGATCTGCTCGTTAGTGACGATATCGTCAAACACCACCGCCGGATCGTTAACGATATTGCGGATGATGTGGGTGTAAGAGCGCGAGTGTATCGTTTCTGAGAACGCCCAGGTTTCTACCCAGGTTTCCAGTTCCGGAATGGAAATCAGCGGCAGCAGTGCGACGTTCGGACTGCGGCCCTGAATGGAGTCCAGCAATGTCTGGTATTTCAGGTTACTGAGGAAGATATGTTTTTCATGTTCCGGCAGCGCCTGGAAGTCGATGCGATCGCGGGAAACGTCCACTTCTTCCGGACGCCAGAAGAAGGAAAGTTGCTTTTCAATCAGCTTTTCGAAGATGTCATATTTTTGCTGATCGTAGCGCGCCACGTTAACCGGCTGGCCAAAGAACATCGGCTCCTGCAGCTGATCGTTTTTCGTCTGTGAAAAAGTGGTGTATGCCATTGAATGTGAGTCCTGTCTTGCGAAAGAAAAGGGCGGGTTTCCCCGCCCCTTCGTTAGATCTTACATGCGCCGCTTTCGCAGCCATCATCCTGGATGGAAGGCGCCAGGTCATCCTGGGCATCTTCTGCACCATCGCGGGTGTTCTGATAATACAGCGTCTTCACACCAAATTTGTAGGCGGTGAGCAGGTCTTTCAGCAATTGCTGCATCGGCACTTTACCCGACGGGAAACGAGACGGATCGTAGTTGGTGTTTGCTGAAATCGACTGGTCGATAAATTTCTGCATGATGCCAACCAGTTGCAGGTAGCCGTCATTGTTCGGCATTTCCCACAGCAGCTCATAGGCCGTGCTCAGTTTTTCGTAGTCCGGCACAACCTGACGCAGGATCCCGTCTTTCGACGCTTTGATGCTCACATGACCACGCGGCGGCTCAATGCCGTTGGTGGCGTTGGAGATCTGCGACGACGTTTCTGACGGCATCAGCGCGGAGAGCGTGGAGTTACGCAGGCCGTGCGTTTTGATTGATTCACGAAGCGCTTCCCAGTCGTAATGCAGCGGCTCGTTGGTAATACCGTCGAGATCTTTTTTGTAGGTATCGATCGGCAGAATACCCTGCGAGTAAGTCGTTTCGTTAAACCACGGGCATGCGCCTTGCTCTTTCGCCAGCTCGTTCGACGCTTTCAGCAACCAGTACTGAATGGCTTCAAAGGTCTGGTGCGTCAGGTTGTTGGCGCTGCCGTCGGAGTAACGTTTACCGTTTTTCGCCAGCCAGTAAGCAAAGTTAATGACGCCAATGCCCAGCGTACGACGGCCCATCGCACCGCGTTTTGCTGCGGGGATCGGGTAATCCTGATAATCAAGCAGGGCATCCAGTGCACGGACAGCCAGTGTCGCCAGCTCTTCCAGCTCATCGAGGTTTTTAATCGCCCCGAGGTTAAACGCGGAAAGCGTACAGAGCGCGATTTCACCGCTCTCGTCGTTGACGTCGTCCAGCGGCTTGGTCGGCAGCGCGATTTCCAGGCACAGGTTCGACTGACGGACCGGTGCCACCATCGGATCGAACGGGCTATGCGTATTGCAGTGGTCCACGTTCTGAATGTAGATACGGCCGGTAGAGGCGCGTTCCTGCATCATCAGCGAGAAGAGATCAACGGCTTTCACGCGTTGTTTGCGGATGCTGTCGTCTTTTTCGTATTTCGTGTACAGACGTTCAAATTCGTCCTGATCGGCAAAGAATGCATCGTACAGGCCCGGGACGTCGGACGGGCTGAACAGGGTAATCTCTTCCCCTTTCAGCAGGCGGGTGTACATCAATTTGTTGATCTGCACGCCGTAGTCCATATGACGCACGCGGTTGCCTTCGACGCCGCGGTTGTTTTTCAGCACCAGCAGGCTTTCGACTTCCAGGTGCCACATGGGGTAGAACAGTGTAGCTGCACCGCCACGCACGCCGCCCTGAGAGCAGGATTTCACCGCAGTCTGGAAGTGCTTGTAGAACGGAATACAACCGGTGTGGAAAGCTTCGCCGCCACGGATCGGGCTACCCAGCGCACGGATGCGACCGGCGTTGATACCGATGCCGGCACGCTGGGAAACGTATTTCACAATCGCGCTGGAAGTGGCGTTAATGGAATCCAGGCTGTCGCCGCACTCGATCAGTACGCAAGAGCTGAACTGGCGGGTCGGGGTACGCACGCCGGACATGATCGGCGTCGGCAGCGAAATTTTAAACGTGGACACCGCGTCATAGAAGCGTTTCACATAGTCCAGACGGGTTTCACGCGGGTAGTTCGAGAACAGGCACGCCGCAACCAGAATATAGAGGAACTGCGCGCTCTCGTAGATCTCGCCGGTCACGCGGTTCTGCACCAGATACTTGCCTTCAAGCTGTTTTACCGCAGCATAGGAGAAGTTCATATCACGCCAGTGATCGATAAACCCATCCATCTGCTTGAACTCTTCTTCCGTGTAGTCTTCCAGCAGATGATGATCGTATTTGCCCAGTTCGACCATTTTTGTGACGTGATCAAACAGAGCCGGCGGTTCGAACTGACCGTAGGCTTTTTTACGCAGGTGGAAAATCGCCAGGCGCGCTGCCAGATATTGGTAATCCGGCGCGTCGCGGGAGATCAGGTCCGCGGCAGCTTTAATAATGGTTTCGTGAATGTCAGACGTTTTAATCCCATCATAGAACTGAATGTGCGAACGCAGCTCGACCTGCGAGATGGAGACGTTATGCAGCCCTTCAGCCGCCCAATCCAGCACCCGATGAATTTTGTCGAGATTGATGCGCTCTGTGCCACCGTCACGCTTTGTCACCAGCAGACTCTGATTCATGTGATTACCTGTCCGTGAAATAAAAGTATCCCCCCTTTATCCACAATCAGACGCTGTGACTAACTCTGTGGATAAATACTAGATATAGGGGGTTTGCGATAAGAAAAACGCTATATGGTGAGTATTCTAGTAAGGATTCTTTTCAGTACAAGAGTTGATTTTGAGGTTAAATTGAGGTTGCGAAAGCGTAATAATCGCTAAGTCCTCGTGCCGTAAGGCCTGGCGGGGATGTCAATATTTCTCAAAAAAAAATGAATTTTTGATCAAGTGCTGATTTCTTCATCGGGAATGGCAACTGCGCAGTTTGACACTGCGCAATCTTTATAACTTTAACTGATGACCTTAGTCGTTTTTTGCTGTTGTATGTAACATGTAATTAACATCAACACCTGGCCCTAAGCTAAATTTATCCAGTAGCGGATTATAGTGTAACCCGGTGATGTGACGCTCTTTTAACACGGTGCCATCAACCCAGGTGAGCAGCTCGGCAGGTTTGATGAATTTTTTCACATCGTGTGTGCCTTTCGGCACCATTCGCAGCACATATTCCGCACCGACCACCGCCATCAGCCAGGCTTTACCGTTGCGGTTAATGGTAGAAAAGAACACATGGCCGCCGGGTTTTACTAACTGCGCACAAGCTTTCACGACGGATTGCGGGTCCGGCACGTGCTCCAGCATCTCCATACAGGTAACGACGTCGTAATGCCCGGCGTGTTTTGCCGCATGTTCTTCGACGGTTTCCTGCACGTAGTTCACCTGAATACCTGATTCCAGCGCATGTAAGCGCGCGACCTGCAACGGTTCAAACCCCATATCCAGGCCGGTGACGTTGGCGCCTTCGCGCGCCATGCTCTCCGCCAGAATACCGCCGCCGCAGCCTACATCCAGCACGTTTTTCCCAAACAGGCCATCCGCATGCCCGGCGATATAGTTCAGGCGCAGCGGGTTAATGCGGTGCAGGGGTTTAAACTCACCCTCTTTATCCCACCAGCGCGAGGCTACCGCTTCAAATTTGGCGATTTCAGCATGATCAACGTTCTGAGCGACCGACGATTTTTCGGCATTCATGGGGGCAATTACTCCTCTCAAAAGTAGACTGCCGAGTATATCAGGCCAACGGGATGAATAAACCTTTGCGCGGGTGTTATAGATTTACCTGTCTCAAAGCGGTTGTGTTATAATTTGCGACCTTTGAATCCGGGATACAGTAGAGGGATAGCGGTTAGATGAGCGACCTTGCGAGAGAAATTACACCGGTTAACATCGAGGAAGAGCTGAAAAGCTCCTATCTGGATTATGCGATGTCGGTCATTGTTGGCCGTGCGCTTCCTGACGTCCGAGATGGCTTAAAACCGGTTCACCGTCGCGTACTTTACGCCATGAACGTATTGGGCAATGACTGGAATAAAGCCTACAAAAAATCTGCCCGTGTCGTTGGTGACGTAATCGGTAAATACCATCCTCATGGTGATTCCGCGGTGTATGACACCATTGTCCGTATGGCGCAGCCATTCTCGCTGCGTTACATGCTGGTTGATGGTCAGGGTAACTTCGGTTCTATCGATGGTGACTCTGCGGCGGCGATGCGTTATACGGAAATCCGCCTGGCGAAGATCGCCCATGAATTGATGGCCGATCTGGAAAAAGAGACGGTAGATTACGTCGATAACTACGACGGTACCGAAAAAATTCCTGATGTAATGCCTACCAAGATCCCGAACCTGCTGGTTAACGGTTCTTCGGGTATTGCAGTCGGTATGGCGACCAACATTCCGCCGCACAACCTGACGGAAGTGATCAACGGCTGTCTGGCCTACATCGACAACGAAGATATCAGCGTTGAAGGGCTGATGGAGCATATTCCGGGGCCGGACTTCCCAACCGCCGCCATTATTAATGGCCGTCGCGGCATTGAAGAGGCTTACCGCACCGGTCGCGGCAAAATCTATATTCGCGCCCGCGCAGAAGTGGAAACCGATGCGAAAAGCGGTCGTGAAACGATCATCGTTCACGAAATTCCGTATCAGGTGAACAAAGCGCGTCTGATCGAGAAGATCGCCGAGCTGGTAAAAGACAAACGCGTGGAAGGCATTAGCGCGCTGCGTGACGAGTCTGATAAAGACGGCATGCGCATCGTGATTGAAGTGAAGCGCGATGCGGTGGGTGAAGTGGTGCTGAATAACCTCTACTCCCAGACGCAACTGCAGGTCTCTTTCGGTATCAACATGGTTGCACTGCACCACGGTCAACCGAAGATCATGACTCTGAAAGAGATCCTGGCGGCGTTTGTTCGTCACCGCCGTGAAGTGGTGACGCGCCGTACGATTTTTGAACTGCGTAAAGCGCGCGATCGTGCGCATATCCTTGAAGCGCTGGCGGTTGCACTGGCGAATATCGACCCGATCATTGAACTGATCCGTCGTGCGCCGACGCCGGCAGAAGCGAAAGCAGGCCTGATCGCACAGCCGTGGGATCTGGGCAATGTTGCCGCTATGTTGGAGCGCGCGGGTGATGACGCTGCGCGTCCGGAGTGGCTGGAACCGGAGTTCGGGATCCGCGACGGGAAATACTATCTGACCGAACAACAGGCCCAGGCAATTCTGGATCTGCGCTTGCAGAAACTCACCGGCCTTGAGCATGAAAAATTGCTCGAAGAGTACAAAGAGCTGCTGGAGCAGATCGCTGAACTGCTGCACATTCTCGGTAGCGCAGAGCGCCTGATGGAAGTGATCCGCGAAGAGCTTGAGCTGGTTCGTGAACAGTTTGGCGATGCGCGTCGCACGGAAATTACCGCTAATACCGCCGATATTAATATCGAAGACCTGATCAACCAGGAAGACGTTGTTGTCACGCTGTCGCATCAGGGCTATGTGAAATATCAGCCGCTGACCGATTACGAAGCTCAGCGTCGTGGTGGTAAAGGGAAATCCGCTGCGCGTATTAAAGAAGAAGACTTTATTGACCGCCTGCTGGTGGCCAACACCCACGATACGATCCTCTGCTTCTCCAGCCGTGGTCGTCTGTACTGGATGAAGGTTTACCAACTGCCGGAAGCGAGCCGTGGGGCACGTGGTCGTCCGATCGTTAACCTGCTGCCGCTGGAACCGAATGAACGTATTACGGCGATTCTGCCGGTACGCGAGTACGAAGAGGGCGTTAACGTCTTTATGGCAACCGCCAGCGGTACCGTGAAGAAAACGGCACTGACTGAATTCAGCCGTCCGCGTTCTGCTGGCATCATCGCCGTGAACCTGAACGAAGGCGACGAGCTGATTGGTGTGGATCTGACTTCGGGCAATGACGAAGTGATGCTGTTCTCTGCAGCCGGTAAAGTGGTGCGCTTTAAAGATAGTGCCGTTCGTGCAATGGGTCGTACGGCGACCGGCGTACGCGGCATTAAGCTGGCAGAGAACGACAGCGTCGTTTCGCTGATTGTTCCGCGCGGCGAAGGCGCAATTCTGACGGTGACGCAGAACGGTTACGGTAAACGTACGGCAGAAACCGAATACCCGACTAAGTCTCGTGGTACGCAGGGCGTGATTTCCATAAAGGTCACCGAGCGCAATGGCGCTGTGGTGGGCGCGGTGCAGGTTGATGACAGTGACCAGATCATGATGATTACTGATGCCGGTACGCTGGTGCGTACGCGCGTGTCTGAAATCAGCGTGGTGGGCCGTAATACCCAGGGCGTTATTCTGATCCGCACCGCGGAAGATGAAAACGTTGTGGGGCTGCAACGTGTGGCTGAGCCGGTGGACGACGAAGAGCTGGACTCCATCGACGGTAGCATAGCGGAAGGGGACGATGATATCGCGCCGGAAGCTGACACTGATGATGATGTCGCAGACGACGACGCCGAATAATGCGTTTCAAAGGGCCGGTTTCCGGCCCTTTTTCATGGCCGTTGCGGGCTTCGCGTTTTACCGCTACCTTAACCACACCCTTTTTTATCTTCCTTGTGGCGGAGTTTTTCCAGGTTGAAATACCTTGTCTCTTTTCGCAGTACCCTGAAAGTCTCCCGCTATCTGTTCAGGGCGCTGGCGCTATTGCTTTGGCTGTTGATTGCCTTTTTCTCCGTCTTCTACATCGTTAACGCTCTGCATGATAAAGAGTCCGAAATCCGCCAGGAGTTTAACTTAAGCTCCGATCAGGCGCAGCGCTATATCCAGCGTACCTCGGATGTGATGAAAGAGCTGAAGTATATTGCTGAAAATCGTCTGACGGCGGAAAACGGTATTCTCACTTCGCGTAACCGCGATGATAAAACCGATGTGCCGACATTCTCGCCGCTGTTCCCGGATTCCGACTGTTCGTCGATGGGCAATTCCTGGCGCGGCTCGCTGGAGTCGCTGGCCTGGTTTATGCGCTACTGGCGCGACAATTTCTCTGCGGCTTACGATCTCAACCGCGTATTTTTGATCGGTAGCGATAATCTCTGTATGGCTGACTTTGGTCTGCGGGATCTGCCCGTCGAGCGGGATGATACGCTGAAAAGCCTGCATGAACGCATTGTGAAATACCGTAATGCGCCGCAGGACGAACGCAGCAACAATGTCTACTGGATGAGCCAGGGGCCGCGTCCGGGTATTGGCTACTTTTATGCGCTGACGCCCGTCTATCTGGGGAATCGTCTGCAGGCGCTGTTGGGCACTGAGCAATCCATCCGCATGGAAAACTTCTTTACCCCAGGCAGTTTGCCAATGGGGGTCACGATTCTGGATGAAAGCGGGCACTCGCTGATTTCTCTCACCGGGCAGGATAACGGGATTTCGGCTGAGCCGCGCTGGATGCAGGAGCGCTCCTGGTTTGGTTATACCTCCGGTTTTCGCGAACTGATCCTGAAAAAGAGCTTGCCGCCCTCGTCGTTAAGCGTGGTCTACTCCGTGCCGGTTGATATGGTGCTGGAGCGGATTCGTATGCTGATCCTCAACGCCGTATTGCTCAACGTGCTGGTAGGCGTGGCGCTGTTTACCCTGGCGCGAATGTATGAACGGCGTATTTTCATTCCGGCGGAAAACGATGCGCAACGACTGGAAGAGCATGAGCAGTTCAACCGTAAGATTGTTGCCTCGGCACCGGTCGGCATCTGTATTCTGCGTACTCAGGATGGGACCAATATCCTGAGTAACGAGCTGGCGCATAACTATCTGAATATGCTGACGCATGAAGATCGGCAGCGGCTGACACAGATCATTTGCGGTCAGCAGGTCAACTTCGTTGATGTGCTGACCAGTAATAACACCAACCTGCAAATTAGCTTCGTCCACTCGCGTTATCGCAATGAAAACGTGGCAATTTGCGTGTTGGTGGACGTCTCTGCGCGCGTAAAAATGGAAGAATCGCTGCAGGAGATGGCGCAGGCGGCAGAACAGGCAAGCCAGTCGAAATCGATGTTCCTTGCGACGGTCAGCCATGAACTGCGCACACCGCTGTACGGCATTATTGGCAACCTTGACCTGCTGCAAACGAAAGAGTTGCCTAAAGGGGTCGACAGGCTGGTGACGGCAATGAATAACTCCTCCAGTCTGCTGTTGAAAATCATCAGCGATATTCTCGATTTCTCAAAAATTGAATCCGAGCAACTGAAGATTGAACCGCGCGAGTTTTCTCCTCGTGAAGTGATGAGTCATATCACCGCGAACTATTTGCCGCTGGTCGTACGTAAACAGCTCGGGCTGTACTGCTTTATCGAACCTGATGTTCCCGCAACGCTCAATGGCGACCCGATGCGTTTGCAACAGGTGATCTCTAACCTGTTGAGCAATGCCATCAAATTCACCGATATTGGCTGCATTATTTTGCATGTCCAGCGCGATGAGGATTACCTCAGCATTCGTGTACGTGATACCGGCGTCGGCATTCCTGGCAAAGAAGTGGTGCGGTTATTCGATCCCTTCTTCCAGGTCGGGACGGGTGTGCAGCGTAACTTTCAGGGGACCGGGCTGGGGCTGGCGATTTGCGAAAAGCTGATCAGCATGATGGATGGCGATATTTCGGTGGATACCGAACCTGGCATGGGTAGCCAGTTTACTATTCGTATTCCGCTGTATGGCAGCGTGGCTCCTGCGCCAGTGGAAGTGGATGGACTGGCTGATACCTGCTGCTGGCTGGCAGTGCGTAATGCGTCACTGTCCGGGTATCTGGAAACCTTGCTTAAGTGGCAAGGGATCAAGGTGAAACAGTATGACGGGCGGACGCTGGGCAACATGGATACGCTGATCACTGACGATGAGCTTTCCTCGCCATGGACCGGTCGCGCAGTGGTCATTTTCTGCCGTCGTCACATTGGCATTCCGCTGGAGCGTGCCCCGGGCGAATGGTTGCACAGCGTGGCATCGCCGCACGATCTGCTGGCGCTGTTGGGACGTATTTACCGCGTGCAGGTTGTTGAACCTCAGGCCAATGACGCCTTGCCGGAAGCGGTTATTGAAGCCGCGCGCAATGACGATATGATGATTCTGGTGGTGGACGATCATCCTATCAACCGGCGTTTGCTGGCCGATCAACTGGGTTCGCTGGGGTATCAGTGTAAAACCGCGAACGATGGCATCGATGCGCTGAATGTTCTGAGTAAAAACCATATCGACATCGTTCTGAGCGATGTCAACATGCCGAATATGGATGGTTACCGTCTGACGCAACGTATCCGGCAGCTTGGCCTGACGCTGCCAGTGATTGGTGTAACGGCCAATGCGCTGGCGGAAGAGAAGCAGCGTTGTCTGGAGTCGGGGATGGATAGCTGTCTGTCGAAACCGGTCACGCTGGATGTGATCAGACAAACACTGGCTGTGTATGCCGCGCGAGTCAGAAACAACCGTCGGTAAAGCGGATAAAAAGAACCCCGGCTTCTGCCGGGGTTTCGGGAATTACTCTTTTTCCGTTTGCGTCAGCGTGACGGAGGAGAGGTAGTTCAGCAGCGCAATATCGTTGTCCACGCCCAGTTTCATCATTGCGGATTTTTTCTGGCTACTGATGGTCTTGATACTGCGGTTCAGTTTTTTGGCGATTTCCGTTACCAGGAAACCTTCTGCAAACAGACGCAGTACTTCGCTCTCTTTTGGTGACAGACGTTTGTCGCCATAACCCCCGGCGCTGATTTTTTCCAGCAGGCGGGAAACGCTCTCCGGGGTGAATTTTTTCCCTTTTTGCAGCGCTGCGAGCGCTTTCGGCAGATCGGTTGGTGCGCCCTGTTTCAGCACGATGCCTTCAATGTCCAGATCCAGTACCGCGCTAAGGATCGCCGGGTTGTTATTCATGGTCAGCACAATAATCGACAACGTCGGGAAATGACGCTTAATGTATTTGATCAGCGTGATGCCATCACCGTACTTGTCACCCGGCATTGACAGATCGGTGATCAATACGTTTGCCTCAAGTTTCGGCAGGTTGTTGATGAGTGCTGTAGAGTCTTCAAATTCACCGACTACATTGACCCATTCGATTTGTTCGAGTGACTTACGAATACCGAACAGTACAATCGGATGGTCATCGGCAATAATTACGTTCATATTGTTCATGTATTAGGCTACCTTGCTACAGCAAGCTCTTGACGTAAGCGTCAATGTCGCTGATGTAATTTTCTATACCTGGAGCATCGGATTCACGAATTAATTGCTCCAGCGTTTCGCACAACTGCTTACCAGGTACCAGATTAAGCATGGCAAACACGCCTTTCAAGCGGTGTGCCGTCTGCGCCAGCGCAGCGAAATCGCTCAACGCCGACTCAGTATACAACCTCTTAACATCATCGGGTACTGTGTCAACAAACAGGGCGTAATAGCCGCTGGCGTGGAGTTCGGCGTTTTCGTCACCCCCCAAAGGCGACTCCGGTACATCTTCCTGCGCCAGTTGCTCCTCAATAAGCTGCAATATTGCTCCCTGCATTGCATTGCTCATATTAAAGTTGACGCGCAGCTGGCCAGGGCCAATTTTCCGCACGCCGACCTCATCATCGCTTAAAAGCAAGCCCGAGGCAGTAAGATTAGACGGATTATCTGTCAAAAAGAGATCATATTCTTGACTTGAAAGTCGTTCATCCGGGGAAATACAGCTTGCCCCCCAGTTTTCTAACTGACGAACGACAATATTGCGAATTTCAATCGAGGTAATATCAATCATCGCCACGACGTCATCGAGCAATTTTTCTTCGCTTTCTTCCTGCTGCGGACGGGCAGCCATTTTCACATGCAGTGAATAGCGGGTACCCAGATCTTCCCGTGCCTTGATATTCAAATGCCCACCCAGCTTTCTTGCCAGTTGATCGCATAGCCAGAAGGTGAGGGCGTTGGCTTTCCCGTACTGGTCGCCCTGTGTGGGATTCAGGAACGGGAAGTGCAGATTATCGATCTCACTGTTGCTCACTCCAACGCCGGTGTCGAGAATACGGAACGTCAGACGATCGCCCGCTGACTCGTCCATACTCACTTCCAGGGTGATTTTGCCCATCTGTGTGGTTGTTACTGCATATTGGATCAGCAGCAGCAATATCCGACGTAGCGCATCACGGTCACCGTGGCGTTCTTCGTTCGCCGGAAGATGGTTGTTAATCAGCAACTGCAGGCCTTTGCGCTTGATAGCCGGCAGCACCTCCGGCACCACTTCATCGATCAGATCCTGGATGGAAAACTGGGTGGACGAGCCTTTCCAACTATCGCTTTCCAGCATGTTTGCCAGTTGGATCTCATCAACCAGTTGCACCAGCCTGTCGGCGTGATCCGCCAACGTATTGCCTTCCTGGGTTTGTAATGTGGCGGCTTCGCTGGCCAACGTTTTCACCGGCAGTTTCAGCGCATCGGCGAGGTTGTTCATAAAGATGGCGCGGCCCTGCTGGTTTTTTTCATACAGACGCTGCGCTTGTTTCAGCTTTTTATTGACCAGTACTTCTCTGTCCTGGTCGCGAATAATAAAGATCTGAGTGCGCGAGGCAACCTGGCTGCGGAACTGACGGATCTCGTACAACTCATTATTTATCGTCGCCTGAATCACGCCTTGATGCTGGTCCGCCATGGCGGTGATGTTTTGTAGATTCAGGTGCGGTAATAGATGGTCCGCAATCTTATTACTCAACACCGTGCGGTTCGCTTCCAGATCATGGACCAGCAGACCAAGCGGCAGCAATGAAACGATCTCTTCATTAAAGGCACGCATCACGCGCAGCTCATTACTCGTACCGGCAGGTGCCAGCGTGTCATTTTTGCGCCCCGATTGATGGCGGAAGGTGGTGAAGCCAAACAGCGCAAGTGCAAGCAGACCGATATTCAGCAGTAATGGCAACAAGATATTTTGCAGGGTATCAAGCAGCAGTGTGCCAAACGGCACCTGCCAAATCAGCCGCAACCCAGTACCGTTAAGCGAAGAGGAGATCTCAATTTTAGCGCTGTTAAAATTGACCGAGGCACTGTCGGTGGCATCTTTATCCTGTGTACGCGTGTTTGTTTGCGCGGTATCGGGATCAAGGCGAAAGCTGTCCAGCGTCATCCCCGGCGGGATCAGATCGTTAATCGGCAGATCAAATGCGACAACGGTCGCCAGATGCCCTGGCTGGTTAAACGTGGTGCGCAGCGTAAAGTAGTGCCCATTTTGCCAGACCAGACGGCGCAAAGGAGAGAAGCTCTCGCGCTCATCCAGTGCATTGGCCTGCTGCAACATTTCCGCCCGACGAGAGTCGACAATATTGCTGATAGTATTGTCTTTAAAGCCGGAGGAGAGGTCTTTCAGCGGTAGCGTGGAGACCAGGATCATGCTGTTATCCTGGCCATTGAGGTAATACATCGACCAGGGCACCGTTTCAGCGCCCCAAAGCGTATCCAGATAGGTGGAGATACGCTGGGTCATTTCCAGGGTGGAGCTGTCATGCGAGCCGAAGATCAGTGCTTCGGTTTTGCGCCGGGGTTTTTCCAGGTAGTAGACATCTTGCTTTAACCGGGTTTCTTGCAGACCATCGCTGGGACTGGAAGCGGGGGCCGCGGCGATATTGTCGTAGATTTGCCAGGTTGCGTAGCGCCAGGTATCTATACGCTTATGAATCGCATGCGTCACATCGACGATTTGATAGCTTTTATCCTTTAACCAGGCGTTGACCGCACTTTGGATCATCACGCCTAACGTCACCAGCAGGACAATTATCAGCAAAAGAAAGAAACGGGTAATGTTGCCCGGTATCAGGGAAAATTTGCCAGGGATCATTGTGTCAGATTGACTCATTCGTGTGTGTAACCCGTTATGACAACACTGCCGGGACATTCAGCGGTTGTTCGCTGAGACAATGTTGCTGCCATGCCGTAAGAACCGCCTGTTGTCTGCGCGGCGTACTAATAGATGTCGTGTTGCAGAGCAGTGCACAGCAGGCAGTATATCGGTTAATCAATGAATTTCCAGACTCTCTTTTCAGTGAATGCCTGGATCGTTATTGAAGCAGGCTCTTCCGTAAGCGCAGCGGTAAAAATGTACAAAGGCGTAAAAACCGTACAACTATTTACCGTTACGTCTCAGAAAGATCGCACGAAATAACAAGAAATTAATCATCCTGCCAGCGCAATAGGAAAAATCTGGCATGGTTATTGATTAATTAATAGTCATTACAAATAGTGATTATATGTATATTGATATTCAAGATGAGTAAAGAAAGGTAAAAAAAAACCGAATGCGAAGCATCCGGTCATAAGAGGGGTAAACAGACATTCAGATTCGAATGACGGTAATAAATAAAGTTAATGATGATAGCGTTGATTATATTAGTTGCGATCGAAGATGAGGGTTTTGCATTCAGTGCTATAACATTGTTTTTGTATAACTGATTGTATTTGTTTGTATTTTTAATATTTTTTGATTATTTGTGCGCTATTTTTTAGCTATTTGTGCTAAAAAAAGTTCCCTCATATTTACATTTTGAAACACCTATTGCTGAAAATGAAACATCTTCAAAGTTTTCGTATCATATTCTTGTTGGATTATTCTTCTTTTTTAGAGAGAATGAATTTGCCAACTGATTAGAGGGTTAATCAGTAAGCAGTGGCAATAAAAATGCATATAACAGAGGGTTAATAAAATGAAAGTTAAAGTACTATCCCTCCTGGTACCGGCTCTGCTGGTAGCAGGCGCAGCAAATGCGGCTGAAGTTTATAACAAAGATGGCAACAAATTAGATCTGTACGGTAAAGTCGACGGCCTGCACTATTTCTCCGACGACAAAGGCAATGATGGTGACAAGACATACGTGCGTTTCGGCTTTAAAGGCGAAACTCAGGTAAACGACCAGGTTACTGGCTACGGTCAATGGGAATACAACGTTCAGGCGAACGATACTGAATCCTCCAGCAATCAGGCGTGGACCCGTCTGGCATTCGCCGGTATCCGCGTGGCTGATGCCGGTTCTATCGACTATGGTCGTAACTATGGCGTGATCTACGACGTAACTTCCTGGACCGACGTACTGCCGGAATTCGGCGGTGACACCTACGGTGCTGATAACTTCCTGCAATCTCGTGCTAACGGCGTTGCAACTTACCGTAACACCGACTTCTTCGGTCTGGTTAACGGCCTGAACTTTGCACTGCAGTATCAGGGCAAAAACGGCAGCGTAAGCGGTGAAAACAACAGCGGTCGTAGCACATTGCAACAGAATGGCGACGGCTACGGCGCATCCCTGACCTACGATCTGGGTGCAGGCTTCAGCGTGGGTGGTGCGATGTCTTCTTCACGTCGTACTGCTGACCAGAACGCACTCAACGCTGCACTGTACGGTGAAGGCGATCGTGCTGAAGTATACAGCGGTGGTCTGAAATACGACGCCAACAATATCTACCTGGCGGCGCAGTACACTCAGACCTACAACGCAACCCGTTTTGGTACCTCTAACGGCTCCAGCCCGTCTACCGCTTACGGTTTTGCTAACAAAGCGCAGAACTTCGAAGTGGTTGCACAGTACCAGTTCGACTTCGGTCTGCGTCCGTCCATCGCTTACCTGCAGTCCAAAGGTAAAGACATCACCAACAACACCGGTACGGTTAACTTCGGTGATCAGGATATCCTGAAATACATCGACGTTGGCGCGACCTACTACTTCAACAAAAACATGTCCACCTATGTTGATTACAAAATCAACCTGCTGGATGAAAATGAGTTCACTCGTGCTGCCGGT
The DNA here is from genome assembly GCF_900094925.1 of Kosakonia oryzendophytica. Classification (GTDB taxonomy): domain Bacteria; phylum Pseudomonadota; class Gammaproteobacteria; order Enterobacterales; family Enterobacteriaceae; genus Kosakonia; species Kosakonia oryzendophytica. The sequence goes on along the minus strand of NZ_FMAY01000001.1, from coordinate 326,844 downwards.
ATCGGTACCGACAACATCGTTGGCGTGGGTCTGGTATACCAGTTCTAAGTCAGCAACCAATACTGCTCAGGGGCCGAAAGGCCCCTTTTTTATTGTCGATATCTCTTACATGGAACGATTTGGTGTACGCTTGCCGCCAGCAAGGAGGTCATAAAACATGGCGATAACTTTTCTTCGTGCCGGCTTGATAGCGGCGCTTTTATTACTGGCGGGGTGCGACAGAGGCGAACTGGCAACGCCGACGGTGCTCGAAGGTAAAACGATGGGTACCTCGTGGCGCGTCAGTGTGGTGGATATCAATGCACAACAGGCGCAGGCGTTGCAGCAAAAAATTCAGGCTCAGCTGGACGGTGATGACCACTTACTGTCCACCTGGAAGAACGACTCTGCGTTGATGCGTTTTAACCATTCCGCCAGCACCGCGCCCTGGCCCGTCAGCGCCGCTATGGCGGATATCGTCACTACAGCGTTACGCGTTGGCGAAAAAACCGACGGCGCGATGGATATTACGGTGGGGCCTCTGGTGAATTTGTGGGGGTTCGGGCCAGACAAACAGCCGGTCAAAACGCCGGAACACGCGCAGATTGACGCGGCAAAAGCGCGCACAGGGCTGGCCCATTTAACGGTCATTAACCGTGCAGGTGAACAGTTCCTGCAAAAAGATCTGCCGGATCTGTTTGTCGATTTATCAACAGTGGGCGAGGGCTATGCGGCGGATCATCTGGCGCAACTGATGGAGCAGGAAGGGATCGCCCGCTATCTGGTGTCCGTTGGCGGTGCGCTCGCCAGTCGTGGCATGAATGGCCAGGGGCAACCCTGGCGAGTGGCGATTCAGAAACCTACCGATCGCGAAAATGCCGCCCAGGCGATCGTGGACATCAACGGGCATGGTATCAGCACCTCCGGCAGCTATCGTAATTACTACGAACTTGATGGCAAACGCATCTCGCACATTATTGACCCGCGCAGCGGGCAGCCGATTCAGCATGCGCTGGTCTCCGTTACGGTGATCGCACCAACGGCGCTGGAAGCGGATGCCTGGGACACCGGGTTGATGGTGCTCGGTACGGAGCAGGCAAAAGAGGTGGTGAAACGCGAAGGATTGGCGGTATTTATGATAATCAAACAGGGAGAGGGCTTCACCACCTGGATGTCGCCACAGTTCTCCGCTTTTCTAATCAGCGAAAAAAATTAAACCGCAAGATTGCGGGTGTCAGAAAGCGCGCTAACGGGCACAGTGAGGCTAAGCTTATATAAGGAGCCTGACATGAATAACGCCATTTTAACTGATGAACAGCGCTGGCAGGCGGTGCTGGCGCGCAGCCCACAGGCTGATGGTCAGTTCGTTTTTGCCGTACTGACCACCGGTATTTTTTGCCGCCCCTCCTGCACGGCGCGCCATGCGCTGCGCCAGAATGTGCGTTTTTACCCGGACGCGCAAAGTGCCGTGGCTGCCGGTTTTCGCCCGTGCAAACGCTGCCGGCCGGATACCCTCCATCCGCAGCAACAGCGGCTGGATAAAATCGCCGCTGCCTGCCGTCTGTTAGAACAGGATGCGCCTGTCACACTGGCGCGGCTTGCCGAGCAGGCGGCGATGAGTCCCTACCATTTTCATCGTCTATTTAAATCCGCCACCGGGATGACGCCAAAAGCCTGGCAACAGGCATTTCGCGCCCGTCGCTTACGCGCGACGCTTGCACAGAGTGACACGGTGACCGACGCAGTGCTGGCAGCAGGTTTCCCGGACAGCAGTACTTATTACCGCCACGCGGACGCCTCGCTGGGCATGACGGCGCGTCAGTTCCGCGCGGGAGGGGACGATACAGCGGTCTGGTTTACGTTGAGCGACTGTTCGCTGGGACGCTGCCTGGTGGCAGAGAGCGCGCGGGGTATTTGTGCCATTTTGCTGGCAGACAGCGATGAGCAATTGATTGCTGAACTGAGTGCTATCTTTCCGCATGCGCATCGGGCGCAGGGGGATGAACCTTTTACCCGACGCGTGGCGCAGGTGATCCAGCGCATCGACAATACGGATTCTCCTTTCAGCTTACCGCTGGATTTACGCGGAACGGCTTTTCAACTGCAGGTATGGCAGGCGTTGCGTGAGATCCCGGTGGGGGAGACCGTGAGTTACCAGACACTGGCGCAAAAGATAGGCAAACCTCGTGCTGTGAGGGCCGTTGCCAGTGCCTGTGCGGCAAACAAACTGGCGATTATTATTCCCTGTCACCGCGTGGTGCGGGGCGATGGTGCACTCTCCGGTTATCGCTGGGGGGCGGCGCGCAAAGCGCAATTGCTGCAGCGGGAAGAGAATAAAGAGGAGACCTGATGCTTGATTTGTTTGCGGATGAAGAACCCTGGCAGGAGTCGCTTGCGCCCGGCGCCGTTGTGCTGAGACGTTTTGCCCTGCCAGACACTGAGGCGTTGATGCGCGGGATTGGACAGGTTATTAGCCAGTCGCCGCTGCGCCATATGGTGACGCCCGGCGGGTATACCATGTCCGTGGCAATGACCAATTGCGGCGCGCTTGGCTGGACGACCGACCAGTACGGTTACCTCTATGCTCCCGTCGATCCGCAAACCCAACGTCCGTGGCCGGCCATCCCAGAGGCGTTCCTGGCGCTGTGTCAGAAGGCCAGCACTGCTGCAGGATACCCTGACTTCAGACCGGATGCCTGTTTGATCAACCGTTATGCACCTGGCGCGAAACTCTCACTGCATCAGGATAAAGATGAACCGGATCTGCGCGCGCCTATCGTTTCGGTGTCTCTGGGATTACCGGCAATATTCCAATTCGGTGGGCTCAAACGCAACGATCCGCTACAGCGACTGATGCTGGAACATGGGGATATTGTGGTCTGGGGGGGCGAGTCGCGGCTCTATTATCATGGTATTGCGCCGCTGAAAGCGGGTTACCACCCGATCACCGGTGAATGCCGTTACAATCTCACTTTTCGTCATGCCAGTAACAGCAAATAAAAATAAGAATTATTCTTGATGTAAATTGCCAGCCGTTTACACTGCTGGCTGTTTTTGTTGACCGGGTCGTTTTATGCAACTCCTTCTTCTTGTCTGGCGGCAGTATCGCTGGCCGTTTGTGGCCGTACTGGCGCTCACCCTGGTAAGCGCCGCCTTAGGCATCGGACTGATTGCCTTTATTAACCAGCGATTAATAGAAACCGTGGATATTTCATTGACGGTGCTTCCGGAATTTCTCGGTTTGCTGCTGTTGCTGATGGCGGTCACGCTAGGTTCGCAACTTGCGCTGACCACCCTCGGTCATCACTTCGTTTACCGCCTGCGCAGCGAATTTATCAAACGCATTCTCGACACGCCGGTAGAGCGGATCGAGCAGTTGGGCAGCGCAGCATTGCTGGCAGGGCTAACCAGTGATGTCCGTAATATCACCATTGCATTCGTGCGCCTGCCAGAACTGGTGCAGGGGATCATCCTGACCCTTGGCTCATGCATCTATCTCGCCATGCTCTCCGGTAAGATGCTGGTGGTTACCGCGCTGTGGATGGCGCTGACCATCTGGGGCGGTTTTGTGCTGGTCTCCCGCGTTTACAAACATATGGCGACGCTGCGTGAGACGGAAGATAAGCTCTATAACGATTTCCAGACCGTACTGGAAGGACGTAAAGAGCTGAATCTGAACCGCGAGCGTGCGGAACATATTTTTGAACAGATATATCTGCCGGATGCGCGCCAATACCGCCATCATATTATTCGCGCCGACACCTTTCACCTGAGCGCGGTGAACTGGTCGAATATCATGATGCTCGGTGCCATTGGGCTTGTCTTCTGGATGGCAAACAGTCTTGGCTGGGCCGACACTAACGTAGCGGCGACCTATTCGCTTACTCTGCTGTTTCTGCGCACGCCGTTGCTCTCCGCCGTGGGCGCATTGCCGACGCTGTTAAGCGCTCAGGTCGCCTTTAATAAACTGAAAAAGTTTGCGCTGGCACCGTACCAACCCGCGTTCCCCCGTCCGCAGTCGTTTGCTGGCTGGCAAACGCTGGAGCTGCGCAATGTCACCTTTAAATATCAGGATAATGACTTTGCGATTGGTCCGGTCAATATGATCCTTAATCGCGGCGAGCTGGTGTTTTTGATCGGCGGTAACGGGAGCGGCAAATCGACGCTGGCAATGCTGCTGACCGGGCTATATCAGCCGGCATCCGGTGAGATCCTGCTGGATGGCAAACCCGTGGCGCACGACAAACCGGAAGATTACCGCAAGCTCTTCTCCGCGGTGTTTACCGATGTCTGGCTGTTTGACGATTTGCTGGGGCCGGAGGGGAAACAGGCGGATCCGGCACTGGTGGACACATGGCTGGAACAGTTAAAAATGGCGCATAAGCTGGAGCTGAACAACGGTAAGATCCTGAATTTAAAACTGTCGAAAGGGCAGAAAAAGCGCGTCGCGCTGCTGCTGGCACTGGCGGAAGAGCGCGACATTTTGCTGCTTGATGAGTGGGCTGCGGATCAGGATCCCCATTTCCGTCGCGACTTCTACCAGGTGCTATTGCCGTTGATGCAGCAAAGGGGGAAAACCATTTTTGCGATCAGCCATGATGATCACTACTTTATTCACGCCGACCGCCTGCTGGAGATGCGCGACGGCCAGTTGAGCGAACTGGTCGGTGAAGAACGCGAAAAGGCCTCCCGAGACGCGGTTGCCCGTACCGCCTGATTATCCGCGCCCCTGCATTGCAGGGGCGTGCTGTTTTTTTGCCCGGACACTCCCGCCGTTTATTATTTTTTACAAACTCACCCGCTATGCTTAACGCTGTTCTGCTTCGGTTTGTCGGAGCTTTTTACCATTCAGGGACAGTCCAATGTCGGTGATGAAGAAAAACAGTGTCAAACTGCGCGAAGAGGAGCGTGCGCGCCTGATTTGGCTACTGACGACCCATAAAACGCTTACCGCGACGCTACTGGGCGAGATCACTCTCGTCGAGCAGTTGGATGGGGAAAGGCTCGATCAGGACCTGGCGGAAGTCCGTGCGCTGGTGTCCCATTTGCCACCGCCAGATTTGGCTGACACGCTTGAAGCGTTACCCGTGGATGAACGCCATGCATTATGGCGGCTGGTGGAGGATGGCAAACGCGGGAAAGTGTTGCTTGAAGCCTCGGAAAATGTCTGGGATGACCTGATTGATGAAATGAGCGATCGCGCACTGCTCGCCATCCTGGAAACCGTGGATATCGACGATAGGATCTGGCTGGTGCAGCACCTACCGCGGAATCTCATCGGGCGGTTAATGGCCACGCTGCCGCCGGCAGAACGCGCCCGTGTCCGCCAGGTGATGCGTTACGCTAAAAATTGTGTTGGCGCGCTCATGGAGTTCGAAGTTATCACCGTTCGTTCAGAGGTGACGCTGGCGGCGGTACAGCGCTATTTGCGCAGGCTTGGCAGGATGCCGGAAAACACCGATAAGTTGTTTGTTATCGGGCGTGATAACCGCCTGGTGGGAGAACTCGGGCTGCAAACCATTTTGCTTAATGCTGCAGGCAAGCGGGTAAGCGACGTGATGGATGCCGATCCGGTGATGTTTTCGCCAGAGGATGACGCGGAGAAGGTTGCTCGTACCTTTGAACGTGACAATCTGGTCAGTGCGGCGGTGGTAGACAGTAATGGCATGCTGATGGGGCGTCTGACGATTGATGAGATCGTCAATGTGGTATACGAAGAAACCGACAATGATATGCGCCAGATGGGCGGCCTGAGCACGGAAGAAGATGTGTTTGCGCCAGTGACCAAAGCCGTAAGAACGCGCTGGGTGTGGCTGGCGACCAATTTGTGCACGGCGTTTATCGCCTCCAGGGTTATTGACGGTTTTGAACATACGATTTCGCAACTGGTGGCGCTGGCGTCGCTGATGCCTATCGTTGCCGGGATCGGCGGTAACACCGGTAATCAGACCATTACCATGATTGTCCGGGCGCTGGCGCTACAGAACATTCAGCCGGGTAACATTACCTTTTTGATTCTGCGCGAGATGGGGGTAGCGCTGATTAACGGCCTGGTGTGGGGCGGGATCATGGGAGGGGTGACCTGGTGGTTGTATGACGATGCCGCACTCGGTGGTGTCATGACGCTGGCGATGGTGCTGAACCTGCTGATGGCCGCGCTAATGGGAGTATTAATCCCGATGATCATGACCCGGCTGGGGCGCGACCCGGCGGTCGGCTCCAGCGTGATGATCACCGCGATTACCGATACCGGTGGTTTCTTTATTTTTCTCGGGCTGGCAACACTGTTTCTGCTGTAGCTTGCGGTTTCTTCCGCCACTTCGCGGGCGTGACCGCCAGCGCGGCAACCACAGCACGATCAGTAAGATCAGGACAAACAGCGCCACAATCAGCGCAGCTCTGCGCCAGAAAAACAAAAATCAGGCTGTCCGGCGCGTTAACAAAACCGGTCATCACCGCGTGCGGAATAAAACGCATCAGGCACGTCATGCCGGTCAGCCCCAAAATGATTTGAATGACTCCCGCCAGCAATAGTGCAGGCAAAATGTATTCCACACCGTTTTGATGAAACCTCGGTCCGATAACTAATGCGACTGGTCCTGCCGCTGCCATTATCATTGCCAGCCGTCCACCGAATAACGACATGGAAAGGCACCGTACAACAGAGGCAATCAGACTCACTTTCGGGGCAACCCCAGGCTCTCACCGAAAACGAGATCGCTTCAGGACTCAGTGCTCTCTACTGCGCGGGTGAACAACTGCCGCGAGCGAAGATCATCGTTTCTCAGCAGTGCAAAATGGCTTGCTTTTTGGGTCATAAGATTGTGTAGGTGAGAGGCTTCTTCGCGCAGGAAAAGGCGTTCGGGCAGGTGGAGAAACGCAAAACTATAGCAGACTCTGGCCGTTTATGACCAGCGAAATGCGTTAAATCTAATGCAAAAAATCAACTTATTAGTAACATTTATACAATGGAAATTTAATGATTAAACATTATTTAAATCTCATTGTGTAAGTGCTACGTTAGAAGCGCTAACGACTTTACCCTCAATAAATGCGAATAAAACAGCACTAAAAGTAAGGCAATGACAACATGAAAAAAATGACTGCCAGGCTGTTTTCGATGGCTGTCGGGCTAAATGCTGTCTCGAAAGCAGCAAAAGGTTCCGCATCGAAAGAGCAGGAAACAGATGTGCTTTTAATTGGTGGTGGGATCATGAGCGCCACGCTGGGAACCTGGCTGCAAGAGCTGGAGCCCGACTGGTCGATCACCATGGTAGAGCGGCTGGATGCCCTGGCGGAAGAGAGTTCGAATGGCTGGAACAACGCCGGAACCGGGCATGCCGCATTAATGGAACTGAACTACACGCCGCAAAGTGCGGATGGCACCATCAGTATCAAAAAAGCGATTGAAATCAACGAAGCCTTTCGTATTTCTCGCCAGTTTTGGGCGCATCAGGTGAAAACCGGTGTGCTCAAGAACCCCCGCTCCTTTATTAATACCGTGCCGCACATGAGCCTTGTGTGGGGCGATGACAATGTCAACTTCCTGCGCGCACGCTATAAAGCGCTGCAGCAGAGTTCCTTGTTCCGCGGCATGCGCTATTCCGAAGATGCTGAGCAGATCAGACAGTGGGCGCCGCTGGTGATGGAAGGGCGCGACGCGAAGCAGAAAATTGCGGCCACCCGGACGGAAATTGGCACCGACGTGAACTTTGGTGAGCTGACCCGCCAGATGATTGGCGCATTGCAGAAAAAAGAGAACTTCTCACTGCAACTGGGTACGGAAGTGCGTGGTCTCAAGCGCAATGCGGATAATAGCTGGAGCGTGACACTCCATTCGCTGAAAGGCGGCGGTGAGCAGGTAATCCGGGCGAAGTTTATCTTTATTGGCGCGGGTGGTGCGGCGCTTAAGCTGCTGCAAGAATCTGGCATTCCGGAAGCGGCGGATTATGCCGGTTTCCCGGTGGGCGGCCAGTTTCTTGTTTCCGAAAACCCGGACGTGGTGAATCACCATCTGGCAAAAGTCTACGGTCAGGCTACCGTGGGCGCGCCGCCGATGTCAGTGCCGCATATTGATACGCGTATTATTGACGGTAAGCGTGTGCTGCTGTTTGGGCCGTTTGCCACCTTCTCGACGCGTTTCCTGAAAAACGGATCATTATGGGATCTGCTTCGCTCCACCAATACCTCCAACGTACTGCCAATGCTGACTGTCGGCATGACCAATTTTAGCCTGGTAAAATATCTGGTCAGTCAGGTGCTGCAAAATGAAGACGATCGTTTTGATGCACTGCGCGAATACTACCCGTTGGCGATGAAAGAAGACTGGCGTTTATGGCAGGCTGGTCAGCGTGTGCAGATCATCAAGCGTGAATCCGGCAAGGGCGGGGTGTTGCGACTGGGTACTGAAGTGGTCAGTGATAAAGAAGGTACTATCGCCGCGCTGTTAGGGGCATCGCCGGGGGCATCGACCGCTGCGCCGATTATGCTGGAGCTGATGGAGAAAGTGTTCACGGAACGGTTTGCTTCCGCAAGCTGGCAGGCAAAACTGAAAGAGATCATCCCTTCATTCGGCACTGAACTGAACGGTAATATTGACGCTGCTGACGCTGAGCTGCGTTACACCAGCGAGATTCTGGGGCTGAAATGTGACGAATCGCTGATTGCCGATGTTACACCGCCGGTGCAAAAACCGGCTCTGCATCCGCAGAGCGACAGCGAAACCGTGGCGGATATCGCGCTGTAATTACCATTCCGGACACACTAAGCCGTAACGACCCTGTTACGGCTTTTTTATTACCTCTGTGATGCTCCGCGGCCATTCTCGCGCCATTCATCCCGTAAAGGCTTCATCCGTTTTTATCGCAAACGGATCGATATGCACCATGACATTAAGAACCTCCTTTTTAGTCATGACCCTTTCGCGTGCCGCAACAGCAATGTCATGCCCATCCCTGACAGAGAGATGTTCCGGAACCTCCAGATGCACATCGACCAGGATGAGATCGCCCGCTTTGCGGGTTTTCATATCATGGAGACCCGCAACACCGGGTGTGGAGAGAAGGATCGTTTTTATTTCATGCTCTTTTTCTGCGTCAACAGAACGATCCATCAGGTCTTGCAAGGCGTCTTTGGCGAATGCATATCCCATCCGGGCTATCAGCACGCCAACCACGAAGGCCGCAACGGGATCAAACCAGGCATATCCGGCCAGTGTTCCGGTAATGCCGATCGCGACCACAACGGATGATGCTGCATCTGAGCGGGCATGCCAGGCATTGGCAATAAGCAGGGTGGACTGGATGCGTGTTGCCACGCTGAGCATGTAACGGAAGAGGATTTCCTTCGCGACCAGCGTAGCAAGAGCGACCCAAAGGGCCACGATATGAATGTCGCTAAGCGTTTCCGGATGCTGTAATTTTCCGATAGCAGACCATAGCATTCCCACTCCAACGGCTATCAACATGATCCCAAGTATCATCGACGCGCCATTTTCATACCGCCAGTGCCCGTAATGATGGTCATTGTCTGAAGGCTTACGGCTTTTTTTATTGGCAAACAACACAACAGCATCGGCAATCAAATCAGAAAACGAATGAATACCATCAGCAACAAGCCCCTGAGAAGCTGAAAATAAACCGGTAATAATCTGAATACATGAAAGTATTAAATTAACCACGACACTGACGACGGTACTTCTTTGCGCCATTATTGATCGGTTATGATACCCATTATCATTTCGCATATTAATATTCCATTTATGAGGAAAAGCTCAATGCGCGGATTATATTTGTATAATCTTAATGTAGCGTTAAGCATAAAAAAATAAATTGCTTACTCTGTCGGGCCAGATAATTTTTCATATATCAATAATACTGAATGAAATGGGGATATTGATAAACAGGAAAACACTACTATGCACCGGGAACTCCACAGTATTGGAAGGGTAGGATGGCTCAGAGCCGCTGTGCTCGGAGCAAACGACGGCATTGTCTCAACCGCCAGCCTTGTGTTGGGTGTTGCTTCGGCGCAGACATCCTCCTCTGGCGTGCTACTGGCTGGCGTCGCCGGATTAGTCGCAGGGGCCATGTCGATGGCAACCGGCGAATATGTTTCTGTCTCCTCGCAGGCGGATACGGAAAACGCCGCGTTGGCACAGGAAAAAGAAGAGCTCGCTGTGAATTATGAAGGCGAAGTACAGGAGCTTATGTCGCTGTACGTGAAACGGGGTCTGGAGCCGTCACTTGCTCATCAGGTTGCAGAGCAGTTAATGGCGCACGATGCGCTGGATGCCCATGCCAGAGAAGAGCTGGGGCTAACGGGCACGAATAGTGCACGCCCGCTTCAGGCGGCGCTTTTTTCCGCTGTCAGTTTTTCTGCCGGGGCTGTATTACCTGTCATGGTGGCCTGGTTAACACCCGCAGGGTTTGTTCTGCCGTTTGTGATTCTCTCCACGTTGTTTTCTCTGGCGGTGCTGGGATACATCTCGTCCATTGCAGGGAAGGCACCTGCGGCAATGGCAATCATCAGAACGACATTCTGGAGCGCACTGGCGATGGCGCTTTCGATGGGAGCTGGTTCGCTTGTCGGCCATGCGCTGGCATAGCGTTCTATTTATTTCACAGGAATGATTAAAAATGAAAAAATACGCAGGAAGTCAGATGTTCATGCACTGGCTGGTTTTATTGCTTATTATCGTAACGTACGCGGCTATGGAATTTAAGGGGATTTTCCCCAAAGATTCTGTCGGCCGCTATTGGATGGGAATAACACATTACACATGTGGAGTTACAGTATTTATCCTGATGCTAATCAGACTGGTATTGAGAGTAATAAATACTGAGCCACCAGTGGTTCCGCCACTGCCGTTATGGCAGAAGCGGAGCGCCTCTTTTGTCCACATACTATTATATGTAATTTTTATTGCTCTGCCGTTACTCGGTGTGGCATCACTCTTTTTTGGCCAGAAAGAATGGGCCTTCTTTTTTATAACCATGCCGGTGTCTGCTGTTAAAAATAGTTTATTACAGCATAGCCTGAAGGAAGTACATGAGGCGCTGGCTAATGCGGGATACTTTATTATTGGGTTGCATGCTGCTGCGGCATTACTGCACCACTATGTATTACGCGATAACACGCTGCTCAGAATGCTTCCCGGAAAGCGTGCCAATTAATCGGTGTGATGACGGTTTTTTCCACGGGCAGGCGTGTTTTTCGCATGACGTCCGTGGGTGAGTGCGATACAGGAGCACCGCGGGCAGGTGTTTCGCAAAGCAGGCCGCCATCTGACAGCGTTCCTTCATTTTACCTTTGTTTTACCTTTTCCAAATCGCACGCATAAAAAAAACCAGCCCCAAGGGGCTGGTTTTTCTGGGGAATTTTGGTCGGCACGAGAGGATTTGAACCTCCGACCCCTGACACCCCATGACAGTGCGCTACCAGGCTGCGCTACGTGCCGACATGTGGCGCTAATAGTACCCTTTTCATCGCTGAATGCAAGTGAAGGGCAGGCTGAGTGATTCATAATTAATCAATCAGTTAGCGATAAAACGTTTTTCATCCGTCAGAACCTGCAGCAGTAAACTGAGTTGTGGTTTCTGTTCGCGGATTTTCTCGCCTTGTGCATTCCAGGTGCGGTAATTCCCGTTCTGACCGAGCACCAGCGTTATCTCTGGCGTGGTAATCGCCAACGTATCGCCATTCGCCGCCGTGACCCAATTATGACGTCTCGTGGCGTTAAACAGATCTTGTCCCTGTGAGTACTCGTTTGCAGGCGTGCTGACATGCAGCAGGCGCTGCATCAGCGTGGTCATAATATCTTTATGATCCGTCAGCTTGCTGATGCGTTGAGCAGGCGTTCCCGGCCAGTGCACAACCAGCGGAACATGCAGTCTGCTGCGCGACCAGTCGAAATTAGCGTCATCTTTGCTTTCTGGTATACCGTGACCGGCAGTGATAATCACCACGGTGTCATCCAGCTTGCCGGATTCACGCAGCGCATCCAGCACGCGGGCAATTTGCGTATCGATGTCTGATGCGGTGCGGCTGTATTTACGGGCAAAGCCCTGCTGATTGCTGTCCAGCGCGGCGGTGCCATTCAGCGATACCCAGGAGAACCAGCGGTTATCATCCTGCGCGTAGTGCCCCAGCCAGTTAATCCACTGATCGGCGGTTTGCTCATCACTTTGCGGTTTTGCCGCCGGCAGGGAGAAATCAGACAACAGCGCCTGACGATAGAGCGGGCTGCTAAAGCCATCAGACGAGAACAGACCCAACTGATAACCTTGCTGGTTGAAAGCGGTAATCAGCGCGGCCGGAATACGCGCCGACAGCACACCATCCATATAACTTGCCGAGATGCCGTAGAACAGGCCGAAATAGCCACTGTCTGCGGTATTGCCTGAACTCATATGCTGCGTAAATGCCACATTCTGCTGCGCGAAACTGGCCAGTTGCGGCATCTGTTTCTCATACCGCGAATAGTTGAGGCCATCGACGGTAATCAGCAAGACGTTGTGTCCTGCGCCCATATCCTGATAGCGCAGATCGCTCAATGGATATTGAACAGAAACCGCTTCCGGATTCCCCTGTTCCACCAGGCGACGTTGATAATCCTGCGCATCCAGCAGCCCGTGTTTTTCCAGAAAACGACGCGCGGTCATAGGATAAGAGAGTGGCAGGTTGGCACGCTGCATGGTGATAGGGCGATAAAAATTAGCGTCTGCCCAGATGTACATCACATGGGTGGCGATAAAGGCGACGAAGAAGAAAGCAGCGACGGGTTTGGCATAATGGCGACGCCGGGTAAGGCTGCGCAGTTTTTGCCAGCTCCAGGTCGCAAATAGCATCTCAATGAGCAGGATCACTGGCACGCTAATAAACATCAGCTGCCAGTCCCGCGCCATCTCATTTTGATCCGGGTTAATCACCAGTTCCCAGACGACGGGGTTAAGGTGCAGGTGGAAACGGGTAAAAACTTCGCTATCGATAAGCAATAGCGTCATACCCGCTGTCGCGAGGATCGCAGACAGCACCCGCATAAGCCGCTGCGACATCACAATAAATGTCAGCGGAAAGAGGATCAGCAAGTAGGCGGCGAACACCAGAAAGCTGAAATGACCGGCAATGCTCAGGTACGAATAGAGGCGACCGGAGAGCGTGGTGGGCCAGTCGGCGACGAACAGATAGCGGCTACCCAGTACAATGGACAACAGAATGTTGAACAAAGCAAACCAGTGTCCCCAGCTAACCATCTGGGAGACTTTTTCAAAGTAGCGCTGACGATTCGTCACCATAAACTGTCGATATTTCCCTTAATGCGCTTTGTCGTCGCCAATTGACGATTGTAACGCCTGAGCGAACGACTTTGCGATAGCCTGGCGCTGCGCAGGGGCGACGCTGGTATTGATCAGGTTTGTCACCATATTGCCCAGGACCATCAGTGACAGATCGGTCGGCGTTTTGTGTTTTTCCAGCACGCTGGCAAGCTCACTGAGCAGTTGTTCAACGTGTTCATCGCTGTAACGGGAGATTTGTGGCATAAATCGACATCAGTTTGTGTGTTCATGAAAGGGCAACATATTACCGTAGCAACAGCTTTTTTTCTGCTTTTTTATCTGCTGTTGCACAGTCGCGTTGGTGGTGGTTGAATACCGCGGTCTAAAAGGAGAGTTTATCATGAGTCTGGACATCAACCAGATTGCCCTGCATCAGCTTATCAAACGCGATGAGCAAACCCTCGAGCTGGTGCTGCGCGATTCTTTGCTGGAACCTACCGCGCCTGTTGAAGAGATGGTCGAAGAACTGCACCGGGTGTATAGCGCAAAAAATAAAGCTTACGGCCTGTTTAACGAAGAGAGTGAGCTGGCGCAGGCACTCCGTTTGCAACGCCAGGGCGAAGAAGAATTTCTCGCCTTCAGCCGTGCGGCGACCGGGCGCTTACGTGATGAACTGGCGAAATATCCGTTTGCTGATGGCGGTATTGTCCTGTTTTGCCACTACCGTTACCTGGCGGTGGAATACCTGCTGGTGGCGGTGCTGAACAACTTAAGCAGTATGCGTGTTAACGAGAATCTGGATATTAGCTCTACGCACTATCTGGATATTAATCATGCGGATATTGTGGCCCGTATCGATTTAACCGAGTGGGAAACGAACCCGGAGTCAACCCGTTACTTAACCTTCCTGAAAGGGCGGGTAGGGCGCAAAGTTGCCGATTTCTTTATGGATTTTCTTGGCGCCAGCGAAGGGTTGAATGCCAAAGCGCAAAACCGCGGCTTGTTGCAGGCGGTGGATGACTTTACCGCGCAGGCGGAATTGGATAAATCAGAGCGTCAGACCGTGCGCCAGCAGGTCTATACCTATTGCAACGAACAGTTGCAGGCGGGTGAGGAGATTGAACTGGCCTCGCTTTCAAAAGAGCTGGCTGGCGTAAGCGAAGTGAGTTTCGAAGAGTTTACCGCCGGTCAGGGCTATGAGCTGGAAGAGAGTTTCCCGGCGGATCGCAGCACGTTGCGTCAGCTTACCAAGTACGCGGGTAGCGGCGGTGGTCTCACCATCAATTTCGATGCATTGCTGCTCGGCGAGCGTATTTTCTGGGATCCAGCGACCGATACGCTGACCATCAAAGGAACGCCGCCAAATCTGCGCGACCAGTTGCAGCGGCGTTTTAACGGCGGAAAATAGCCCGTGAATCCTGCCCGGATGGGCGGGTTTCTGTGAGGCACAGATATAAAAAAACCCCGCCGTGGCGGGGTTTCTTCAACTTTGTCGGCGATTAAGCGCGAACGAAGTCGATGTGAGTCAGTTTCGGTTTGTAAGCGTGACGCTGTACAGCCTGAACTTTCACTTTTACTTCTTTGCCATCAACAACGATGGTCACAACTTCGCTATAGAACTCAGCTTTCGCTTGCAGGTTCCACAGTTTGTCATGATCCAGTTCGATAGCGATCGGAGCTTCAGTTCCACCGTAAACGATAGCCGGGAACTTGTTAGCTGCGCGCAGGCGGCGGCTCGCACCCTTACCCTGCTCTTTACGTACGTCTGCGTTAATAGTAAACATTTAAATCTCTCTTAAATAGATCCTGTTACAGGCGACCCAGCAACAGGCAGATGATCGGCTTTCGCGGATGCAAAAGCGGGCGGTATTCTATCCCCGAATACCCGATACATCAATCAAAAGCGCGTTTATCCGCGTAATTCATGCGCCCGACGAAAGCGACCTTCATAATCGAAGACTTTTTCCCGCACTTGCCAGAACTGCCCCTTGAGGCGCGCTACCACAAAATCAGGGTGTCGTAGCCGTGCCTGTTGCGCGATGATATCCGTGGCGACAATCCAGCGCAGGGGCACGCCAGGCGTGCGGGTATGCGGGCGAATGAACAGTTGTTCGAAAGCGGTGCGCTGAGCGGCGGTTTGCAGACGGAAGCGCTCACTGACATCCGCGCCGTCTTCGTCGTAGTAGGTGATTTTCAACCATTCGCCTTTCGCATCCGCCCCTTGTTGTAATGTCATACCACTACAGCGCAGTACCAGCGCATCTTTGAGCTTCAGCGCCGCTTTCAGCATATCGTCGGGGTCAACCAGCACGCAGTCGCAACTTCGGCAGCGGCGGGCGGCAATGTCATTTTCCGCATTGCATTGCGGGCAGTTTTTAAAGCGAAAGCGATAATCACACTGCTCCCGATGGCCTTCATCATCTTCCAGCCAGCCCTGGCAACGGCGGCCAAAATGTTCGATCAGCGTGCCATCGGCAGTGGTTTTCCCCCAGAAGGTGTTGGCAAAACCGCAACCGGGGCAGAACACCTGCACCGGAACATTGTCACTTTTGCCTTTTGGTGCACCAATTTCCGGTGCGTAGAGATCGTGAGGGTTGCCCGCGTAATCCAGGATCAGGCAGTCGGTTTTTCCGGGCGCCAGCCGCAGACCACGTCCGACGATTTGCTGATACAGGCTGACAGACTCCGTCGGACGTAAAATAGCAATCAGGTCGACATGCGGCGCATCAAAGCCGGTGGTCAACACGGACACGTTCACCAGATAACGAAACTGTTGTTGTTTAAATGCCGCGATCAACGCATCGCGTTCCGGGCCAGCTGTATCACCGGTGATAAGCGCGGCGTCATCGGCGGGCAGCAGGCCGGTAATCTCTTTGGCATGTTCAACGGTGGCGGCAAAGATCATCACCCCTTTGCGCGTCTGCGCAAACTCAACGATTTGGCTGACAATATGCGGTGTAATGCGTTGCTGTTTTTTCAGCTCGCGGTTCAGATCAGCTTCACTGAACAGACCGTTGCTCTGTGCCTGCAGGCGGCTGAAATCATACTGCACCACAGGCATATCCAGCCGCTCCGGCGGGGTAAGATAGCCATGTTTAATCATATAGCGCAGCGGAAGCTCATAAATGCAGTCGCGGAACAACGCCTTTTCGTCACCGCGCACCATCCCATGATAATGAAAACGGTAAATCCAGCCTTTGCCGAGACGGAAGGGGGTTGCCGTCAAACCGAGCAGACGTAAGTGGGGGTTGACCTCACGCAGATGCGCCAGGATTTGCTGATACTGGCTGTCGTCATCATCACTGATACGGTGGCACTCATCTACCACCAACAGTGAAAACTCGCCCTGAAACTGCGACAGGTTACGTGCCACGGATTGCACGCTGCCAAACACCACTTTGCCGTTGCTCTGTTTACGCTTTAACCCGGCAGCGAAGATATCCGCTTCCAGCCCAAGCGCAACATACTTGGCGTGGTTTTGTGCTACCAGCTCTTTGACATGCGCCAGCACCAGCACGCGACCGCGTGCCAGACGTGCCAGTTCGGCTATCACCAGGCTTTTCCCGGCACCGGTCGGCAGTACAATAACCGCAGGTTCTGCATGTTGACGAAAATGGGCGAGGGTGGCGTCCACCGCTTCGCGTTGGTAAGGGCGCAGCGTAAAAGTCATTGTCTCGATAAGGTTGCAGATAGACGGCGCATAGTATGCCACGAATCTTTCCCTTGAGCGGTGTATGATGGCCGCTATACTACTCACGTTTATAACGTCTTTTTTGGGCGTCATGCCCGCATCCAGCACCATACAGGCTAAAAAACTTCATGCGACTTGATAAGTTTATCGCTCAGCAACTTGGCGTCAGCCGCGCCATTGCCGGGCGTGAAATCCGTGCTCATCGTGTTACCGTCGATGGCGAGATTGTGAGAGATACCGCGTTTAAACTGCAACCCGAGCACGATGTTGAGTACGACGGCAACACCCTCGTTCAGCAAACTGGCCCGCGTTACTTTATGCTCCACAAACCGGAAGGCTACGTCTGCTCAACGGATGACCCGGATCATCCGACGATCCTCTATTTTCTCGATGAGCCGGTCGCTCATAAGCTTCATGCCGCAGGACGTCTGGATATTGACACCACCGGTCTGGTGCTGATGACCGATGACGGTCAATGGTCGCACCGCATCACTTCGCCACGTCACCATTGTGAAAAAACCTACCTGGTTACCCTTGAATCACCGGTGAGTGACGACACGGCGGAACAATTTGCCCGCGGCGTACAGTTGCATAATGAAAAAGAACTCACCAAACCTGCGGTACTGGAAGTGGTGACGCCGACCCAGGTTCGTCTGACCATCAGCGAAGGCCGCTACCATCAGGTTAAACGCATGTTTGCCGCCGTGGGCAATCATGTCGTGGGGCTGCATCGCGAGCGTATTGGCGCGATTGCGTTGGATGCGGATCTGGATCCAGGCGAGTACCGTCCACTGACGGAAGACGAAATTGCCAGTGTAGGCATGCCCTCACGCTAATATCAGGAGACTGACGTGACCTCAAGGCCACACTCTTCGTTACGCATTGTGTTTATTCTCGGCCTGCTGGCGATGTTAATGCCACTGTCCATCGATATGTACCTGCCTGCGCTGCCTGTGATTGCTGAGCAGTTCGGCGTACCGGCCGGCAGTGCGCAAATGACGTTGAGCACCTATATCCTGGGGTTTGCGGTAGGTCAGTTGCTCTATGGGCCGATGGCTGACAGCATCGGCCGTAAGCCGGTTATTCTCGGCGGAACACTGATTTTTGCGGCAGCGGCAGTGGCCTGTGCGTTGGCGCAAAGTATTGACCAGTTAATCACCATGCGTTTTTTCCACGGTCTTGCCGCCGCTGCGGCAAGCGTGGTGATTAATGCTCTGATGCGCGATATCTATCCGCGGGAGGAGTTCTCCCGCATGATGTCATTTGTCATGCTGGTCACCACCATCGCTCCGTTACTGGCGCCTATGGTGGGGGGCGCGGTGTTGATTTGGTTCGGCTGGCATGTGATTTTCTGGATCCTCGCCATTGCCGCCTTGCTGGCTTCGGCGATGATTGCCTTTTTTATTCGCGAAACGCTACCGGTAGAAAAGCGGCAAAAGTTCCATTTGCGCACGACGATCGGTAATTTCGCTTCGCTGTTTCGCCATAAACGTGTGTTGAGCTATATGCTGGCAAGCGGTTTCAGCTTTGCCGGAATGTTCTCGTTTCTGAGCGCCGGGCCGTTCGTCTATATACAGCTCAACCACGTTTCGCCGCAGAATTTCGGTTACTACTTCGCGCTGAATATTGTCTTTCTGTTTATGACGACCATTATTAATGGCCGTATTGTCCGCCGCGTTGGAGCACTAAACATGTTTCGCAGTGGGTTGTGGGTGCAGTTTGCTATGGCGCTGTGGATGGTCGTGACGGCGCTACTGGATATCGGGTTCTGGTCGCTGGTGCTGGGTGTGGCGGTATTTGTGGGGTGCGTAGCGTTGGTCGCCTCTAACGCCATGGCTGTCATTCTTGATGAGTTTCCACATATGGCGGGTACGGCGTCTTCCCTGGCCGGGACCTTTCGTTTTGGCATTGGCGCGGTTGTGGGCGCACTGCTGTCGATGGCGACCTTTAACTCTGCCTGGCCGATGATCTGGTCCATCACGTTTTGCGCGACCAGTTCCATTCTCTTCTATCTCTACGCCAGTCGCGGTAAAAAACCGGCATAACCCCTCCCCACAGGGAGCAAAAAAGCTCCCTTGTTTGATGCATATCAACTCAGATTGACATACCTTCAGACATGTTTGTTTATTTTATGTAAAATCCATTTGTGTAAAAAGTCACACTATTGTAGTGAAAAAGGTTGAGTTAGATCGCAGAAACGGGTACATATAGCCCGAAACCCGGCCCGCCGCTTAGCCATTAAAACCCTGATAAATGAGCGGTCAGCCCTCACACTGCGCAGGATTGAACCTTTTCTGCGAGGTTGACAGGACGATTTGTCAATAGTGTGTTAATATAAATGTGAAATATTTGTGAAGTAAAAGTGCTTCGGGGAAAGAAAGTGAATACATTCCAGCTCTCCATCATCCACCGCCTCCCCCAGTGCTATCGCTGGCTGGAGGGTTTTGCAGGCGCAAAAGTTGAACCGATTCCGCAAAACGGTCAGTCTGCGGATGACAGTCTTGTCGCATTGAAACTGCTGAGTCCGGATGGCGACAATGCCTGGCCGGTAATGCACAAACTCAGCCAGGCATTGAGCGATATCGAAGTGGATTGCTCGGTACTGGAATGCGAAGGGGAACCGTGCCTGTTCGTTAATCGCCAGGATGAGTTTGCCGCGACCTGTCGCCTGAAAAATTTCGGCGTTGCCATCGCGGAACCTTTCTCCGGGCAGAACCCTTTCTGAACGTTAGCTTAATGCGAGAAGCTGGCGTGTATAGGCCTGCTGAGGCTCGCTAAAGACACGCCGACACTCTCCCTGTTCAATCACTTCCCCTTGTTTTAGCACAATGACCTGGTGACATAATGCGCGCACCACGTGCAGATCGTGACTGATAAAAATATACGCCAGCCGGTGCGTCTCCTGTAGTGATTTCAGCAGTGTGAGGATTTGCGCCTGCACGGTACGATCCAGCGATGATGTGGGTTCATCCAGAATGATCAGTTCTGGTTTGAGGATCAGGGCGCGGGCAATGGCAATGCGCTGGCGCTGACCTCCCGAGAACTCGCCGGGAAAACGACGCCGGGTTTCCGGATCCAGCCCCACTTCCTGCATTACCTCAATCACCCGTTGCTCACGGGCGCTACGCGTCAGCTCGGGCTGATGAACGCGCAAACCCTCTTCGATAATTTGCTGTACATTCAACCGCGGGTTGAGTGCGGAGTTGGGATCCTGAAACACCACTTGTATCCGGTGCCGTACCGGTAGCATCTGCTTGCGGTTCCACTGGTGTAGCGGTTTACCGTCAAACAGGATTGCACCCTGTGAGGCGACCAGGCGCAGCAAGGCAAGGCCAGTGGTGCTTTTGCCCGAACCTGACTCGCCAACCAGTCCCAACGTTTCGCCGGGACGCAAGGTAAAGCTGATATTCTTCACCACCGGATTGTGGTTGACCACGCGACGCAGGATCCCTTTACGCACCGGGAAGCTCACGGCAAGGTTTTCCACCTGCAGCAACGGCTGTACATCCTGAGGCAGGGTAACAGGCTCCCCACCGGGTTCGCTATTAATCAGTTTTTGCGTATACGGGTGCGCCGGTGCGTTAAACAACGCCCGGGCACTATTGTGTTCGACACATTTCCCGTTTTGCATCACTGCAACGTTATCCGCCAGCTTGCGCACGATACTGAGGTCGTGAGTAATAAACAGCAAACCCATATTCAGCTCATCGCGCAGTTCACGCAGCAGCGTCAGGATCTGTGCCTGTACGCTCACATCCAGCGCTGTGGTGGGTTCATCGGCAATCAACAGTTCCGGGCGTGTTAACACGGCCATGGCGATCATTACGCGCTGGCGTTCACCACCGGAAAGCTGGTGGGGAAAATCGCCCAGCCGTGCACGAGCATTGCGGATCCCGACGCGCTCAAGGCAATCAAGAATTTCAGCGCGCGCGGCTTCCCGGCGCATACCGCGATGTAGCGACAGCACTTCATAAAGCTGTTTTTCCAGCGTATGCAGCGGATTGAGGGAAACCATCGGCTCCTGGAAAATCATGGCGATTTTATTGCCGCGTACGCCACGCAGTGTGCTTTCACTGGCATGCAGCAACGATTCGCCATGGAACAGAATATCGCCGGCAGGGTATTCCACAGGAGGAGAAGGCAGCAAACGCAGGATCGATAATGCACTGACGCTTTTACCGGAGCCGGATTCGCCGACCAGCGCCAGCGTTTCGCCCGCGTCGATGCGCAGCGATAAATCGTTCACTACTGTCCGCAGTGTATTCTGCTGGCGAAAAGCAACGGTCAGGGAATCAACAGTCAGCAGGGGAGACGTCATCTTACACCGCCTTATTAGGATCGAATGCGTCGCGCACTGCTTCACCAATAAAAATCAGCAGTGAAAGCAGCAGGGCGGTGGAAATAAAAGCGGCGATACCGAGCCAGGGCGCCTGTAAGTTATTTTTCCCCTGAAGCAGAAGTTCACCCAGCGACGGAGAGCCCAATGGCAAACCGAAGCCCAGAAAATCGAGTGAGGTCAGGGTGGCGACCGAGCTACACAAAATAAACGGCAACAGGGTTAAGGTGGCGACCATGGCGTTGGGGAGCATATGGCGCAGTATAATACCGCGATCGCTTACACCCAGCGCCTGTGCGGCACGGATATAATCAAAGTTACGTGTACGCAGGAACTCGGCGCGCACCACGCTGACCAGCGCCATCCAGCCAAACAATACAGTAATGCCTAACAACCACCAGAAACCGGGTTGGATCACGCTGGAGAGCAGAATAATCAGAAACAGCGTCGGCATACCGGACCACACTTCAATAAAACGCTGTCCCCAGAGATCAATTTTGCCCCCGTAATAACCCTGTATTGCACCGGCCAGTACGCCGATCACGCTGGAACAGAAGGTCAGCATTAAGCCGAACAGCAAGGAGATCCGGGTGCCATAGAGAATGCGCGCCAGTACGTCGCCGCCGTTAGCGTCGGTCCCGAGCCAGTTTTTTGCTGAAGGAGGAGAGGGAAAGGGTTCCGTGGTGGCATAGTTAATACTGCGCGCGCCAAAACGTACGGGCGCCCACAACGTCCAGCCGTGCTCATCAAGCTGTTTACGTAGCCACGGATCCTGATAATCAGCCGGAGTAGCAAAGGGGCCGCCAAAATCGCTCTCGCTGTAATTGATGAGCGCTGGCGCAAACCATTTACCTTCGTAACGCACCAGCAGTGGCTTGTCATTGGCCACCAGCTCTGCGCCGAGGCTGAGGATAAAAATCACCAGAAAGATCCACAATGACCAGTAACCACGGCGATTGTGACGAAAACGCAGCCAGCGGGCCTGGTTGACGTAGCTTAATTGAATCATCAGCGCCCCTCAAAATCGATACGCGGATCCACCAGCGTATAACTGATATCACTGAGAATATTCAGCAGTAGGCCAATCAGAGTGAAAATATAGAGCGTACCGAACATCACCGGGTAATCCCGGGAGACTGTCGCTTCGTAGCCCAGCAGGCCAAGACCGTTAAGGGAGAAAATCACCTCGATCAATAGCGAACCGGTAAAAAACATGCTGATAAAGGTCGCCGGGAACCCCGCAATCACCAACAACATCGCGTTGCGAAAGACATGCTTACGCATGATATTGCGTTCGCTCACGCCTTTGGCGCGGGCGGTGACCACATACTGTTTACGGATCTCATCAAGAAACGAGTTTTTGGTCAGCATGGTCAATGCGGCGAACCCGCCAATCACCGTTGCCAGCACGGGCAGGGTGATATGCCAGAGATAATCCAGCGCCTGTTTGTACCACGGCAGGGCGTCGAAATTGCTTGAGGTAAGCCCGCGCAAGGGGAAAAGATCGTAGTAGCTGCCGCCAGCAAAAAAAACAATCAGCAGGATGGCGAACAGAAACGCCGGGACAGCGTAACCCACAATGATCAGCGCGCTGCTCCAGATATCAAAGCGGCTACCGTTGTACACCGCTTTGCGAATACCAAGGGGAATCGACACCAGATAGATAATCAGTGTTCCCCACAGCCCCAGTGTGATTGACACCGGCATGCTGTCTTTGATCAGTTGCAGTACCGATGCGCTGCGGAACAGGCTATTGCCAAAGTCGAAGCGCAGATAATCCCACAACATTTTGAAATAGCGCTCATGCAACGGTTTATCGAAACCGTAGCGCTGTTTTATCTCTTCAATAACCTGCGGATCCAGGCCGCGCCCGCCACGATAGTGGCTGTCATTGCTTAACGCGTCGCCCACACCGGTGCGGGCATGCGTGGCGCCCATTCCGCCGCCGCTACTGCCCGGCATCGTGCCCTTATCGCCAAACTCAATAGCGGCAATGGCCTGGTCGACCGGGCCACCCGGCGCGATTTGCACGATAAAAAAGTTAATGGTGATGATCGCCCAAAGGGTGGGGATTATCAGTAATAAACGCCGAATGAAATACGCGCCCATCCCTTCTCCTTAACGTCTGGCGGCGGGCAATTTCGCCGCCTTGTTTACGTCATACCACCAGGTGTCAAACCCCAGTGAATAGACCGGGCGAATGCCGGGCATAGAAAACTTATCCCAATAGGCGACGCGATCTGCCGCCATGTACCACATGGGCAGCATGTAATAATTCCAGGTCAGCACCCTGTCCAATGCGCGACCGAGCGGTAGCAGCTTCTCTTTATTACCCTGCCAGCGGTTAATCTGCGCGATCAGGTTGTCTACCGCCGGGTTCTTCACGCCGGGCGCGTTATAAGAAGAGTCGATATACTCTGAGCTCCATGCAATTTGCAGATCGCCGCTTGGCCAGGGTTGTGCACGCCACAGGCGCGGCATCATGTCATAGTCACGGCTGCGCATGCGATTGGTGGCCTGCGAGTTATCGACCTGGCGGATCTCCATCGTGATGCCCAGTCGGGACAGGTTATGCTGGAACGGCAGTACCCATTGGGTATTCCCGCCCGAGGGTAGCAGTAATTCGAAGGTAAAAGGTTTGCCGGTTTTTTCATCCACGCGTTGCTGATTTTTCAGCACCCAGCCCGCCTGTTTTAACAGCGCATCTGCTTTCAGGAGATTTTCCCGGTCATAGCCATCGCCGTTCGACTTTGCCGGTGTGTAGATAGAGGTGAAGACCTCCGGCGGCACCTGTGCTTTGAGCGGGGCCAGCAGCGTGAGTTCATCAGCATCCGGATAGTTGCGCGCAGCGTATTCTGTGTTCTGGAAATAGCTGTCCGCCCGGCTGTATGCCCCATAAAACAGCGCCTTGTTCATCCATTCAAAATCAAACGCCAGCGAGATGGCTTCCCGCACGCGGCGATCGTTGAATACCGGGCGGGTAATGTTAAACGCCAGCCAGAGTGTGTCTTGCGCGGAGGTATTAGGCTGCTCATCTTTGACAATGTAGCCACGGCTGAAGTTAGTGCCGATATAGCGCGTGGCCCAGTTTTTGGCATCCCCTTCGCTGCGCAGGTCAAATGCGCCCGCTTTGAAGGCTTCGAAGGCGACATTGTCGTCCAGATAGTAGTCATAGCGGATATTGTCGAAATTCCAGCGTCCCCGATTAACGGGCAGATCCGCAGCCCAGTAATTCCGCACACGGGTATAGGCAATATATTGCCCCATGCGCCAGCTACTGATGCGATATGGCCCACTACCCAGCGGCGGGCGGCTCAGTGGCTCGCTCAGTTTATGGTCTTTCCAGAATTTTTCTGGCATAACCGGCAGCGTCAGCAGGCTGAGCATATCTTCTTTGCCGGGTTTCGCCAGTTCAATACGTACCGTTAACGGTGAAATGGCTTTGACGGTAGTGCCCTTATAGATCAGGCGGAATTGCGGCACCCCTTCGGTCATGAATTTATTGAAGGTGAAGGCGACATCGCTCGCACGAATGGGAGAACCGTCGTGAAAGATCGCACGCGGGTTAATGCTTATCTCCATCCAGGCGTAATCATCGGCATAGCGCGCCATCTCCGCGATAAGCGGATAGTAACTTCCCGGCTCGTCGTCAGAGGTGGTAAACAGCGCATCATAGAGGGATTCGGTACGCACTGCGGCATTGCCGCGTAAGGCAAAGCGGTTAAAGTTGTCAAACGTACCCAGTACCGACAGCGTGACATTGCCACCTTTCGGCGCGGCAGGATTGACATAGTCAAAATGGGAAAAGTTGATGGCATATTTCGGTTCGCCAATCACGGCGAAAGAATCACGTTCCTTGATGGTTTGCGCCTGACAGGCCAGACCGACAAACGCCAACAATAACGCTGAAATGCGGACAAACTTCATTGTGTGTTCCTTTGACCCCGCCTGCGCGGCAGGCGCGCTAAGCTCTTATTGTTGAATAATAAGGGAGCCCTGGCCTGATGTGAAATAATTCGCGCCTACACCAGGGCATCAAAAGAAGGAACCTGCCAGTTAACAAATTGCTCCAGCGTCATCGGGCGGCTGAAATAGTAGCCCTGCATAAAGTGCACACCATGTTCGCGCAGCCATCGCGCCTGCTCGGGCGTTTCAACGCCTTCGGCAACGGTGAGCATATTCAGGCGTTTCGCCAGCATTAACACGGCATCCAGTACCGGCGAGGTCACGGTTTCGGTGCCAATTGCATTCACAAAACCGCGATCGATTTTCAGATAATCCAGGGTAAAGCGCTCCAGGTAGATCAGTGCGCTATGGCCGGTGCCGAAATCATCAATCGCGATTTCATACCCTTCGGTGCGTAACCACTCAAACAGTTTTGTCACTTCGGTATAGCGCAGCATATCCCGCTCGGTGATCTCCAGCACGATGCTGAAATGGTGCTGCGGGAGTGAACGCGA
The DNA here is from genome assembly GCF_900094925.1 of Kosakonia oryzendophytica. Classification (GTDB taxonomy): domain Bacteria; phylum Pseudomonadota; class Gammaproteobacteria; order Enterobacterales; family Enterobacteriaceae; genus Kosakonia; species Kosakonia oryzendophytica. The sequence continues at coordinate 301,101 of NZ_FMAY01000001.1, read as the reverse complement.
GAACGCATGGATATCATCGGCAAAGCTCTCTGCGTGCAGATGTCCCGGCGCGATATTAATTCCCAGCTTTGAGCCTTCTGGCAGCAACGTTTTCAGCACCGGCGCATCGCGGGCTATCAGGCGGAACAAATGCAATGTCAGCGGAATAATCAGTTGCTGCGCTTCGGCAAAATGAATAAAGGCGTCCGGCGGGATCTCGCCAGCGGTGGGGTGTTTCCAGCGCATCAGTACTTCGACGCCGCTGACTTTCAGGCTCTTTGCATTCACCACGGGCTGGTAGACCACATAAAACTGCTCCCGCTTGATGGCGGTCAGGATCTCCTTACCCGGTCGCAGGCGCGTATACAGCATGTAAGCGCTTAGCAAAGCAATCAACATACCCACCGTTGCACCGAGCAGGGCAGCAAACTGAAGATCTTCCTGACGCCATCTTTCCGCGTAGAGATATAGCGTCAGTGGAGAACCATTCACCTGCACTGTGCGAAAAGGACGTTGGTTAAAATTGGCTAAATCAATCAGTCCGGTGGTGAAGGTTGAGATGGCACGATCATTGATACCTATCGCGATCCCGGTCAGATCTGGCTGTTCTGAACTGTACATCATGTAGGGCGTCAGGTTGATGTTCAGCGAGGCAAATACGCCGCGGTCATCGAGTAGCGGGCTGCGGAACCACAAGGCCATTGCCGGTTTGTCCGGCATCATCGGGGTTCCGGGCAAAATCACCATATCAGTCGCTTTATTCAGGTCAATGTCGGGCACCAGATCTTTCATGGGGACATTCATGACACCGGTTGCCGAGGAGCAGATGGCGTTTTGCCCTTTAACCAACAGAAAGGCGCGCACGTTCATCGAAAATGCGGCGCGTGAAGTGAGCTCACTAACAACATCGTGGCAGTCGCTCAGCGTGAGGGGTTGTAATGCCTCCGCCGTGGCGCGAATTTCACCGAGATACGCTGAAAACCAACTCGAAACGCCGTCCAGTAAGGCATCGTAGCGGGTGATACGCTTCTCTTGCTCAAGCCAGAACTGGAACCCGCCGACCGCAAACGCTGTAAGCAGACCGGTAAGAATACTGATCAGCACAATTTTTCGGTTCAGGTGGAAAAAATAGCGGGTGAACATACTGGTGGACCCAATTATACGCATTCAGTGGGGGCGGTTGGCGGTTTACTTTTCTGGACTATAGCCCGAAAAACGTTACGAGGATAGCAGACATAAAAAAACACTGCCGGGGCAGTGCTTTTTTATGCTTAACGCCAGCCAAGGGAAAACCGGCGTTAAGTGATTAGCTGCGGGTCAGGATCCGTCGCGCTTCATTGTAGCGCTTCTTCCAGTAAGGCTCGTCCATGCTGGAAATCATCACACCGTTGCTGGTGGAAGCATGAACAAATTGGTTATTACCAATATAAATGCCGACATGTCGACCGGTAGAACCTGCTCTGAACAGAACCAGGTCGCCCGTACGCAAACTGGTGCGCGAAATGGACTTACCAGTCTCCTGCTGTTCCCAGGTGGAACGCGGCAGTTCTAAACCAAACTGTTCACGGAACGTGCGCTGCACGAAACCAGAACAATCAATACCTTTTTTGGTGTCGCCGCCCAGACGGTAACGTACGCCTTTCCAGTCAGCATATTGATCCATAATTCGGGATTTGACATCCAGATTACGAACCATATTTTCAAATTCATCCTGAGAGGTTTGCAGTGAAGAAGCATCTTCACCCACAGCAAGCGTCTCAGAATGCACGTTCTTTGCGGTATTGGTTGAGCAAGCTGACAGCAGTACCGCTACCGCTATCGCGGGGATCGCCCGCAAGATATATCTCACAATCGGCTGAGATTTGACCATATTGATTATTTTCCCTTGAAGTCCTTAACGATAAATATCGTTATAAAAAATGCCAACGCAGCGAGATTAATTATCTGTAAGCAACGAGACAATTACTCATAGTCAGATCTGTGGAAGAACGCACAAATTTACGCACAATGAGAATAAAAGCACTCTTTGCGACAAGACGAACCCGAGATTACCCTAACCCTCCCGGCATTGCGAGCGCTTTTCCGCGTTTTTTTATAAGAAATTATGATACAGAAAGTGAATATTCAGGATTGGTCACAAAACCGTCAATTTGGTTTAAATAGCGTACAAATTGCTCTTTTATAGGCAGATTGCGGTGACGTAAAAATGACAAAATTAGGAAAGAGCCGGGAATTTGCATTAGAGATCGAAAACGATCCCTAATGAATGACGCAAAACAATGTTTGTTATTTGTTTAAATTTTGTTATTTCCGGGCAAATAACGATCAAAGCATTGAATAATTTTATCGCTAAGGGGTGTCATCAGACACCATGGCAACCCAATCAGCACCGCTGACAGCGAACCCACCACAATATCCGTAAACCAGTGAGCGCCGATCATTACGCGCGGAAAAGCAAAAACCACAACAATAATCAGGGCAACGCCAAAGGCTTTCTGGCCGAAATAACGCAACATAATGGCGGAAAAAATAAGCAACATCATGCCGTGATCGCCCGGAAAACTGTCTTTAGAGGCATCTTTGGTTGGGAAGTCCAGCAGATCGCTGACTCGGGTAATATCCGTAAAGAAGAGCGACGGGCTTTCCCGTTGCACGGGCATCAGCAACTGCGCCAGCTGGTTTAATACCACTGCAATCAGCAACATGGTCAGGCCAATCATCACGACCCGACGACGGCCGTTACGATCTTCCCGCAGCCAGAAGGTCAGCATCAGGCTTCCCATTGCGAGCAGTGAGCAGGCATCAAAGGCGCGGTTATTGGTCAGCGCAACGAACCATAAATAGGCGCGATTTTCAGCCAGGCCGCGGTTGAAAAAATGGAAAATGGTTGAGTCCAGCGGGAACCAGAAACCATGATTCGCGGGCAAATACCAGGAAAAAAAGAGCGCCAGACCGGCGACGTTGAGCAGTACAATCAAGGAGTAACGAGTTTTCATCTTCACAGCATTTTTAATTAACACAGGCGCAACGTTAGTGTTGTTAACTTAAACGAAGCTTCAACAGAGTAGACTGAAGCGTGTTCCAGTCAGCTTCAGTGGCGGTAATCAGCTCGATTCGACTATCCGGCGGCGCAGCCTGTTGGGTTTCGATATGCAAATCCTGGCCCTGGCGGTTTACCCGCAACAGCCCTTCGGGAATGCGCAGCACGCCTTTAACGCGTTCGACAGGTGCAAGCCGCGCCCATTCCAGCAAACCAACGGTATCGAACACGGTATCACCATCGAAAATCCAGCCGCAGGCATAGTGGCCCTGGCCGCTATTCAGGTTGCGACGCCAGCGCTGATGTGCCGGTAAGTTCAAGGCAGCCAATCCCTTGTTTGCCGCATGAGAATGGTCATGCGCAGCACTGGCTGGCAGTTCACGCAAGTTACGGCGTGGCAGATCGAGCAATGCACCGTCGATGGCGCCCTGCGTAGCGGTGACCTGTAAACGGTCGCCGCCGAACGTTTGCCACCAGCTTTCCAGCGCGCGTTGGCTTTGTGGCGTGGCGCGATCCTGCTTATTCGCGACAATAATGTCAGCTGCAGCCAGCTGATCGCGGAAGTTTTCATTGTTGACCGCTTTATCATCCAGTAACTGGCGCGGATCGAGCAGACACAACGTCGCACGAAGGTCGATCCACGGCTCGTAAACCGGAGCATTAAGCATGTCGAGTATCTGTTTCGGGTGACCGAGTCCGGTAGGTTCAATCAGCAAACGATCGGGTTTGCCCTGGCGCAGGAGAGTATTCAGCCCGACCTGCATCGGCAGACCATTGACGCAGCACATGCAGCCGCCGGGGATCTCTTTAAGCAGCGCTCCGCTGTCTGCCATCAAAGCGCCATCAATACCGACTTCGCCAAATTCATTCACCAGCACTGCCCATTTTTCCTGCGGGTCTTTGTTGGCCAGTAAATGCAATATCGAAGTGGTCTTGCCACTTCCAAGGAAGCCGGTAATGAGGTTGGTTTTTGTCACAGAAACTCCTTGGATCAACAAAATTGCGTATGGGAGGGATCCTGGCGAAAAAAAAAGAAAAAGAGAAGGGCACGGGCGATGTAAAGCACGCATCGCCCGCAGTAATAGCAGTAAATGTTAAGTATTGAGCAAGAATTTCACCGCGCCATGCGCACCGTGGGCGGCAATGTTGCGCCATGCGTCGGTAATGGCATCCACAAATACCGGGTTTTGCGGCAGGTCAGTGCCAAAGATTTCTTGCAGCGTGAGCAAGGCGGTGACGCGTTCCGCTTCGCTGCTGGTGTCGACGATAGCGCGAATTTTATCCACCAGTGGGTCGCGAACATCAATTGCTTTACCGGCATCATCAACGCCGCTGACATAACGCATCCAGCCTGCAACGCCCAGTGCCAACAGCGGCCAGTGATGTTCCCGTTGTAAATGTACGCGAATGCCGTCCAGCATTCGTTGCGGTAACTTCTGGCTTCCATCCATGGCGATTTGCCAGGTGCGGTGTTGCAATGCCGGGTTGGCGAAACGCGCAATCAGGCTATCGGCGTAAGCGGTAAGATCAACCCCGGATATTTGCAGCGTCGGCGCCTGCTCCTCAAGCATCAACCGGCGCGCAGCGCTGCGAAATGCGCTGTCCTGCATGCACTCGTTAATATGGGCGAAACCGGCAAGATAGCCAAGATACGCCAGGAATGAATGAGTGCCATTAAGCATGCGTAATTTCATCTGTTCCCAGGGGCGTACATCCTGGACTAACTGCGCACCCGCCGCTTCCCACTCCGGTCGCCCGGCCACGAAGTTATCTTCAATAACCCACTGAATAAAGGGTTCACAACCGATCGCGCAGGGATCCTCAACGCCCAGTATTGCACTGATTTCCGCCAGCGATTCCTCGGTTGCCGCCGGTACAATTCGGTCAACCATGGTTGCGGGGAAACTCACGTGTTCGGCAATCCACTGCGCCAGTTCTGGCGAACGGGCCTGCGCCATCCCCAGCACGGCATTTTTCACCACGTGACCATTATCCGGAATATTGTCGCAAGAGAGGACGGTAAACGGCCCGAGCCCACGCAGGCGGCGACGGTACAGGGCCTCAACCAGAATGCCCGGTGCAGAGTGTGGTTCGTCGGGATATTGCAGATCATGTTCAATGCGCGGCTGGTGTAAATCCAGCTTGCCGCTGGCAGGGTCGATGCAATAGCCTTTTTCGGTGATCGTCAGTGACACAATGGCGACCTGCGGTTCACAAAACTTCTCAATAATTGCCGCCAGCGAATCGAGTTTTGCATTCAGACATTCGCTCACCGCGCCAACAATGATCGGCTGGTTACCGTCAGCGCCTTTTTCCAGCACCGTATACAGGTGATCCTGCGCGCGCAGCTGCGTCATCAACGCATCACCGCTAAACAAGCTGATTTCACAGATGCCCCAATCTCCGCCTCGCGCATTCAGCACCCGGTTGGTTAACAGCGCCTGATGCGCGCGGTGAAACGCGCCAAAACCGAAGTGCACAATACGCGAACGCAGCTTCGTGCGATCATACTGAGGCCGCTGAACAGCGGCGGGAAGCGTTATCGAGGCAATTGTTTTCATCTATACACACCTGATTAACCAATAATTAACAACAAGTAGTGTAAAGTTATATGACAGCAAAAAGAATTGGTATGCCGTAATTATCCGGGGAATGTGAGCTGGATCAATCATTGCTGCGGGAGGGTTTGATCCTTTTGCGTAAACATGTATGGTAGTCGTCATCAAGTTACGTGCATTGGTATAACAACTTTAGAGGGTAAGGCGATGGAACAAACCTGGCGTTGGTATGGACCGAACGATCCGGTATCTCTTGATGACGTGCGTCAGGCGGGCGCGACAGGCGTAGTCACTGCGCTGCACCATATCCCTAACGGCCAGGTCTGGCCGGTGGAGGAGATTAAAGCGCGTCAGGCGCTGCTGGCGGAGAAAGGGCTGGTCTGGTCGGTCGTGGAAAGTATCCCGGTGCATGAAGATATTAAAACCCATACCGGGCAGTACGACACCTGGATTGCTAACTATCAGCAGAGCATTCGTAACCTGGCGGCCTGCGGTATTGATACCGTGTGCTACAACTTTATGCCGATCCTCGACTGGACGCGGACCGATCTGGAATATCAACTGCCGGATGGCTCTAAAGCGTTACGTTTTGACCAGATTGCGTTTGCCGCGTTTGAAATGCATATCCTGAAGCGTAAAGGTGCAGAAGCGGATTACAGCGACGAAGAGCAGCGCCAGGCGCTGGCCTACTTTAACGCGATGAGCGAAGCGGAAGTGGAAAAACTGACGCGTAACATTATCGCGGGTTTGCCGGGGGCGGAAGAGGGCTACACGCTGGAGCAGTTCCACGCGCGCCTGGCGGAATACGACGGTATAGATAAAGCGCAACTGCGCGAAAATATGGCTTATTTCCTGCGCGCTATCGTACCGGTCGCCCAGGAAGTGGGTGTCCGCATGGCGGTGCACCCGGACGATCCGCCGCGTCCGATCCTCGGCCTGCCGCGCATTGTTTCCACGATTGAAGATATGCAGTGGCTGAAAGACGCGGTTAACAGCATCAATAACGGCTTTACCATGTGCACAGGCTCTTACGGCGTGCGTGCGGATAACGACCTGGTGCAGATGATCGAGACATTTGGCGATCGCATTCACTTTACGCATCTGCGTTCGACCTGCCGTGAAGAGAACCCGAAAACCTTCCATGAAGCGGCACATTTGCAGGGCGATGTGGATATGGTGTCGGTCGTTGCGGCGATCCTGAGCGAAGAACAGCGTCGCAAGAAAGCGGGCGATCTGCGTCCTATTCCGTTCCGTCCGGACCACGGTCACCAAATGCTGGACGACCTGCGTAAGAAAACGAATCCGGGTTACTCGGCAATTGGTCGTCTGAAAGGAATGGCGGAAGTGCGCGGTGTTGAACTGGCACTGAAGAAAACCCTGTTCCGCGATTTGCTGTAAGCGTCACGGGCGGGTAAGTGCCGCCAGCAGACAAAAGAAAAAGCCACTTCATTGAAGTGGCTTTTTTACTGCATCGCTTATCAGTCGGCGCGACCCATGTAGCGGCGCTCTTCGATATGGATACGGATTTTCTCACCGGTGGTCAGGTATTCCGGAACCTGTACCACCAGGCCTGTATTCAGCGTGGCGGGTTTGGTACGGGAGCTGGCGGATGCGCCTTTGATACCCGGAGCCGTTTCAACGATTTCCAGATCGACAGTTTGCGGCAGTTCCAGCGCCAGCAACTGACCATCCCACAGCAGAACCTGCATATCCGGCATGCCGCCTTCCGGAATAAACTGCAGCTCTTCTTCAATCTGATCTTTGTTGAAGGTATACGGGGTATAGTCTTCTTTATCCATAAACACGTATTCGTTGCCGTCAACATAGGAGAAGTCGACGAAACGACGGTTCAGGGTCACGGTATCAAGGATATCGTCGCCTTTAAAACGCTCTTCGACTTTCAGCCCGGTACGGACATCAGAGAAGCGCATTTTGTACAGCGTTGCTGCGCCGCGGGCGCTGGGTGACTGAATATCAATATCTTTTACAATCAGCAGCTTGCCATTGTAATTCAGCACCATACCTTTTTTAATTTCGTTCGCTCTTGGCATTGCAAGGGTCCTGTAAAAATGAAAATCACGAAAATATCGCGACAAAGTACTCGCGAGGGCCTTTTCAGGCAAGTGGAATTGGCGAGTTTTGCATTCCATCAGTAAAAGATGGTAGCGTGCGCCTGTTCGCGCCACTCCGACGCGTAATAAATGAAAGAGAGCCATATGGAATGCCGTCCGGACTGCGGAGCTTGCTGTACTGCCCCGTCCATCAGTAGCCCGATCCCCGGCATGCCCAACGGCAAACCGGCCAACACCCCATGCGTGCAACTCGACGCGCAACAGCGCTGTAAAATCTTTGGCTCGCCGCTGCGCCCGAAAGTGTGCGCTGGCCTGCAACCTGGCCGTGAGATGTGCGGGCAGAGCCGTGCTGATGCCATGATTTATCTACTCGATCTGGAACGCCAGACCGCGCCTTAAACGTCTTTGATTCGCGTCAGACCTGCCTGTGTCAACAGGGCCATCGCCAGCGCAATCCAGAACACAGCATGATAACTCCAGATTTCGGCCACCACGCCCGCCAGTGAACCGGCGATGATCCAGCCCACGCGCGTGGTATTGGTGTAAAGGGTCGTCGCAGAACCGGCCTGACCGGGCATTAAATCCTGGAAATAGAGCATGCCAATCCCGGCGAGAATGCCAATATAGATGGCGTTCAGCAACTGTAAGGCTAGCAGGATAGCCGGGGTATGCACCGTCAACATCCCGAGATAGAAACAGGTGCCCGCTACTGCACTGACGCGCATCAAAAAGCGCTTGCCATAGCGTTTAGCGTAATAACCGGCAATCAGCATGGTGGGGATTTCCAGCCCGGCTGCAGTGCCCATCATTACCCCAGCCAGCTTCTCCGGGAGATGCAATTCATCAATGATAAACAACGGCATATTGATGATGTAAAGGCTATTGGTGCCCCACATCAGGGTACAAATCACAAACAGCAGTAGCGCGTCGCGACGATGCGTCCGCGGTGCTTCCAGCACCGTTGACGTTGGCTGCGGAACTTTGCGCATACTGGGCAGGAACAGCCACACCATCGCCGCACAGGCCATGAATGCGACGGCGGCGCATAAGTACATCACCGTAAAACCAAATCCCATGGCCAGTGCGTAAGCCAGCGGTGGGCCAATCACCCACGCCAGCGATACCTGTGCGCGCAAAATGGAGCTGAACATTACCGCTTCCCGCCCGGTGTTATCCGCATGTTCCCGCGCCAGGGCGAACATCTGTGGGTTGGCCGTGGAACCAAAGCTGCTCAGAAAGACGCCCACAAACAGCAGGATAAAGTAATTGCGATTCCAGGCGAACAATCCGCAGGCCAGCACGCCGAGCAGGCAGCAGAAAACAATCAGTGTCTTGCGATCGCCTTTGCGGTCGGAGCGCCCGGCAAGAAACTGACTGACCAGAATGCCAATCACCGCGCTGCCGGTGAAAAAGAACCCCACCATAGCCGGACGGACATGCACTTCATTGGTTAAAAACAGGCTGAGTGTTGGCGTTTGCAAAGCACCGGCAATACCGGTCAGGAAGGCGACAATCAAAAACGCTGTCGACGTGAAATCAAACGCGCCGGGTCGGGTGGTGGCGGGGGAGTTTTGCATTTTACTCTGAGATCCAATTGGCAGACGCGGAGTGTACGCCGCGGCGGGAGAAAAACACAGATCCTGCGGTGCGATGGCCGTGAAAATGCAGACGGCTATTTCCCCCCGCGTTATTAAAGCTGACCGCTGCTGACGTTTGCTTGCTGAAGGTAAAAATAACTTCAGCAAATTTGCATCAGCTAATGATGAAATGTGCTGTACCTCTAAATTTCGCAACGAAAATTCAGAGATTTCTTGATTGCTGAAGTAAAAAGGTGAAGACTCATTGAAACGTTTCAGCGTCATCGTGTAATGTCTGAACCAGGGCGGTGACGCATCATTTCTCAAGTTAGCTGAAACGATTCAATTTCAGCAGGAGAGGGTCACATGTTCCAGTTATCCGTTCAGGACATCCATCCCGGTCAGCAGGCCGGCAATAAAGAAGAGGCCATCCGCCAGATCGCGGCTGCGTTGGTAGAAGCAGGCAACGTTGCTGACGGCTACGTCAACGGCATGCTGGCGCGTGAGCAGCAAACCTCCACCTATTTAGGCAACGGCATCGCGATCCCACACGGCACCACGGATACCCGTGATCAGGTGCTGAAAACCGGTGTAAAAGTGTTCCAGTTCCCGCAGGGCATCCTGTGGAGCGAAGGACAGGTCGCGTATGTTGCTATTGGTATTGCCGCCAGTTCTGATGAACACCTTGGCCTGCTGCGTCAGCTGACTCATGTGCTGAGTGATGACTCCGTGGCTGCAGAGCTGCAATCCGCAACCACAGCGGAAGAGCTGCGTGCGCTGCTGATGGGTGAAAAACAGGGCGCGTCACTGAAGCTGGATAGTGAAACACTGACCCTCGATGTAGTTGCCAGCGATCTGGTGACCCTGCAAGCGCTGAACGCTGCACGTCTGAAAGAAGTCGGTGCGGTTGATGCAACGTATGTTACCCGCGCTATCAATGAACAACCGCTGAACCTTGGTCAGGGCATCTGGCTGAACGACAGTGCTGAAGGCAACCTGCTGAGCGCTGTTGCCGTAAGCCGCGCTGCCACGCCGTTTGACGTGAATGGCGAGCAGGCTGCGCTGCTGGTCAGCGTTGCGATGGTGGACGAACAGCCGGTCACGGTGCTGAAGCGCCTGAGCGATCTGCTGCTGAGCAACAAAGCTGAACATCTGTTGAATGCCGATACCGCAACGCTGCTGGCGCTGCTGACCAGCGACGATGCGATGGCCGACGATCTGCTGAGTGCAGAGTTTGTTGTCCGCAATGAGCACGGTCTGCATGCCCGCCCGGGCACGATGCTGGTGAACACCATCAAACAATTTAACAGTGAAATCACCGTTGCAAACCTGGACGGTACCGGAAAACCGGCCAATGGCCGCAGCCTGATGAAAGTGGTTGCGCTGGGCGTGAAGAAAGGTCACCGCCTGCGTTTCACAGCGCAAGGGGATGATGCTGAACAAGCGCTGAAAGCAATCGGCGAAGCGATTGCCACAGGTTTGGGAGAGGGCGCATAAATGAGCAGACGTGTTGCCACCATTACGCTTAATCCGGCCTATGATCTGGTGGGGTATACCCCTGAAATTGAACGCGGTGAAGTGAACCTGGTTCGTACGACGGGCCTGCACGCCGCGGGTAAAGGCATCAACGTTGCGAAAGTGTTGAAAGACCTTGGCATCGACGTGACCGTTGGCGGTTTCCTTGGCAAAGATAACCAGGACGGATTCCAGCAGTTGTTCAGTGAGCTGGGCATTGCTAACCGTTTCCAGGTGGTGCAGGGGCGTACCCGCATCAACGTCAAGCTGACGGAAAAAGATGGTGAAGTCACCGATCTGAATTTCTCAGGTTTTGAAGTGACGCCGACCGACTGGGAGCGTTTTGTTGCCGACTCGCTGACCTGGCTGGGTCAGTTCGATATGGTCTGCGTGAGCGGCAGTCTGCCCTCAGGCGTTAGCCCGGAAGCCTTTACCGACTGGATGACGCGCCTGCGTAGCCAGTGTCCATGCATTATTTTTGACAGCAGCCGCGAAGCGCTGGTGGCCGGTTTGAAAGCCGCGCCGTGGCTGGTGAAACCGAACCGCCGTGAACTGGAAATCTGGGCGGGTCGTAAGTTGCCGGAATTGAAGGATGTCATTGAAGCCGCTCATGGGCTTCGCGAACAGGGTATCGCCCATGTGGTGATCTCTCTGGGAGCAGAAGGGGCGTTGTGGGTTAACGCTTCGGGCGAATGGATCGCCAAACCGCCGTCAATGGAAGTGGTAAGCACCGTTGGCGCAGGGGATTCAATGGTCGGTGGTCTGATTTATGGTCTGCTGATGCGTGAATCCAGTGAACATACGTTACGCCTGGCCACTGCTGTTGCTGCACTGGCGGTCAGTCAGAGTAACGTAGGTATTACCGATCGTACCCAGTTAGCCGCGATGATGGCGCGAGTTGACTTAAAACCCTTCAACTAACAGCAGGAGAGGCATAATGAAAACGCTGCTGATAATAGATTCCGAACTCGGGCAGGCCCGCGCTTATATGGCGAAGACCTTGCTGGGCGCGGCTGCACAGAGTGCAAATCTGCAATTCATCGATAACCCTGGCGAAGCGGAACTGGCTATCGTTTTGGGCAGCCAGGTGCCGAATGACAGTGCACTGAGTGGGAAAAAAGTCTGGCTGGGCGATATTAATCGCGCAGTGGCGCACCCTGAGCTGTTCCTGAGCGAAGCGAAAAATCACGCGAAGCCCTACACAGCACCGGTGGCTACTACTGTGGCGGCGACCAGTGGTCCAAAACGCATTGTTGCTGTTACTGCCTGTCCGACAGGCGTAGCGCACACCTTTATGGCGGCGGAAGCGATCGAAACCGAAGCGAAAAAACGCGGCTGGTGGGTGAAAGTGGAAACCCGTGGTTCCGTAGGCGCGGGCAATGCCATCACGCCGGAAGAAGTGGCGCAAGCCGATCTGGTGATGGTGGCGGCGGATATCGAAGTGGACCTGGCGAAATTCGCTGGCAAACCGATGTACCGCACCACTACCGGCCTGGCGCTGAAGAAAACAGCCCAGGAACTGGATAAAGCCGTAGCGGAAGCCAAAACGTACCAACCGTCCGGCAAAGCACAGTCGGAAGCAACAGAAACTAAGCAAGAGAGCGCTGGCGCATATCGCCATCTGCTGACGGGCGTCTCCTACATGCTGCCGATGGTCGTCGCGGGTGGTTTGTTGATTGCTCTCTCGTTTGCCTTTGGTATCACGGCGTTTAAAGAAGAAGGTACGCTGGCGGCCGCGCTGATGAAGATCGGTGGGGGTTCTGCATTCGCACTGATGGTGCCGGTGCTGGCGGGTTACATCGCCTTCTCCATTGCTGACCGTCCGGGTCTGACGCCGGGTCTTATCGGCGGCATGCTGGCCGTCAGCACTGGTTCCGGCTTTATCGGCGGTATTATTGCCGGCTTCCTTGCAGGTTACCTTGCGAAAGCGATCAGCAAAAACGTCAAGCTGCCGCCAAGTATGGAAGCGCTGAAACCGATTCTGATCATTCCGTTGTTCTCCAGCCTGATTGTCGGCCTGGCGATGATCTACCTGATTGGTACGCCGGTTGCGAAAATCCTTGCGGGTTTGACCTCCTGGCTGCAAACCATGGGCACGGCTAACGCGGTTCTGCTGGGCGCAATCCTCGGTGGCATGATGTGTACCGATATGGGTGGCCCGGTGAACAAAGCGGCGTACGCATTTGGTGTGGGCCTGCTGAGTACCCAGACTTACGCACCGATGGCGGCGATTATGGCTGCCGGTATGGTGCCGCCGCTGGCAATGGGTCTGGCGACACTGGTTGCACGCAACAAGTTCGATAAAGGCCAGCGTGAAGGTGGTAAAGCCGCCCTGGTTCTCGGTCTGTGCTTTATCTCTGAAGGTGCGATTCCGTTTGCTGCCCGTGACCCGATGCGTGTTATCCCGTGCTGTATCGCCGGTGGCGCGCTGACAGGCGCTATCTCCATGGCGATTGGCGCGAAACTGATGGCACCGCACGGTGGTCTGTTTGTCCTGCTGATCCCGGGAGCAATTACCCCGGTGGTGGGCTACCTGCTCTCTATCGTTGCAGGTACGTTGCTGGCCGGTCTGGTGTATGCCTTCCTGAAACGTCCGGAAACAGAAGCAGTGGTTGCAAAAGCTGCGTAATACAGTGTCAGTACCAGGGATATCAGAAGGGCCGCGTTTGCGGCCCTTTTTTATGCTGCGGCGTCGGCGGTTTGTTGCGCTTTCAGCCAGGCGATCTCTTCTCCCCAGATATCAGGATTAATGGTCTCCAGAATCAGGGGAATGCCATCAAAACGGCTGTCTTGCATAATCCAGCGAAACGCATCGTGGCCGATGTTGCCCTCGCCGAGCGAGTGGTGGCGGTCGACACGGCTGCCGAAGGTGCTTTTCGCATCATTCAGATGCATTCCACGCAGATAGTTGAAACCCACCACGCGGTCGAATTCAGCAAACGTCTCGGCGGTGGCTTTCGCGGTGCGTAAATCATACCCGGCGGCAAAAGCATGGCAGGTATCAATGCAGACGCCAACGCGGGACTTGTCTTCCACACCATCAATAATGGCTGCCAGATGTTCAAAGCGGAAGCCCAGATTGCTGCCCTGGCCTGCGGTGTTTTCGATCACAGCGGTGACACCTTCGGTTTGCGCCAGCGCGATATTGATCGACTCGGCAATCCGCGCCAGACAGGCCTCTTCCGGAATCTGCATCAGGTGGCTGCCGGGGTGGAAGTTGAGCAACGTCAGCCCCAGTTGCTGGCAGCGCGTCAGCTCGTCAATAAACGCGTCGCGGGATTTTTCCAGCGCATCGGCGACCGGGTGCCCAAGGTTTATCAGGTAGCTGTCGTGCGGCAGGATCTGCCCGGGTTGGAAATGGTATTTTTCGCAGGCGGCTTTGAACTCATCTATGGTTTCTGTACTCAGCGGCGCAGCGCGCCACTGACGCTGATTCTTGGTAAAGAGCGCAAACGCGGTCGCATCGATTTCGGCGGCGCGGATGGCGGCGTTCGCCACTCCACCTGAGGCGCTCACATGCGCACCAATGTATTTCATAACAACTCCTTAAAACCCGCCAGGGGAAAGAAACCATCATAGCGGGTCTGCAGGAAAGGGATGTAGTGGTTTATGCCATCAGATGGTGAACCACCAGGTTTATCGCACCGCCGCCAACGATCAACCAGATAAACAGCACCAGTCCCAATGCCAGTGGTTTCGCTCCGGCGTTTTTCAGTGCACTGATATGGGTAGTCAGACCCAGTGCCGCCATCGCCATCGCCAACAGTAAGGTATCCAGTGTATTCAGCGCCTGGATCAACGCTGAAGGTAGCAGGTGAAATGAGTTGAAGCAGGCCACAGCAATAAAGCCCAGCGCAAACCACGGGATCGTGAGTTTACTTTTCGCGTCGTCAGTATCCGGGCTGAGTTGTTTAACGCGGGCTGCCAGCAGCAATAAAAAGGGGGCCAGCATCATTACCCGCAGCATTTTTGCAATCACCGCCGCATTTTCCGTTTCCGGGCTGATAGCATGCCCGGCGGCAACGACCTGCGCGACTTCGTGCACCGTGGAGCCCATCCAGATCCCGTAGGTTTCCGGGCTGAACCAGTGCGTCAGCAGGGGATAAAGCGCAGGATAGATAAAGATCGCCAGCGTCCCGAATATTACCACCGTGGCGACGGCAACCGTCACTTTGCTGGACTCAGCCTTCACCACCGGCTCTGTGGCAAGCACAGCTGCTGCGCCACAGATACTGCTGCCCGCGCCAATAAGCCAACTGGTTTTTTTATCCAGCCCGAAGAGACGTTGCCCCAGTACGCAGGCCAGCAAGAAGGTGCCGGACAGCGTCAGCACATCGATGACGATCCCGCTGACGCCGACCTCTGCGATTTGCGAAAAGGTCAAACGGAAGCCATAAAGAATAATACCCAGCCGCAGTAGATGCTGTTTGGCGAACAACACTCCGCTATCGCATGAACGATGCAGGCGCGGGTAAACCGTATTGCCCACGACCATACCGATCAGGATTGCCAGCGTCAGTGCACTGAAACCGATGCCGGCAATAGACGGAAAATTACCGAGCCAGAGAGCCGCACCGGTGATAAGCATACTGAGTAGCAGCCCGGGGGCGAAACGCCATGCAGGATGGCGAGCAGTGTGTAATGTGATTTCTGTCATAACCTTCTCCTTTCAATGGAGAAAAGGGTACGGCGGGCTGGTTTAAAGGTAAAATTGATTATATATTTATAATCAATCTTTATAAGTGGTAAGTGACCTCTCTATGCATATTACTTTGCGTCAGCTTGAAGTCTTTGCTGAAGTGCTGAAAAGCGGCTCCACCACCCAGGCTTCACAGCGGCTGGCGCTCTCTCAGTCGGCGGTAAGCGCAGCTCTCACCGACCTGGAAGGCCAACTGGGTGTGCAGTTATTCGATCGCGTCGGTAAACGGCTGGTGGTCAATGAGCATGGTCGGCTGCTCTATCCCAAAGCACTGGCGGCGCTGGAGCAGGCAACGGAAATAGAGCAACTCTTTCGTGAAGACAATGGTGCGCTGCGGGTGTTTGCCAGTAGCACCATAGGCAATTACATTCTGCCGGAAGTGATTGCCCGCTACCGCCGCGATTTTCCGGAGTTACCGCTGGAGCTGAGCGTGGGCAACAGTCAGGATGTGATCAATGCCGTGGCGGATTTTCGTGTGGACATTGGCCTGATTGAAGGGCCGTGCCACACTGCAGAAATCATTGCTGAGCCCTGGCTTGAGGATGAACTGGTGGTGTTCGCCGCCCCCTCTGCGCCGCTGTTGCAGAGGGAAGTCACGCTGGAGCGACTGGCCACAGCGCCGTGGATCCTGCGTGAACGCGGCTCCGGCACCCGCGAAATTGTCGACTATTTGCTGCTGTCGCATTTGCCGCAGTTTCATCTCGGCATGGAACTGGGCAATTCCGAAGCCATTAAGCACGCGGTTCGCCACGGTCTGGGTATCAGTTGTCTCTCCCGCCGGGTTATTGCTGAACAGCTTGAGAGTGGCACGCTGGTTGAAGTCCCGATCCCGCTACCTCGCCTGGTGCGCACCTTGTGGCGCATTCATCACCGGCAAAAACACCTTTCCAGTGCGCTGAACCGTTTTATTCGCTACTGCGCCCTCTGATTGCACCATCATCATGCGTCTGCACTTTTTTAGGGAGCGGACGCAGCAATGAAACTATCGATTCATCCTGGAATCCTACGGATTACGGGCACTGAGCGCGATATATCGCATTGGCACATTAGTTGCAAAAAGTGAATCAAAGAATCTTTTGTTTCATTGGCGATGAGGTGTTGATGATGAAGAAGTGGATGATGGCGGCAGCCGGTGCGGCATTAATGATGACATGCGCCGGGCAGGCACTGGCGGATCAGTTACAGGATATTCAGAAGCGCGGTGTGTTGCGCGTTGCCGTACCCCAGGATTTTCCTCCCTTTGGCTCGGTGGGTACGGATCTGAAACCACAGGGTTACGACATTGATATGGCGGAGTACCTGGCGAAAGGCATGAAAGTGAAGTTGCAACTGGTGCCGGTCACCAGCGCCAACCGTGTTCCTTACCTGCAAACGAACAAAGTTGATCTGGTTATCTCAAGCCTTGGGAAAAATGCCGAACGTGAAAAAGTGATCGACTTCAGCCGGGCGTACGCGCCGTTCTTCCTTGGGGTATTTGGTCCAAAGGAGGCAACACTACCTGATGCGAAAGCATTGAGCGGCAAATCCATCGGCGTTACCCGCGGCGCGGTTGAAGATATGGTGTTGACCGATATCGCGCCGAAAGACGCGGACGTGAAACGTTACGAAGACAATAACACCACGCTGTCGGCGTACATGTCCGGGCAGGTCCAGTATCTTGCCACCGGGAACGTGGTCGTTGCCGCTATTGCGCGTCAAAACCCGCAAAAAGCCCCGGTCAGCCAGTTTATGCTGAAAGACTCACCGTGCTATATCGGGCTGATGAAAAACGAACCGGCACTGAAAGCTGAAGTCGATAAGCTGGTGGATCAGGCGCTAAAAGATGGCTCACTGAACACCCTGTCGCAGAAATGGATGCAGGCACCGTTACCGGCCAACTTCGGCGCATAAACGCATGACGACTTCGCTTGATTTCGCTGCGCTCTGGCCCTTCTGGCCAGAGCTGCTGGCCGGATTGTGGACTACCCTGACGCTCACCGCACTGGCGACGGTCGGCGGTGTGTCGCTGGGGATTGTCGGTGCCGCCCTGCGCAGCGGAAAACCCGGTCTGCTAAGCGCATTATGGGGGGCATATGTGGAGTTGATCCGCAATACGCCGTTTGTGGTGCAACTGTTTTTTATTGTGTTTGGCTTGCCCAGTCTTGGAATGAAACTGACCGCCGGAGAAGCGGCACTGATCGCCATGCTGGTCAACCTCGGCGCGTATAGCACGGAGATTATTCGCGCCGGGATCCAGGTCACGCCGAAAGGGCAGTGGGAAGCGGCGCGTGTGTTGGGGCTGACCAAATCCCAGACCTTTTTGCGGGTGATCCTGCCGCCCTCCCTGAAGCGCATTTATCCTGCACTGGTCAGTCAGTGCATTATCGTGATGCTCGGTTCGTCGGTGGTCTCACAAGTCTCTTATGAAGAGCTGACCTTTATGGCCAACCTGATCCAGTCGCGCACGTTTTTAAGTTTTGAAGTCTATTTCGTCACCACATTGCTGTATCTGGCGCTTTCGCTGCTGATGCGCCAGGTGTTGCTGGCGATTGGCCGTAAATGGTTAGGGAGCGAGGGCTGATGAGTACCTTTACTGACTGGGATATTCTGCGCAATCTGCTGCTGGCGGCGCGCTGGACGGTGCTGCTGTCGCTGATTGCTTTTCTGTGCGGCACGCTGGTCACGCTGCCACTGCTGGTACTGCGCATTAGCCGCTGGCGCTGGCCAAAACACCTGATCAGCGGTTATGCCGCGCTGTTTCAGGGCACGCCGTTGCTGATGCAACTGTTCCTCGCTTTTTTCGGCCTGGCGCTGTTCGGTATCGATGTAAGCGCATGGACCGCCGCTACGCTGGCGCTCACGTTATTTACCAGCGCGTTTCTGCTTGATATCTGGTACGGCAGTATCAACGCCCTACCGAAAGGGCAGTGGGAAGCCTGTCGCTGCCTGGGATTAAGCTTCGGGCAGACGTTATTTCGCGTGGTCGCACCGCAGGCGATACGCATTGCTATTGCGCCCACGGTGGGCTTTTCTGTGCAGGTGATCAAGGGCACGGCGCTGGCATCGATCATCGGTTTTGTTGAGTTAACCAAAGCCGGGACGATGCTGAATAACGTGACCTTTGCCCCGTTTAAAGTCTTTGGCCTGGTCGCACTGGGCTACTTCCTGCTGTGTTATCCGCTGTCGCGTTACAGCCGTTATCTGGAGAAAAAATTCCATGCCGCTCATCACCATTAATGATGTTCAGAAATATTATGGCGACAACCACGTATTAAAAGGCGTAAGCCTGGATATCGAAATGGGCGAAGTGGTGTCGATTATTGGCCGTAGCGGCTCTGGCAAAAGTACATTATTACGCTGTATGAATGGGCTGGAAGGTTACCAGGATGGCAGCATTAAGCTCGGCGGTATGACTGTCACCGATAGGGAGTCTCAGGCGCGGGAAATCAGCCGTTCTGTGGGCATGGTTTTTCAAAACTTCAACTTGTTTCCGCATATGACCGCGCTGGAGAATGTGATGCTGGCACCCCGCCGGGTATTGAAATTGCCTGCCGATGCGTGCCGTAAGCTGGCCACTGAAATGCTGGAAAAAGTGGGGCTGGGCGAACGTATTGATTACTACCCGGCGAACCTCTCCGGTGGGCAACAGCAACGTGTGGCGATTGCCCGTGCATTGGCGATGAAACCGAAAGTCTTGCTGTGTGATGAAATTACCTCTGCGCTGGATCCGGAACTGGTCGGCGAGGTGCTGCGTGTGCTTGAGCAGCTTGCCGCTGAAGGGATGACGCTGATCCTCGTCACGCATGAAATGAATTTCGCCCGTGAAGTGGGCGACCGTGTGGTGTTTATGCATCAGGGTAAAGTCTGGGAGCAGGGGGAGAGTAAGTCCTTTTTCACGCAGCCACGCACGCCAGAACTGCAACAGTTTATCGCCTCGGTTCGTGGTCTGAATTGATCCACCGCTCCCGCAGCCCTGCGGGAGCTTATTTACATCCTCGCAACATTGCCCATTCACTGCTTTACTTATAATTCGCTGCCTATCATGAAGGTCTCTAATAACAGACGTTTTATGCCAGAAGGGCTGCGTTTCGTTTGCTACAATCGCGCCTCATTTTTTGGATGGATAGCTTTTTCTTATGGTTTCCGAAACAAAAACCACACAAGCGCCCACGCTGCGTCGTGAACTGAAGGCGCGTCACCTGACGATGATCGCGATTGGCGGTTCAATCGGTACCGGGTTGTTTGTCGCATCAGGAGCGACCATTTCTTCAGCGGGCCCGGGTGGCGCGCTGTTCTCTTATATTCTTATTGGTCTGATGGTCTACTTCCTGATGACCAGCCTTGGCGAACTTGCCGCGTTTATGCCGGTGTCCGGCTCATTCTCGACCTATGGTCAGAAGTATGTGGAAGAGGGCTTTGGCTTCGCACTGGGCTGGAACTACTGGTACAACTGGGCGGTAACCATCGCCGTTGACCTGGTTGCATCGCAATTGGTGATGACCTGGTGGTTCCCGGATACACCGGGCTGGATCTGGAGCGCGTTGTTCCTGGCCGTGATTTTCCTGCTGAACTACATCTCCGTAAAAGGGTTTGGCGAAGCGGAGTACTGGTTCTCGCTGATTAAAGTGGCGACGGTGATTATCTTTATCATTGTTGGTGTGATGATGATTGTCGGTATTTTCCAGGGGGAAAAACCGGCAGGCTGGAGTAACTGGGCCATCGGCGATGCGCCGTTTGCTGGCGGTTTATCGGCGATGATTGGCGTGGCGATGATTGTCGGCTTCTCCTTCCAGGGGACGGAACTGATTGGCATCGCGGCGGGTGAATCGGAAGATCCGGAAAAGAACATTCCGCGCGCGGTGCGGCAGGTGTTCTGGCGTATCCTGCTGTTTTATGTCTTTGCGATCCTGATTATCAGTCTGATTATTCCTTATACCGACCCGAGTCTGCTGCGCAATGATGTGAAAGATATCAGCGTAAGCCCGTTCACCCTGGTGTTCGAGCATGCGGGCCTGCTCTCAGCGGCGGCGGTGATGAATGCGGTGATCCTGACGGCGGTGCTATCGGCGGGCAACTCCGGCATGTATGCTTCCACGCGTATGCTTTACACCCTGGCCTGTGACGGCAAAGCGCCGCGCATCTTCGCCAAATTATCGAAAGGCGGTGTGCCGCGTAATGCGCTGTATGCCACCACGGTGATTGCTGCGTTGTGCTTCCTGACCTCCATGTTTGGAAATCAGACGGTGTACCTGTGGTTGCTCAATACCTCCGGGATGACCGGCTTTATCGCCTGGCTGGGGATAGCCATCAGCCACTACCGTTTCCGCCGTGGTTACGTTGCGCAGGGCCATTCACTGGATAATCTGCCATACCGCTCTGGTTTCTTTCCTATCGGGCCGATCTTCGCCTTCGTGTTGTGTCTGATCATCACCCTGGGGCAGAATTATCAGGCGTTTCTTGCTGATACCATTGACTGGGGAGCGGTCACTGCGACCTATATCGGCATTCCGCTGTTCCTGGTTATCTGGTTCGGTTACAAATTCTCTAAAGGCACCCGTTTCGTGCGTTACAGCGAAATGGAGTTCCCGGAACGCTTTACCAAGTAAATTCACTCTTTAGCCCTCTGTTCGGAGGGCTTTTTTTTGCCTGCCTGACTCGCCTGAGTTGTAACAATTTACATAACTTTGAAC
This sequence comes from Kosakonia oryzendophytica, assembly GCF_900094925.1. GTDB lineage: Bacteria > Pseudomonadota > Gammaproteobacteria > Enterobacterales > Enterobacteriaceae > Kosakonia > Kosakonia oryzendophytica. The sequence continues at coordinate 279,992 of NZ_FMAY01000001.1, read as the reverse complement.
TTCTGAAATTGATAATAATTATCGTTTACATTAGTGTAACCCACTGAATAACAAGGTATCAGTCTGTTTTTGCAGCGCCAGAATACCCCCTGACACACCGCCGCCCCATCAATGTAATGGGGCGTGGTTTATTGCATGTGAGCAGTATTTTCGCAATTTTTTGTAGTTACCTCATGGAGTTACGGAATGTTTACCTTGAATCCCATCGTCCGGGGAGGCCTCTGTGCGTCCGCACTCTCCCTGGCACTGCCAGCGATGGCGGCCGTAGAGAGTGGTGAAACGCTGGTGGTGACCGCGTCAGCCAGCGAACAGAACCTGAAAGATGCCCCCGCCAGTATCAGCGTTATTACGCAACAAGACCTCCAGCGTAAGCCGGTGCAAAACCTGAAAGATGTACTGAAAGAGGTGCCCGGCGTACAGCTCACTAACGAAGGGGATAACCGTAAAGGCGTCAGTTTGCGCGGTCTCGACAGCAGCTACACCTTGATCCTGATTGATGGCAAACGTGTCAACTCCCGCAATGCGGTATTCCGCCACAACGATTTCGACCTCAACTGGATCCCGGTGGAAGCCATCGAGCGTATTGAAGTGGTACGCGGGCCGATGTCTTCTCTGTATGGTTCTGATGCTCTTGGCGGCGTGGTGAATATCATCACTAAAAAAATCGGCCAGAGCTGGACCGGCAGTGTGACCGCTGACAGCACCGTCCAGGAGCACCGGAATCGTGGCGATAGCTGGAATGGTCAGTTCTACACCAGCGGCCCGCTGATTGAGGGTGTCCTGGGCGTGAAAGCATACGGTAGCGTGGCGAAGCGCGAGAAAGATCAGCAGCAACCTTCGCAGACCGATGCCAGTGGCCTTACGCCGCGGATGGAGGGATTTACCAGCCGTGACAGCAACGTTGAGTTCGCCTGGACGCCGACGGCGGATCACGATTTTACCGCCGGTTATGGCTATGATCGCCAGGACCGGAATTCCGACTCGCTGAATAAAAATCGCATCGACAGGCAGAACTACTCATTGGCGCATAACGGCCGCTGGGGCGTCGGCAACAGTGAGCTGAAATTCTACGGTGAGACGATCGACAATAAAAACCCCGGTAACAGCGGCCAGATTCGTTCACAAAACACCACCCTCGATGGCAAGTATGTGCTGCCGCTTGGTGCCATCAATCAGCTGGTCACTGTCGGCGGCGAATGGCGACACGACAAATTACAGGATCCAGTCAACCTGACGGGGGGAAGCAGTAGCAAAACCTCAGCCAACCAGTACGCGCTGTTTGTGGAAGATGAGTGGCGTATTGTCGAACCGCTGGCGCTCACCACCGGCGTGCGCATGGACGATCATGACACCTATGGCGATCACTGGAGCCCGCGCGCCTACCTGGTGTACAACGCCACCGATACTGTCACGGTCAAAGGCGGCTGGGCGACGGCGTTTAAAGCGCCATCACTGTTGCAGCTCAGCCCGGACTGGGCGACCAACTCTTGTCGCGGCAGTTGTCGCGTGGTGGGTAGCCCGGAACTGAAACCGGAAACCAGCGAAAGTTTTGAACTGGGACTTTACTACAGCGGCGAAGAGGGATGGCTGGAAGACGTTCAGGGCAGCGTGACCGCCTTCCAGAATAACATTGAGGATATGATCAATATCAGTCGCACCGCCAGCCTGACTGAAGCGCCGGGTTACGCCAACTTCGTTGGCTTTGAGCGTAATGCTAACGGCAAACGGGTGCCGGTGTTCCGTTACTACAACATCAATAAAGCGCGGATCCAGGGGCTGGAAACCGAACTGAAAGTGCCGTTGAGCGATGCATGGAAAGTGACGCTGAACTACACCTATAACGATGGTCGCGATCTCAGCGGCGGCGGCAACAAGCCATTGCAGGATCTGCCGTACCACACCGCCAATGGTACGCTGGACTGGCAAGCGACGCAGGACTGGTCGTTCTATCTCTCCGCAAACTATAGCGGTGAAAAACGTACCGTATCGCAGGGCATGACGCCTGGCGGTTATGTTATCTGGAACGCGGGCGGTGCCTGGCAGGCGAGCAAGAACGTGAAACTGCGCGCCGGTGTGCTGAACCTGGGGGATAAAGACCTGAATCGCGACGACTACAGCTTCAACGAAGAAGGTCGCCGCTACTTTATGGCCGTGGATTACCGCTTCTGACGGGCAAACCCGGCGGTGGGAAGCCGCCGGGGCTGAGATCACTTCAGCAGATACTGCGCATGGAAGCGCAGATGATCTTCAATAAACGACGCAATAAAGTAATAGCTATGATCGTAGCCGGACTGAATACGTAACGTCAGCGGCCAGGATTTTTGCCGTGCCGCTTCTGCCAGCCGCGCCGGTTGCAGTTGATCGGCGAGGAATTGATCGTTATCGCCCTGATCAATCAGCGTTGGGATAGCATCCGCTTCGCCACTTTCCAGCATCAGGACGCAACTGTCCCAGGCTCGCCACTGTTCTCTATCTTCCCCAAGATAAGCCGTAAATGCTTTTTGCCCCCAGGGAACCTGCAACGGGTTAACGATAGGCGCAAAAGCAGAGACACTGGTGTAACGACCCGGGTTTTTCAACGCCATGATCAGCGCGCCGTGGCCGCCCATAGAGTGACCGCTGATCGCACAACGTGAACTGACCTTAAATTCCGCAGCGATCAGCGCCGGCAGCTCATCTCGCAGATAGTCATACATCCGGTAATGGGCAGCCCAGGGCTGCTGCGTGGCGTTGAGGTAGAACCCGGCGCCTTTGCCTAAATCGTAGCTGTCGGCATCGGCCACCGCGTCGCCGCGCGGACTGGTATCCGGCATCACCAGCACAATGCCCAGCTCGGCCGCTACGCGTTGTGCCCCTGCTTTGGTGGTGAAATTCTCATCATTGCAGGTCAGGCCGGAGAGCCAATACAGGACGGGTGGCGCCGTTGCTGTACGCTGTGGCGGTAAAAAAATGCTAAAGGTCATCGTACAGTTGAGTACGGCGGAGTCGTGGCGCCAGCGCTGTTGCCAGCCTTCAAAACAGCGGTGCTCTTCGAGCAATTCCATGCAGGGCTCCTCAGTCATTTCGGGGGGAGATGGGTGACATTCTTAATAATACAGATTATTCATTGCCCTGTGAGTAACTTTCACTTCCGCATAAATGCCACATATTGCATCATAAACATAACTTTACTTTAACAAATGGGGTGCTCATGGCACGCAAAGTTGCGCTTTGCGGGTTTATTGTGCTGGTGGTGGCAATGGGAATCGGGCGTTTTGCCTTTACGCCGCAGGTACCGTTAATGATCCGCGATGGTCAGCTCACATTGACCAGTGCCGGACTGGTCGCTGCTATCAACTATCTCGGTTATCTGTTGGGTGCATGGGATGCGATGCGTGCCAGGCAGCATATTGAGTTGCGCCTGTATGCTGGCATTGGCGGTGCGGTGGCGCTGACATTCTTGTCATCTATTGCCGATAACGCACTGCTGCACGGCGCATTACGGCTGGTGATCGGCGCAATGAGCGGCTGGGCGATGGTGCTGATCGCCGCCTGGAGCAACGAACGTCTGGCACATGCCGGGCGGCCGGGCTTGAGTGCCGCTGTGTTTGCCGGGCCGGGCGCGGGTATCGCTTTGAGCGGTCTGTTGGCGGTGGCGATCCAGGCCAAAGGACTGACCGCGGCATCCGCATGGCAGGTCTATGGCGTACTCGCGCTGTTACTGGTGGCATTTATCGCGCGTTATCTGCCGCGACCGGGGGAGTGGCATCGGCCTGGCGTAAAAGCGCAACCGTTGCACCTGACGTCGGATCTTATACGGCTGGTATGGAGCTATAGCCTCGCCGGATTTGGTTATATCCTGCCCGCGACATTTCTTTCGCAAATGGCGGCGCTGCGTTTCCCTGGCAGTTTATTCGCCCAGTTTGTCTGGCCGGTATTTGGCGCGGCGTCGGTGGTGGGGATTGTGTTAAGCATCTTGCTGCGCCATGTGGGCCACAGCTATCAACGTCTGGCGATAGTGCTGTGGTTACAGGGCGTGGGTGTGCTGGCGGCATGGCTGCTACCAGGGATGAGCGGTCTGGTCACTGGCGCGCTGCTGGTGGGCGGTGGTTTTCTCTGTGCAGTACAGTTGTCGCTGTTGTACGGTCGGGAGCTTGCCCCCGATCACACCCGTTACATGGCCGGGTTGCTGACCACCGGCTATGCGCTGGGACAACTGGTGGGGCCGATGACGTCGGCGCTCTCGACCTGGCTGACGCAACGTCTTGAACCGGCACTTGGGGTGGCGGCATTCGCCTTGCTGATAGGGGGGATTCTGGTGTGGAAACCGACACCCAGAAAGCCGGCGGAATTTCAATAATTATCGGCGTCAGGACTGGATTATGTGCGCGACCTCACGCACAATGATTGTTCACTTCGCCTGCGCTAAAGGCGAAGCACGCCACACCTGCAGGAGAATAAAAAATGTCATCACTCAGTAAAGAAGCGGCTCTCGTCCATGAGGCTTTAGTCGCCCGCGGCCTGGAAACACCGCTGCGTCCGCCGGTCCGTGAAACGGACAACGAAACCCGCAAGCGCCTGATTGCCGGGCACATGACCGAGATTATGCAACTGCTTAACCTCGATCTGAATGATGACAGCCTGATGGAAACGCCGCATCGCATTGCCAAAATGTATGTTGATGAGATCTTCTCCGGCCTCGATTATGCCAACTTCCCGAAGATCACCGTGATTGAAAACAAAATGAAAGTGGATGAGATGGTCACGGTACGCGATATTACGCTGACCAGCACCTGTGAGCACCACTTCGTCACCATCGACGGGAAAGCGACCGTTGCATATATCCCGAAGGAGTCGGTGATTGGTCTATCAAAAATTAACCGCATTGTGCAGTTCTTCGCTCAGCGTCCTCAGGTGCAGGAACGCTTAACGCAACAGATCCTCACGGCACTGCAAACGCTGCTGGGCACCAATAATGTGGCGGTATCCATTGATGCAGTGCATTATTGTGTGAAAGCGCGCGGCATTCGTGATGCCACCAGCGCCACCACCACTACCTCTCTGGGCGGTTTGTTCAAATCGAGCCAGAATACCCGCCAGGAGTTCCTGCGCGCTGTACGCCACCATAACTGATTATCGGGGAGCCGGAGACATGGAACGCAATGTCACGCTGGATTTTGTTCGTGGCATCGCCATTCTTGGGATCCTGCTTCTGAATATCACCGCCTTCGGGTTACCAAAGGCGGCCTATACCAACCCTGCCTGGTATGGCGAGATCACGCAACGTGACGCCTGGACCTGGGCCTTTCTCGATCTCTTTGCACAAGTAAAATTCCTGTCGCTGTTTGCCCTCTTATTTGGCGCGGGTTTGCAAATGTTGTTGCCGCGCGGTAAACGCTGGATCCAGTCACGACTGACTTTGCTGGTATTGCTGGGCTTTATTCACGGCCTCTTTTTCTGGGATGGCGATATTCTTCTGGCTTACGGGCTGGTGGGGTTGATAGCCTGGCGCATGGTGCGTGATGCGCAAAGCGTGAAGACGATGTTCAATACCGGCGTTGTGCTCTATCTGATGGGCATTGTGGTGCTGCTGTTGCTGGGGGGGATTTCCGGCAGTCAGCCAAACCGTTCCTGGTTACCGGATGCGGCGAACCTGCAATATGAAGCCTGGTGGAAAACCAGCGGTAGCATGATAGAAGCGATCAGCAACCGGGCGGATATGTTATCGAATGCGTTGCTGGCACTCGGCGCGCAGTATGGCTGGCAACTGGCGGGATTGATGCTGCTGGGAGCAGCGCTGATGCGCAGCGGTTGGTTGAAAGGGCAATTCAGCCTGCGGCATTACCGGCGCGTTGGCGCGCTGCTGATTACGCTGGGTATGCTGATCAACCTGCCTGCGATTGTCGCGCAGTGGCAGCTTGGCTGGTCGTATCGCTGGTGTGCCTTTTTTTTGCAGGCACCGCGCGAACTGAGCGCACCGTTTCAGGCTATAGGCTATGCCGCTCTGGCGTATGGCTTCTGGCCGCAGATTGGCGCCAGCAAATGGGCCAATGCGATCGCCTGCGTTGGCCGCATGGCGTTAAGCAACTACCTCTTGCAAACGTTGATCTGTATTACCTTGTTTAATCACTTCGGTTTATTTATGAAGTTCGACCGTCTCCAGTTGCTGGCCTTTGTTCCGCCGGTATGGGCTGCCAATATCCTGTTTTCTCTCTTGTGGCTTAAGCGTTTTCGTCAGGGCCCGATGGAGTGGTTGTGGCGGCAATGTACCGCACGTGCTGCGGGAACAGCATTGGCGCGAACATCCAGATAACGATCTGGATCACAATCGTTAACAAAACGGATGTAACCGTTTCCATTCATGTGATGTCACTCACGCAGCAATCTCCCGCCGACTGACAGAATAGCCTCCTTACTAAACCCAGGGGGTGACTGTGAACTGCCGCAATCCAGCAAAGGTGAGTAAAAATGATCACCATTCGTGACGTTGCCCGTCAGGCGGGCGTCTCTGTCGCGACGGTCTCCCGCGTGCTGAATAACAGTGCGCTGGTAAGTCAGGATACGCGTGAAACGGTGATGAAGGCGGTCGCTCAGCTTGGCTATCGCCCGAATGCCAACGCTCAGGCGCTGGCCACGCAGGTCAGCGATACCATTGGTGTGGTGGTGATGGATGTGTCCGATGCCTTCTTCGGCGCACTGGTGAAGGCGGTGGATACCGTTGCCCAGCAACATCAAAAGTATGTGCTGATTGGTAACAGTTATCACGAGGCGGAAAAAGAACGCCACTCCATTGAGGTTCTGATCCGCCAGCGTTGTAATGCATTGATTGTTCACTCGAAAGCGTTAAGTGACGAAGAGCTGACTGGCTTTATGGAGCAGGTGCCGGGCATGGTGTTGATTAACCGTTTGGTGCCGGGTTACGCCCATCGCTGCGTCTGTCTGGATAACATCAGCGGCGCGATGATGGCAACGCGTATGTTGCTTAACCACGGTCATCAGCGCATCGGCTATCTGGCGTCCAGCCACCATATTGAAGATAACGATTTGCGCCGCGAAGGCTGGTTCCGCGCCCTGGAAGAGCAGGGAATAGCTGCACCGGATAGCTGGGTTGGCACTGGCTCACCGGACATGCAGGGCGGGGAAGCGGCCATGGTTGAGCTGCTGGGGCGCAATTTGCAGCTCACGGCAGTGTTTGCCTACAACGACAGCATGGCCGCTGGTGCGTTGACTGCACTAAAAGATAACGGCATTGCTGTGCCACAGCATTTGTCGTTGATTGGTTTCGATGATATCCCGATTGCGCGCTACACCGATCCGCAGCTTACCACCGTACGCTATCCGGTGGCGTCGATGGCGCGTCTGGCGACCGAGCTGGCGCTGCTGGGTGCCGCAGGAAAGCTGGATCCGCAGGAATCTCATTGTTTTATGCCCACGCTGGTGCGCCGCCATTCGGTGACTGGTCGACAAACTGTGGCTTCGATCACTAACTTATAATGTTCGGTGATGTAACCGTTTTCAATCTGTGAGTAAATTCACAGTATCTTAACAAGGCGCTGACTATGATGTCAGCGTCTTAGAAGCTGAAACACGATGTAACGGTGATTATTCACTTTAGCAGTGCATAGCCGTCATGACACATCGAAGAAAGCGAATTTGTGGAGCGTTACCGTACACGGACGAATGGATTTTTTAGAGTGAACTTCGGTCGAAAGTAACGTTTCAATAACATACTTCCCACCGAGCATTTTTCACAAGAACTACCCTGCATATAAAAAACCGGAGATACCATGAATAAGAAGGTGTTGACTCTGTCTGCTGTAATGGCAAGCATGCTTTTCGGCGCAGCCGCACACGCAGCGGATACCCGCATTGGTGTGACCATCTATAAGTATGACGACAACTTTATGTCCGTTGTGCGTAAGGCGATTGAGAAAGATGCCAAAGAAGCGCCAAATGTTCAGCTGCTGATGAACGACTCCCAGAATGACCAATCCAAACAGAATGATCAGATTGACGTTCTGCTGGCGAAAGGCGTGAAAGCGCTGGCCATCAACCTGGTTGACCCGGCTGCTGCAGGCACCGTTATTGAGAAAGCCCGCGGCCAGAACGTGCCGGTGGTATTCTTCAACAAAGAACCTTCCCGTAAAGCGCTGGATAGCTATGACAAAGCGTACTACGTCGGTACCGACTCTAAAGAATCCGGTGTTATCCAGGGCGACCTGATCGCCAAACACTGGGCGGCAAATCCGGGCTGGGACCTGAACAAAGACGGTCAGATCCAGTTCGTACTGCTGAAAGGCGAACCGGGCCATCCGGATGCTGAAGCACGTACCACTTACGTTATCAAAGAGCTGAACGAGAAAGGCATCAAAACGCAGCAACTGGCGTTGGATACCGCAATGTGGGATACCGCACAGGCGAAAGACAAAATGGACGCCTGGCTCTCCGGCCCGAACGCAAACAAAATTGAAGTGGTCATTGCCAACAACGATGCCATGGCGATGGGTGCTGTTGAAGCGCTGAAAGCGCACAACAAGAGCTCAATTCCGGTATTTGGCGTGGATGCGCTGCCTGAAGCCCTGGCACTGGTTAAATCCGGCGCAATGGCGGGTACCGTACTGAACGATGCCAATAACCAGGCGAAAGCCAGCTTCGACCTGGCGAAAAACCTCGCCGAAGGTAAAGGCGCCGCAGATGGCACCAACTGGAAGATCGACAACAAAGTTGTTCGTATTCCTTACGTGGGTGTAGATAAAGACAACCTTGATCAGATTACTGGTAAATAATATTTAGCTAGTCTTTTTTCACAGGGCGTATTAATCAATACGCCCTTTTATAACAACATGATATGCCAGGCCAACAAGGTACAATTATGGTCAGCAATAATACTCAGTCGTCAGGTGAATTCTTGTTGGAAATGAGCAATATCAACAAGTCTTTTCCAGGCGTAAAGGCACTCGATAATGTCAATTTAAAAGTTCGTCCTCATTCTATTCATGCATTAATGGGTGAGAACGGCGCGGGTAAATCAACGTTATTAAAATGTCTTTTTGGGATCTATCAAAAAGATTCCGGCAGCATCCTTTTTCAGGGGAAAGAGATCGATTTCCATTCGGCTAAAGAAGCACTGGAAAATGGTATCTCAATGGTTCACCAGGAACTTAACCTGGTGCTGCAACGTTCCGTGATGGATAACATGTGGTTGGGGCGTTATCCCACTAAAGGCGTGTTTGTCGATCAGGATAAAATGTACCGCGATACGAAAGCTATCTTTGATGAGCTTGATATCGATATCGACCCGCGGGCACGCGTTGGCACATTATCTGTTTCGCAAATGCAGATGATTGAAATTGCGAAAGCGTTCTCCTATGACGCCAAAATCGTTATTATGGATGAACCAACGTCGTCCTTGACGGAAAAAGAAGTCAATCATCTGTTTAAAATTATCCGTAAGCTGAAAGATCGCGGCTGCGGTATTGTTTATATCTCTCATAAAATGGAAGAGATCTTCCAGCTGTGCGATGAAATAACCATCCTGCGCGACGGCCAGTGGATTGCCACTCAGCCGCTGGAAGGGCTGGATATGGATAAGATCATCGCCATGATGGTGGGACGTTCGCTGAACCAGCGCTTCCCGGACAAGCATAACGAGCCAGGCGAAACGATCCTTGAAGTGCGTAACCTGACCTCGTTGCGTCAGCCGTCTATTCGCGATGTCTCCTTTGATCTGCGCAAAGGCGAAATTCTCGGTATCGCCGGTCTGGTTGGCGCAAAACGTACTGATATCGTCGAGACGCTGTTTGGTATCCGTGAGAAATCCGCCGGTACCATTAAACTGCATGGCAAGCTAATTAATAATCATAATGCGAATGAAGCGATTAATAATGGCTTTGCTCTGGTAACCGAAGAGCGTCGTTCTACCGGTATTTATGCTTATCTCGATATCGGTTTTAACTCGCTGATTTCCAATATTCAGAATTACAAGAACAAAGTCGGTTTGCTGGATAATAGCCGCATGAAGAGTGATACCCAATGGGTTATCGATTCAATGCGCGTGAAAACGCCAGGACACCGTACGCAAATTGGTTCACTGTCTGGTGGTAACCAGCAAAAAGTCATTATCGGTCGCTGGTTATTAACTCAGCCAGAAATCTTAATGCTTGATGAACCAACGCGTGGTATTGACGTTGGTGCGAAATTTGAAATTTATCAGTTGATTGCCGAACTGGCGAAAAAGAATAAGGGGATCATTATTATTTCCTCTGAAATGCCTGAGCTGTTAGGCATCACTGACCGTATTCTGGTAATGAGCAATGGCCTCGTTTCCGGAATTGTTGACACTAAAACCACAACGCAAAACGAAATTCTCCGTCTTGCGTCTTTGCACCTTTAAGATCAGGGGCTCCTCATGAGTGCGTTAAATAAAAAAACTTTTCTCACTTATCTGAAAGACGGCGGCATTTATGTTGTTCTTTTAGTGTTACTGGCCATTATTATTTTCCAGGATCCCACATTCTTAAGTCTGCTGAACTTAAGTAACATTCTGACCCAATCTTCTGTGCGTATTATTATCGCGCTGGGCGTGGCGGGGCTGATTGTTACACAGGGCACTGACCTTTCCGCCGGGCGCCAGGTGGGCCTGGCAGCGGTGGTTGCCGCAACGCTGCTGCAATCCATGGAAAACGCCAATAAAGTCTTCCCGGACATGGCCACCATGCCGATTCCGGTGGTGATTCTGATTGTTTGCGCCATTGGCGCGATTATCGGGCTGGTGAACGGTATCGTTATTGCTTACCTGAACGTAACACCGTTTATCACCACGCTGGGTACGATGATCATCGTTTACGGTATCAACTCCCTGTACTACGACTTTGTAGGTGCATCGCCGATTTCTGGCTTCGACAGTGGTTTCTCCTCCTTTACACAGGGTTTCATTGCGCTGGGTGGTTTCCGACTGTCGTATATCACCTTCTATGCGTTAATTGCCGTCGTCTTTGTCTGGATCCTGTGGAATAAAACCCGCTTTGGCAAAAACATTTTCGCTATCGGTGGTAACCCGGAAGCAGCGAAAGTGTCCGGCGTGAACGTGGCGCTGAACCTGCTGATGATTTATGCGCTGTCCGGGGTGTTCTATGCCTTTGGCGGTATGCTGGAAGCGGGCCGTATCGGTTCTGCGACCAACAACCTCGGCTTTATGTATGAGCTGGATGCTATCGCAGCCTGTGTGGTGGGCGGCGTTTCCTTCAGCGGCGGTGTGGGTACCGTACTGGGCGTGGTGACCGGTGTTATTATCTTCACCGTTATCAACTACGGTCTGACCTATATTGGTATTAACCCGTACTGGCAGTACATCATCAAAGGCGGCATCATCATCTTTGCGGTGGCGCTGGACTCACTGAAATACGCGCGTAAGAAATAAGCGTGTCATATTCAACAAGCCCGCTGTTTCAGCGGGCTTTTTTTATGCCTGTCATTTATACGGTATGAACGGGGAGGAGGCGAAAAAAAACTTTGTCCAAACAAATTTGTTAAATTTTCCGCTTCGATGCTACGCTCAAATAAGGCACAGCATTAATGAGGTAATTCTGATGGACAAAGAATTCGCGTTTCCTGCATTTCCCGTGATCGGCTGGCAGGTTGGGCCGGTGGAAGATTTAAATGGTGTGGTAGTCAAATTTGGCTACAGTACGTCGCCTTATGGACCTGGCGCGACAACTTTTGATTCGCAATTTTTTAGCCTGACACCGGAAATGGTCAAGAGCCTGATCTATGACCTGGAGCGCAGTTTGCACCGCTGTGAAGACAAAGTCGCCTGACACCCTTTAAGAGACTTCGCGCAGCCGCTTTTAAACGCTTTTGTGCTCTGCGCGATAGTTTTTTATACGCTTGCAAATTTCGTCCCGGAGCGTGCGCAATTAGCCGGCAGATTTAACAATTAAGTCAATTCTGAATGCCTTCCGCTCCGTCGGTACTTACGCTTGAAAGGTAAATCTCTGAAATTAGTATCTGCAGCTCAGAGGGGCGCCTATGAATGTTGTGTATTTTAAAGTTGATCACCTTCCGCACGAAAAAACCAACCATGTGAATTTCTGCCTTAAGGGCATTGAATTACTGCGCGATGGCGAAGTGGTTGCCACTCCCGGCGATATCAAGGTCACCTCCCTGCCGTTTTACTGTTTTTGCACGGTGCCTACCGGTTTTCGCAAAATCGAATTCAAAATGAAGAACGCAGCGCCAGCCCGTATTCATTGCTCGGCGGGGTATTTAAAAACCGGCGAGTACCTTGTCGATACGCCGGAGGGGGAGACGATATTCTCCTTTAATGCGCTGAGCGGTTTATGGACGCTTGACAGGAACGAGGAGGAGGTTATCGATCACCGTGCGTTTAGGGCGCGGGATTTTACCCTTATCAGACCCGTGAAGAGCGCCAACCGCAATGTGTCGGCGTACTGACGCCGGATCAGTTTTTCCCTTTCTTTTGCATCTCAAACAGTTGCCCGGCGGTGACGGCCGGGTAACCTTGCGCATTATCAGGCACTTCCTGCAAGGATGGAATGGGGACCAGCGGGCCTAAAAATCGTGGCTCGCGCTTGAACATATAGAGATCCGCGATGGTGCCGAGCCGCGCACCGAATTCCCGCACCCGAACGCTCCACATATCTTTTGGCGATGGCACGGCGTAACACTGCGCCTGGATCCCCATATGCTGGGCGATAAACAGCGCACGCTCACAGTGGAAACGCTGGGTGATAATGATGAAATCGTTGGTATCAAAGACCTTACGCGTACGGACAATCGAATCGAGGGTGCGAAAACCAGCATAGTCGAGCACGATGTCGGAGGGATCGACACCCGCGGCAATCAAATCTTTACGCATGGTCATCGGCTCATTATAGCTTTGCATCGCGTTATCGCCGCTGAGCAACAGGTAGTTGACCTTACCGCTGTTATAGGCGTTCAGCGCGCCCTGAATACGGTAACGGTAATATTGATTGATAACACCCGTGCGGTAGTATTTCGCGGTGCCAAGCACAACGCCCACCTGCCGCCAGGGCAGATCCTGCAAATCGTCATAGATATAGGGCGAGGTTTTCCAGCTCATCCAGCGATCAAGACCCAGCGCCGTTAACAGCAGTAAGCCGATCAGGACTAACAGGCTGTATAGCAAACGCTTTAACATGCAGGAGACTCGGTACAGGTTTGAAATTTAACTCAGGCTACTTTACCCGTCCGGCAAGCGCAAGAAACAGAGGTTCAATTGCGGGCTTTTTCATCACTGCGGGCGTGAACCCGCAGTGACAGACATTATGCAAGCAGTACGCGGTCGGTGTGCTGGCAGCCCAATGCACGCAGCGTGGCGACGGTTGCATCCCACTGTGTGAGTGGCGCATCAGCGCGTTCAGCGAGCAGCGCGCGTTGAATATCTGCGTAATCAAAACCACTCAGATTGAGCAAGTTTAGTGCGCCCTGCAACGGTGGCAGTGTCGGGTTGAAAGCGGCATTTTCCGCATAACTGCCGCAGAAAATACGCCCATCACGACATTCGAGCGCAACCCCGGAAGGAGAATGCGTGTAAGGGGAGTGGCTGCGGTTCGCTGCGCTGATCGCTGCTTGTGCTAACGGTTCTCCGCTCACAGCAAAACCATGGTTCTGCTCGTCCATCAATAACGTTTTGATCTCCAAGTCTTTTGGGCCAAAAGCGTCCGGCAGGTAATCGCCCAGCGTATGGGGGGCGCGTCCCGGCAGGTTAATGCGCAGGGTCAGCCCGCTGTTCAGTTCATTCATAAACTGGCGGCAATGCCCGCAAGGAGTGTAGTTCACGGTGACGGAAGAGAGGGCTTTTTCGCCGCGAAGCCAGGCATGGCTGATGGCGCTCTGCTCGGCGTGTACGGTTTGTTGCATCGTTGCACCGCGGAACTCCATATTGGCGCCAAAGTACCAGATGCCACTGACGCCACGGGCAATAGCGCCAACATTGAAATGCGACAAATCGGTGCGGGCGCAGGCCGCTGCAAGCGGTAACAGCGCAAAGGCCAGTGTATCTTCATCCATGCCGGTGGCGCTACGCAAAGTCGCCACCTGCGCCGCGCTCAGCATAGCGGGGAAGTGCTCATCCGCCAGCAGAGGCGCCAGCGCGGTTTGCAAATCTCCCGCAAGCCCGGAAAACGCAGTGTGAAAACGTGAATGCATGGCGTTACCTCATAATCGTGTATTGGAACCGTAGTTTACGGGGCAACAGGGTGATTATGTGTGATTTTTATCACATTGCATGTGCAACTTATGAAACTGAAATTAAAATTGCGCGACCAATCGCAAAGTTTATCGCAATACAGCCATGATCAATGGAAACAGAAACGGAGCCACCAGCGAAGTAATAATCCCACAGATCACTAATGCCAGTGAACTGAATGCCCCTTCCTGATAATCCACTTCGGCGCAGCGGGCGGTGCCCAGCGCATGCGAAGCCGTACCCATCGCCAGCCCGCGGGCGGATTTGGTATGTATGCGCATAAGATTGAGAAAAGTATGACCGAAGACCGCTCCCAGCACGCCAACGAAAATCACGCAGACGGCGCTGATGGCGGGAATGCCACCGATGCTGCCCCCCACGGCCATCGCAATCGGTGTCGTGACGGATTTTGGCAACACCGATGCGGCGATTTCCGGCGTTGCCCCCATCAGCAGGGCGATGGCGGTACCGGAAATCATTGCCACCAGGCTACCGCAAAAGCAGATGGTGATAATCGATTTCCAGCGCGCACGGATCTGGTGCAACTGCTCATAAAGCGGGAAGGCCAGTGCGACCACCGCAGGTTGCAGCAGATCGTTGAGGATTTTGCTGCCCTGAAAGTAGTGATCGTAAGGGATACCGGTTAGCAGCAGGATGGGAATGATCACCACCATGGCGACAAGCAGCGGGTTCAGCAGCGGCATTTTGAAACGCGCGGCAAGTTTTCGGGCGGCAAAAAAGACCGCCAGCGTCAGTGGCAACGACCACCAAATATACGTCATCATTCTTTATCACCTTCTTGCCCGGCGATTTTACGTTCACCATGCGCCAGATGAGTGCTCCAGCTCACCACCAGAAATACAATCACCGTACTGACTGCGCAGGAAACAATAATGGGACCAAATTGCGCGCGTAGCAGGTCGTAATACTGCATCACGCCAACCCCGATAGGCACAAACAGCAGCGCCATATAACGGATCAAGAGATAGCAGCCCGGATTGACCCACTTCGCGGGCAGGATTTGTAGCGCCAGCAGTACGAACATGATCAACATACCGATAATGCTGCCGGGAATCGTGATGGGCAGAAGTGACGCGATATAGATCCCTGCGTACAGGCAGGCGTAGATAAGTACAAAAGCACGCAGATATTGCCAGATAATATTCAATGATTTACTCATGGTGAAAGCCCTTGCTGAAACGCATTCATCATACAATTAAAGCTAAAAACGTGCTACTGATCACATCATGAATTGTGAGCATACCAAACATTCCATTCTGGAACGTTATGCATTCCCACAAGATTTTCCCCGCGGGCTACCGGCAAGTGTAGTTTTTCCGCCCGATAAAGGCACTTTCCACGCCGTGACAGAGGCGCTACTATGGCGCCTCATTTTTTTGGGGTGATTTATGCGTGTATTACTGGCGCCAATGGAAGGTGTGCTCGATTCGCTGGTGCGCGAGCTGCTTACCGGGGTTAACGATTACGATCATTGCATCACCGAGTTTTTGCGGGTGGTGGATCAACTGCTGCCGGTAAAATCATTTTATAAAATCTGCCCTGAACTGCACCGACAAAGCCGCACGCCTTCCGGTACGTTGGTGCGTGTACAGCTACTGGGGCAATACCCGCAGTGGCTGGCGGAGAACGCCGCTCGGGCGGTTGAACTCGGGTCATGGGGCGTGGATCTGAACTGCGGCTGTCCGTCGAAGCTGGTTAATGGCAGCGGTGGTGGCGCGACGCTGTTGAAAGATCCCGAGCTGATCTATCGCGGCGCGAAAGCAATGCGCGAGGCCGTTCCTGCTCATCTGCCGGTCACGGTAAAAGTGCGTCTGGGGTGGGACAGCCCCGCGCGCCAGTTTGAGATTTCCGATGCGGTGCAACAGGCCGGTGCGACAGAACTGGTGGTGCATGGCCGCACCAAAGAAGATGGTTATAAAGCAGAGCGCATTAACTGGCAGGCAATCAGTGACATCCGCCAGCGATTGTCTATTCCCGTGGTGGCCAATGGTGAAATCTGGGACTGGCAAAGCGCGCAGGATTGCATGGCAGTCACCGGGTGCGATGCGGTGATGATTGGGCGCGGTGCACTGAATGTACCGAACCTCAGCCGGGTGATTAAGTACAACGAACCTCGCATGCCATGGCCGCAGGTCGTTGCTTTATTGGCGAAATATGTCCAGCTGGAAAAACAGGGCGATACGGGCTTATATCATGTCGCACGTATTAAACAGTGGCTGGGTTATTTGCGTAAAGAATATATAGAAGCAGGACATCTATTTTCTATTATTCGAACCTGTAAAACATCTGCTGAAATTGCAGAAGAAATTTCTCGCGAGCTAAATCACGTTTCTGCCGATTTGTAAAATAAGCCTCTGGTAGATTGGTGTGCGGCGTGTTATTTATATCCGCGCAGCACATCAGGATTGTTACTGTTATACAGGCAAAACCTAAACCATCATAATTCATAGTCTGGCGAATTATGGGTTTGGGTTTTTGTCTTTTTAATGGCCTGATTAATAGAAACGTTTATGTGAACTGTTTAAATAAATACTGATCAGTCACGGGTGTCGAAAGTAATTCGACGGCGTACCTGTGGTCTGAATATAAAATGGAATGAACAGTATGACGCTATTTAAATTAACATTACCTCTGGTTTTTATTTCCGGCTGGAGTTGCGCAGCAATTTCCGCTAATGCCTTTCCTGTCGCCACCCAGGGATTTCTTGAAGATAGTCAGTTTACGGTGACGTTGAAAAATGTCTGGATGTTAAGCACCAACGACCAGCAAGAGCAGGCCGGTATCGGCGAACAAAATGCCTGGGCGCAAGGTGCGTTGCTGGATTACCAAAGCGGCTGGTATCAGGAAACTGTCGGCGTTGATGCATCCTGGTACAGCGTGGCGAAGCTGTACGCTAACGATGACTTCGCCGGCAGAGACCTGCTGCGCGATAAAAACGGCCATGCGGAAGGGTTCAACAAGATAGGCCAACTCTATGCAAAGGTGAAATGGGAAGAGGGCGATGCCTACGCCAGGCTGTTCGCCGGTTGGCAACAGTTGTATAAGTTCGGCGTGCTCAACGTCACTCGTAGTCGCGCAGCCCCGAGTACCTGGCAGGGTATCCGCGCGGAAACAGGCTGGGGGACGCTGTCGGCTCGCGGTGCCTGGGTCACGCGTTTTTCCGAACGCGATGAACCGGAAAAGCGAGGCTTTTATACGCTGAAGAGTAATAAACCTATCGATTATATCGTCACCGGAGAAATGAGCTGGAGCCCAACGAAATATTCCCGGGTGACCTGGGTTGCCGGTGAAAGCCATCATTATCTGTTGCGTCAGGGGCTGGAGACGCAATTTACCGTGCCGCTCGGTAAAAAGGAAAATATCTTATTACGCAGTGCCTGGTATTACAATCGCGGGCTGGATGAATGGGAGGGCGCTCGCGGTTTTACACATGACGCTCAACATTTTTTCGCGCTACTGGGTTATCAATATCAGCAGATTGAATCCGGAATAGCCTGGTCAAAAACAAACGCCCATCTTGAAAATGGTCTGGGGAATTTTTACTGGCATATGGGGAAAAATACTCGCGGGGCATTTAATAGTCCGGCAGATGGGGAAGGGAATGATTATGTCAACGATGGCGAACAGATGTTGTATTTATACGGGAAATATCGTCTGTCGCCAGAATTTACCTTTGGGGTCTATGGCAATTATGGCTATGGAGCACGATATCAAGCAACGTCATTAACGCAGTGGGAATACGGCGGATATGTTTCATGGACGCCAAAAAGTATCGAGGGTTTCTCATTGTTTGCCGGATTTGGCCCGAGTTATAGCTGGAAGTTGGTGAATGGCAAACCATGGCTGACGGACGACAAGCGGACATTTCACCGTTCGAAAGGGATCGGTGGCGGCGTGACAATGGAATACAAATTTGGTCTGCATTAATAAAAGGAAAATTAAAATGAATAAACCAGTGCTGGCATTACTACTCACTTCGCTCACTGCGGCGCATACGCAGGCTGCCGAACAGGCGATGCGCATTCTGTTGGTTAACGACGACGGATGCGAATCGCCAGGCACCACTTCTTTGCAGGAGAAGCTCGCCGCCAAAGGGTACGACGTATGGATGGTGGCGCCCACTACTAATCAGAGCGGAATTGGTTCGGCAATTACCTTTAAGCCCAACAAAATTTTTGACGTGAAGAAGGTGGCGGAAAAACGCTATTGCTTCCCTGGCACACCCGCAGATTCACTGGATTTCGGCCTGCTTGGCGTACTCCGGGATATACCGCCAGACCTGGTAATTTCCGGCGTTAACGACGGTCCGAACACCGGGGTGGCGCAACTCAATTCCGGTACCGTCGGCGCAGCGGCCCGTGCGGTACGTTATGGCTTTCCGGCCATTGCCGCCAGCATCGGCTATCTGTTCACAGCTGAAGAGATGAAAGCAGGCTGGCCCAGCACACATCAATATTGGCCAGAATCTGTTGACTATCTGGTTTCACTCGTGGACAGGCTGCACAGCAAGTGGCAACCGGGGCAGCCTGTACTGCCTGTAGGGTCAGGACTCAGTATTAACTACCCGCCACTGGTGAAAAGCGCCATCAAGGGAGAGAAGTACATTGGCAACGAACGTTTCCCTGCGCCACAGCACTATTACAAGTTACTCGATGATGGCCGCGCACAGCAGGTTATGAGCGAGAAAGTGCTGATGCCGACAGAAGCAGACACCGATACCGGCTGGTTGAATAAGGGTTATATCACCTGGACACTATTGGATGGTGAGTGGGATGCACCTCAGTATGAATCACAATACAAAGCGCTTTTTCGTTAAGCGCCTGGCTGAGACGACGATCACAGTTTGTTTTCTGTCTCGTTGTTCGCCGTGGGGAAGCTGGTAGAGTGCTCAGGTGGATTGTTACTGCGAAAGCAGGCTAAACCTGATTATCTGGCTTCTGTCGGAGATCAGGTTTTTTTGTTTCTGGGGTCGTGATGAAGATCGCCAAAGTATTAAACAACAACGTCGTGGTAGTGCTGGACGAGCACCAACGCGAGCAGGTGGTGATGGGCAGAGGAATCGCCTTTCAGAAACGTCCCGGCGATCCTCTGGACGAACGCTGTATCGAAAAGGTGTTTGCACTGCAAAGCGATGAGTTGGTGCGTCGCCTTGGTGAACTGCTGAGTCAGATCCCGCTGGAGGTGATGACCGCTTGCGATCGCATTATTGAACTGGCGCGCGAGCGGCTTGGCAAGTTGCAGGAGAGCCTTTACATCACCCTGACCGATCACTGTTTCTTTGCCATTGAGCGGCAGAAAAAAGGGGCGGTGATCCGCAATGTGCTGCTGTGGGAGATTAAGCGTCTTTACCCAAAAGAATTTCAGTTGGGCCAGGAAGCACGGGCAATCCTCGCCAAACGCCTTGGGGTGGAGTTAGACGAAGATGAGGCGGGTTTTATTGCCCTGCATCTGGTGACCGCGCAACTGAACAGCGAAATGCCGGAAGTGATGCATATCACCAAAGTGATGCAGGAGATTCTGCATATCGTGAAGTATCAGTTAAAGCAGGAATACGATGAGGAATCCCTTAGCTATCACCGATTTGTGACACATCTGAAGTTTTTCTCTCAGCGTATGCTGAGCCGCACGGTTGTGGAAGATGACGATCTCTCCCTGCACCAGGCGGTCAAAGAGAACTACAACCTGGCATGGCAGTGTGCGGAAAAGGTGGCTCGTCATCTGGTCAGCACCTATCAGCGTGAGTTGACCACAGAGGAAATTATGTTTCTCGCCATCCATATTGAGCGAGTGAGAAAAGATCGGCGCTAGGGCTACGCCTCGCGTTCTGGCATTACCTGGATTGTTACTGCGTGATACAACGCAGGCAAAACCTGAGTTCGGTACCGTGAGGTGCCGGTCTCAGGTTTTTTTTTACTCAGTCACCGCCCTCGGGCATGAAGCAAGGAACACAGCATGGAATATCAAGCGCTGGCGAAAGAGATTCTGAGCCACGTTGGTGGCAAGGAAAACATCAACAGTCTGGTGCACTGCGCTACGCGGTTGCGCTTTAAATTAAAAGAGATGAAAAAAGCCGATGCCGAAGGATTGAAAGCCAACCCTGGCGTGATCATGGTCGTCGAAAGCGGTGGGCAGTTTCAGGTGGTCATCGGCAACCATGTCCACGATGTCTGGCAGGCGGTGCGCAACGAAGCCGGGATAACAGACGACACGCCCGCTGCGACCTCTGACGAGAAAGACAACCTGTTCGGGCGATTGATCGACATCGTCTCCGGCATTTTTACGCCGTTTATTGGCATTCTGGCTGCGTCGGGGATCCTCAAGGGATTATTGTCGCTGGCGATAGTATGCGGTTGGCTCACCGCCGAAAGCGGAACGTACAAAATCTGGTTCGCCGCCAGTGATGCACTCTTTTTCTTCCTGCCATTAGTGTTGGGCTACACCGCGGGTAAAAAATTCGGCGGTAATCCTTTTACCACTCTGGTGATTGGTGGCGCATTAACGCATCCGCTGATGCTCAGCGCCTTTAACGCCAGTCAGGGGGCTGATGCGGTCAGTGAAAGCTTTCTCGGTATCCCCGTGACGTTTCTGAATTACAGCGGCTCCGTGATCCCGATTATTCTTGCTGCCTGGGTAAGTTGCTGGCTGGAGAAACAGGGGAATCGCTTTTTACACTCCGCCGTCAAAAACTTTATTGCACCGCTGCTGTGTATTGCCATCACCGTACCGCTGACGTTTCTGATCATCGGCCCGGTGGCGACCTGGCTGAGCCAGATGCTGGCTTTCGGTTATCAAACCATCTACACATGGGCACCGTGGGCGGCTGGCGCAGCACTGGGTGCGTTGTGGCAGGTTTGCGTGATTTTCGGTCTGCACTGGGGGCTGGTGCCGCTGATGATCAATAACATTGCGGTCCTGGGGCAGGATACGATGTTGCCCATCCTGTTACCTGCGGTATTTGGGCAGGTGGGCGCAACGATGGGTATCTTCCTGCGCACCCGCGACGGTCGGCAAAAAGCGCTGGCGGGCTCCTCAATTGCGGCAGGTATCTTCGGCATCACTGAACCGGCCGTTTACGGTCTGACATTACCGCTGCGCCGACCCTTTATTTTCGGCTGTGTGGCCGGGGCATTGGGCGGCGCGATCGTCGGCTTTAGCGGCACGCATGTCTACTCCTTCGGTTTCGGGAATATCTTCACCTTTGCGCAGATGATTCCGCCAGGCGGCGTAGATGCGACGTTGTGGGGCGGAATCCTCGGCAGCGTTATCGCACTGGTGTTGTCCTGCGTTCTGACATTTATTGCCGGGTTACCGAAGGTGTCCACCGAACGTGATCAGCCGCAAATGGTCGCCGCCACTGATGATAACGCACTGCTTGCGCCGATGAGCGGCACCGTGCTGGCGTTGGACCAGGTGCCAGACAGCACCTTCGCCAGCGGTCTGTTAGGCCAGGGCGTGGCCATCATTCCGCAGGAGGGGCGAGTGATTGCACCGTTTGCCGGACAAGTCGCCTCACTGTTTGAAACTAAACATGCCATTGGTCTGCTCAGCGACAGCGGCATTGAAATATTGATTCATGTCGGCATCGACACGGTCAAGCTGGATGGAAAACTCTTCACTGCCCATGTCCGGGTGGGGGACAACGTGCAGCCGGGCGACCTGCTGCTGGAGTTCGACCGCGCTGCGATAATTGCCGCCGGGTTCGATCTTGCCACGCCGATTATTATCAGTAACAGCGACAGCTTCGGGAGCATCAGCACCGTCGCGTCAACCTCAGTTCAAGCCGGGATGCCGCTGCTGGCGGTCGCCCGTTAATCAAAGGAGCCAGCAATGAAATCGTTTCCGAAAACATTTTTATGGGGCGGCGCGATTGCCGCAAATCAGGTCGAAGGCGCGTATCTGGAAGACGGGAAGGGGCTTTCCACCTCCGACGTGCAGCCGAAAGGGGTATTCGGCGATGTGGTTGAACGTGTGCCGGGCGACAGCGCCCTGAAAGATGTCTCTATCGACTTCTATCATCGCTATCCAGAAGATATCGCGCTTTTTGCAGAGATGGGGTTTAGCTGCCTGCGAGTGTCGATTGCCTGGACGCGTATTTTTCCCAACGGCGATGAAAGCACACCTAACGAAGCCGGGTTGGCCTTTTATGACAAGCTGTTTGATGAATTAGCGAAACATGGCATTACACCGCTGGTCACACTCTCACATTACGAAATGCCGTGGGGGCTGGTGAAACAGTATGGCGGCTGGGGCAATCGTAGAACCATTGCCTTCTTTGAACACTATGCGCGTACAGTGTTCACCCGTTATCAGCACAAGGTCAAGCTATGGCTGACCTTTAACGAAATCAATATGTCGTTGCATGCACCGATGACCGGTGTGGGGTTACCCGAAAACAGCAGCAAAGCAGACGTCTTCCAGGCAATTCATCATCAACTGGTCGCCAGTGCGCTGGCGGTAAAAGCCTGCCACGACATAATCCCTGACGGGAAAATCGGCAATATGCTGTTGGGGGGGCTGATGTATCCGCTGACCTGCAAGCCGGAAGACATCTTCGAAACGCTGCAGCAGAACCGTAGTTGGGAGTTCTTTGGCGATGTTCAGTGCCGTGGCGCGTACCCGGGCTATATGCTGCGCTACTTCCGCGACAATGGCATCAGCATTGAGATCACGGATGCTGACCGCGACGCGCTAAAATCGACCGTCGATTTTATCTCCTTCAGCTACTACATGACCGGATGTGTCACGACGGATGAAGAGCTGAATCAGAAAGCGCGCGGCAACATTCTCAGCATGGTGCAGAACCCGCATCTGGCAAGTTCAGAATGGGGCTGGCAGATCGATCCCCTCGGTTTGCGCACGCTGCTGAATATGCTGTGGGATCGTTGGCAGAAGCCACTGTTTATTGTAGAAAACGGGCTTGGCGCGAAAGATAAGGTTGAAGCAGATGGCAGTATTAACGACGACTACCGTATCGATTATCTGAACGATCACCTCGTACAAGTACGCGAGGCGATTGAGGACGGCGTTGAGGTAATGGGTTACACCAGTTGGGGGCCGATCGACCTGGTGAGCGCGTCGAAAGCTGAAATCTCCAAACGCTACGGTTTTATCTATGTCGATCGTGATGATAGCGGTAACGGTACGCTGGCACGCAGTCGCAAGAAAAGCTTTTATTGGTACCGCGATGTGATCACCAGCAATGGAGAAAGCCTGAAGTAAGCGGAACATGCCCGGTGTTGATACGCCGGGCACGGTTGTTACATCAACAAGTCAGTGATAAAGGTTTTCAGCCACATCACTGCCGGATCGCTGCTGTGGCGCTGGTGCCACAGCAGCGCCACGTCTATCGGTTCCGCTTCCAGCGGTACCGGACTCGCCATCAGACCGTGCGTACGTTGCCATTCTGCGGCAAGGCCCGAGGGCACCGTAGCCAGCGCAGGCATCGTCGCCAGCAATCCTGGCAGCGCAGCGAAATGTGGCGTCGTGTAATGGATACGACGCTGGTGGCCGGTTTTAGCCAGCAGCGCATCAAAATGGCTGCCGGTGGCTTCCCGGTAGCTGACCATCAGATGGGGCTGTGCAGCAAAGCTGTCGATATCCAGCGGCGTGGTTAACGTTAACTGCTGGGGATGCCAGAGTGTGACAAACGACATGGTTGTCAGAATTTCCCGTTCCAGCCAGCGTGGTCCGTCCGTGGCGACGCTTATTGCCATATCCATTTCCCCGCCTTCCAGCCGCGTAGCATCGCTAAACGGATCGCTGGCAATCACACTCAGGCGCATACCTGGTGCGGCCTGCTGTAACGCCGGTATCAGCTGCGGCATAAGCCACATCTCAACCCAATCAGCCATACCCAGCGTCAGCGACACAGTGACAGTACGGGGATCGAACGCTGTTTGCTGAAACAGCGTGCTCTGTAATTGCTCCAGCAGGGGCAACAACCCGGTATGCAACTCTTCCGCGCGGGCGGTGGGCTGCATGCGATGGCCACTGCGGATAAACAAAGGATCGTCGAACAGGGTGCGCAGGCGTGAAAGTACACCGCTGACCGCGGGCTGACCGAGGTGCAGTTTATCCGCCGCCGCAGAGACACTCTGTTCGCGAAACAGCACCGCAAAGGCGATCAACAGGTTAAGATCGATCTTGCGAAAATCATTCTCTTTGATAGTCATTATTGCTCCAATCAATTGGAATGATAGTAGCGGCGGCGGGATACTGGCGCAACTGAAACTATCGGAGCAGACAATGAAATATTATCCATTATTACTGGCGCTGCTGGTCTCTGGGGCAAGTCTCAACGCGCTCGCGACACCGCTGTCGACGCAGCAGGCGCAGGCACCGGGCTATTACCGCATGGCGTTGGGCGACTGGCAAATCACCGCCGTTTCTGACGGCACCGTAGCTGTGCCGTTTGATAAATTGCTCACCCCTATTACGCCGGAAAAACTGAAAGCGCGGATGGCGCAGGCAAACCTGCCGGTAAACGCAGAAACCTCCATCAACGCATTTGTGATCAACACCGGTAAGCAACTGATCCTGGTGGATGCTGGCGCCGGGCCATTATTTGGCGACGCGGGCGGTCACCTGCCGGAGAACCTGCGGGCAGCAGGTATCGATCCACAGGCTATCGATACGGTGCTGCTGACCCATATCCATGCAGATCACTCCGGGGGTGTACAGCGTGAGGGCAAACCCGTCTTCCCGAATGCCACCGTGCGTGTGGATCAGCGCGATGTGGATTTCTGGCTCAACCCCGCACATCAACGCGATGTGGAAGAGGGGCAGCGCCACACTTTTGCCGAGTCTGAGCGTTCGCTGCGTCCGGTGATTGATGCCGGTAAGCTCAGTCCCTTCCACGCCCCGGTACAGATTATGCCTGGCATTGATGCTATTCCCGCCGCGGGTCATACGCCCGGCAGCGTGATCTACCGTGTCAGCCACGCGGGTAAAACACTGCTGCTGTGGGGCGATATTATTCACGCACACCCGGTGCAGTTACCTCAGCCTGAGGTGGCGATCCATTTTGACGTCAATCGTCAGCAGGCGGTGGCGACGCGGGAGAACGTGCTGGCTCAGGCCGCCCGCGAAGGTGACTGGATAGCTGCAGCGCACATTGCCTTCCCCGGCCTTGGTAAGGTGATGAAAGCCGAAGAGGGATACCGCTGGGTGCCGATCAATTACAGTGCGCAGGGCAAATAACCTGCAATGCCCGGGTGTGCATGAGCGCACCCGGTTCGCCCTCAAAAAATCATCTTAAACACGCCCGTCACTACCAACAAACCAATCAAGAAGATAATCAGGATCACCCAAAGTAAAATCTTTAACATTTTCCTCGTCCTTCCGGCTGTTCAGGTAGTGCAAAGCTTAGGCAATCTCTCAGCATCCTGCCTTTTTTCTATACTTAGCTGTTCATACGTTAACCGGAGGGTGAAACATGACAGCAACGAAAGTCGCAATTGTTACTGCAGCAGATTCCGGTATCGGCAAGCAATGTGCGCTGATGCTGGCGGAGCAGGGGTTTGATATCGGTATCACCTGGCATTCCGATGAACAAGGCGCAAAAGAGACGGCCCGGCACGTTGAAAAACGGGGGCGACGTGCGGAGACCATTCAGCTGGATCTCAGCCAGTTACCGCAAGGAGCGCAGGCGATTGATTCGCTGATTGCCCGCTTCGGGCGTATCGACGCGCTGGTGAATAACGCCGGAGCCATGAGCAAAGCGCCGTTTCTTGACGTGAAATTTGAAGAGTGGCGCACCATTTTTACCGTGGATGTCGATGGCGCGTTTCTTTGCTCACAAATCGCCGCCCGGCAGATGGTTAAACAGGGGCAGGGCGGGCGCATTGTGAACATTACCTCGGTACACGAGCACACGCCATTACCGGAAGCCAGCGCCTATACTGCGGCCAAACATGCGCTGGGAGGGTTAACCAAATCCATGGCGCTGGAGTTGATTGAGCATAACATCCTGGTCAATGCCGTTGCACCCGGCGCGATAGCCACGCCGATGAACAACATGCGCGATGAAGATGCCACACCGGGTTCAATGCCCGACATTCCGCTGGCGCGACCGGGAAGAACCCGAGAGATTGCCAGCATGGTTGCCTGGCTCTGTTCTGATGATGCCAGCTACACCACCGGTCAATCGATGATTATTGATGGTGGCTTTATGCTGGCGAACCCGCAGTTTAAACCGAAAACCGGCTAGTCCTTCTCTGCGGAGCGGCTCTGGCGTTTTTTCCGACGATGCCGGAGCCAGCCACGCAGGCACACAACCAGCACCACCGCGATAACCAGCCAAATCCAGCGTTTCACATGCTGGTCGAACTGGTGCAGCCACGGACCAATCACTTCGCCGCCAATATATCCAAGCGTAGTGAAGATGAGCGCCCAAACGATAGCGCCAATGATGTTCAGCGGCAGGAAAATTTTCGGCCGCAGATGGCTGGTGCCAATCAATAACGGGCCGATAATGCGAAAGCCGTACATAAATCGCGAGCCAATCACAAACAGGTAAGGGTGGCGGCGAATGAGTGTTTGCGCCTGATGGATCTTCGCGCGGTGGCGGGAAAAACGCCGCAGGATCTTCATGCCATAACGCCTGCCCAGCAAATAGAGCAACTGGTCGCCAATCATCCCCCCCAGCGCAACGGACAGCACCACCAGTGGGAAACGCAGTAACCCTTGATGTGCGGCTACCCCGCCCAGCAGGGTAATGGTTTCGCCTTCGGCAATGCTGCCAATCACCAGCGCGGCGTAGCCATACTGGCTAATCAGATTATTGATATCCATTGTGTTTACGTCCTCCCGGTAAAACGCCTGTAAGCATACACCTGATATCGCACTCGCGCCGGAAGAAGAGCGTACTTTGCCGCGGCAGCATTTTTTGAGTTGTACATAAAATAAGCGAAATAGTGAATTATACTGGAAGTGTCGATGTCCGGGCATTCAGCAAGGGGGCGTTATGAACCATGTCTGGGGACTTCTTTCCCATCCCGATCGTGAAATGCAGGTTATCAGAGGTGAAAACGAAACCATTTCGCATCATTACACTCACCATGTATTAATCATGGCCGCTATTCCGGTGATTTGCGCCTTTATTGGCACCACGCAAATCGGCTGGAATTTCGGCGAGAACAGTGTCGTGACGTTGTCATGGGTGACCGGTTTCTCTCTGGCGGTGCTGTTCTATGCCCTGATGTTGGCGGGCGTAGCGGTGATGGGGCGCGTGATCTGGTGGATGGCGCGCGGCTACCCGCAACGGCCATCACTGGGGCGCTGTATGGTCTTTGCCGGTTATGTCGCGACGCCGCTGTTTCTGAGCGGCATTGTGGCGCTTTACCCGCTGGTATGGTTGTGTGTGTTGGTGGGCACGGTGGCGCTGTTCTACACCGGTTATCTGCTCTATATCGGTATCCCAACATTCCTGAGTATTAACAAGGAAGAGGGGCTGAGTTTTTCCAGTTCAACGTTGGCAATCGGCGTACTGGTGCTGGAAGTTTTGCTGGCGTTAACCGTGATCCTTTGGGGTTATGGCTACCGATTGTTCTGATACCTGTTCTCCGAATCTTGCGTTGCTGGTGTAAAAGCCGGCAACGCAATCTCTCGCAATGATTATCCTCTGGCGACAACCCTGCATGGCGGCTATTATGCCAAAGCCAGCTCTGCTATTGCTCCTGCTAACAGACGCGGTGTGCGTAATAACGTGCGTGAATAATCTTCAGAAGTCTCATCATGCAGAAATTTCGAGTCTCCTTATTAAGCCTGGCCTTATTATTGGCTGCGCCTGTGGCGCCATTTGCTGTTGCGAAAACGACTACCCCGACGGTTGCCGCACAACCTGAGATTGCTTCAGGTAGCGCGATGATTGTCGATCTGCAAACCAATCAAGTTATCTATTCCAGTCATCCCGATCTGGTGCGTCCTATTGCCTCTATCACCAAACTGATGACGGCGATGGTGGTGCTGGATGCGCGACTGCCGCTTGATGAGAAACTTACGGTGGACATCAGTCAGACGCCGGAAATGAAAGGGATTTACTCCCGCGTGCGTCTGAACAGCGAAATCAGCCGTAAAAATATGCTGCTACTGGCGCTGATGTCATCGGAAAACCGTGCAGCAGCAAGCCTGGCGCACCACTATCCGGGTGGCTATAACGCCTTTATTGCCGCGATGAACGCCAAAGCGAAAGCGCTCGGCATGAGCAATACGCATTTTGTTGAGCCGACCGGGTTGTCAATCCACAACGTCTCTACCGCGAGGGATTTGACCAAACTGCTGATCGCGACCAAACAATATCCGCTGCTGGGGCAACTGAGCACCACGCGTGAAGAGATGGCGACCTTTGCGAACCCGGCGTACACGTTACCGTTCCGCAATACCAACCATCTGGTCTATCGCGATAACTGGAATATTCAACTGACAAAAACCGGCTTTACCAATGCGGCAGGACATTGTCTGGTGATGCGTACCGTCATCAATAACAAATCGGTGGCGCTGGTGGTGATGGATGCGTTTGGTAAGTTCACGCACTTTGCTGATGCCAGCCGTCTGCGGACCTGGATTGAAACCGGGAAAGCCCAGCCGGTACCGGCTTCTGCATTAAGCTATAAGCGTCAGAAAGCGGCGCAAATGGCGCAAAACCCGGCCGACGATGACGCGCAGACCGCGCAAAACGATTAATTATTCCGGCAGCGTCCAGTCACCGTCGTTGAGTGGGCGCTGCATAATCAACGTATCCCGCCAGTCCCCTTTTTTATAGCCGACGCTGCGCAGTTGCCCGGCCAGTTCAAACCCGTACTTTTTATGCAGGCGCAACGAACCCGTATTGTTGTTGCCATCACCGATTACAGCAATCATCTGCCGCCACGGCCCGGCTTCGCAACGGTCGATGAGCGCGCCCATCAGCGTACTACCAATGCCGCGCCCAATCATACTGGCATCGACATAAATGGACTCTTCCAGCGTGTAGCGATACGCCTCGCGCGGACGGTAAAAATGGGCGTAACTGTAGCCGACCACAATGCCATGGTAGAGGGCGACCAGCCACGGCAGGCCATCACTGGCGACGTTGTTCATGCGGTTACGCATATCGTCAATGGTCGGCGGGACTTCTTCGAAGGAGGCGCGGCCATGCAGAACGTGCCAGGCATAGAGGGATGCAATAGCGTGTACGTCGTCAGGACAGGCGTCGCGTATCTCTATTGCAGGACCGGATAAGACATCAACAGCAGACATGACAGGTGTGCTCCTTCAAAGCAGAGAGCCATAGAAACGTTTCTATGGCTTTCGCTACTCTAGTACGAACGGAGCACACAATACAGTGCGCGGTACGGTTATTTCATCAGTGTTTCTGTACAGTGTCAGCCGCTTCGCTTTCCTGCCAGAATTTACGCTTGCTGGTTTTCCCGATGCCGGGGTTCATGCTGTTTGTCGGGTCGTTATCTTGATAGAAGCGTTTTAGTGTTTCTGTGGCTTCATACAAATGGCCGACGTTATGTTCAGCAGGATATTGCGCTCCGCGTTCGCGCAGCAGTGCCAGCATTTTTTCTTTAAGCGCGTGTGCATCCACCCCTTTTTTGACGATGTAATCCTGGTGGAAAACGTGGCACAAAAAGTGTCCGTAGTAGAGCTTATGCACCAGCTGGCTGTCGATTTCGGGCGGAAGATGCTCAAACCATTCGGTATCGTTACGTCGGAGGGCGATATCCAGCGGCAGAATATCCTCTACCTCATCGGCATGCACCGCCTGATAACGGATCGCGGCACCCGCAGCGGCAAAACGGTGTAAAAACGCTTTGCTGCCTTCCTCTGGCGTACAGACAAAGAATGCCCCCTCGGCGGTCGCGAAGTAGTCGTTTAACCAGCTTTGCGCTTCGGCAATACCGTCACCGGACATCTTTAACAGCAGGTGGTGTTCATATTTATTACGCCACTCTTTCATACGCGGCGGCAGGTGTGAAGGGAATAAGCGAGTGATCTTTTGCAGTGAACGGTCGACAAAATGCGGCTTAAAGAGCGGAGATTTTTCCAGTAACGCATCCGTACGCCCCTTCATGGTGAAGAAGAATGGCATTTTATCGGTGCCGAGCTTGTCGATCATCAGGAAGGTGTCTTTGCCGTACTGTTCGGCAATGTCGTAGATATCCCGATGCATATACTCCCCGGCGATGGGCAGGTGAGTAAAGTTCGCCAGGATATGGCGGCGGATCTCCGTGAGTACTGCGGTCTGGTTGGTGCCGATATAAAACACCTGCTGGTTGGCTTCCGCCGGGAAGGTGTCCAGGCGAACGGCGAACACCGCCAGTTTCCCTGCGCAACCTGAGGATTCAAACAGCCGGTCGGGGTCGGCGTTATAACGCGCTGGGGAAGCCGCTTCGATATCGCGCACGCGGGTGACGTAATCATGATCGTGTCCGTGGCGCTGGTCGTGGTGCACATCGGCATCGGTAATACGATCGTCATCGAGTTTGCTGAGGATCGCTTCAGGTGACTGACCCAACTCAATCCCCAAATGGTTCACCAGTTGTAATTTGCCCTGCTCATCAATACGCGCGAAGAGCGACATTTCGGTATAGGCCGGTCCACGTTGCACCAGGGAACCGCCGGAGTTATTACAGATCCCACCGATCACCGACGCGCCGATACAGGATGAACCAATCACCGAGTGCGGTTCACGGCCCAGTGGTTTCAGCGCTTTTTCCAGCGAATAAAGGGTAGTACCGGGGTACGCCAGCACCTGTTGACCGCCGTCCAGCAGATGTAACTTATCCAGACGCAGGGTGCTGATAATGACAATATCGCGGTCATAGTCGTTGCCGTTAGGGGTTGACCCTTCGGTAAGACCGGTGTTCGCCGCTTGCATCAGGATAATTTTATCGGCGCGAACGCAGGCTTGTAGCACTCGCCACAGTTCTACCAGCGTACCGGGAAAAACCACCGCCAGTGCGTCGCCCTGACCCGAACGGAAACCTTTGCGGTAACGGGCGGTTTTTGCCGGTTCGGTAAGCAGGTGAGATGCGCCAACCAGCCGTTTAAGTTCGTGTATAAAGGCATTATTTTCGTGTGACATGTTCCCCTCCTTGTGGCTAAACATGACTTTTCAGACCCATTGATAGTAGTCCTGGAAAGCGAACGGGGGAATGAATTTGCATAAAAATCAGCGTCCAACTCTGCAAGATGCGCCAGGATTATGTCACACTGCGTGCTTTCGCGGCCCGCTCCGCGGTTTTGGGTGAAAATACTAGAGAGTAAAACGACATGAAATGGCTATGTTCTGTAGGTGTCGCCGTGAGCCTTGCGCTGCAACCCGCACTGGCGGATGAGATGTTCGGCAACCATCCGCTGACGCCGGAAGCAAGGGATGCATTTGTCACCGACTTGCTCAAAAAAATGACTGTTGATGAAAAAATTGGCCAGCTACGCCTGATCAGTGTCGGCCCGGATAACCCAAAAGAGGCGATTCGCGACATGATCAAAGTGAGCCAGGTGGGGGCCATTTTTAACACCGTTACCCGGCAGGATATCCGCGCCATGCAGGATCAGGCGATGCAGCTTAGCCGTCTGAAAATTCCGCTCTTTTTCGCCTACGATGTGGTTCATGGTCAACGTACCGTGTTCCCGATTAGCCTCGGACTGGCCTCCAGTTTTAACCTTGAGGCGGTAAAAACCGTTGGCCGGGTGTCGGCCTATGAAGCCGCTGATGACGGCCTGAACATGACCTGGGCACCGATGGTGGATGTTTCCCGCGATCCGCGCTGGGGACGTGTCTCCGAAGGGTTCGGTGAAGATACGTATCTGACGGAAACCATGGGGCGCACGATGGTCGAAGCGATGCAGGGCAAAAGCCCGGCAGACCGCTACTCGGTGATGACCAGCGTGAAGCACTTCGCGGCGTATGGCGCGGTGGAAGGCGGCAAAGAGTACAACACGGTGGACATGAGCCCACAGCGTCTGTTCAACGACTATATGCCTCCCTATAAAGCGGCGCTGGATGCCGGGAGTGGTGGGGTAATGGTGGCGCTCAACTCGCTCAACGGCACGCCTGCTTCTTCGGATGCCTGGTTGCTGAAAGATCTGCTGCGTGACGAGTGGGGCTTTAAGGGCATCACCATTTCCGACCATGGCGCAATCAAAGAGCTGATTAAACACGGCACTGCTGCCGATCCGGAAGACGCCGTGCGCGTGGCGCTGAAGTCCGGCATCAATATGAGCATGAGCGATGAGTACTACAGCAAGTATCTGCCCGGGCTGGTGAAATCCGGCAAAGTGACCATGGCGGAACTGGATGATGCGACTCGCCATGTACTGAATGTGAAATACGATATGGGGTTGTTTAACGATCCCTACAGCCACCTGGGACCGAAAGAGAGCGATCCGCAAGACACCAATGCCGAGAGCCGTTTACATCGCAAAGAAGCGCGTGAAGTGACGCGGGAAAGTCTGGTGCTGTTGAAAAACCGCCTCGACACTCTGCCGCTGAAAAAATCCGGTACCGTGGCGGTGATTGGGCCGCTGGCGGACAGCAAGCGTGACTCGATGGGAAGCTGGTCTGCAGCAGGCGTGGCCGATCAGTCCGTTACCGTGCTTACCGGCATCCGTAATGCGCTGGCCGGTAAAGGCAACGTGATTTACGCCAAAGGTGCGAACGTTACCAACGACAAAGACATTGTTAACTTCCTAAACCTGTATGAGCCGGCGGTGGTGGTTGACCCTCGTTCGCCGAAAGCGATGATCGATGAAGCCGTGGCTGCGGCGCAGAAATCGGATGTCGTGGTGGCTGTTGTGGGTGAAGCGCAGGGGATGGCGCATGAAGCCTCAAGTCGCACCAATATCACCATTCCACAGAGCCAGAAAGATTTGATCGCCGCGCTGAAAGCCACCGGTAAACCGCTGGTGCTGGTGCTGATGAATGGTCGCCCGCTGGCACTGGTCAAAGAAGATCAGCAAGCGGATGCAATCCTCGAAACCTGGTTTGCCGGTACGGAAGGCGGTAACGCGATTGCCGATGTGCTGTTTGGCGATTACAACCCGTCCGGTAAGTTGCCCATGTCCTTCCCGCGCTCGGTCGGGCAGATCCCGGTCTATTACAGCCACCTTAATACCGGTCGTCCGTACGATGCCGATAAGCCGAACAAATACACCTCCCGTTACTTCGACGAAGCTAACGGCCCGCTGTATCCGTTTGGTTATGGTCTGAGTTACACCACGTTTAGCGTTTCCGATGTGAAAATGTCCGCACCGATCCTGACACGCACAGGCAAAGTAACGGCCAGTGTGCAGGTGACGAACACCGGTAAGCGTGAAGGTCAAACCGTGCTGCAGATGTATGTGCAGGATGTGACGGCCTCCATGAGCCGCCCGGTGAAACAACTGCGTGGTTTTGACAAGGTGAACCTGAAGCCGGGTGAAACCAAAACCGTCAGCTTCCCGATTGATGTTGATGCGCTGAAGTTCTGGAATCAGCGCATGAAATACGACGCGGAACCTGGCAAATTCAATGTCTTTATCGGCGTCGACTCCGCCCGCGTTAAACAGGGCGAATTCGAACTCCGCTAATCCTTTTCGGGCCGGGAAACCGGCCCGATTTTCTTCGCTATACCTTATTCCTTTATCGTTTAAATGGTTAACGCGACAAAGCCGCCATTTTTCAGCTACGCTTTTTTCTCAACCTGCTGAAAAAGGCAGTAAAACTGAGGAAAAGACAATGACAATCACGAAGAAGATTGCCTGCTCACTGGCGCTGATAGCCAGTGTGAGCTTACCTTTGCAGGCGGCGGAACCCATTAAAGTCGGTTCTAAAATCGATACCGAAGGCGCGCTGCTGGGCAATATTATTTTGCAGGTACTGGAAAGTCATGGCGTAAAAACAGTCAATAAAGTCCAGCTTGGTACTACACCCGTAGTCCGCGGGGCGATCACCTCGGGTGAGCTGGATATCTACCCGGAGTACACCGGTAATGGCGCGTTTTTCTTTAAAGATGAGAATGATGCCGCCTGGAAAAATGCGCAGCAGGGCTACGAGAAAGTGAAAAAGCTCGATGCTGAGCAGAACAAGCTGGTATGGCTGACGCCAGCGCCTGCCAATAACACCTGGACCATTGCGGTGCGCCAGGATGTGGCGCAGAAAAATCAACTTAAGTCTCTTGAGGATCTCAGCCGCTATCTGAAAGCGGGCGGCGTATTCAAACTGGCGGCATCGGCGGAATTTATTGAACGTACCGATGCGCTGCCGGCGTTTGAAAAAGCCTACAACTTCACCCTCAAGCAGGATCAATTGTTGTCGCTGGCGGGCGGCGATACGGCGGTGACGATTAAAGCGGCAGCGCAGCAAACATCCGGGGTGAATGCGGCAATGGCTTACGGCACCGACGGCCCGGTTGCTGCGCTGGGGCTGCAAACGCTGAGCGACCCGAAAGGCGTGCAGCCCATCTATGCGCCCACCCCGGTCGTGCGCGAAGCCGTACTGAAAGCTTATCCGCAACTGGATGCGTGGTTGAAGCCTGTTTTTGCCAGCCTGGATGAGAAAACCCTGCAAAAACTGAACGCCAGCATTGCCGTTGAAGGGCTGGATGCGAAGAAAGTGGCAGCGGATTATCTGAAAGAAAAAGGCCTGGTGAAATAAGCCGCGTGATGGAGGGATCATTACGCTGCCATAACCGCGTGCTGTTGCTGTTGGTGATACTGGCGCTGGCGGCGACAGGGTTGCCGTTTATTAACTATGCGCCCAACCGTCTGGTCTCCGGTGAGAGTCGGGCGCTGTGG
This sequence comes from Kosakonia oryzendophytica, assembly GCF_900094925.1. Lineage (GTDB taxonomy): Bacteria > Pseudomonadota > Gammaproteobacteria > Enterobacterales > Enterobacteriaceae > Kosakonia > Kosakonia oryzendophytica. Next base: position 244,999 of record NZ_FMAY01000001.1, on the reverse strand, counting down.
CAGCTTTTTTCGGCGCTGTGGTTGCTGCTGCCGTGTCTGCTGCTGGTACTCAGTTTTGTGCCGGGGCGTGGCGCGCAGCTGGCGACGTTGCTGCTGGCGGAAGCGTTGGTCTGGCTGCTGGTCTGGAGCGCAGGCCGTGCGGCGACGGATCTTGCGCAAAGCGGCAGTGCGCTGGCCCGTACCTCGCCCGGCAGCGGGTGGTGGCTGTGGCTGGCGCTGGCGTTGCTGATCTGTAGCGACGCCATTCGACGTTTTGCCGCGCATCCGGTCTGGCGCTGGCTGCTGCACGCCCAGATTTGGGCGCTACCGCTTTTTCTGCTGCTCAGCGGCGAGCTGGATAATCTCTCACTGCTGCGCGAATACGCAAACCGCCAGGATGTGTTCAACGATGCACTGGCACAACACCTGACGTTGTTGCTGGGTACGCTGTTGCCTGCGCTGGCGATCGGCTTTGCCATCGGTTTGTGGTGCTACCGCCATCCGCTGCGCCAGGGGCCGGTGTTCGCCATCCTCAATGTGATCCAGACGGTTCCCTCGGTCGCGCTGTTTGGTCTGCTGATTGCGCCGCTCGCCGGGCTGGTACTGCATTTCCCGTGGTTGTCGCGTTTCGGTATTGCCGGAACGGGCCTGACCCCTGCGCTGATTGCACTTATTCTCTATGCATTGTTGCCGATGGTGCGCGGTGTAGTGGCGGGGCTGAACCAGGTGCCGCAGGAGGTGCTGGAAAGCGCCAGTGCGATGGGCATGAGCGCCCGCCAGCGCTTCTGGCATGTGCGTGTGCCGCTGGCGTTGCCCTTGTTGCTGCGTAGTATGCGGGTGGTCTCGGTGCAGACCGTGGGAATGGCAGTGATCGCCGCATTGATTGGTGCAGGTGGGTTTGGCGCGCTGGTTTTCCAGGGGCTGCTAAGCAGTGCGCTGGATCTGGTGCTATTGGGGGTTATTCCGGTGATTGCGCTGGCGGTTGTCGTGGATGCGTTGTTCGGATTAGGGTTAGCGCTGCTGAAGGTGAAACAGCCATGATTGAGTTTAACAACGTCAGTAAAATTTTCGCCGGGCAGCGGGCGGTGAACAACCTTAATTTACACTTTAAAACCGGTGCGTTTTCCGTGCTGATTGGCACCTCGGGTTCCGGCAAGTCCACCACGCTGAAGATGATTAACCGGCTGGTGGAGCACGACGAAGGAACCATTCTGTTTGCCGGGGAGGATATCCGCCAACAGCCGGTTCTTGCGCTTCGCCGGCGTATGGGGTACGCCATTCAATCGATTGGCCTGTTTCCGCACTGGACCGTAGCGCAAAACATTGCCACCGTGCTGCATTTGCAAAAGTGGTCGCGGAGCAAAAGCAATGCCCGTGTGGATGAGTTGATGGCACTGCTGGGGCTGGAGTCGTCGCTGCGCGAACGTTTCCCGCATCAGCTTTCCGGCGGGCAACAGCAGCGGGTCGGTGTGGCCAGAGCGCTGGCGGCGGATCCGGAAGTATTATTAATGGACGAGCCGTTTGGTGCGTTAGATCCGGTGACGCGCGCGGCCTTACAACAGGAGATGGTGCGCATTCACCGTCTGCTTGGGCGCACCATTGTGTTGGTGACGCATGACATTGATGAGGCGCTGCAACTGGCCGATCATCTGGTGTTAATGGATAGCGGCGAAGTGGTGCAGCAGGGGACGCCGCTGGACATGCTGACCGCGCCGCGTAACGATTTTGTGCGCGAGTTTTTTGGCCGCAGCGAACTGGGCGTTCGCCTGTTGTCACTTCGCCAGGTGCGTGGCTATCTGCGACACGAGCAGCCAGTAGACGGCGAGCCGCTGCGTGATGATATGTCACTGCGCGAAGCGTTGTCGGCCTTTGTTGCTCGCCAGTGCGATGTGTTACCTGTCTGCGATGCGCAGGGGCAACCCTGCGGTACGCTGCATTTTCGCGATCTGCTGCGTGTGGAGGCCTCCGGTGACATACCTGCGTGATCCGTTGTTATGGTTGGTGGCGTTGTTTGTTGCGCTGCTGCTCTGGTTGCCGCAAAGCGCCGGGGTATTTGGCGCGTTGTTCCCGCAGTTGCCGCGCCCGGTCTATTTACAGGAGAGTTTCCTGGCACTTACCGCCGCACATTTCTCGCTGGTGGCCGTTTCGAGCGCGATTGCCATCGTGATTGGCGTCGGGGTGGCTGTCGCGGTGACACGTCCGGCCGGGCGTGAGTTTCGCCCACTGGCGGAGACCATCGCAGCGGTGGGGCAAACCTTTCCACCCGTGGCGGTGCTGGCCATTGCGGTCCCGGTCATGGGATTTGGCAAAGAACCGGCGATCATTGGGCTGGTGCTGTATGGCGTGCTGCCGATTTTGCAGGGCACGCTGGCAGGCATTGCGGCTGTTCCCGACGGTGTGCAAAGCGTGGCGCAGGGCATGGGAATGAGCGGCACGCAGCGTTTGTTGAAGGTGGAGTTGCCGCTGGCGGCGCCGGTGATCATCGCCGGGGTAAGAACATCGGTCATCATTAATATCGGCACCGCGACCATCGCCTCAACGGTGGGGGCCAGCACCCTCGGTACGCCGATCATCATTGGCTTAAGCGGGTTTAATACGGCGTATGTTGTGCAAGGAGCGGTGCTGGTCGCGCTGGCGGCGATCATTGTCGACAGAGGGTTTGAGCGGCTGGCGCGCCTGCTTAACCGGCACCGCCACGTACAATAAACGAATAACCCGCCAGCATCACGCCGCTGATTCCACCGATCGCCATCAGCAGAAAAAGGGTGATGACGATAATTTTACCAGGCTTCATTTTTCGCTCCTTTTGTTAAGACGCGTAGTATAAAGGGAGCCGGGTTGTTGATAAAACATTAAATACCGAGAAGGTGGACCGGATGGCCGTCGTCGCGCCATGCCCGTAGTTGTTGTTGCTGCGTAGCTGTCGGCGTCTCGCCGCACCAGACTAACAAGGTCTGACCCTCGAACATCTCCGGGCGTACCTGCGGCAGTGAATGGGGCAACACATCCACCCGCCAGCCCTGCTGGCTTGCCATCCAGCCCTCCAGCCACAACTGTGTGGTGTCCTGCACATTCCAGCCGATCACCAGCGCGCCTTTCTCATTCTTTTTCCGCGCCGATGCCAGGCAAACAGAGATATGGTTGATAAGGACGCCATCCAGCAGACCCAGCAATGCCGGTTGGGCGCTTTGCAAACGGCGGCGTAACGGAGCGAAGAGCGAGGTGTTCAGCGTTCGGGCGGGGTAGTCGCGGGTGCACTCTTTGATCCACACATGCAGCCTGTTGAGGTTGCCCTCCTGCAAATAGTGCAGCACGGTTTCCTGCTGGGCGCGCCAGCCGTTATGTGCCTCTTCCGTTTCGTTGTAGAGCAGAGCGCGTACTTTACTGACCTGCACACCACTGTCTATCCAGCGCTGGATTTCCCGGATACGGTCAATATCCGCATCGGTAAACAGGCGGTGCCCGCCATCCGTGCGCTGGGGCTTTAATAATCCGTATCGTCGCTGCCAGGCGCGCAGCGTCACGGGGTTAATATCACACAACACTGCCACTTCGCCGATCGTGTAAAGCGCCATGGTTTCACCTTTGCCTGCACTCTCCCCATGCTAACTGTAGCTGTTGTTTATCGTGGACGGGCTTGGGGGTGAAAATTTGCGTTATGTATTCAATTCCTAAGATAACTTTGTGATAGCGAGCACGATTTGGCATTTTTTTGGAAAGCTTCAAAGAAACGCGAAGCGACTCCCTGTATGTTACGCGCTTTCAGTTGATGTGGTTTGGCGGGTATGTACGAGTTTAATCTGGTGTTGTTACTGCTCCAGCAAATGTGCGTGTTTTTAGTCATCGCCTGGCTGATGAGCAAAACGCGTCTGTTTATTCCGCTGATGCAGGTCACGGTACGTCTGCCGCACAAGCTGTTGTGCTATGTCACCTTCTCCATTTTTTGCATTCTCGGCACCTATTTTGGTCTGCACATTGAAGACTCTATTGCCAATACCCGCGCAATTGGCGCAGTAATGGGCGGGCTGCTTGGCGGCCCGCTGGTTGGTGGGTTGGTGGGGTTAACCGGCGGTTTGCATCGCTACTCGATGGGCGGCATGACGGCGCTCAGCTGTATGATCTCCACCTTTGTCGAAGGGCTGCTCGGTGGCCTGATGCACAGCATTCTGATCAAGCGCGGGCGCACCGATCTGGTGTTTAGCCCGTTTACCGCAGGCGCGGTGACCTGCGTGGCGGAGCTGATACAGATGCTGATTATTCTGTTGATAGCCCGGCCGTTCGACAGCGCGCTGCACCTGGTGCAGAGCATCGCCGCACCGATGATGGTGACCAATACCGTGGGCGCCGCGCTGTTTATGCGCATCCTGTTGGATAAGCGCGCCATGTTTGAAAAATACACCTCGGCATTTTCCGCCACTGCGTTGAAAGTCGCCGCCTCAACAGAAGGTTTTTTGCGCCAGGGCTTTAATGAAGTGAACAGCATGAAAGTGGCGCAGGTGCTGTATAAAGAGCTGGAAATCGGTGCAGTGGCGATCACCGATCGCGAAAAATTGTTGGCGTTTACCGGCATCGGTGACGATCACCATCTGCCCGGGCGGCCAATCTCCTCGGTGTGGACGCAACGCGCTATTGAGACCGGGGAGGTGGTTTATGCCGACGGCAACGAAGTGCCGTACCGCTGCTCGCTGCATCCCCATTGCAAATTAGGCTCTACGCTGGTGATCCCCTTACGCGGTGAGAACCAGCGCGTGGTGGGTACCATTAAATTGTATGAGGCGAAGAATCGCCTCTTCAGCTCTATCAACCGCACCCTGGGGGAAGGGATTGCCCAGTTGTTGTCGGCGCAGATCCTGGCCGGGCAGTATGAACGTCAGAAAGCGCTGCTTACCCAGTCAGAAATCAAACTGTTGCACGCGCAGGTTAACCCGCATTTCTTGTTTAACGCGCTGAATACGCTGAAAGCGGTGATCCGCCGGGATAGCGATCAGGCCGGGTTGTTGGTGCAGTATCTGTCGACTTTCTTTCGTAAAAACCTGAAACGGCCATCGGAGATTGTCACGCTGGCGGACGAAATCGAGCACGTGAATGCGTATCTGCAAATTGAAAAAGCGCGTTTTCAGTCGCGTTTACAGGTGCAGTTACATGTGCCCGAAACGCTTGCACATCTGCATCTGCCCGCCTTTACCCTACAGCCGATCGTGGAAAACGCCATTAAACACGGCACCTCACAACTGCTTGGCGTCGGCGAAATTTCCATCAACGCCAGTCTTGACGGGCAACATCTGCTGCTGGCGATTGAAGATAACGCGGGGTTGTATCAGCCGAAAGGTGACGCCAGTGGGTTGGGCATGAGCCTGGTGGATAAGCGCTTACGCGCCCGTTACGGTAACGAGTGCGGGATAACTATCGCCTGTGAGCCGGACATCTTTACCCGCATTACCTTACGACTCCCGCTGGAGGAACACGCATGTTAAAAGTGCTGATTGTTGATGATGAACCGCTGGCCCGGGAAAACCTGCGTATTCTGCTTCAGGAAGAGAGCGATATTGAGATTGTGGGTGAGTGCAGCAATGCGGTTGAAGCCATTGGCGCGGTGCACAAGCTGCGCCCGGATGTCCTGTTTCTGGATATTCAAATGCCGCGCATCAGTGGGCTGGAAATGGTCGGTATGCTGGATCCGGAAAACCGGCCTTATGTGGTGTTTCTGACCGCCTTTGATGAATACGCAGTGCAGGCCTTTGAAGAGCACGCGTTTGATTATCTGCTTAAGCCCATTGAAGCACGCCGGCTGGAGAAAACGCTCACCCGTCTGCGCCAGGAGCGTAATGAGCAGGATGTTTCCGTATTGCCGGAAAATCAGGACGCGCTGAAGTTTATTCCCTGCACCGGGCATAGCCGAATCTGGCTGTTGCAGATGGAAGAGGTGGCGTTTGTCAGTAGCCGGATGAGCGGGGTGTATGTGACCAGTCATGAAGGCAAAGAGGGGTTTACCGAGCTGACCTTGCGAACGCTGGAGAGCCGTACGCCGCTGATCCGCTGTCATCGTCAGTATCTGGTGAATCTGGCGCACCTGAAAGAAATTCGTCTTGAAGATAACGGGCAGGCGGAGTTATTGCTGCGCGATGGCCTGACGGTGCCGGTAAGTCGCCGCTATCTGAAAAATTTAAAAGAGGCGCTGGGGTTGTAAATTCCTGCACGATGCCTAAACTGCGCGCTGGTTCATCATTTCCGGGAAACAAGATGCTTAATAACGATATCCTGCGCAGCCTGCGTTACACCCTGCAAGTGGACAATGCTGCACTGGTGCGGATCCTGGCGCTGGCGGACACGCCCGTCACCGTCGAACAGTTAGCCCCCTGGCTGCGCAAAGAGGATGAGGCCGGTTATCAGCCGTGTCCGGATATTGTGTTGTCCGCTTTTCTGAACGGCCTGATCTACGAAAAACGCGGCAAGGATGAGAGTGCGCCGCCACTGGTTGCCGAGCGTAAGCTGAATAACAATATTGTGCTGAAGAAGCTGCGCATCGCCTTTTCGTTAAAGACGGACGATATTCTGGCGATCCTCACCGCCCAGCAATTCCGCGTTTCGATGCCAGAAATCACCGCCATGATGCGTTCGCCGGAGCATAAGAATTTCCGTGAATGCGGCGACCAGTTTTTGCGTTACTTCCTGCGCGGCTTAGCGGTGAAAGGGCAAAAACCACAGAAATAACGCAAACAGGCCGGATAGCGGCTGTGCCTTATCCGGCCTGTGCAAGAGCCCGTTGCAGCCCCGAAAGCGTTGACGCTTTCGGGCAATGCCGCTTATTTCACTTCTTTAAAGCCGCGCGCTTTCAACAACGCTTCTGATTTTTTCATGCTGATGCCGTCTTTCACCTCGCCGGTGAATTCCGCACCCTGCAGGGCGCTCAAATCGGCAAAATTCACCGTGCTGTAATCCACATTCAGTGTTTCCAGCGCGTAGGTGTCCTGATAATCCACCTTTTCCGTGATGCCTTTTATGTTCTGGTATTTCTGGCTGACAGGACCGAGGATGCTTTTTGCCTCTTCTTTGCTTTTCACACCGACGGCGGCGTAGTCAAATTTATTGTTTGCCGTCTGGCGCAGCACTTTGTCATCTTTATAGTAATAGGTCAGCGTCATTTCTGTACCCTGCCCGGACCACTGAAAGGATTTACTCTGCTCTTTTTCCTCGCAGCCGCTCAGGCCGAGCAGTAACGCGACAGAAAAGAGTGCGGCAATAAGTTGACTGAATTTCACGATATTCCCCTGTGTCTCGTTGAGTCTGTTCAGTATAGAAAAAAGGCGCTGATATCAGCGCCTTTTTGATTTATTTGACCTGCTGGCCTGCTTTTGCGCCGCTGTCAGGGCTTAACAGGAAGATATCTTTCCCGCCAGGGCCTGCCGCCATCACCATCCCTTCAGAGATGCCGAAGCGCATTTTACGCGGTGCGAGGTTGGCGACCATCACTGTCAGACGACCAATCAGCGCCGACGGATCCGGGTACGCAGAGCGAATACCGGAGAAGACGTTGCGTTTTTCACCGTCCAGATCCAGCGTCAGGCGCAACAGCTTATCGGAACCTTCAACGAATTCGGCGTTCTCAATCAGCGCCACGCGCAGATCGACTTTGGCGAAATCATCAAAACTGATGGTCTCCTGAATCGGGTTGTCCGCCAGTTCGCCAGTCGCCGGTGCGGCGGCCGCTTTCACTTCTTCTTTGGACGCTTCCACCAGTGCTTCCACCTGTTTCATCTCAATGCGGTTATACAGCGCTTTGAAGGCGTTGACTTTGTGACTCAGCAACGGCTGGTCAATAGCATCCCATGCAAGCGTGGTGTTCAGGAACGCTTCTGCACGCTCCGCCAGCGATGGCAGTACGGGCTTCAGATAAGTCAGCAACACGCGGAACAGGTTGATGCCCATTGAGCAGATCGCCTGCAGGTCGGCATCGCGACCTTCCTGTTTTGCCACCACCCACGGAGCCTGCTCATCGACATAACGGTTTGCCACATCCGCCAGCGCCATAATTTCACGCACCGCTTTACCAAACTCGCGGCTTTCCCATGCTTCGCCAATGGTGGCTGCGGCATCGGTAAAGGTTTTGTACAACTGTGGATCCGCCAGTTCTGCCGCCAGCACGCCGTCAAAACGCTTGGCGATAAAGCCAGCGTTACGGGAGGCGAGGTTCACCACTTTGTTGACGATATCGGCATTCACGCGCTGGATAAAATCTTCCAGGTTCAGGTCAATATCATCAATGCGCGAAGAGAGTTTCGCGGCGTAGTAGTAGCGAAGGCTGTCGGCATCGAAGTGGTTCAGCCAGGTGCTGGCTTTGATAAAGGTGCCGCGGGATTTGGACATCTTCGCGCCATTCACCGTCACATAACCGTGGACGAACAGGTTGGTCGGTTTACGGAAACCACTGCCTTCCAGCATCGCAGGCCAGAACAAGCTGTGGAAATAAACGATGTCTTTACCGATAAAGTGATACAGCTCGGCGTCGGACTCTTTCTTCCACCAGTCATCAAAGTTCAGATCGCTGCGTTTGTCACACAGGTTTTTGAACGACCCCATGTAGCCGATAGGCGCGTCCAGCCAGACGTAGAAATATTTGCCCGGCGCATTCGGGATTTCGAAACCGAAGTAGGGCGCATCGCGGGAGATATCCCACTGTTGCAGACCAGATTCGAACCACTCCTGCATTTTGTTAGCCACTTGCTCCTGCAGCGCGCCGCTACGGGTCCATGCTTGCAGCATTTCGCTGAAAGAGGGCAGATCAAAGAAGAAGTGTTCAGAGTCACGCATCACCGGGGTCGCGCCGGAAACCACGGATTTCGGTTCGATAAGCTCGGTCGGGCTGTAGGTCGCGCCACACACTTCGCAGTTATCGCCGTACTGATCCGGTGATTTACATTTCGGGCAGGTACCTTTTACAAAACGGTCCGGCAGGAACATGCCTTTTTCCGGATCGTAAAGCTGAGAGATGGTGCGGTTTTTAATAAAGCCGTTCTCTTTCAGGCGCGTGTAAATCAGCTCCGACAGCTCGCGGTTCTCGTCGCTGTGCGTGGAGTGATAGTTGTCGTAGCTGATATTGAAGCCAGCGAAATCGGTCTGATGCTCCTGACTCATTTCGGCAATCATCTGCTCCGGCGTGATGCCAAGCTGCTGTGCTTTCAGCATGATCGGCGTACCGTGCGCATCGTCGGCGCAGATGAAATTGACCTGATGGCCGCGCATTCGCTGGTAACGGACCCAGACATCAGCCTGGATGTGCTCCAGCATATGGCCGAGGTGGATGGAGCCGTTGGCGTACGGCAAAGCGCACGTTACCAGAATTTTCTTCGCGACTTGAGTCATAGTGGGCATTACATCTTCTTGAGAAAAAGGGGTATCGATAGTACCAAAAGGGGAACAATCGCGCCAAGCGATAAGGGCATTAATCCATAAATGGATAATTATTACCCCCAGGGTAAACTGAGTGGCTACAATGTCGTTTTCAGAACAACTACAAAGGAGTCGGGATGAGTTCGCAATCCCAGGCCAAATCCCCGGAAGCCTTACGTGCGATGGTCGCCGGGACGCTGGCAAATTTTCAGCACCCAACCCTGAAGCACAATCTCACCGCGCTGAAAGCGCTGCACCATGTCGCCTGGCTGGACGAGACCCTGCATATCGAACTGGTTATGCCGTTTGTCTGGCGCAGTGCATTTGGCGAATTGCAGACGCAATGTAGCGCGGAGCTGCTGCGCATAACAGGTGCGCAAGCCATTGACTGGAAACTCTCTTACAACATCGCCACGTTAAAACGCGTGAAAAATCAGCCGGGCGTTAACGGTGTGAAGAACATCATTGCCGTCAGTTCTGGCAAAGGCGGGGTAGGGAAGTCGTCGACGGCGGTTAACCTGGCGCTGGCGCTGTCGGCGGAAGGGGCGAAAGTCGGTATTCTCGATGCCGATATTTACGGGCCATCTATTCCGGTAATGCTGGGAGCGGAAGATCAGCGCCCCACTTCGCCAGACGGTACGCATATGGCGCCGATCATGGCGCACGGGTTGGCAACCAACTCTATCGGTTATCTGGTGACCGACGATAACGCCATGGTCTGGCGTGGCCCGATGGCCAGTAAGGCGCTGCTGCAACTGTTGCAGGAGTCGATGTGGCCGGATCTGGATTATCTGGTGCTGGATATGCCGCCAGGCACCGGTGACATCCAACTGACGCTGGCGCAAAACATCCCGGTGACGGGCGCGCTGGTGGTGACCACGCCGCAGGATATCGCGCTGATTGATGCCAAAAAAGGCATCGTCATGTTTGAGAAAGTTGAGGTGCCAGTGCTGGGCATCGTGGAAAACATGAGCGTGCATATTTGCAGCCATTGCGGTCACCATGAGCCGATTTTTGGCACCGGCGGCGCAGAGAAACTGGCGCAGCAATACCATACGCAGCTGTTAGGTCAGTTGCCGCTGCACATCACGTTACGTGAAGATCTCGATAAAGGCACGCCCACCGTGGTCAGCCGCCCGGACAGCGAGTTTACCGCGCTGTACCGCCAGCTTGCCGGGCGCGTTGCCGCGCAGCTTTACTGGCAGGGTGAAGTGATCCCAGGCGATATCGCTTTCCGCGCCGTGTAAAAATAGAGGCCTGATGGCGTTGAGCGCATCAGGCCTGGAGAAACAGATTGGCGTCAGGGGGTAAATCTGGCCGCCGACGATCACGGTTTCAGCACATAGTGCATCAACAAATAGTCCCCTTGCGGCGAGACGCCCTGTGCTTCGACATGCCAGCCGTGGCGCTGATAGAATTTCAGCGCCCCTTCGTTAAGCGACAAACACTTCAGCGCCCCGGTGTGGGTAAACGTTGACTGCGCATGCTTGAGCAATGCGCTACCCACGCCTCTCCCCTGAAAGTCCGGATCCACAAAAAGGTTGTGCAGGAAATTATCGTTCTCATAGACCGAGGCGAACCCCATCCGGTGCCCATCCTCTTCCGCTACCCAGATGGCTTCACCGAGGGTGACAGCGTCGAAATCTTCCAGCTGCCACGCACTGCTGTCGAGCCACGTCCAACTGCTTTTTCGGGCGCGCAAATAGAGGGTGCGTAAAAATGGCCGATCGCTTTCCTGCCAGCGGCGGATAATCACAGGTGTTCCTTACTTAGCGGTGGTAGAAGATGTCGCCATTATAGGCTTTGAGAATTTTACCGTCAGCGTCGGTAATGAGCACATAGTTACCGCCCATATAGGTCCAGTGGCTGCCGGCATCGGGTGCGGGCAGGTTACGCAACTGCCACTGTTTGATGTTGTACTCCTGGCTGCGGTACATTTCCGGTACCACATCGCCAATGTGGAATTTCGTGAAGTCAGCGACGAATTCGTTAATCTCGTACGATTGCGGCCCTGTAGCAGCGGCGGTTTGCGGTGCGGCAAACGCGGAACTGGCGGTTGCCAACAGTGCGCCCAGAAGCATCATTTTTGTTTTACGCATACTCTCTCCAGGTTGTTCTTATCCATTTCACGTAGTTGCATAAATTCGCAGGTCATCATTGCTGTTAACTTACGGCTGAGCAACAACGAAAAAATAACGCTTTGGTAAAAAGTGTAAGCAAACCCAGGAGAAAGCAGGAAAAGCGGACACCGGTTTTCGCTATCCGCTTGTAACGTTTGAGAATAATCCTGGCAAGAGATCAGTTGTCAAAGCCTTCCAGCACGATTTTACCCACCGCGCGCTGGCTTTCGAGAAGCGCATGAGCTTTACGCAGGTTTGCGGCGTTAATCGCGCCAAAGTGTTCGCCAAGGGTGGTTTTTAACACGCCCTCATCAATCAACGTTGCCACGCGGGTTAGCAACTGATGCTGGGCAATGATGTCCGCCGTGGTGAACATGGAGCGGGTAAACATAAACTCCCAGTGCAGTGAAATGCTTTTGACTTTCAGCGGCAGCGCGTCAAGGCTTTGCGGGTCGTCAATCAGCGCCAGCTTGCCTTGGGGTTGTAGCGCATTGATCAATTGCTGGTAGTGATCCTCGGTGTTTGTCAGGCTGGCGACATGGCTAACCTGTTTGATGCCAATACGCGCCAGCTCTTCCGTCAGTGGCTTGCTATGGTCAATCACATAATGCGCGCCGCGCTCCTTCACCCACTGCTGGCTGGCAGGTCGCGACGCGGTGCCAATCACCGTCAGACGTGTCAGCTTACGTGCCAGTTGTGTGAGGATAGATCCGACACCGCCTGCCGCGCCAACAATCAACAACACGTCGCCTTCGTTACCCTTTTCCTGCACGCCCAGACGATCGAACAGCAATTCCCAGGCCGTAATGGCCGTTAAGGGCAGGGCGGCGGCGGATGCGTTATCCAGTGTTTTCGGTTTCAGCGCTGCAATACGTTCATCCACTAATTGATATTCGCTATTACTGCCCGGACGGGTTAGCGCCCCGGCGTACCAGACTTCATCTCCTGGCTGAAAAAGGGTCACGGCTTCGCCCACCGCTTTCACGACGCCCACGGCGTCCCAGCCCAGTACACGTGGCGTATCGGCGTTGAAACCGGCGCGAACTTTGGTATCTACCGGGTTAACAGACACGGCCTTGACTTCAATCAGCAGGTCGTGGTCGTGGGCCTCAGGTTGTGGCAGGTCGATGTCGGTGAGGAAATCCAGGTTGCTGCCGTGCCGGGCAGCGTGGGTAATGGCGATAGCTTTCATACATACTCCGTTAACACAGGGTTTCTGTTGATACCAATAAGGGTAGACAACCCCTTAGTGATGAAAAACCCGTAAAACGGAGCAGCACTTATACGGCAAAAGAGAAAATCAGGGTGTCGGTCTTAGCGTGTTCGATCTGCTAATGAGGATAGGGCACCGGCAGATGCGCTGCTGGCCTGACCCACGTCACTGATTTCTCTTCTGTAACCTGCCGCGGGCGATGCACGTATCGTTGTCGCTGGCGGGGCCTCTTCGCTGCCGCTTCACCCGCGGCAGGTTATTTAACCCGCTTGTGTTCACCTGTCCATTCCCTTAATCTGCTGACCGGGACGCACTGTCCCTTTGACTCGGGGTGCCCTTCTTTGTGAAGGCTGAGAAATACCCGTACCACCTGATCTGGATAATGCCAGCGTAGGGAAGTCAGATGCCTGCCCGGCATCCCTTCTTCACGCCGGGCAGGAGCGAATTTATGCAACCTGACCTGCTTGATCGTGCGCAAACCGCGCACGCGTTACAGCAATTCCGCCGCCGTTCTCCGCTTGTACACTGCATGACCAATGACGTTGTGCAAACCTTCACTGCCAACGTATTGTTAGCGCTGGGCGCGTCGCCTGCGATGGTGATTGAACCCGAAGAAGCGCAGCAATTCAGCGCCATTGCCGATGCGTTATTGATTAACGTCGGGACGTTAACCCGTGAACGCGCCGATGCGATGCGTGCGGCGATTGACAGCGCGCGAGCGGCGGACACGCCCTGGACACTGGACCCCGTTGCTGTTGGCGCGCTGACATTCCGCACACAGTTCTGCCAACAGCTTCTCACTTTGCAACCCGCCGCCATTCGCGGTAATGCCTCGGAGATCCTTGCACTGGCCGGAATGAGTGCAGGTGGGCGCGGCGTGGACACGACCGATACCGCCAGCACGGCGCTGCCCGCGGCACAAACGCTTGCACGGCAAACCGGTGCGATAGTGGCCGTGACCGGGGAGGTGGATTACATCACGGACGGTGAGCGCACCCTGATGGTCACCGGCGGTGATGCGCTGATGACGCGCGTTGTCGGCACCGGTTGTGCCTTGTCGGCGGTGGTGGCCGCCAGTTGTGCACTGGAAGGCAATCGGCTGGTCAATGTGGCGACAGCTTGTGCTTTTATGGCGCGAGCGGGCAGTCTGGCCGTAACGAAGAGCACAGGACCGGGTAGTTTTGTGGCTGAATTTCTCGATGCGCTGTATGCGCTGAACGGGGAGGGGCTGCAATGAAACGGATCAACGCTTTAACCATTGCCGGTACCGACCCCAGCGGTGGTGCCGGGATCCAGGCTGACCTGAAGACTTTTTCCGCGTTAGGGGCTTATGGCTGCTCGGTGATCACTGCGCTGGTGGCGCAAAACACCTGCGGGGTTCAGTCGGTCTATCGCATTGAACCGGATTTTGTCGCCGCGCAGCTCGATTCCGTGTTGAGTGATGTTCGCATTGATACCACCAAAATCGGCATGCTGGCGGAGACCGACATCGTTGAAGCGGTGGCGGAACGCCTGCAACGCTACCGGGTGCGCAATGTGGTGCTGGACACCGTTATGCTCGCCAAGAGCGGTGACCCGTTGTTATCGCCATCGGCGGTGTCGGCGCTGCGTCAGCATTTACTGCCGCAGGTTTCACTTATTACACCCAATTTACCGGAAGCCGCCGCGCTGCTGGATGCCCCGCATGCCCGGACAGAAAAAGAGATGCATGCACAGGGGGAAGCGTTGCTGGCCTTAGGCTGCGAAGCGGTATTGATGAAAGGCGGGCATCTGGATGATGCCGAAAGCCCGGACTGGCTCTTCACCCGCGATGGCGCACAGCGCTTTACGACGCCACGCGTGGCAACGAAGAATACCCACGGTACGGGATGTACGCTCTCTGCTGCGCTGGCGGCGCTGCGCCCACGTCATAACGACTGGGCCGCGACCGTAGCGGACGCGAAAAACTGGCTCACAGCGGCGCTGGCGCAGGCGGACTCGCTGGAGGTGGGGCACGGCATCGGGCCGGTGCACCATTTCCATCAGTGGTGGTAAACGCACATACGAAACGTGCCAGCAGATTATGCTGAAAAAAAGCGTCGTCGGTGGAAAATTGCGCGTATGAGGGCCAGGATTATCTCTGCCCGGCGAAAGTCGGGTAAGGACAATCCATTTCGCCTTGCGCGAAGTTTACGGGAGCATAGCTATGACTGATATCGTGCAGCTACTTGGCAAAGACGCCGACAGCCTTCTGCAACACCGTTGTATGACCATCCCCGCCGACCAGCTCTATCTGCCAGGAAACGATTATGTTGATCGCGTGATGGTGGACAACAACCGTCCGCCTGCGGTGCTGCGTAATATGCAGACGCTTTATAATCATGGGCGTCTGGCCGGAACCGGGTATCTGTCGATTTTGCCGGTAGACCAGGGGATCGAACACTCAGCAGGCGCCTCGTTCGCGGCGAACCCGCTCTATTTCGATCCGAAAAACATCGTTGAGCTGGCGATCGAAGCGGGCTGTAACTGCGTCGCCTCCACCTACGGCGTGCTTGCTTCTGTCTCCCGTCGTTATGCACACCGTATCCCTTTCCTGGTGAAACTTAACCACAACGAAACCCTGAGCTATCCCACGGAATATGACCAGACGCTGTACGCCAGTGTGGAACAGGCGTTCAACATGGGTGCCGTGGCGGTTGGGGCGACCATCTATTTTGGTTCGCAGGAGTCTCGCCGGCAGATTGAAGAGATCTCGGCGGCGTTTGAGCGCGCGCATGAGTTGGGAATGGTCACCGTATTGTGGGCTTACCTGCGCAACTCCGCGTTCAAAAAAGAGGGCGTGGATTACCATGTGTCCGCGGACTTAACCGGTCAGGCGAACCATATTGCCGCGACCATCGGCGCTGATATCGTGAAGCAGAAAATGGCGGAAAACAATGGCGGCTATAAAGCGGTGAACTTCGGTTACACCGATGAGCGTGTCTACAGCAAGCTGACCAGTGATAACCCCATTGACCTGGTGCGTTACCAACTGGCGAACTGCTATATGGGCCGCGCCGGGCTGATTAACTCCGGTGGCGCAGCGGGAGGCGATACCGATCTCAGCGATGCCGTGCGCACTGCGGTTATTAATAAACGCGCCGGTGGTATGGGACTGATCCTTGGGCGCAAAGCCTTCAAGAAAAGCATGACGGACGGCGTGAAGTTGATTAACGCCGTGCAGGATGTCTACCTGGATGACAAAGTAACCATTGCCTGATGACGGTTATCCCCTCTCAATGAGAGGGGATAAAAACGTAAAACTCACTTTCCATTCATTCAAACACCTTTCCCGCTCTTCATCGCGTTTGCGAAACTTTTTGTGAAAACTGTCACGCAGTGTCATGCGCATGCCCAAAAAAAGGCCAATGCATAGCGGAAATTGTCCGAGGATGTGACATATTTTTGTGCATATATTCTGTTATGAAACGTCTTTTCAAAAAAAAGGACATGCAATGAAAATAGAATCTGTAAACGTCACCGTTTTTCAGCATCCCACACGACGGGTTTCCGACAGCGCCGGACACTCGCATCCGGGGCCGGAAAGCCAGGCGAAAATGGCGATGCTGACGATTACCGCAGACGATGGCAGCAAAGGGTATGCGTTTGCGCCGCCGGAAGTGGTGCGTCCCTTTGTGCTTAATACCTTTTTCCGCAAAGTGATGGTGGGTCAGGATCCGTTTCACCGCGAACGCATCTGGCAGGATTTGGTGCACTGGCAGCGCGGTAGTGCCCATCAATTGACCGAACGTGCGCTGTCGTTCGTTGAACAGGCGCTGTGGGATTTGATGGGCCGCAAACTCAATATGCCGGTGTATAAACTGCTCGGCGGCTACCGCGATAAAGTGCCGGCCTATGGCAGCACCATGTGCGGTGACGAGCTTGAAGGCGGTCTCTCCACCCCGGAAGCGTACGCGGCATTTGCTGAAAAGCTGGTAGCGCGCGGCTACAAAGCCATCAAACTGCACACCTGGATGCCGCCCGTTAAATTCGCGCCTGATCCGAAAATGGACGTGAAAGCCTGCGCCGCGGTGCGCGAAGCGGTCGGGCCGGATATCGATTTAATGATTGATGGTTATCACTGGTACAGCCGTACCGACGCGCTGTACATCGGCAAGGAGCTGGAAAAACTCAACTTTGCCTGGTTCGAAGAGCCGATGGCAGAAGAGAGCATGTCGTCGTACGTCTGGCTGGCGGAAAATCTGTCGATTCCGATTATCGGACCGGAAAGCCTGGGCGGTAAGCATCACAGCCGCGCTGATTGGATCAAAGCGGGCGCATGCGACATCCTGCGCGCCGGGGCCAATGGTGTCGGTGGGATCTCGCCCACGCTGAAAGTGGCAAATCTGGCGGAATCGTTCGGCATGGACTGCGAAATTCACGGCAATGGTGCGGCAAGCCTCGCGGTGATAGGCGCGATCCGTAATTGCCGCTGGTATGAACGCGGTTTGCTGCACCCGTTCCTGGATTACGATCAACCGGCGGCATATCTCAATTCTCTTATCGACCCGATGGATGAAGAGGGTTTTGTCCATTTGCCGCAGCGTCCGGGGCTTGGCGAAGACATTAATTTTACGTATATCGAAGCCAATACCCTCAGTCACGACTGATAAAAAATAATAAATGCCCGAGGGTACTGACCCTGCGGCCTGAAAATGCCTGCTAGCGCAATAACGGGCAATCCGGCGGCAACCGGCACTGCAAGGCGCCGGGGAGCACTTCAATGCGGAAATGCTCCCCGCGCAGCGGTTCACCGTCCAGATTAAAAGTCAGTTCATGGGGGGCATTCACCTCAAACCAGGCCGATTTTCCGTCAATAATATGCGGATTATCATCCGGTTGCGTTAATGTCGTGAACAGCGCGGGCAGGAGTTCATCGCCGGTAAAAATACGCAGCTGTAATAACCCATCGTTAATCAGCGCCTGCGGGCAAAGCTGCTGCCCGCCCCCCGCCTGACGGCCATTACCAATGCCAATGACCAGCGCATCTCCCTGCCAGTGAAAATTGTCGCCACGAATTTCGCAACGATCCGCTTTCAGCATATCCATACGCATCAGACCGTGGATCAGATAGGAGACGCTCCCGAGGGCGGCTTTGAGTTTTTCCGGCGTTTCGCTGGTAATGCGGGTGCCAAAGCCACCGGTCGCCATATTGATAAAGCAGGTTTTATCGTTAACCCTGGCGATATCCACCGGCACGGCTTTGCCGATAATCGCCAACTGTAACGCTTTGTCCAGCGCATCCGGAATGGCGGCGCTGGTGGCAAAATCATTGGCGGTGCCGAGCGGTAAAATGCCCAACGCCGGAACATGTTCTCCCGCGCAGTCCACCAGTGCGGTTGCCACTTCGTTAATGGTCCCGTCGCCACCACCCGCGATCACCGTTGAGACGCCGAGCTGCTGCGCCTCTTTCACGTAGCGTCCGGCATCACCTTTTTCCCAGGTCACCCGCACCTGAATATCCATACCTTCATTGCGTAGCAGCGTTATCGCTTCGCGCAGCGTTTCGTCACCAGCGCTTTTACCGTTGAGGATCAATAAGCTTGTGGGAATTTCATGCATCCTTTTTCACCCTGACTGAACAACATCAGCAAAGTGTATGTCAGGAAACGGCAATGCGGAGAAAAAGCGGAAGAATGGAGAAAAAAAATCAGCCTGCGTAAGGGAGATTACACAGGCTAAGGAGGTGGTTCCTGGTACAGCTAGCATTTATGGGTTATGTTTTTCAGCGAGGTGGATGATACCCATATTAACCGCAACGGTATGTGATCCGATTCTAAGAATCTTCTCCTGCAATAAATAACCGTACTTAACTATTCAGGACACCGCTCAGGCGTGCGGATTTCGCGTCGACTGACCATCGAAATTGCGCATCAACAGGGCGTATTCCAGCGCCATATCTTCTGGCACGGGTAGCCAGACGGTATAACCGTCGCCAGGTGCAACGGGCATTGCTTCGCCTTTGGCATTTTCCATCTGTTCCAGCGTGAAGTTAACGTTACCTTGCGGGGTCATCAGCTCCAGGCTATCGCCGACAGAGAACTTATTTTTCACTGCAACTGCGGCGAGATGGCCTTTGCGCTCGCCGGTGAATTCGCCGACAAACTGCTGGCGCTCGGAGACGGAGTACCCATATTCGTAGTTCTGGTAGTCGTCATGGGTATGGCGACGTAAAAAACCTTCGGTATAGCCACGGTGCGCCAGGCCTTCCAGCGTTTCCAGCAGTGAGGTGTCGAACGGTTTCCCGGCGGCGGCATCGTCAATGGCTTTGCGATAGACCTGTGCAGTACGGGCGCAGTAGTAGAACGACTTGGTACGCCCTTCGATTTTCAGCGAGTGCACACCCATTTTGGTCAGGCGCTCCACATGAGCAATGGCGCGCAGATCTTTGGAGTTCATGATGTAGGTGCCATGTTCGTCTTCAAAGGCGGTCATATACTCGCCCGGACGTTGCGCTTCCTCAATCATAAACACTTTGTCAGTTGGCGCGCCAACGCCCAGCGTCGGTTCAATGTTCTGCACCGGGATCGGCTCGTGAACATGCACGATATTACCGATGGCGTCTTCTTTGCCTTCCTGCACGTTGTATTCCCAACGGCAGGCATTGGTGCAGGTGCCCTGGTTCGGGTCGCGCTTGTTGATATAACCTGAGAGCAGACAGCGGCCGGAGTAGGCCATGCACAGCGCACCGTGGACGAAAATTTCGATTTCCATTTCCGGCACCTGCGTGCGGATCTCTTCAATTTCTTCCAGCGACAGTTCGCGGGAGAGGATCACGCGCGTCAGCCCCATCTGCTGCCAGAATTTTACCGTCGCCCAGTTCACGGCGTTCGCCTGAACGGAGAGGTGGATCGGCATCTGCGGGAAATGTTCTCGTACCAGCATGATAAGCCCCGGATCGGACATAATCAGCGCATCCGGCCCCATATCCACCACCGGTTTTAAGTCGCGGATGAATGTTTTCAGCTTGGCGTTGTGCGGGGCGATATTCACCACCACGTAAAACTGCTTGCCCAGTGCATGGGCTTCGTTAATGCCTGTTTGCAGGTTTTCGTGGTTGAATTCGTTATTGCGTACCCGCAACGAATAACGCGGCTGGCCAGCATAAACGGCATCCGCGCCGTAAGCGAAAGCGTAACGCATATTTTTCAGCGTTCCCGCCGGGGAAAGGAGTTCCGGTTTAAACATGATGGTCTCATTCTGATGACAGGTCAGATAGCCTCACCGGGGTGAGGCTGCAGGGGGCGTTCCCCTGATTTCAGGGCGGGAATTGTAGCGCCGGGGACGAGGGGAGTAAACCTGCGCGTCAATCCACGCGCAGGTATTTACCGTCGGCGCTGACGTTATGACCAAAACCACAATTCATCGAGTCATCGGCATCGGTTTTTGCATTCACTGTTTGCTTATCTGCCGACAGCGTCAGCGAAATGGTGCAGTGCGCAATATCTTCATCGTCGTGCAGGTTGATGTCGCCTTTATTCTCTTTGAAGGTCACTTTCTCCGAGAATTCACCGATATTTGGCCCGTAATAGAGCCCCATGAGACCGAACGAGTAACCCGCCCAGTCGGCCTGATAGCGGTCATTACCTTCTGCTTTAAGGGTCAGTACTTCCCATTCTCCACGCCCGGCATATTGCCAATATTCGCCAGCGGCGGAAGTCGGTTTTGGCAGCGCGAGTAGCTTGTCCTGAATACGCGAAAGGTTATATTGCGACTTCTGATCGTCCGGCATGATTTGCAGCCAGGCTTGCGCTTTGCGGTATTCACCCTCGCGAATAAACGTCAGCGCCACGTTATTGTAAGCAGTGGCTATCAGTGCTTCATTGGGCTGATTTCCGCCGTATTCACACTGCTCAAGCCACGCGGTTTGCTGAATGAACGCCTCCCTCGCTTTGGCGTAGTTTTTGGCCTGATAGAATTGATTGCCCTGTTTGGCGTAATCATTAATTTTGGCGCAGTCGGCATCTATTTGTGCTTCGGTGATCTCCGCCTGGCAACCAAACGCGGCAAACAGTAGCGCCAGCGCGCCGTAACCATATTTTCTCATCATCCCTTACCTTTTGTTGACGACGTTATGAGCAGCCTGACCTGTTGTTATCACGCTTGATAAAACAGCTATTTTCGCGGCTGTCATCATACAGAGGATGTGGGGTTTGTTCGCGGTCAAATACCCTACCAGTAAAGATGGGGAAGTCGGGGGAAGCGACACGGCCAGCCGGTTTGCGGTGGCGTGAGAACGCGTGAAGGGCAATCGGGCGCAAGGGGAGCCGTAGCAAAAGAGGCGCTTACCGCGCTGGCGCGCAGATAAGCGAACGCCGGGCGGTTTCCGCCGCCCGACGCAATCGCGGTTACGCCAGTTTGCAGGCGTCCGCTTCCCAGCGATACCCCACACCATAGACCGCGCGGATGAAAGACTGCTCTTCATCCAGCGCTTCCAGTTTGCGGCGCAGGTTTTTGATATGGCTATCGATAGTACGGTCAGTCACCACGCGGTAGTCATCATACAGATGATTAAGCAGTTGTTCTCGGGAGAAGACTTTACCCGGTTCGCTGGAGAGGGTTTTCAGCAGGCGGAATTCGGCAGGCGTCAGATCCAGCAGTTTGTTGTGCCAGCTTGCCTGGAAACGCCCCTCATCCACAATCAGCGGGCTTTCGTCGTCCATTGCTTGCAGTTCACGCTGCGGCTTGCAGCGGCGCAGAATGGTCTTCACCCGGGCCACCACTTCACGCGGGCTGTACGGTTTGCAGATATAGTCATCCGCGCCAATTTCCAGCCCCAGCAGGCGGTCAATCTCTTCGATTTTCGCTGTCACCATAATGATGGGCACATTGGAGAAACGGCGAATTTCGCGACACAGCGTCAGACCGTCTGTGCCGGGCAGCATCAAATCGAGCAGGATCAAATCCGGTGGCGTCTGGCGAACATAAGGGAGCACCTGGTCGCCGTGATTGACCAGCGCTGGCGCGTAACTTGCGGCCCGCAGGTAATCGATCAACAACTGCCCAAGCTTGGGTTCATCTTCCACGATCAGAATGCGTGGCGTGTTTTCGTCAATGGGTAACTCAGTCATACGTCTCTCGATTTTTCGCGTTCAAGCGGTAATTCAACTGTAATGCTAACCCCGCCGAAAGGCGAGTGCGCGGCATGGATAGCGCCACCGTGCGCTTCCACAATATTCAAACAGATAGCCAGCCCCAGACCAGAGCCGCCACTGGCGCGGTTGCGTGAACCCTCGGTACGATAGAAGCGCTCAAACAGGCGCTTAAGTTGCTCATCGTTCACCCCAGGGGCGCTGTCGGCAAAACGCATCACCAGCTTGCCCTCGTCGATGGTAGCCTGAATGTGTGTACGACCGCCGCCGTCGGTATAGCGCAGGCTGTTTTCCAGCAGGTTATTGAAGAGTTGCATCAGGCGATCGGGATCGCCAAAGACTGTGGCACGCCCCGGTGCTTCAAGCGACAGGGTCAGGTTGCGGTTGGCGAAACGCTCGCGGAATGCGCCTGCTGCAATCTCCAGCAGTGTAATCACATCCACCGGCGTGCGTTGGTACGCCAGTGCGCCTTCATCGGACATGGAAAGTTGGTGCAGGTCGTCCACCAGTTTAGTGAGCGTGCCGACTTCCGCTTGCAGGGAGGCTACCGACTCCGGGGTGAATTGGCGCACGCCGTCTTGTATCGCTTCCAGTTCGCCGCGCAACACTGCCAACGGTGTCCGCAGTTCATGGGAGATGTCAGCCATAAAATCGCGACGCATCTGCTGGTTTTTTTCCAGGGTACTGGCGAGCTGGTTAAAGTCCCGCGCCAGCCGGCCTAATTCGTCATGGCTACCGGGCGTGACCCGGGTGGTGAAATCCCCGGAAGCCAGCTTATGCGTCCCCTCAACCAGCCGTTTGACCGGCGCCAGCAAGCCTCTGGCCAGCGGGAAAGTCGCGATAGCGGCCAGCAAGGTGGCAAGCCCGACAATCAGCCAACTGGTGCGCCGTTGTTGGCGTTCAAAATTAATATCGGTATTGCGCGTCAGGCGTTCAATCGGGGAGGCGATGACCCAACCGACCTGTTGGTTATTCACCACAATGGCCCGACGAGTGCCATCCTCCGGCACCGGTGAACGTGGCCCCACCAGCACCTGAGATTGTTGATCAACCACCCAGAACTTGGTGCGCCAGCCGTGCGGCGGCATGCCTGGCGGTCCACCCGGGGGGCCCGGTTCATGTCCCGACTCACCGTCCGGGTGGGGCGGCATTTCGCGATCCATGTCTGGCCTGTCAGCGTTACGACCCGGACCGCCAGGGCGGTCTTCTTCGTGTTCATTATCTCTTTCGAACGATCGCAGGATCTGAAAAATGACCCGATCGTTATTACGCAAAAACTGCCAACTGCCATTCTGAGCATATTGTTCGGCCAGCGAGTCACTGAGCATCTGCAAACGCTGCTCATTACCGCGTTTGATATAGTCGATAAAGCCGCGTTCGAAGCTGATGCGCACCGCCCAGTGCATGGTGATGAGCAACACAATACAGGTGGTTAAAATGGCCAGAAACAGCTTGGCTGTGATACCCGGCCGCCAGAATGTCATGATTCTCTCCTTTTGCGACGGGCAATGACGACATTCTTGCTGGCATCATCCGGAACGTGGGCAAAGAGTAACGCCGGAAGGGCAATGACCACCGCCATACTGAGGTAAGTGTAAAGAAAAACGTGGTGTGCCACGCCACTGTCCGCCGACAAGTGCTGCGAACCAAATAAGCCCAACAGCAACCCGGCAATGGTCACGCCGATACTCATCGACAATTGCATTACCATCGACAGCAGGCTGTTGCCACTGCTGGCCAGCTCATCCGGCAGATCTTTCAGCGTCAGGGTATTCATGGAGGAGAAACGCATGGAATTGATCATCCCCTGGCAGAACAGCACCACCGGTAGCATGTAGTACCAGCCCAGCAGAGCGGTGGTCATAAACAGTAAGCTTATCAATGCCAGCCCCAGCGTGGAGCAGACCAGCACCCGGCGGTAACCGAACCGGTTCACTACCTGTACGACAATGCGTTTCATGCCCATGCTGCCCAGTACCATCGGGATCATCATTAACCCGGCGTGAAAAGGCGAAAAACCGAGGCCGATTTGCAAAAATACCGGCGTCATAAAGGGCAGCATGCCGCTACCGACACGCCCGGCGAAACTGCCCGACAACCCGAGCGAAAACGAAGGCGTGCGGAACAACCGCAGGTTAAACAGTGCACCATCGTTGCCTTTCGCATGCAGCAGATAGGTAATCAGCGCTACCGCGCCACCTCCCACCAGCAGGCCCAACATCCACGGTGACAACCCCAGACCTTTATGCCCGTCGAGCGCCAGCGTCAGCGTCGCCATGCCGCAGGCTAACAGCACAAATCCCACCATATCAAAGCGGCGGGTTTGCAGGGTGTAGTTCGGCATCAGGCTCAGAGTGGCGATAGCCCCGACGATCCCCACCGGCAGATTAATCAGGAAGATCCAGTGCCAGGAGGCATACTCCACCAGAATGCCGCCCAGCGCCGGGCCAACCAGCGGGCCAATCTGCCCCGGCAACGTGACAAAGGTCATCGCCGCCATATAGTGATCGCGCGGGACGATTTTCATCACCGTTAGTCTGCCAACCGGCACCATCATCGCGCCGCCAACCCCTTGCAGCACGCGGGCCATCACCAGTTGGTCCAGCGTAGAGGCTTGCGCGCAAAACAGTGAGCCGGTCGTAAACAGTACAATGGCGATAAAAAAGATATTGCGCACGCCCACCCGATCCGCCAGCCAGCCACTGGCCGGCAACATGACGGCTACCGTCAGCACATAGGACACCACCACCATATGCATATGCAGTGGACTCTCCCCCAGACTTTTTGCCATCGAGGGGAGGGCGGTGTTCACAATGGTGGTATCCAGCGACTGCATAAAAAAGCCAAAGGCGACGATCCATAGTTGCCAGCGGATGTTATTGGGTAGTTCATTCATTCACTAACTGGCTCTCTCTCTTTACGGCTAAAACGCATGCGCAGACGGTCGAAGAACAGGTAGACCACTGGCGTTGTGTACAGGGTCAGCAACTGGCTCATCACCAGACCGCCCACGATAGTGATACCAAGAGGCTGACGCAATTCAGAACCGTCGCCGCCGGAGATAACCAGCGGCAGCGCGCCAAACAGCGCCGCCAGTGTCGTCATCATGATGGGGCGAAAACGCAACAAACAGGCCTGGAAGATAGCGTCTTCTGCGCTAAGGTTACCCTGACGCTGCGCTTCAAGGGCGAAGTCGACCATCATAATGGCATTTTTCTTCACAATCCCGATCAGCAACATAATGCCGATAAGCGCAATCAGGCTAAAGGGCGCGTTAAACAACTCCAGCGCCAGCAATGCGCCCACGCCCGCCGAAGGCAGCGTTGAGAGAATGGTCAGCGGATGCACGTAGCTTTCGTAGAGGATCCCCAGCACGATATAGACCGTCGCAATCGCTGCCAGAATCAGGATCACCTGCGAGTTCATGGTTTGCTGGAAGATTTGCGCGGTACCGGCAAAACTACCGCGCACGCTTGAAGGCACGCCCAGTTGGGTCATTGCGCGATTGATCGCATCGCTGGCTTCCGATAACGACGACCCGGTCGGCAGGTTAAAAGAGATGGTCGACGCGGCTGACAACCCCTGATGATTCACCGACAGCGGCGCGTTGGCCGGAAGCCAGTGGGCAAAGTAGGAGAGGGGGATCGATTTGCCCTCGCTGTTAATCACATACATTTTATCCAGTGCGCTGATGTCCTGGGTATAACGCGGATCGACTTCCATCACTACTTTGTACTGGTTTAACGGCTGGTAGATAGTCGAAATCTGCCGCTGGCCGAATGCGTCATTCAGCAGGCTATTGGTTTCCTGGACGCTGATCCCGAGACGCGACATGGTGGCGCGATCGTAAACCAGGTTCATCTCTGCACCGTTATCCTGTTGATCGGAGTTGACGTCTGCCAGTTGCGGCAGGGCGGCAAGGGTTTTACGGATCTTCGGCTCCCACTCACGCAGGGCACTGAGATCATCTGACAGCAGCGAGTACTGGTAACTGGCGTTCGCCTGCCGACCGCCAACGCGAATGTCTTGCACAGCCACGAGAAACAGACTGGCACCGGGTTCTTTTGCCAGTTTGCCGCGCAGGCGGTCAATCACCTGCTGGGCGGTTTCATGACGTACTCCACGGGGTTTCAGCGTAATAAACATCATGCCGCTGTTCACCCGCGAGCCGCCGGTAAAGCCGGTGACATTATCCACGGCCGGGTCGTCGCGGATGATTTTCATAAAATCCTGCAACTTAATACGCATTGCCTGGAAGGAGATGCTCTGGTCCGCCTGGATACCCCCCATCAGCACGCCGGTGTCCTGCTCTGGGAAAAAGGTTTTGGGTATGGTGATGTACATCCAGATATTTAGCGCGATGGTGGCCAGCAGCACTACGCCGACGAGGCGGGCATGGTTAAGCACCCATTTTAGCGAGCGCGCATACTGCTGTTGCAGCGCAATTAACAGGCGGCCCACACCCCGTTCGCGGGTACGCTCGCGGGGTTTATGGCTCTTCAGCAGCCAGCCGCACATCATCGGCGTTAATGTCAGGGAGATGGCCAGCGAAATGCCGATCGCCACGGAGAGCGTGACGGCGAACTCCCGCAACAGACGACCGGGTAAACCGGCCATCAGCAACAATGGCATGAATACGGCCACCAGCGAGACACTCATGGAGAGAACAGTAAAGCCCACCTCCCGGGTGCCCTGAAGCGCAGCCTGGAGCGGTTTTGTTCCCGCTTCAAGGTGCCGCGAGATATTCTCCAGCACCACAATCGCATCATCCACCACAAAACCGGTGGCAATAGTCAGCGCCATCAGCGACAGGTTATTGAGGCTAAATCCGCACAGATACATGGCGGCAAATGTGCCGATCAGCGAAACCGGCACGGCCACCGCCGGGATCAGCGTCGCTCTGCCGGAGCGCAGGAACAGGAACACCACCAGGATCACCAGTGCTACAGAGATCACTAAGGTCTGCTCTACTTCCGCCAGCGAAGCGCGGATAGTGGGGGATCGATCCTGGGCGATTTGTAAATCAATGGCCGCCGGAATGGTCTTTTGCAAATCGGGTAAACGGGCGCGAATGCTGTCGACGGTGTCGATGATATTGGCTTCCGGCAGTTTGCGGATCATCAGCAATATTGCCGGTTTGGCATTGGTCATCCCGGCGTTGCGAACATCCTGCACCGAGTCTTTGACTGTTGCGACATCGCTTAAACGCACGGCTGAGCCGTTTTTATAATGAATGATCAATGGTCGGTATTCGGCGGCGGTTTTCAACGCATCATTGGTTTGTACCTGCCAGCGCTGCGCGGAATCTTCCACCGCACCTTGCGGTCGTCGCACGTTGGCGTTGCTGATGGCGGTGCGAACGGAATCCAGCGATACGCCCTGGTTAAACAGCGCCTGCGGGTTCAACCCGATGCGCACCGCAGGCAAGGAACTCCCGCCAACGTCGACATCACCGACCCCCTGAATCTGCGCGATGGTTTGCGCCAGCTGTGTGGAGGCAAAATCGTACAGTTCGCCCTGCGAATAGGTGTCCGACGTCAGCGTCAGGATCATAATCGGCGCAGCAGAGGGGTTGGCCTTGCGATAGGTCGGTCGGCTTGGCATACCGCTTGGCAGCAAACTTTGCGCTGCATTTATCGCCGCTTGTACATCGCGTGCGGCGCCGTTGATATCGCGGTCGAAGTTAAACTCCAGAATAATGCGCGTACTGCCCAGCGAACTGGTAGAGGTCATTTCGCTCACCCCGGCAATGCGCCCGAGTGAGCGTTCCAGCGGGGTGGCGACCGATGAGGCCATGGTTTCCGGCGATGCGCCGGGCAGCGATGCGCTGACCATAATGACCGGAAAATCCACCTGCGGCAGCGGGGCGACCGGCAACAACCGGAAGCCAAGTATGCCGCACAGGGTGATGGCCAGCGAGATAAGGATCGTTGCCACCGGACGGTAAATGAAGAGGGCGAAAAACTTCACTTACGCTTCCTCCTCACGCCGGGGGAAACGCTGTTTTGTCCACAATGCCAGTCGGTCAAACAGCAGGTAGATAACCGGCGTGGTGAACAATGTCAGCACCTGGCTGACCATCAATCCACCGACCATGCCAATGCCTAACGGGCGGCGCAACTCTGCGCCCACACCCGCGCTCAGCATCAAGGGCAGCGCACCCAGCAGTGCGGCGAGTGTGGTCATCAGAATCGGGCGAAAACGCAGCAGACAGGCCTGGAAAATGGCATCACGCGGCGACATCCCCTCTTCGCGTTCGGCGGCGAGGGCAAAATCGATCATCATGATGGCGTTTTTCTTCACAATACCGATCAACAGGATGATGCCGATAATGGCAATCACATCCAGCTCGCTCCCGGAAATCAGCAGCGCCAGCAATGCGCCCACGCCTGCCGTGGGCAGCGTCGACAGAATGGTGATGGGATGAATAAAGCTTTCATACAGCACGCCGAGCACGATATACATCGCCACCACTGCGGCAATAATCAGCCAGACAGTACTGCCGAGTGCAGCCTGGAACGCCAGCGTACTTCCCTGGAACTGCGTGGTGATAGACGTAGGGAAGTTGAGCGTTTTTTCACTCTCCATCACCGCTTGCACCGCATCTCCCAGCGAATAACCGCCCGCGACGTTAAAGGAGATGGTCGTGGAGGGGAATTGATCCAGGTGGTTGATACTCAGCGGGGCATAGCGCTGCTCGACTTTTGCAATCGACAAGAGGGGGACTACACCGCCATCGGTACTGGTGAGGCGTATGTTATCCAGTGCCGACAGACCAGGGGTTTGCGCGGTATCGTGTTCCAGCACCACGCGATACTGATTCGCTTGGGTGTAAATGGTCGAAATAAGACGCTGACCAAACGCGTTATACAGCGCATTGTCCACATCCGACATGGTGATGCCCAGGCGGCTGGCGCTGTCGCGGTCAACATTCACATATGCCACTAACCCTTTGTCCTGCCAGTCGCTGCTGACATCAGATAGCTGCGGCAACGCCTCCAGTTTGCTGACCAGTTGCGGTACCCAGGTGCTGAGGGCATCCAGCGAGTTTGCCTGTAGCGTGAACTGATATTGCGTGCGGCTAACCTGCGTGTCGATGGTCAAATCCTGGATCGGTTGCAGGTAAAGCGACACGCCGGGTACTCGGGCGACGGCCTGTTGCAACCGTTCAATCACAGGCTGGACGCGGTCGTCACGCTCATCCAGCGGCTTGAGGTTGATTTGCAGACGCGCGCTGTTCAATGAAGGGTTAGTCCCATCGACGCCAACAAACGAGGTCAGGCTTTCCACCGCCGGATCGCGCAAAATAACATCTGCCACCTGGCGCTGGCGTTCCGCCATGCTGGCAAAGGAGGTCGACTGCGGTGCTTGTAAGGTTCCCTGGATGATGCCGTTATCCTGCACCGGGAAGAAACCTTTCGGGATTACTATCCACAGCATAACGGACAGCAGCAACGTACCGATTGCCACACTCAGTGTCAGCCACGGGTGGTTAAGCACGTTGTTCAACAAACGCCCGTAACCAGCGATCACGCGCTCAAAAAAACGTTCGGATGCACGCGAAAAGCGTTTCTGTTTACGCAGTGACTCGGCGCTCAGCATGCGGGCGCACATCATGGGCGTCAGCGTCAAAGAGACGATGGCGGAGATCAGGATTGCTATCGCCAGCGTAACGGCGAACTCCCGGAACAGGCGACCAACGATATCGCCCATAAACAGCAACGGGATCAGCACCGCAATCAGTGAAAAAGTGAGGGAGATAATGGTAAAGCCGATTTCACCCGCCCCTTTCAGCGCGGCGGCCAGCGGTTTTTCACCTTTTTCGATATAGCGAGAGATGTTCTCAATCACCACGATGGCATCGTCCACCACAAACCCCGTGGCGATGGTCAGCGCCATCAGCGTTAGGTTATTGATGGAGAAATCGAGAAACACCATCGCGGCAAACGTGCCGACCAGCGACAGCGGAACGGCGACACCGGGAATAATGGTGGCGGGAATATTTCGCAGGAACAGATAGATGATCATCACCACCAACGCAATTGCCAGCATCAGTTCAAACTGCGTATCGCTTACCGACGCGCGGATGTTGGTCGTGCGGTCAGAGAGCACCTTGACGGTCACCGATTTCGGCAGGCTTTCGGTCAGTTGTGGCAACAGTGTGCGGATGCTATCTGCGGTATTAATGATGTTGGCACCCGGCTGACGCTGGACGTTCATCACAATCGCCTGTTGTTTATTGGACCATGCGCCGAGCCAGCTATTTTCTGCGCCTTGTTCAACGGTCGCGATGTCACCCAGGCGGATTGGCGCACCGTTCTGGTAGGCAATGATCAACTGGCGATACTCTTGCGCCGACTGCATCTGATCGTTGGCGGAAAGCGTGACTGCCCGGGCCGGGCCGTCCAGGCTGCCTTTCGCCGAGTTGACGTTCGCATTGCTGATAGCGGTACGGATGGTTTCGCTGGTCAACCCAAGTGCCGCAACCGCTTGTGCATTGAGTTTAACGCGTACAGCCGGACGCTGACCGCCTGACAGCGTCACCAGACCGACGCCAGACACCTGAGAAATTTTTTGAGCCACCCGGGTTTCCACCATGTCTTCCACCTGGGTCATCGGCATCGCGGAAGAGGTGACCGCCAGCGTCATAATTGGCGGATCCGCCGGGTTCACTTTGCTGTACACCGGTGGGTTAGGTAAGTCCGATGGCAGCAGACTGTTGGCGGCATTGATCGCCGCCTGCACTTCCTGCTCGGCCACATCCAGCGGTAGGGTTAACTGGAATTGCAACGTCACTACTGACGCACCACCTGAGCTCTGCGAGGCCATCTGTTTCAGGCCGGACATCTGGCCGAACTGGCGCTCAAGCGGGGCGGTGACCGCCGACGTCATCACATCCGGGCTGGCACCCGGATAGAGGGTGACAACCTGAATGGTGGGGTAATCCACCTCCGGTAAGGCGGAAACCGGCAGAAAGCGATAGCCGATGATACCGGCAAGCAGGATCGCTACCATCAGCAGCGTGGTGGCGACGGGACGCATAATAAACAGGCGGGAAGGGCCGCCTGTTCTGCCTGGCGGGAGCAGTTGCATCAGGACTGCGCTCCTTTTGCCGGATGTTCACGTTTTGCCGGCATCTCCTGGGCGCTTTTTGCCTCTACCACTTCGACTTTGGCCCCTTCGGTCAGGCGGTCGATACCGTCAGTGACCACGCGATCCCCGGCGGATAACCCGGCGGCAATGACCACCTTCTGGCTGTCCTGAATACCCGGTGTGACAATGTGTTTGCTGACCTGATTTTTGTCATTCAGCACCCAGACGAAGTTACCTTCATTACCCATTTGCAGGGCGGCGGTAGGGATCACCACAGCATTCTGCTCGGTGGCGACCAGCATCCGGGCGTTGACGAATTGATTCGGGAACAGCGCGTCATCCTGATTGTTAAAACGCGCTTTAAGCTTGATGGTGCCGGTAGTGGTATCAATCTGGTTATCCAGACTGAGTAGCGCGCCGGTGCTCAGCTTCTGCTTGTTGGTGCGATCCCAGGCTTCGACAGCCAGCGATTGTCCGGCTTTTTGCGCCTGTACCACGGTGGCGATATCGCTTTCCGGCAGCGTGAAGACGAGATCTATCGGGTGCGTTTGCGTCAACACAACAATACCGGTGGTGTCGCTACTGGTGATCTGGTTGCCGATATCCACCTGTTTTAAACCAACGCGACCGGAGATGGGCGCGGTAATGCGGCTCCAGTCGAGCTGAAGTTGCGCACTGGCAACAGACGCTTCATCGGCTTTTACCGTTCCTTCGGACTCGCTAACCAGCGCTTGCTGCGCATCCAGATCCTGGCGGGAGACGAGGCTGGTTTTCACCAGTTGCTGGTAACGGGCGAGATCGCGACGGGCATTCGCCAGCGTGGCTTTATCTTTCGCCAGTTGGCCCTGCGCCTGCGCCAGCGCGACCTTGAATTCACTCGGGTCGATTTCCGCCAGCAGATCGCCCGCTTTCACCTGCTGACCTTCCTGAAAGTGAAGGGCCAGCAACTGACCACTGACGCGGCTGCGCACCGTTACGGTGTTCACGGCGGTGATGGTGCCAAGACCTGTAAGATAACGCGGCACGGATTGTGTCGTCGCGACGGCGGCCTGAACGGGCGGCAATGCCCCACCACGCATACCGTGACGCCCGCCGCTCGGGCCGCCGGTAGTCGATCCCCGTGAAGCGGTTTGCCCGGTTGCAGTGGAAGAGGTGTCTTTATGACTGAAGTGATACCAGGCGGCGCCGATTGCCGCGATGACCACGGCCGCGACAATTGCGCGGCGAAACGTAACACTGCCATTCATCGTAATGCGTATCTCATCCTGAAAGCCGTTGCCGGAATAATACTAGTTTAGTGACGGTATGCCGCAGAAAAATGGAGGAAAAATGAAACACTGTCTGGAAACGTTTGTTAGGAATGGTAATTTGCGATAGGGCGATTATGGCGGAGAAAATAATGCCGGGTGCGGGCCACCCGGCAGAAGATTAACGGAACAAGACTTGCGCCCAGCGTGCGAGACCGGCGGTAACAGAGCCAAAGTCGTCGCCCCCGGCGATCGGGATACCCGGCAGGGTGTCCGCCAGCGCTTTTTTGATAATGGGCGAACGGGCGCTACCGCCGGTGAGATAAATCACCTCCGGTGTCTCCTGACTGCTCTCCAGCGCCAGCTGCACCTGCTCCAGAATGCGCTGTAACGGTTGGCTGAGTGCCGCTTCCAGCCCCTGTTGGCTGATTGCCGCTGCCAGGTTGTCGCGGATAAATGACAATTGCGCGAGGGTTTGCGGCTGTTCGGAGAGGGCGATTTTGCTCTCCTCAGCGCTGCGTACCAGACGATAGCTCAGACGTTGACGCCAGACTTTCAGCAATAAGGCGACTTTGTCGGTATCGAGGGCATCCCGCAGCAGATCGTTAAGTAAACGGCCATTGGCTGCGCTGTAGAACTCGGTTTGCGCCGGAACATCGTTGATGGCAACGGCGTTCCACCAGGGGAGAATCGGTAGCGCGATGCCTTTCTCTGTTTGCCCGCCCATGCCAAGTAATGGCATCAGGTTTTTAAACGCCAGGGCGATGTCGAGATCGTTACCGCCGACGCGGCAACCACTGTGACCGAGCAGGCTGGCGGCGCGCTCTTGCTTTTCGCGCCATTGCGGTCCCATCAACAGCAGCGAGCAGTCGGTGGTACCGCCGCCAATATCCACCACCAGCACGCGTTTTTCCGTATTCAGCGTTGCTTCAAAATCCAGCCCTGCGGCAACCGGCTCGTACTGAAATACCACATCCCGGAAACCCGCACGCTTTGCCGCGCGTTCGAGGATCCCCTGCGCTTGCGCGTTTGCTTCATCTCCCCCCAAGCCCTGGAAGTTAATCGGGCGGCCTATCACCGCCTGATCAATCGTCTGCGGTAGCTGTGACTCCGCCTGCTGGCGAATATGCAGCATCATGGCGCAGACCAGGTCTTCGAACAGGGCAATCTGCTGCGGCTTCAGACCGCTGGCACCGAGGAACGATTTCGGTGATTTAACAAAGTACACCTCTTCCGGATCGCTCACGTACTGGTGTAGTGACGCCAGACCGAACTGTACGCTGTTGGCGGCAACCTCAATATCTTCCTCGCGGTTAAAGCTGACTGACCGGCGCAGCAGCGCCTGGGTTTCGCTTCCCGTTGCCGGAACCTGATGATGACGGTACAGCCATTCGCTGACGGCTTCGCGCGTAGGTGCGCACAACATGGACGGCAACAGCGTGCTGTTATTTTCCATGGTCAATAATTGTGGTGCGCCATCGCGCATCACGGCTACCGAGCAGTTCGCGGTACCGTAGTCAAAACCTACAAACACGTTTTTATCCCCATGCCAGTGAAGAAGGGGGGCGACTTTAGCCGAATGCGCGGCGGGCGACAACCGGAATATGAAAGCAAGGCGGAGATTGTCTAAGTTGTTTATGCTGTTAGCGTCAACCGTCAGGAGTCACTATGTATAAATTGCGCTGGCAGCCGCCTTATGACTGGGCGTGGATGTTAGGATTTTTAGGGGCGCGTGCGGTGGCGGGCGTCGAAGAGGTTCGCGATGGGCGCTATGTGCGCTCCTATGCCTGCGCCGGGCATCGCGGCGTGATCACCGCCGAACCGGATGACGCGACAGCGACCTTAATGGTCACGCTCAGCGACGGATTGCAGCCGGTTGCGGAACACTGTTTGCAACGGCTGGCCTGCTTGTTCGATTTGCAGTGCGATCCACAGACCGTTGGCGCTGCGCTGGGAGAACTGGGCGAGGCGCGTCCCGGCTTGCGCTTACCGGGATGTATGGACCCCTTTGAACAAGGCGTACGCGCGATTCTGGGGCAATTGGTGAGCGTCGCAATGGCGGCGAAACTGACGGCAAACGTCGCACAACGTTACGGTGAACCGCTGGCGGATGCGCCGGGTTTCATCTGTTTCCCGACGGCGCAGCAACTGGCAAACGCCGATCCGCATGCGCTGAAAGCACTTGGCATGCCGCTAAAACGCGCGCAGGCGTTAATTTTTCTCGCTCAATCTGCCTGCAATGGTCTCCTGCCGCTGACCCCGCCTGAGGATGTGGAGCAAGGGGTGAAGTTGCTGCAAACGTTTCCCGGCATCGGACGCTGGACTGCCAGCTATTTTGCCCTGCGCGGCTGGCAGGCAACGGACATTTTTCTGCCGGACGATTACCTGATCAAGCAACGTTTTGCCGGGATGACGCCTGCACAAACCCGCCGTTATGCCGAGCGCTGGCAGCCTTGGCGATCATATGCGTTGCTGCATATCTGGTATACCGAGGGGTGGGAACCGTTGAAAAAGTAAGGCTGTTTTCTTGCCGTTTTGCCTCAGGCCGTGCGCTGACTACCTGTGGCAATGACCTGATGTCGCCGGCGAGTGCATTAATTTATCGCGAAATAACTGGTGTTGAGCATCAAATCCAATGGCTGCGCCTGCGAGATAATATCGCCATACATCAAATCAATACCGATGCCGGACAAGGTGTCCATCATCAGTGGCTGGCTGGTTGGGCCGGCAATGCTCTTCAGGCCAAGGCGCTGGGCATGCCCCTGGATAATGGTCACCATCATCTCATCCATCAGATTGCCGTGGACATTGGTCACCAGTTCCGGCTCCAGCAACAGGTAATCGGCCATATGCGGTGTAAGGTGGTTAAAGATATCCAGGTCGTGACCCACATGGCTAAGGATAATCCGGCAGCCTGCATGGCGCAGGCGTTTCAGGTTATCACTAATGGTTGCGCCTTCACGCATTAATGCATCGGCATGGATCACCAGATGCAGCAGGCGTCCTGGCATCGGCCCACGCGCGAGCAGATCGAGTAATTCGTCCACCAGCGGGGTGCTGCCTAACCCGGCAACGGAAAGAGGCAGGGCGATACCGAGGCCTTTACCGGCAACGGCGGTCGCATGATTGCGGAAAAATTCGTGAAAGACCCGGCGGTCGAGCGCGCGAATCAACTCAGGCTCATTTAAGCCGGCGCGGAAGGGATTTTCTTCCATGACTTCGCCCTCGCTGGTCCACAAACGCAGGGAGAGAAGCCAGAAGTTACAGGCTTCCGGCACCCGCGGAGACGCCACACCGCGGGCAATCAGCAGCAGATGGTTCTCTTTGATCATGCGCCATTGTTCATCCAGCGACATCATGCTGCGTTCGTGGGGCTGCATCCCTTGTTGCGGCTCGTATACCGTCACCATGCCGCGCCCGTTATTCTTCGACGCATAAAGGGCTATATCCGCCTGCGACATCACATCGGTCAGTTGATGATTGGTGTCGTCAATCATGGTGATACCGGAACTGGCACCGATACGGTGCTCACGGCCTTCCCATACAAAGCGATACTCGTTGATGGACTCCACAATGCGCCCGGCAATATACCGTGCGCTCTCAATGTTCGCGTCCGGAAGCAGTAAACCAAACTCATCACCGCCAAGGCGGGCAAGAATGTCGGTGGAACGCAACATGCTAAGCATCAGCGAGGAAATCTCACGCAGCAGCGCGTCTCCGGCGGCGTGCCCGGCACTGTCGTTGACTGCTTTAAAACGGTCGAGATCGATAAAGACCAGCGCGTGACGCTGGCGAAACTCCTGCACAGTCACCAGCAGACGTTTCAGATGGTTTTCGAAACTGACCCGGTTCGCCAGATGGGTGAGGGCGTCGTGTGATGCGCTGTAGCTGAGCTGACGCAGCATCTTACGTGATTCAGTCACGTCCTGAATAACCAGCACCGAGCCGATATTTTGCCCGTCCAGCGTGCTGAGCGGCGTAATGCTGTAATGAATATCGAAGTTACCGCCTGTGCGACAATGCAGTACCACATCCTGCTCAATATCTGAGCGTGACATATCGCCACTGTGGATATTCTCCATTACCGGGCCGTTGCTGCCAAAGGTAATGCGCAGAACGGTCAGCAGCGGCTGCCCCATCGCCTGTTCCTGCGACCAGCCGCTCATTTTCTCTGCCACCGGGTTCATAAAGGTGACGTTCATTTCCACATCGGTACAGAGCACCGCCTCACCGATAGAGTCGAGCGTGATATGCAGGCGCTCTTTCTCCTGAAACAGCGCGTCGTTAAGCTGCTTAACCTCGGTCATATCCATATTGACGCCAAGCAGGCGTTCAACATCACCGCTTTTACCCAGAACGCGGTTCGCCAGGGTGCGAATATGGCGTATGCCGCCTTTTACGCTGATACGAAACTCCAGCTTGAAGGCGATTCGTGCGACCAGGGAATCACGGATGACGCGCTCGGTTTCTGCACGATCTTCCGGCAGGATGCGTTCGTACCAGAGTTGCCAGGTGGGTTTGATATGCGAAGGGACTTCATACAACTCAAACATCCGCTTATCCCAACTGATGATGTCCGGCTCCAGTTCCCACTCCCAGATGCCGATTCCCCCCGCCTCATTCGCCAGGGTGATACGCTCCATCAGGCGTTTGTTGACCCATTCGGTCTGTTTGAGATCGTTAATGTCTTCAATCTGGACGATATAGTAGAGCGGCGTACCGTCAGCGTGCCGAACCACAGAAACGGCAAGCAGCGCCCAGACTAAATCGCCATTGCGTGTGTAATAGCGCTTCTCCATGGAGTAGCTGGAGATTTCACCGCGCGCCAGTTGTCCAAGCTGTTCAAGGTCGGCATTTAAATCTTCCGGCCAGGTGAGCTGCTGAAAGTTCATTAAGCGCAATTCATCCTGGCTGTAGCCGAGGAATTGGCACAGCGCTTTGTTCGCCTGCAGCCATTGTCCTTCAGTCCCCACCAGTGCCATACCGATGGTGGCGTACTCCATGGCGTTGCGAAAACGCTCTTCGCTCTCGGTAATATGCTTACGTTCAGCACGGAACGCATACATCACCATGGTCATAACGTTCACGGGCAGTAAGATCATCAGGAACGGCAACCAGGGCGCGTTAATCACTACTCCATTCCCTGCGCCCCTAATGAGAACGGGGTTCAGCGCGATGATCAGCGAAACCATCATTACGGTGCTGAGGAAGACCGTAAACGCTTCTACACGCGGCAGACGCACCGCACTCCACATCAGCAGGACGATCACTGCGGTGAAAGGCCACGGCAGATAATGCAGGGCCAGCCAGCTCAGTGCCAGCGTCACCACCAGGGTGCCGAGGGTTTCCAACAGCAGTTGTGGTTTACGGTGGCGCAATAAATAGTGCGCTTTAAACAGCAGGCCCAGCGGCACCAGCGCCAGCGCGCCAATCGACTCAGACAACACCCATACCAGAAAAGTACGTAGAAGATTGTCGCCCGGCACCACGATGCAGGCCAGCAGACCCCCTATCAGCGGGGGAATCAGCGCGCTGCCAATAGCCAGACGCACCCAGTCGTTGAGATTCTGTAATGGGTTATACCAGGGCAGCAGTTTACGCAGCAGTATCGCGCCGATCACCGCTTCCACAATATTGATGGCGGTATAGCGGAGATCGACAAAATCAGTGGAGAAAAGAAAAAGCGTCGCAGCGACATTGCCCAGCGTACAGGCGAGGGCGATACCAGGCCACATCCGCCCGGCATGACGATAAAACGCCACGGTCATAATAGCGGTGGGTAACCACAGTGGCGCGATGGCGGTGCCAAAACGAATCAGCTCCAGCGAGAAAAGGGTAAAGATAAAAGAGAGCAGCCCTAAACTGATGAGTCGCAGTCCAGGATATGGAGTGGTAACCAAAACGCGCTGGTAGTGTTTCTTCATTTACCGCTTAGTCCGCAAACCCTGTGCCGTCGGGAACGGAGTCCGGACGTATAAATTTGAATTTCGGATTATGCTAGTACAAACAATTTACAATTCCTATGGCGGGCGCTCATAATTTGACATCATAGGGTTATTAATTACTTAGTCCGTAGAAAAAAGGCGCATCGCGCTTCATTTGTGAGCGTTTAAATTTGCGAATAGTCAGCGGGTAAAGCAAAAATAAACCACTTTGCGAGCACCATCCCTCCGGCGCGTATTCGACTGGTATCGCGACCACGAAATCCCTATAATTGCCGCGTTTGACGCTTTGGCGTCGTCCTTCCTTTACATCCAGGTTAATCAGGTCGCTAAATTTATGACTGATAAGTCCCATCAGTGCGTCATTATCGGCATCGCCGGCGCATCCGCTTCAGGTAAAAGTCTCATTGCCAGTACGCTATACCGCGAACTGCGCGAACAGGTTGGTGATGAACACATTGGCGTTATTCCGGAAGACAGTTACTACAAAGATCAAAGCCATTTGTCGATGGAAGAGCGCGTAAAAACCAACTATGACCATCCCAGCGCGATGGATCACAGTCTGCTATTCCAGCATTTACAATCTATTAAGCGTGGCGAAGCCATTGAGTTGCCCGTTTACAGCTATGTAGAACATACCCGCACGGCGGAAACGATCCTTATCGAACCGAAAAAAGTCATCATCCTGGAAGGGATCCTGCTGCTGACCGACTCGCGCCTGCGTGGCGAAATGAACTTCTCTATTTTTGTTGATACCCCGCTGGATATCTGCCTGATGCGCCGTATTAAGCGCGACGTGAATGAGCGTGGGCGTTCGATGGATTCGGTGATGGCGCAGTATCAAAAAACCGTACGTCCGATGTTCCTGCAGTTCATTGAACCCTCCAAGCAGTACGCCGATATCATCGTGCCGCGCGGGGGCAAAAACCGCATCGCCATTGATATCCTGAAAGCCAAAATCAGCCAATTTTTTGAATAATACATGTTAGGCTGTAACACTCAGTATTAACCGCTGGCCCCTGAGGAATCTTCAGGGGTATATCGCACCAAAAGGAGAATGTGCCATGCGTCTTTGTGACCGCGATATTGAAGCCTGGTTGGATCAAGGCCGCCTCGCTATTACCCCGCGTCCCCCGGTAGAGCGTATTAATGGCGCTACGGTGGATGTCCGCCTCGGCAACAAATTCCGCACATTCAGTGGGCATACGGCGGCATTTATTGATTTAAGTGGCCCGAAACACGAAGTCAGTGCCGCGCTTGATCGCGTGATGAGCGACGAGATCGTGCTCGCTGACGGTGAGGCGTTTTACCTTCATCCCGGTGAACTGGCGCTGGCGGTAACCTATGAGTCCGTTACGTTGCCTGCGGATTTGGTGGGCTGGCTGGATGGCCGCTCGTCGCTGGCGCGTTTGGGGCTGATGGTGCACGTTACCGCGCACCGCATCGATCCCGGCTGGTCGGGTTGCATTGTGCTGGAGTTTTACAACTCCGGTAAATTACCGCTGGCGCTGCGTCCTGGCATGCTGATCGGCGCATTGAGCTTTGAACCGCTGTCGGGTCCGGCCGATCGCCCCTATAACCGCCGTGAAGACGCGAAGTATCGCGATCAACAAGGCGCGGTTGCCAGCCGCATTGACAAAGACTGAGCGACGTAAGCCCACTGAGGATGCCATGAGAAGAGTGTTAACCACGCTGATGATTTTACTGGTCGTG
The DNA here is from genome assembly GCF_900094925.1 of Kosakonia oryzendophytica. GTDB lineage: Bacteria > Pseudomonadota > Gammaproteobacteria > Enterobacterales > Enterobacteriaceae > Kosakonia > Kosakonia oryzendophytica. The sequence goes on along the minus strand of NZ_FMAY01000001.1, from coordinate 205,195 downwards.
CTGGTTGCCGGCCTGTCGGCGTTGGTATTGCTGGTAAATCCCAACGATTTTCGTGCGTATATGGTGCGCCAGGTCGAGACGCGTAGCGGTTATCAGTTACAGCTTGATGGCCCGCTGCGTTGGCATGTCTGGCCGCAGCTTAGCATTCTGTCCGGGCGGATGACCTTGACCGCACCGGGGGCGCAAACGGCGGTGGTGAAAGCCGACAATATGCGCCTTGATGTGGCGTTATGGCCATTATTGTCGCATCAGTTGCAAGTCAAACAGGTGATGCTGAAAGGGGCCATCATTCAGTTGACCCCGCAAAGCAAAGCGGCGGTGCAAAAAGATGCCCCGGTGGCACCGAAAGAGAACGCCCTGCCTGATGTTGCAGATGACCGCGGCTGGTCATGGGACATTGCCGGTTTACAGGTGGCAGATAGCGTGCTGGTGTTCCAGCATGAAGATGATGATCCGATAACGGTGCGCGATATTCGCCTGCAAATGGAACAGGATGCGCAGCATAAGGCGGCTCTTGATTTCTCCGGGCGCGTTAACCGCAACCAGCGGGATCTGACGCTTTCTTTAAGTGCGAAAGTTGATGCGCAGGACTACCCGCATAATCTGAATGCAGTGGTTGATAGCCTGAAATGGCAACTGCAAGGCGGGGATGTGCCATCGCAGGGGATCGCCGGAGAGGGGCGATTACAGGCGCAGTGGCAGGGCGCACAGCGTCGCCTGACGCTGAGCAACCTTAGCCTGAGCGCTAACGACAGCGCGTTTACCGGTAATGGTAGCGTGACCTTTGCTGCGCAGCCTGTTTGGGCGCTCGAGCTGAATTTTGACACCCTCAACCTGGATAATTTACTGGCCCCGGAAACCCGCGTTGCCACCAGTAACGATGTTCAGCAGCAGGGACAGCAGGCGCAGAACCGGTTGCCAAGACCGGTGATTGCCAACAATCAGGATTTGCCGGAGTACAACGGCTTACGCGACTTTGTGGCCCAGGTCGGCGTGACGGCGAAGACGCTGCACTGGCGTGGGATGACGTTTAATGACGTCAATGGGCAATTTGCTAACCAGCTTGGCTTGCTCACCATTCCGACTCTGGAAGGGAAGATGGGCAACGGGCGTATCGCCTTGCCGGGGACGCTGGATGTGCGTGGTGACCAGTCACGGGCCGTTTTCCAGCCGCGGCTGGATGATGTGGAAATTGGCAATATCCTCAAAGCCTTTAATTATCCTATCGCGCTGACCGGTAGCCTGACGCTGGCGGGTGATTTTTCTGGTCCACGCATTGATGCGGATAATTTCCGCCGTCACTGGCAGGGCGAGGCGCATATCGATCTGAAAAACAGCCGCATGGAAGGTCTGAACTTCCAGCAGTTAATCCAACAGGCGGTGGCGCGCAGTAGCGATGTGCAGACGCAGGAAAACGATGACACTGCTACGCGGCTGGATGATTTCACGACCGACATTAGCCTGGATGAAGGGCAGATGACCTTCAGCAATATGCAGGGCAGTTCGGCGGTATTGTCGCTAACCGGCGAAGGGCAAATGGATCTGGTTAAAGAGCAGACGGATACGCGCTTTAACGTTCGTGTTCTGCAAGGCTGGCAGGGCGACGGGGCGTTGATCGATTTCCTGAAAAATACGCCAATCCCACTCACCATTTACGGCCAGTGGCAGTCGCTTCACTACAGTTTGCAGGTCGATCAGTTGCTGCGTAAGCATTTGCAGGATGAAGCAAAACGCCGGCTGAATGACTGGGCTGACCGTAATAAAGATCACCAGAACGGCAAAGATGTGAAAAAGCTGCTCGACAAAATGTAGGTGCATATCCGGCCAGCGCCTCTGGCCGGATAAACGCAGCGCCAACCGGTAGCTATCGCGTCCGTTTTACAGGATCCCTTCCAGCGCCAGATGCTGCAACAGCATAATGGTTTTGCCATCGGCAATGTCGCCGCTGCGGATCCCCGCCAGCGCTGTGGCAAAATCCATTTCAACCACTTCAATATCTTCCCCTTCGTCAATCAGTCCGCCGCCTTCGTTGATACGTCGACTGTCGTCATACTCTGCGATGAAAAAATGCAGTTTCTCCGTCACCGAGCCTGGGCTCATCCAGGCTTCAAATACTTTTTCGACCTGTTCGATGCGGTAGCCGGTTTCTTCTTCAGCCTCGTGCTTAATCCGTTCCTCAGGATCGAGTGCATCCAGCAGTCCGGCGGCGGCTTCGAGCAAAAAGCCGTGATGCTGGCTGACAAACAGTGGCAAACGAAATTGCCGCGTCAACACCACGCTGCGTTTGGCGCGGTTATACAGCAGGATCACAGCGCCGTTGCCACGGTCATAAACTTCGCGGGACTGGCGCTGCCATTCGCCGTCGCGTCGGCGGTAATCGAAGGTGTATTGGGTGAGTTTCCCCCAGTTTTCGGAAAGCGGCGTTGACGAGATAATGCGTATTTGTGCATGTTCAGATGGCATGGTCGCTCCTCAGGATGTAGAATTGTCAGCATAACGTGCATATTCGTGCATCATCAAGTGATTTCGTGCAAATGGAGTTCACCATGCTCACCTCGCAACGTAAGCAATTGATCCTGACCCGACTCGCCGAAGAGGGGCAGGTATTGTCCCGAAATCTCAGCGACGCGTTTGGTGTGTCGGAAGATACGATCCGGCGTGATTTACGCGAACTGGCGGCAGAGGGGCTGCTCCAGCGAGTACACGGCGGGGCTTTGCCCGCCTCTGCCGCTGTCGTTACCTTTGCGGAGCGTCAGTGTCTGCAATCTGACGCCAAACGGCGGATTGCACAAAAAGGTGCGCAACTGGTCTCACCAGGGCAGGTGGTGATGATTGACGGCGGCACGACAACCGCGGAGCTGATCGCTTTTTTCCCGCCGGATCTGAAACTGACGGTCGTCACGCACAGTCCGGGTATCGCGGTGGGACTGGCGCAACACCCGCTGATTACGGTGATCATGATTGGCGGTCAGTTGTACAAGCACTCTATCGTGAATGTGGGGGCTGCGGCGTTTGAAGGGATTGCCAGAGTGCGCGCCGATCTCTTTTTTATGGGCGTCACGGGCGTGCATGTAGACGCCGGTCTGAGTACCGGCGATTTTGAAGAGTCACGCATCAAGCGGGCCATGGCGGACCGCGCGGCGGAAACCATCGTACTGGCCTCACCGGAAAAACTGCACACCGCATCACCGTGGGTGATTGGCGATATTTCGCTGGTCAATACGCTGGTGGTCGACGCACAGACTGACGATCGCAGTCTGGCGCCATTTGCTCAGCGGGGTATTGCCATTGTGAAAGCCTGACGTTTGCCGGGTAAACCCGGCGCGTCAGACCTCGTAGTCGAGATCGTCTTCGTGTTGCAGCGGAATAAGCTGCACTTTCTGTACGCGGTGGCTTTCAACTTCCAGCGTTTTAAGCAGGAAGTTGCCGACCTGAACTTCTTCGCCGGACTTCGGCACACGTTGCAGATACTCCATCAGCAGGCCGGCAATTGTGTGGTATTCACGCTTCTCGTCGAGGGGCAAGGGAACATACTGCACCAGATCTTCCAGCGGCATATGACCGTTGGCGGTCCAGCTTCCGTCGCTGTTTTTCTGAATATCATGCCGGGCATCGATCTCTTCTACTTCGTTAGGCAGATTACCGGCGATGGTTTCCATTACATCGCTCAGGGTGACAATGCCTTCGACTGAGCCAAACTCATCCACCACGAAGGCAAAGTGCGTACGCGCATTGCGGAACTGCTCAAGCGCCTGTAATAGCGGCAACGCCTCCGGGAACACCAGGGGCTGGCGTATCAGGGCTTTCAGATCCAGCGGTTCGCCGCGCAGGGATTGCTGCAACAGGTCAATCACATGCACCACACCCAGCAGGTCATCCTGATCCTCGCTGTCGGTTACCACCACGCGAGTGTGCTGGTTTTTATCCAGCAGGGCGCGGATCTCCGCCTCCGGCGCACGCAGATCGATATGCTCAATATCGTGGCGCGAGGTCATGATGCTGCTGACGGTACGCTGGTTAAGATTCAACACCCGCTCAATCATACGCCGCTCTTGCGGGTTAAAAATTTGACTGTCATCGCTGTCGCGCAGCATCGAAGCCGTGTCGGCGTCAAGTTCCGCATCCTCTTTGCGACCGCTTAACAGGCGCATTACGGTTTCGGTGGTGCGTTGACGCAATGTCTGATTAGCAAACAAGAAACGACGACGGTTAAAGATAGCCAGTTGGTTAAGCGCTTCAATCATTACCGAGAAGCCAATTGCCGCGTACAGATACCCTTTGGGAATATGAAAGCCAAAACCGTCCGCCACCAGGCTAAAACCAATCATCAGCAGGAAGCTTAAACAGAGAATGACAATGGTCGGGTGGCTGTTGACAAAACGGGTGAGGGATTTACTGGCAAGCAGCATCAACGAAATGGCAATCACCACCGCCGCCATCATCACCGCCAGATGATCAACCATACCGACGGCGGTGATCACTGAGTCAAGCGAGAAGACCGCGTCCAGCACCACTATCTGTGTTACGACAGCCCAGAATTTCGCTCCGCGACGCTGCGTTGGGTTGTCGCTGTCTTTCCCTTCCAGCCGTTCGTTCAATTCGACCGTAGCTTTAAACAGCAGGAATAAGCCGCCGAGCAGCATAATCAGGTCGCGGGCGCTAAAGCTTAAACCACGAACGGTAAACAGCGGATTGGTCAGCGTGACCAGCCACGAAATAGAGGCCAGCAGCAGCAGGCGCATCAGCATGGCGAGTATCAGGCCAGTGACGCGGGCGCGATCGCGCTGCGCCGGGGGTAATTTTTCCGCAAGAATTGCAATAAAAACCAGGTTATCAATACCCAGAACCAGTTCGATTACGACCAGCGTAACCAGTCCGGCCCATATTGACGGATCGGCAATCCATTCCATCGTTAACGTAACACCTTCAGTGATATGACAATTGTCACAGCGCGATCATGGATAAAGCTGGCACAAAATGCAATGCCAGCCTGCGATTTATCTTATTTTAGCGGCGGATTGGAATATATTTTTATTCTATTTCCTTATTGTTACTGTGATTAATCATTAGAGAAAAATAAAAGAATTAAGATATTTCGCACAGATAGTTCGGAGCTGGTTGCTTGTCAATATACGTAAAATCCTAAAAACTGAAAACTTTGCCCTTAATATTATTCTTAAAAAGATGTTTATCACCGGATGCTACCTTGCCTGCTATTCGCTTAGCTGCAACAATTCCTCGTGCATCATTAAATATACCAGCGCTGTTATTTTCAGCATTGTTTATCAGTGCTAAAAACACCACCCGCAGTATTTTATCTGACCTGTCTCATGTCGTCGTCAGAAGAGGATAAAAAAGGATGTCTGGCAATAAGTTAGCGTTGAATCAGTGGTTTGGTTACTGAAAGCCAAGGGCGGTAGCGTGCCCGACAGCCGTCAACCTTTGCAGATTATTCTGTAATCGCATGCGGTTGAATAAGCTCTTTTTAGGACTGATGCCAGTTATATTTCTTCGCGATTAACTGCATTCTGAATCTGTGTACAGCTTGAGCGCTTATATAAATCGCACAGGATAATTACTCTGCCAAAGTGATAATTAATCAATGATGAAATCTAAAACGAAATTGATGCCATTATTGGTGTCCATAAGCTTGATGAGTGGCTGCACAATTTTTCCTGGTAGCAATATGTCTACGATGGGAAAGGATGTGATTAAACAGCAGGATGCAGACTTTGATTTAGACCGCATGGTGAACGTTTATCCATTGACGCCGCGTCTGATTGAACAATTGCGCCCGCGTCCGAATGTCGCTCAGCCGAATATGTCGCTGGACCAGGAAATTGCTGCCTACCAGTATCGTGTGGGCCCCGGAGATGTCCTGAATGTCACCGTTTGGGATCACCCGGAATTGACAACCCCGGCCGGTCAGTACCGCAGCTCCAGCGATGCCGGTAACTGGGTTCAGCCTGATGGCACCATGTTTTACCCCTATGTGGGTCGCGTGCAGGTGGTGGGCAAAACGCTTAGCGAGATCCGTAGTGATATTACCAGCCGTTTAGCGCAGTACATTGCTGACCCGCAGGTGGACGTTAATATCGCCGCATTCCGCTCGCAAAAAGCCTATATCTCGGGCCAGGTTGGCAAATCCGGCCAACAGGCGATCACCAACGTACCCCTTACCGTGCTTGATGCAATCAACGCGGCGGGTGGTCTGACTGATAACGCCGACTGGCGTAACGTCATCCTGACCCACCAGGGGAAAGAGCAGCGTATTTCGCTGCAAGCGCTGATGCAAAACGGTGATTTGAGCCAGAACCGTTTGCTCTACCCGGGCGATATTCTCTTCGTGCCGCGTAATGACGACCTGAAAGTGTTCGTGATGGGTGAAGTGAAAAAACAGAGCACCCTCAAAATGGACTTCAGCGGCATGACGCTGACCGAAGCGCTGGGCCAGGCCGAAGGTATCGATCTGACGACCTCCAACGCCAGTGGTGTGTTCGTGATCCGTCCGCTGACCGGCGAGAACGGTCGCGGCGGCAAGATTGCCAACATTTACCAACTGGATATGTCGGATGCCACCTCACTGGTGATGGCGACGAATTTCAGACTCCAGCCGTATGACGTGGTGTATGTCACAACAGCTCCGGTGGCGCGCTGGAATCGTCTTATCTCCCAGTTGCTGCCGACAATCAGTGGCCTTCGCTACATGACCGATTCGGCCAGCACCATCCATAAATGGTGATGCGCAATGTTTAATAAAATTCTGGTGGTATGCGTGGGGAACATTTGCCGTTCCCCAACGGCAGAGCGGCTGCTGAAAAAATACCAACCCGCATTAACCGTGGAGTCGGCGGGTCTGGGGGCGCTGGTAGGACGTAGCGCTGATGCCAACGCCGTCAGTGTGGCGGCTGATAATCAACTTTCTCTGGAGGGGCATCGCGCACGGCAGGTTTCAGGAGAGATGTGCCGTCAATACGACCTGATTCTGGTCATGGAAAAACGCCATATTGCCTCGCTGTGCGAGATTGCCCCGGAAATGCGTGGAAAAGTCATGCTGTTCGGTCACTGGGATAACGAACGGGAAATTCCCGATCCGTTCCGCAAAAGCCGTGAGGCCTTTGAAGCCGTTTACACCTTACTTGATCAGTCTGCCCGCCATTGGGCGCAGGCATTGCAAGCTCAGCAGGGATAACAATGACAGAGAAAACACACCATTCGCACCATGCCGCCCCGGCGGTGGGCAATGACGAAATCGATATTGGCCGTTTGTTCGGCACCATCGTTGAAGCTCGCTGGTGGGTACTGGGCATCACGGCCGTGTTTGCGCTTATCGCCGTCGTGTATTGCCTGTTTGCGACGCCCATTTACAGCGCCGATGCGCTGGTGCAAATCGAGCAGAACACGGGCAGCTCGCTGGTTCAGGACCTGAACAGCGCACTGTCGAACAAACCGCCTGCGTCGGAAGCGGAAATTCAGTTGATCCAGTCACGCATGGTGCTGGGCAAAACCGTTGACGATCTCGATCTCGACATTTCCGTGGTCAAAAATACCTTTCCCCTGTTTGGTGCCGGTTGGGACCGACTGATGGGACGTCAGAATGAAACGGTAAAAGTCACCTCTTTTACCTTGCCGAAAGGGAAAAATGAGGATACCTGGACGGTGAAGGTACTCGGCCCGAAACAGTACCTGTTAACCAGCGACAGCGGTTTTGAGGCGCGCGGTGAAGTGGGGCAGTTATTGAGTAAGGAGGGCGTCACCATGATGGTGAGCGCAATCCAGGCCTCCACCGACAGCGAATTTACCGTGACCAAATTCTCCACGCTGGGGATGATCAACAATCTGCAAAACAGCCTGACGGTGACGGAAACCGGTAAGGACACGGGCGTACTGAGCCTGAGTTTTACCGGGGAAGATCGCGATCAAATCCGCGCCATTCTGGACAGCATTACCCGCAATTACCTTGAGCAGAATATTGAGCGCAAATCAGAGGAAGCCGCGAAGAGTCTGATTTTCCTCGACAAGCAACTCCCGGAAGTGCGCCACAATCTGGACGTCGCTGAAGACAAACTGAACACCTATCGTCAGACGAAAGATTCTGTGGATTTGCCGCTGGAAGCGAAATCCGTACTGGATTCGATGGTCAATATTGATGCGCAGTTAAACGAACTGACCTTCCGTGAGGCCGAGATTTCCAAGTTGTACACGAAAGTGCACCCGGCCTACCGCACGTTGCTGGAAAAACGTCGCGCACTGGAAGATGAAAAAGCCAAACTGAACGATCGCATTACTGCAATGCCGCAAACGCAACAGGAAATTGTGCGTCTGACCCGTGATGTCGAATCTGGCCAGCAAGTCTACATGCAACTGCTGAATAAACAGCAGGAGCTGCGGATCACCCAGGCGAGCACCGTGGGGGATGTGCGCATCGTAGACCCGGCGATTACGCAACCGGGTGTACTGAAGCCGAAGAAAGTGCTGATCATTCTTGGCAGCATCATCCTTGGCCTGATTGTGTCGATTGTCGCGGTACTGCTGCGCTCCCTGTTCAACCGCGGTATCGAAAGCCCGCAGATTCTGGAAGAGCATGGCATGAATGTGTATGCCAGCATTCCGCTGTCGGAGTGGCAAAAAGCGCGTGATAGCGCCAAAACCGTCAAAGGCAGTAAGCGTTACAAACAGAGCCAGTTGTTGGCGGTGGGTAACCCGACGGATCTGGCTATTGAAGCGATACGCAGTCTGCGGACCAGTCTTCACTTCGCCATGATGCAGGCGAAAAACAACGTGCTGATGATGACCGGGGTCAGCCCGTCAATCGGTAAAACGTTCGTCTGTGCCAACCTGGCAGCGGTGATAAGCCAAACCAATAAACGCGTACTGCTGATCGACTGCGATATGCGTAAAGGGTATACACACGAGCTGCTGGGGACCGACAACGTTAATGGTCTGTCTGATGTACTGGCCGGGAAAGGTCCGGTGGAGAACTGCGCGAAACCGACGTCAATCAGCAACTTTGACCTCGTGCCGCGCGGGCAGATCCCACCGAACCCATCTGAACTGTTGATGAGCGAGCGTTTTTCACAACTGCTGAAATGGGCCAGCAGCCAGTATGACCTGGTGCTGATCGATACGCCGCCCATCCTCGCGGTGACGGATGCTGCAGTGGTAGGTCGCCATGCCGGTACCACGCTGATGGTCGCCCGCTATGCGGTGAACACGTTGAAAGAGATCCAGACCAGTTTGAGCCGTTTCGAACAGAACGGTATTGAAGTGAAAGGCGTGATCCTGAACTCGATTTTCCGCCGTGCTACCGGCTACCAGGATTACGGTTACTACGAGTACGAATACAAATCCGATTCGAAATAACAAGACCCTCACCTCTACCCTCAATGCGCTCCGCCCTCCTCCTGAATAAGAAGGGGAGGGCGGGAGTGGGGGCACAAGCGGCATGTTGAACGTATTAGGGATCGCATCATGAGCACAACAGCAAACCCGTTAATTTCCATTTATATGCCAACCTGGAACCGGCAGCAGCTGGCGATCCGCGCCATTAAATCGGTGCTGCGTCAGGATTACCCGCACTGGGAAATGATCATTGTTGATGATTGCTCCGCTACCTTCGAGCAACTGCAACAGTTTGTGGAAGAACTGGGCGACCCGCGTGTGAGCTACACGCGTAACGCGTTTAACTCCGGCGCGTGCGCGGTGCGTAACCAGGCGATTTTGCAGGCGAAAGGGCAGTACATCACCGGTATTGACGACGACGACGAGTGGACGCCAAATCGCCTGTCTGTGTTCCTGGCGCATAAAGATCTGCTCAACACGCGCGGTTTCTTATACGCCAATGATTATGTCTGCCAGGGCGAAGTGTACGCGCAGCCAACCAGCCTGCCGCTCTACCCGAAATCGCCGTTTTCCCGCAAGCTGTTTTACAAGCGCAATATTGTCGGGAATCAGGTGTTTACCTGGGCATGGCGCTTTAAAGAGAGCCTGTTTGATACGCAACTGAAGGCAGCTCAGGATTACGATATTTTTCTGCGCATGGTGGAAGAGTACGGCGAACCGGCGAAAATCGAAGAGGCCACGCAGATCCTGCACATTAACCACGGTGAAATGCAGATCACTTCATCGCCTAAGAAATTTTCCGGTTACTTCCACTTTTATCGCAAGCATAAAGCTAAATTCGACCGCGCCAGTAAAAAGTACCAGCTGTTTACCCTGTACCAGATCCGCAATAAGCGCATGAACTGGCGTACGTTGTTAACGCTGTTTTCCCTGCGTAATGGCAAGCGCCTGGCTGACGGGCTGCGGGGGAAATAATGCGACTGGAAGACTTTCGCGCTAATCACTGGAGCTTACGTCCTTGCTGCATGGTAGCGGCTTATCGCATCGCCCATTTTTGCTCCGTCTGGCGCAAAAAGCATGTCATTAACAACTTGTGGGCCGCCCCGGTGTTGCTGCTGTACCGTTTTGTCACTGAATGTCTGTTCGGTTACGAGATCCAGGCCGCAGCCACCATCGGCCGCCGCTTCACCATTCATCACGGCTACGCGGTGGTGATCAATAAAAACACCATCGCCGGGGATGACTTCACAATTCGCCACGGTGTCACTATCGGTAATCGCGGCGCGGAAAGTCTGGCCTGCCCGGTGATTGGCAACGGCGTTGAACTGGGCGCAAACGTGGTGATCATCGGCGACATTACCATTGGCAACAATGTCACCATCGGCGCGGGTAGCGTGGTGCTCGACAGTGTGCCGGACAATGCATTGGTGGTGGGTGAGAAGGCGCGTGTGAAGGTAATTAAATGAATATTTTACAGTTTAATGTGCGTCTCGCTGAAGGCGGCGCGGCCGGTGTGGCACTCGATCTGCATCAGCGCGCACTGCGAAAAGGCATGCAGTCACGCTTTATTTATGGTTATGGCAAAGGCGGCAAAAAAAGCGTCAGCCACGACGACTATCCGCAGGTTTATAAGCAGACGCCACGTCTGACGTCGATTGCTAACCTGGCGTTGTTCCGCCTGTTTAATCGTGATGTTTTCGGCAACCTGAATAATCTCTACCGCACGGTTACCCGTAGTGAAGAGCCGGTGGTGCTCCATTTTCATGTGATGCACAGCTACTGGCTGAATCTGGAAGAGGTGGTGACCTTTTGCCAGAAAGTGAAAGCGCACAAGCCGGACGTCACCTTTGTCTGGACGTTGCACGATCACTGGAGTGTTACCGGGCGCTGTGCCTTTACCGATGGTTGCGAAGGCTGGAAAGATCAGTGCAAAAAGTGCCCGACACTGTCGAACTATCCACCGGTCAAAGTGGACCGCGCGCATCACCTGGTGTCGGGCAAACGCCAGCGCTTCAATGACATGCTGGCACTGGGGTGTCAGTTTATTTCCCCCAGCCAGCACGTGGCGGATGCGTTTAATAGCCTCTACGGCGCGGGGCGTTGTCGCATTATCAATAACGGGATTGATGTCGCGACTGAGGCAATTTTGTCTGAATTGTCCCCGGTTACCGTCACGCAAGGGAAACCAAAAATCGCCGTTGTGGCCCATGATTTGCGGTATGACGGCAAAACCAACCAGCAGCTGGTGCGCGACATCATGGCGCTGGACTCCCGGGTGGAACTGCACACGTTTGGTAAGTTTTCGCCGTTTGAGGCGCCAAATGTGGTTAACCACGGTTTTCTGACAGATAAACGTAAACTGATGAGTGAACTCAACCAGATGGATGCGTTGCTGTTCACATCACGCGTGGATAACTATCCGCTTATTCTGTGTGAAGCGCTCTCTATCGGCGTGCCGGTGATTGCCACCCACAGCGATGCTGCGCGTGAAGTGTTGCAGAAATCGGGCGGTAAGACATTCAGTGAAGAAGAGGTACTGCCGTTGGTGCAGTGCCATAAAGCCGAGATTGCGCAGGCAGTATTTGGCGAAAGCCTGGAGACTTTCCGCGCACGTAGCCGTCAGGCATACAGTGGACAACAGATGCTGGAGGAGTATGTCTCATTCTATCAAGGTCTGTAGTTACCTTCTGCTCCCGCTGATTTACCTGCTGGTTAACGTCAAGATAGTCTCCCTGGGGGAGAGCTTTCCGGTGACCATCGTGACATTCCTGCCGGTACTGCTGTTGCTCTACGTTGAGCGCATCAACCTGAAAAAGTTGATGATCGCGTTAGGCGTTGGTGCTGCGTTAACGCTCTTTAACTATGTCTTCGGCAAGTCGCTGGATACCAGCAAATACGTGACCTCAACAATGCTGTTTGTCTACATCGTGATCATTATCGGCATGGTGTGGAGTATCCGCTTCAAAACCGTTTCACCGCATAACTATCGCAAGATTTTACGTTTTTTCTATGCCGTGGTGGCGCTGGTGGTGATGCTGGCGGCGATGGAAATGGCGCAGATTATCCTGACTGGCGGCAGCAGCCTGATGGAGGTTATTTCGAAATACCTCATCTACAGCAACAGTTACGTGCTGAATTTTATCAAATTTGGGGGTAAGCGAACCACAGCGCTATATTTCGAGCCCGCGTTCTTCGCTCTGGCATTAATCTCAATTTGGCTCAGCATCAAACAGTTCGGTATCAAAACTCCGAAGACCGATGCTATGATTTTGGCAGGGATAGTACTTTCGGGATCGTTCTCAGGGGTAATGACATTTATCTTGTTTTACCTGCTGGAATGGGCTTTCCAGTATTTGAACAAAGAAGCGATCCGAAAAAAGTTACCGTTGGCAATTATTTCATTGGCAGTCTTTATCGTCGGGGTTGTGTTTGCATTTCCATATATCGCGACGCGTGTCGGTGATTTAGGAACGGAAGGCTCTTCATCTTATTACCGCATTATCGGTCCGCTTGTGATGGTAGGATATTCGCTGACCAATATCGACGGGGTAGTAAGATTCGGCTCACTTTATGAATATGTCGCATCATTCGGAATCTTTAACGGTGCAGACGTCGGGAAAACAATAGACAATGGGTTGTATCTGTTAATCATTTATTTCTCGTGGTTTGCAGTAATACTAACCGGGTGGTACTTGTTTAAAGTTGGGAAAATGATGGTCAGTGCCTTCGGCAATAATCAGAATTTTCGTGTACAGCTTTACCTGTTTACACCGATATCGTTGTTTTTTACGGGGTCAATTTTTAGCCCGGAATATGCGTTTTTAATTGTTTGTCCGTTTATTCTGCGTAAAGCGCTGAATATAGTGAAAACATAAAGAGGTGGGTCAAATGCTGCTAACTGTTATTACTGTTGCATTTCGCAATCATGAAGGTGTGGTGAAGACCTGGCAGTCTCTGGCCCATCTGGCGAAAGCGCAGGATATCGAGTTCGAATGGATTGTCGTTGATGGCGGCTCGCAGGATGGTACTGCGGAATTTCTGAAAAATCTCAACGGTCAGTACAACTTACGCTATATTAGTGAACGCGACAAAGGCATTTACGATGCGATGAACAAAGGCATCGATATGGCCACGGGCCGCTTTGCGCTATTCCTTAATTCCGGCGATATTTTCCATGAAGAAATTGTGGATGTTGTTCGTCAGCTGGATGAAAAAACAGAAAATGCGATGTATATCGGTGATGCGATGCTGGACTTCGGCGATGGCACCAAAATACGTCGTAGTGCAAAACGTGGCTGGTATATTTACCACAGTCTGCCGGCCAGCCATCAGGCAATATTTTTCCCAGTAAATGGTCTGAAAACATACCCCTACGATCTGCAATTTAAAGTCTCTTCCGATTACGCATTAGCAGCCAGAATGTTTAAAGCGGGTTTTCCGTTTAAGCGTTTGAAAGGCCTTGTGTCTGAATTTTCAATGGGCGGCGTATCCACATCGAATAACCTTGAATTATGTCAGGATGCTCGCAAAGTTCAGCGCACAATATTGCGTGTGCCGGGTTTTTGGGCGCAATTGTCTTATATGTTGCGTTTGCGAACCACCGGTAAAGCAAAGGCCTTATATAACAAAGCATAGCGCTCAAATATAAGGAAAACAGATGCAGGATTTACAAGGATTCTCCGTGCCAAAAGGCTTTCGGGGCGGCAATGCTATTAAGGTTCAACTGTGGTGGGCCGTTCAGGCGACATTATTCGCGTGGTCCCCGCAAGTGCTGTATCGCTGGCGTGCTTTCTTATTACGTCTGTTTGGCGCAAAGGTAGGAAAAGGGGTGGTTATTCGCCCTTCAGTCAGAATTACCTACCCGTGGAAATTAACGTTAGGCGATTACAGCTGGGTAGGAGATGACGCAGTGTTATACACGCTGGGTGATATTTCTATCGGTGCAAATTCCGTTGTTTCACAGAAATGTTATTTGTGCACTGGCAGTCACGATTATATGAGCGCGCATTTCGACATTAACGCGACGCCTATCGTGATTGGTGAAAAGTGCTGGCTGGCGACGGATGTGTTTGTCGCGCCAGGCGTCACCATCGGCGACGGAACGGTGGTCGGTGCACGCAGCAGTGTTTTTAAATCGCTACCGGCAAATGTGATTTGCCGTGGCAATCCCGCAGTGGTGACGCGCGAACGCGTTGAAAAGGTAACTCCCTAACAGGGAACATTGAGGAAAATAAATTATGTCTAAAGTCGCTCTCATCACCGGCGTAACCGGGCAAGATGGTTCTTATCTGGCGGAACTGCTTCTGGAAAAGGGCTATGAAGTCCACGGCATTAAGCGTCGCGCCTCCTCATTCAATACCGAACGTGTGGATCACATCTACCAGGATCCGCACACCTGCAATCCGAAGTTCCACCTGCATTACGGTGATCTGACCGATACGTCAAACCTGACCCGTATCTTGCAAGAGGTTCAGCCGGATGAAGTGTACAACCTGGGAGCGATGAGCCACGTAGCGGTCTCCTTCGAATCTCCGGAATACACCGCCGATGTGGATGCGATGGGTACGCTGCGTCTGCTGGAAGCCATTCGCTTCCTTGGCCTTGAGAAGAAAACCCGTTTCTACCAGGCCTCCACCTCTGAGCTGTATGGCCTGGTGCAGGAAATTCCGCAGAAAGAAACCACGCCATTCTACCCGCGTTCTCCGTACGCGGTGGCCAAACTGTACGCCTACTGGATCACCGTTAACTACCGTGAATCTTATGGTATGTACGCCTGTAACGGCATTCTGTTTAACCACGAGTCTCCGCGCCGTGGTGAAACCTTCGTGACCCGCAAAATCACCCGCGCTATCGCCAACATCGCGCAGGGTCTCGAATCTTGCCTGTATCTCGGCAACATGGACTCCCTGCGTGACTGGGGCCATGCGAAAGACTACGTGAAAATGCAGTGGATGATGCTGCAACAGGAGAAACCGGAAGATTTCGTTATTGCCACCGGCGTGCAGTATTCCGTGCGTCAGTTCGTTGAAATGGCGGCAGCGCAACTGGGTATCAAACTGCGCTTTGAAGGTACCGGCGTGGAAGAGAAAGGCATTGTCGTTTCGGTGACCGGTCATGACGCACCGGGCGTGAAACCGGGCGATGTGATCATTGCCGTTGACCCACGCTACTTCCGTCCTGCTGAAGTGGAAACCCTGCTGGGCGACCCGACCAAAGCGCACGAAAAACTGGGCTGGAAGCCAGAAACGACGCTGCAAGAAATGGTCTCCGAGATGGTTGCAAAAGATCTGGAAGCAGCGAAAAAACACTCACTGCTTAAGGCCCACGGTTACGAGGTTGCCATCGCGCTGGAGTCCTGAGCATGACGAAACAACGTATTTTTGTGGCTGGCCATCGCGGAATGGTGGGGTCAGCCATCGTTCGGCAGCTTGAACAGCGTGCGGATGTTGAACTGGTTCTGCGTTCCCGTGAGGAGCTGAACCTGTTGGATTCCGCCGCCGTGCATGCGTTTTTCGCAAATGAACGCATCGATCAGGTCTACCTGGCGGCAGCGAAGGTGGGCGGTATTGTGGCGAACAATACCTACCCGGCGGACTTCATCTACGAAAATATGATGATTGAGAGCAACATCATTCATGCTGCGCACGTGCATGACGTGAATAAACTGTTGTTCCTCGGTTCGTCCTGCATTTACCCCAAACTGGCGCATCAGCCGATGGCGGAGAGCGAGCTGTTGCAAGGCACGCTGGAGCCGACCAACGAACCGTATGCGATTGCCAAAATTGCCGGCATCAAGCTGTGTGAATCCTACAACCGTCAATACGGTCGCGATTATCGCTCAGTGATGCCGACCAATTTGTACGGGCCAAACGATAACTTCCACCCGAGCAACTCGCACGTGATCCCTGCACTGCTCCGACGCTTCCATGAAGCGACGCAGGAGAATGCGCCGGATGTGGTGGTGTGGGGCAGCGGTACGCCAATGCGTGAATTCCTGCATGTGGATGACATGGCTGCTGCCAGCATTCACGTCCAGGAACTGGCGAGAGAAGTGTGGCTGGAAAATACCGAACCGATGCTGTCGCACATTAACGTCGGCACCGGGGTGGATTGCACGATCCGCGAACTGGCGCAAACCATGGCCAACGTGGTGGGCTACAAGGGTCGCGTGGTGTTTGATGCCACAAAACCGGATGGTACGCCGCGTAAATTGCTGGATGTGACACGTCTGCACCAGCTCGGCTGGTATCACGAGATTTCACTGGAAGCTGGCCTTGCCAGCACCTACCAGTGGTTCCTTGAAAACCAGCACCGGTTCCGGGGGTAGGCATGTTTTTGAGTCATGAAGATTTTGCCACGGTGGTGCGTTCAACCCCGCTGATTTCCATCGATTTGATCGTGGAGAATTCACGCGGCGAGTTTTTACTCGGTAAACGCACTAACCGTCCGGCCCAGGGATACTGGTTCGTGCCGGGCGGACGCGTGCAAAAGGATGAACCGCTGGCGGTGGCTTTCGAGCGCCTGACCCAGGCGGAACTGGGGCTGCGCCTGCCGATGTCGGCAGGTGAGTTCTACGGCGTCTGGCAGCACTTCTATGACGATAACTTCTCCGGTAGTGCGTTTTCCACCCACTACATTGTGCTCGGTTTCCGCTTGCGTGTGGACGAGGAGACGCTCGTGCTACCGCCGGATCAGCACAATGAATATCGCTGGGGAACGCCGGAGTCGCTGATTGCCGATCCGCTGGTACATGACAACAGCCGCGCCTATTTCCTCGATGCACAGGGAGTACCGGGCTTATGAAAATCCTGGTCTATGGCATCAACTACTCGCCGGAGCTGACCGGGATCGGTAAGTACACCGGCGAAATGGTGGAATGGATGGCCCGTCAGGGCCATGACGTGCGCGTGATCACTGCGCCGCCGTACTATCCGGAGTGGAAAGTCGGCGAGCATTACAGCGCATGGCGCTGGCGAAAAGAGCAGGGGGCCGCCACGGTGTGGCGTTGCCCGCTGTATGTGCCTCGTCAACCCTCGACGTTAAAGCGGTTGCTGCATCTGGGCAGCTTTGCCCTGAGCAGTTTCTTCCCGCTGATGGCGCAACGTAGCTGGAAACCGGATCGCATCATTGGCGTGGTGCCCACGTTGTTTTGTACACCGGGCATGCGCCTGCTGGCGAAGCTTTCGGGCGCACGCACGGTGTTGCACATTCAGGATTATGAAGTTGACGCGATGCTGGGCTTAGGCATGGCGGGCAAAGGCAAGAGCGGTCGCGTAGCGCGTCTGGCAGCGGCCTTTGAACGGAGTGGCCTGCATAACGTCGATAACGTCTCTACCATCTCCCGCTCCATGATGAATAAAGCACGGGAGAAAGGGGTGGCGGCAGACAAGATCATTTTCTTCCCGAACTGGTCCGAAGTGGCGCGCTTTCGCGATGTTGATGCAGAAAGCGTTGCACAGTTACGCCGCCACCTCGGTCTGCCGGATGACAAAAAAATCATTCTTTATTCCGGCAACATCGGTGAGAAGCAGGGGCTGGAAAACGTGATTGAAGCCGCTGCGCGCCTGCAAAACCATCCGTGGTTGTTTGTCATTGTCGGGCAGGGCGGCGGTAAGGCACGACTGGAAAAAATGGTCAGCGAACGCGGTCTGGACAACGTGAAATTTTTCCCGTTGCAGCCATACGATGCGTTGCCCGCATTGTTAAGCCTGGGCGATTGCCATCTGGTTATCCAGAAACGCGGCGCGGCGGATGCGGTGCTGCCGTCTAAGTTAACCAACATTCTGGCCGTCGGCGGCAATGCGGTGATCACCGCAGAAGAGAGTACCGAACTTGGCCAGCTATGCCTTGCGCAGCCGGGTATTGCGGTCTGCGTAGAGCCGGAATCGGTTGATGCGCTGGCCTGGGGCATCGAACGCGCGTTAGCGCTGCCCAAAAACAACACGGTGGCACGTGAATATGCCGAACGCACGCTCGAAAAAGAGAACGTGTTACGCCAATTTATTGCTGATATCAGCCCGGAAAATTCCGCGCAGCCAGCGCATGCACATGCGCAGCACGGCAGCCTGAATTTCGACGGCAATGGGGATAAATCATGAGTCAAACGCAACTGTATCCGGTAGTGATGGCCGGAGGTTCCGGTAGCCGTCTGTGGCCATTGTCCCGCGTGCTTTACCCTAAACAATTTCTGTGCCTGAAGGGCGATCTCACGATGCTGCAAACCACCGTCAATCGTTTGAACGGGGTGGAGTGCGAAAGCCCGGTGGTGATTTGTAACGAGCAGCACCGTTTTATCGTTGCCGAGCAACTGCGCCAGCTGCATAAGCTGACCGAAAACATCATTCTGGAACCGGCGGGGCGCAACACCGCGCCTGCTATCGCCCTCGCGGCGCTGGCGGTTAAGCGTCACAACCCGGATGCCGATCCGTTAATGCTGGTGCTGGCTGCCGACCACGTTATTCAGAACGAAGAGGCTTTCCGGACATCCGTTCGTAACGCTATTCCTTATGCGGAAAGCGGCAAACTGGTGACCTTCGGGATTGTGCCCGATCTGCCGGAAACCGGTTACGGCTATATCCGCCGTGGCGAGGTGTGTGAAGGCAAAGTGGATGCGGTTGCGTTTAACGTGGCGCAGTTTGTGGAAAAACCGAACCTGGAAACCGCCCAGGGCTATGTAGCCACCGGTGAATACTACTGGAATAGCGGCATGTTTCTGTTCCGTGCCGGTCGGTTCCTGGAAGAGTTGAAAAAATACCGTCCGGATATTCTTTCTGCATGTGAAAAGGCGATGGAGGCCACCGACCCGGATATGGACTTTATCCGTGTAGACGAAGACGCGTTTCTGGCCTGTCCGGAAGAGTCGATTGACTACGCGGTGATGGAGAGAACCGCCGATGCGGTTGTGGTGCCTATGGATGCAGGCTGGAGTGATGTTGGCTCCTGGTCTTCACTGTGGGAAATCAGCCAGCATACGCCGGAGGGAAACGTCCATCACGGTGACGTTATCAGTCATGACACCGAAAACAGCTACGTCTACGCGGAGTCCGGACTGGTGACGACCGTCGGTGTAAAAGATTTGGTGGTGGTACAGACCAAAGATGCGGTGCTGATTGCTGACCGTAACCATGTACAGGATGTGAAAAAAGTGGTGGAAAAAATCAAAGCAGATGGACGCCACGAACACCATATCCACCGTGAAGTCTATCGCCCGTGGGGGAAATACGACTCTATCGATTCCGGCGATCGCTACCAGGTTAAACGCATTACCGTCAAACCTGGCGAAGGCCTGTCCGTACAGATGCACCATCACCGCGCAGAGCACTGGGTGGTTGTGGCTGGCACGGCGAAAGTCACCATTAATGATGATGTCAAGTTGTTAGGCGAGAACGAGTCGATTTACATCCCGCTCGGTGCGCGCCATTGCCTGGAAAACCCGGGCAAAATTCCGCTCGACCTGATTGAGGTGCGCTCCGGTTCGTACCTTGAAGAGGATGACATCGTGCGATTCAAGGATCGCTACGGGCGTATTTAACGCCCGATGCCGGATAACGGAACCGCGTTCCGGTATTAAATTATTTATTAATCAATTATATATGGCCATTTTGCGGTCAAGGCTGACTGTTGCCTGAAGAAGAGGTAATGATGGAAAAATTAACCTGTTTTAAAGCTTACGATATCCGTGGAAAGCTGGGCGAAGAACTGAATGAAGAGATTGCATGGCGTATTGGCCGCGCCTACGGTGAATACCTGAAGCCGCAGACCATTGTGCTGGGTGGCGATGTTCGCCAGACCAGCGAGGCGCTGAAAATGGCGCTGGCAAAAGGTCTGCAGGATGCCGGAGTGGATGTACTCGATATCGGGCTTTCCGGTACCGAAGAGATCTATTTCGCGACCTTCCACCTTGGCGTGGATGGCGGCATTGAAGTGACCGCCAGTCATAATCCGATGGATTACAACGGCATGAAACTGGTGCGTAAGGGTGCGCGCCCGATCAGCGGCGATACCGGGCTGCGCGATGTGCAGCGCCTGGCGGAAGCCAATGACTTTCCTCCGGTAAACCCGAGCAAACGCGGCAGCTATAAACAAATCAACCTGCGTGATGCCTACATCGACCACCTGCTGGGGTATATCGATACCCGCAACCTGAAACCGCTGAAACTGGTGATCAACTCCGGTAATGGCGCGGCCGGTCCGGTGATCGACGCCATTGAGGCGCGTTTTAAGGCGCTTAACGTGCCGGTCACTTTTGTCAAAGTGCATAACGAACCGGATGGCACCTTCCCGCACGGTATTCCTAACCCTCTGCTGCCGGAATGCCGCGCGGATACCCGCAATGCAGTGATTGAACACCATGCGGATATGGGCATCGCGTTTGATGGCGATTTCGACCGCTGCTTCCTGTTCGACGGTGACGGCCAGTTTATTGAAGGTTACTACATTGTTGGCCTGCTGGCGGAAGCGTTCCTCGAAAAACATCCGGGGGCGAAGATCATTCATGACCCGCGCCTCTCCTGGAACACCGTGGACGTTGTCAGCCGTGCGGGTGGCACGCCGGTGATGTCGAAAACCGGGCACGCGTTTATTAAAGAGCGCATGCGTGAAGAAGATGCCATTTACGGCGGCGAGATGAGTGCGCACCACTATTTCCGCGACTTTGCCTATTGCGACAGCGGCATGATCCCATGGCTGCTGGTAACGGAATTGCTGTGCCTGAAAGGCAAAACGCTGGCCGAACTGGTTCGTGACCGCATGGTAGCGTTCCCGGCAAGTGGTGAAATCAACAGCAAACTGGCCGATCCGGCAACGGCGATTGCCCGCGTCGAACAACATTTCGCACCGGGGGCACAGGAAATCGATCGCACGGATGGCATCAGCATCGCGTTCCCGGACTGGCGCTTCAACCTGCGTTCGTCCAATACAGAACCGGTCGTGCGTCTCAATGTGGAATCCCGCCAGAATGTGCCGTTGATGGAAGCGCGAACGCAGGAAATTCTGGCGCTGTTGAATCAGTAAATATCAGGCGTTCCCCTCCCCTTGGTCGGGGAGGGTGAACATACAGGCAGGTACAACGATGACGAATCTAAAAAAGCGCGATCGGGCCAAAACGAATGCATCGTTAATCTCTATCGTGCAGCGCTTCTCCGACATCACCATTATGTTCGGCGGACTTTGGGTAGTGTGCAAAGTTAATGCGCTGCCGTTTTTCTACATGCATCTTATGATGGCTCTGATTACCCTGGTTGTCTTCCAGATGATTGGCGGAATGACGGATTTTTATCGCTCGTGGCGGGGCGTTAAGATCATGACCGAACTGACGTTGTTGTTGCAGAACTGGACGCTGAGCCTGATTTTCAGCGCAGGGCTGCTGGCGTTCAGCAATGATTTTGATAATACCTTCAGAATTTATCTCTCCTGGTATCTGTTAACCAGTATGGGGTTAATGATAAGTCGTGCGGTGATCCGTTTTGGCGCCGGCTGGCTGCGTAACCTGGGGTATAACACCCGTCGTGTCGCGGTGGCGGGTGATATGCCAATGGGGCAGGAGTTACTGGAAGGATTTCGCAATGAACCGTGGCTGGGTTTCGATGTGGTCGGTGTTTACCACGATCCGCAACCGGGTTGCATTACCACTGACTGGGCGGGTAACCTCGAGCAACTGGTCGATGACGCCAAGTCCGGCAAAATCCATAATGTCTACATCGCGATGTCGATGAATGATGCTGCTTGCATTAAGAATCTGGTGCGTCAGCTGGCGGACACCACCTGCTCCGTCATTCTGATTCCTGATGTCTTTACTTTCAATATCCTGCATTCCCGTGTTGAAGAGGTAAACGGTGTTCCGGTGGTGCCGCTGTATGACACGCCGTTGTCCGGCATTAACCGCATACTGAAACGCATCGAAGATATTGTGCTCTCTTCTTTGATTCTGCTGCTGATTTCCCCGGTGCTGTTGGGCATTTCTGTGGCGGTGAAACTCAGCTCGCCGGGGCCGATTATCTTTCGTCAGACGCGCTATGGCATGGATGGGAAACCCATCAAAGTGTGGAAATTCCGCTCCATGAAGGTGATGGAGAACGACAAAGTCGTGACCCAGGCTACACAGAACGATCCGCGCGTGACCCGCGTTGGCAGTTTTCTGCGCCGTACTTCGCTGGATGAATTGCCACAGTTTATCAATGTGCTGACGGGGGGAATGTCCATTGTGGGACCACGCCCGCACGCGGTTGCGCATAACGAACAATACCGTTCACTCATTGAAGGCTACATGCTCCGTCATAAAGTGAAACCGGGGATCACCGGCTGGGCGCAGATTAATGGCTGGCGCGGTGAGACGGACACGCTGGAAAAAATGGAAAAACGTATCGAATTTGACCTGGAGTACATTCGCGAATGGAGCTTGTGGTTCGATATCAAAATCGTTTTTCTGACCATCTTTAAAGGCTTTGTCAACAAAGCGGCGTATTAAGGAAAGGTCATGAGCCTGAGAGAAAAAACCATCAGCGGCGCAAAGTGGTCCGCCATGGCCACGCTGACCATCATTGGTCTGGGGCTGGTGCAGATGACGGTACTGGCGCGCATCATCGATAACCACCAGTTTGGCTTGTTGACGATCTCGCTGGTGATTATCGCGCTGGCGGATACGCTGTCTGATTTTGGCATTGCGAACTCCATAATCCAGCGCAAAGAGATAAGTCATCTTGAGCTGACGACGCTTTACTGGCTGAACGTCGGGTTGGGGATTGTGGTGTGTGTGGCGGTCTTCTCCCTGAGCGGCGTGATTGCTCATGTGCTGAATAACCCTGACCTGGCGCCGCTTATCCGTACGCTGTCGCTGGCTTTTGTGGTGATACCGCATGGCCAGCAGTTCCGTGCATTGATGCAAAAAGAGCTGGAGTTCAACAAAATCGGCGCGATCGAAACGCTCTCCGTACTGGCGGGTTTTAGCTTTACGGTCATTAGCGCCTTTTTCTGGCCGCTCGCCATGACAGCGATCCTTGGTTATCTGGTCAACAGCGCCGTGCGTACGCTGCTGTTTGGCTACTTTGGTCGTAAGATCTACCGTCCTGGGCTGCATTTTTCACTGGCGTCGGTGAGTTCCAACCTGTGCTTTGGCGCATGGTTGACCGCAGACAGTATCATCAATTATGTCAACACCAACCTCTCAACGCTGGTTCTGGCGCGTATCCTCGGCGCCAGCGTCGCCGGGGGATACAACCTGGCGTACAACGTGGCCGTTGTCCCGCCGATGAAGCTCAACCCGATCATTACCCGTGTCTTGTTCCCGGCGTTTGCCAAAATTCAGGACGATACCGAAAAGCTGCGCGTGAACTTCTACAAGCTACTGTCGGTGGTGGGGATCATTAACTTTCCTGTTTTGCTCGGACTGATGGTGGTGTCAAACAACTTCGTGCCGCTGGTTTTCGGTGACAAATGGAGCAGCATTATTCCCATCCTGCAACTGTTGTGCATCGTTGGCTTGTTACGCGCAGTAGGAAACCCGATAGGTTCGCTGTTAATGGCGAAAGCGCGGGTGGATATCAGCTTTAAATTCAACGTCTTTAAAACGTTTCTTTTTATTCCCGCCATTATTATCGGCGGGCACATGGGGGGCGCGCTGGGCGTCACCCTCGGCTTTTTGCTGGTACAAATCATTAATACCGTTCTGAGCTATTTCGTGATGATCAAACCGGTGCTCGGTTCCAGTTACCGCCAGTACATTTTGAGCCTGTGGCTGCCGTTCTACCTCTCATTGCCGACGCTGGTGGTGAGCTACGGTTTGGGGCTGGCACTGAACGGGCATTTGCCCCTTGCTGCCACGCTGGCGATTCAGGTCGCGGCGGGGGTTGTGGCTTTCGTGCTGATGTTGGTGGTATCGCGTAATGCGCTGGTGGTGGAGATGAAGCGCCAGTTTTGCCGTAACGAGAAATTAAAAACGCTGCTCCGCGCAGGCTAAGAAACGTTATTGAACCCCTTTAAGAGGTCGCTATGAAATTATTGATCCTTGGCAATCATACCTGCGGTAACCGTGGTGACAGCGCAATATTACGCGGATTGCTGGATGCTATTGCCCTGATTGAGCCTGATGCAGATGTGGATGTGATGAGCCGCTATCCGGTGAGTTCATCCTGGTTGTTAAATCGCCCGGTGATGGGCGACCCGCTGTACAGCCAAATGAAAGAACAGAACAATGCTGCCGGATTGATGGGGCGGGTCAAGAAAGTCCTGCGTCGCCGCTACCAGCATCAGGTACTGCTTTCCCGCGTGACCGATACCGGCAAACTGCGCAATATTGCCATTGCACAGGGGTTTACCGATTTTGTGCGCCTGCTTTCCGGCTATGACGCCATTATTCAGGTGGGCGGCTCCTTTTTTGTTGATCTGTATGGCGTTCCGCAGTTTGAACATGCGCTCTGCACGTTTATGGCGAAAAAGCCGCTGTATATGATCGGCCACAGCGTTGGGCCGTTCCAGAACGAGCAGTTCAACCAACTGGCCAATTATGTCTTCGGCCATTGCCAGGCGTTGATCCTGCGCGAAACCGTCAGCCTTAATTTGATGAAGCAAAGCAATATCACTACCGACAAAGTGGAGCAGGGTGTGGATACCGCCTGGCTGGTGGCGCATCACCAGGCCGATTTTGTGGCCAGCTATGCTGTGCAGCACTGGCTGGATCTGGCGGCGAAAGAGAAGACGGTGGCGATTACCCTGCGTGAACTGGCACCGTTCGACAAGCGCCTGAATACCACTCAACAGGCTTATGAGCAGGCTTTTGCCGGCGTCGTTAACCGTATTATTGATGCAGGTTACCAGGTGATTGCGCTGTCGACCTGCACCGGTATTGATAGTTACAACAAAGATGACCGCATGGTGGCGCTCAATTTACGTCAGTATGTCAGTGACCCGTCGCGCTACCACGTGGTGATGGACGAACTGAACGACCTGGAAATGGGCAAAATTCTCGGCGCCTGCGATTTAACCGTCGGGACGCGTCTGCACTCCGCCATTATTTCAATGAACTTCGGTACACCGGCGATCGCCATCAACTACGAACACAAATCTGCCGGAATTATGCAGCAATTGGGCATGCCGGAAATGGCGGTGGATATCCGTCATCTGCTTGATGGTTCTCTGGCGGCGATGGCAGCGGATACCCTCGGGCAACTGCCTGCCATTAACGCGCGACTGGCAGTCGCCGTAGCAGCGGAACGGGAGCAGGGAATGAAGATGGTGAAATCGGTACTGGATCGTGTGCAGGGGGCGAAATGAAAGTCAGCTTCTTTTTGCTGAAGTTTCCCTTAGCGTCGGAAACATTCGTCCTTAACCAGATTGTCGCCTTTATTAACATGGGTTTTGAGGTGGAGATTGTCGCCCTGCATAAGGGCGATATGAATAACACCCATGCCGCATATACGGAGTATAAGCTGGCTGAAAAAACACATTGGCTGCTGGCTGAACCGGAAGGGAAACTGGCGAAACTGAGTTACCGCGCGCAGGCAATCGCTCGGGGTTGCTGGAAATCGTCGACGTGGAAAGCGCTGAATATGTCGCGTTATGGCGATGAAGCGCGCAACCTGATCCTCTCGGCTATCTGTGCGCTTGCGCCGCGCGCCTTTATTGCGGATGTGTTTATCGCCCATTTTGGGCCTGCTGGCGTTACGGCGGCGAAACTGCGCGAGCTTGGGGTGCTGAAAGGCAAAATTGCCACGGTTTTCCATGGCATTGATGTTTCACACCGCGACGTGTTGAACCACTACACGCCAGAGTATCAGCGATTATTCCAGCGCGGCGACCTGATGTTGCCGATCAGCGATTTATGGGCGGGGCGGTTGAAAAAGATGGGCTGCCCGGAGAAAAAAATCGCCGTCTCGCGTATGGGCGTAGACATGACGCGCTTTAGTCTGCGGCCCGTCAAAACGCCGGGAAGCCCGTTGCAAATTATCTCTGTCGCCCGCCTGACCGAGAAGAAGGGGCTGCATGTGGCGATTGAAGCCTGCCGTCTGCTGAAAGCGCGCGGCGTGGCGTTCAAATATCGCATTCTGGGTATGGGGCCTTGGGAGCGGCGCTTGCGTACCCTGATTGAACAGTTCCAGTTGGAAGACGTGATCGAGATGCCGGGCTTTAAACCGAGCCATGAAGTCAAAGCGCTTCTGGATGAAGCGGATGTGTTTCTTTTGCCGTCTATTACCGGCGCAGACGGCGATATGGAAGGGATCCCTGTTGCGCTGATGGAAGCGATGGCGGTGGGGATCCCGGTGGTTTCGACGGTGCACAGCGGCATTCCTGAATTGATTGACGCCGGGGAGTCTGGCTGGCTGGTACCGGAAAAAGATGCTGAAGCGCTGGCGCAGCGTTTAGCCGCTTTCGGAACCATGCAGGATAGCGATCTCACCCCGGTGGTGACCCGGGCACGCGCGAAAGTCGAAGCTGACTTCAACCAAAAAATCATCAACCAGCAACTGGCAAGTCTGCTGCAAACGCTTTAAACAGAGGTTTTATGGCCGCCTGCAAATCATCAACATCTTTTACCCGACGCTCTTTCCTCGCCGCCAGTTCAGCACTGGCGGCATTACCCCTTCTGCATACCACGGTCGCGCGCGCGATAGGCGGTAACGGCACTGTCGATATCCGTCAATACAATCATAATGATTGGCCTGCGGCGCTTAACGACGCGTTTGCCGCCGGACAAACGGTTGAGATCCCCGCAGGGCTGGTGTGTGAAAACATCAATACCGGGATTTTCATTCCGCCAGGCAAAACATTGCTGGTGCGCGGTGCGCTGAAAGGCAATGGTCGTGGGCGCATTGTATTGCAGGATGGTAGCCGTGTGATCGGCGAGGATGGCGGCAACCTTTACAATATTACGCTGGATGTGCGCGGCTCCGATTGTGAAATCAAAGGGGTGGCGATGAGCGGCTATGGGCCGGTGATGCAGATTTACATTGGTGGCAAAGACAACCGGGTGATGCGCAATCTGCTGATTGATCAGATTACGGTGACAAAGGCCAATTATGGCATTCTGCGTCAGGGCTACCATAACCAGTTTGACGGCGTGCGCATCACCAATGGCCGCTTCAGCGACTTGCAGGGGGACGCCATCGAGTGGAATGTCGCTATCAACGATCGCAACATTCTGATCTCCGACCATGTTATCGACAATATCGATTGTACTAACGGCAAGATCAACTGGGGTATTGGCATTG
This sequence comes from Kosakonia oryzendophytica, assembly GCF_900094925.1. Lineage (GTDB taxonomy): Bacteria > Pseudomonadota > Gammaproteobacteria > Enterobacterales > Enterobacteriaceae > Kosakonia > Kosakonia oryzendophytica. Next base: position 177,653 of record NZ_FMAY01000001.1, on the reverse strand, counting down.
GTCTGGCAGGAAGTACTTACGACAACACCTATCCGGAAGATCAGGCGGTGAAAAACTTTGTCGTCGCCAATATCACTGGCAGCAATTGCCGCCAACTGGTGCACGTTGAGAACGGCAAGCACTTCATTATCCGCAACGTGAAAGCTCGCAACATCACGCCGGATTTCAGTAAAAAAGCCGGTCTTGATAATGCCACGGTGGCGATTTATGGCTGCGACAACTTTGTGATTGATAACATCAGCATGGACAATAGCGCCGGTATGTTGATTGGCTACGGCGTGATCAAAGGGAACTATCTTTCCATTCCGCAGAATTTCAAACTGAACGATATCCGCCAGGATAATACCAGCAGTAAATACAAGCTGCGCGGTATTCAGATTTCCTCCGGCAATGCCACTTCGTTTGTGGCGATCACTAACGTAAAAATGCAGCAAGCCACGCTGGAACTGCACAACAAACCTCAGCACCTTTTCTTACGTAATATCAATATCATGCAGCAGGCATCGGTGGGTCCGGCTCTGAAGCTAAACTTTGATTTACGCAAAGATGTGCGGGGTCGCTTTATGGCAAAACAGGACACGTTGCTGTCACTGGCGAACGTGCATGCGGTTAATGAGAACGGGCAAAGTTCAGTGGACATCGACCGTGTCGATCAGCATGTGGTGAATGTCGATAATCTGAATTTCCGCTTACCCGCGAAAAAGTCGTAATGACCGCAAGCGAGGCTTTTACGATAAATCCTGGTGCTTTGACCCAGGGGTTAGGATTACATCTACTGCTTGCTCGTGACATTCGGCGTAACATCTTTCACTGTCGCACGCTGCGAACCCACTGGCTAAAACAGGGCAAAGGTTTATAATTCATCCCATTATTTATAGGTGGAAGAAATCAATGGTTAATTTGAAAGCAGTTATTCCGGTAGCAGGTCTGGGAATGCATATGCTTCCCGCCACAAAAGCGATTCCTAAAGAGATGCTACCGATCGTCGACAAGCCGATGATTCAATACATCGTCGACGAAGTTGTTGCTGCAGGGATCAAAGAAATCGTTCTGGTGACTCACTCGTCAAAAAATGCCGTTGAGAACCACTTCGACACCTCTTATGAGCTTGAAGCGCTGCTCGAACAGCGTGTTAAGCGTCAATTACTGGCAGAAGTACAGTCCATCTGTCCGCCGGGCGTGACCATTATGAACGTGCGTCAGGCGCAGCCGCTGGGCCTCGGTCACTCTATTCTGTGCGCGCGTCCGATCGTGGGCGATAATCCGTTCGTGGTTGTGCTGCCAGATATCGTACTGGATACCGCGACGGCCGACCCGTTGCGCTACAACCTTGCCGCCATGGTGGCGCGTTTTGCTGAAACCGGCCGTAGCCAGGTGCTGGCGAAGCGTATGAAAGGCGATCTTTCTGAGTATTCCGTTATTCAGACCAAAGAGCCGCTGGATAACGAAGGTAAAGTGAGCCGCATTGTGCAGTTTATTGAAAAACCGGATCAGCCGCAGACGCTGGATTCCGACCTGATGGCGGTCGGGCGTTATGTGCTTTCCGCAGACATCTGGCCTGAGCTGGAAAAAACCGAGCCGGGTGCCTGGGGACGTATTCAGTTGACGGATGCTATCGCTGAACTGGCGAACAAACAGTCGGTTGATGCGATGCTGATGACCGGCGAGAGCTATGATTGCGGTAAAAAAATGGGTTATATGCAGGCGTTTGTTAACTACGGGCTGCGTAACCTGAAAGAAGGGCAGAAATTCCGCGACAGCATTAAGAAATTGCTGGTGCAGTAACCAATCGTAAAACGTGTATTTAGAATAGCGAACGTAAGGGCAGTGAAGAGTGGCGATAAGACGATTACGTCTTCAGCATATTCTTACTGCCCTTTTATTTTCATTATTAAAATCAATCACTAAAAAAGGTAGTGATTGATATACAACGCTAAGATGTCGATGAGATTTTTCCTTGTTTCCAGCGCTGTTTAAGCGGAGAATACGCGTTTAGCATTTTGTGCCGGGCGGTGGGCAAAATTAAGTCGCCGATAGGCGTTGGTGCAACTTTAAATTGTCGAGTCGTACACACAGTATACTGGTAGCTGTAGAGCCAGGGGCGGTAGCGTATCTGAAATTTGGTTGCGAGTAACAGGCCTGGGTTCCTGGTTTTTTTAAGTCAATACATTGAAAAGCAAGAGCGGATAATTCTCGTGAAAATACTGGTCACTGGTGGTGCAGGTTTTATTGGTTCAGCGGTAGTTCGCCACATTATTAATAACACTCAGGATGCAGTGGTTAATGTCGATAAATTAACCTATGCCGGCAACCTTGAGTCACTGACGGAAATTGAAAATAATGCGCGCTACGCTTTCGAACGCGCTGATATTTGTGATGGTGAGGCGATGGCGCGCATTTTTGCTGAACATCAGCCGGATGCGGTAATGCACCTGGCCGCTGAAAGTCATGTTGATCGCTCTATCACAGGCCCTGCCGCTTTTATCGAAACAAACATCATTGGCACCTATGTGTTGCTGGAAACGGCGCGCAAGTACTGGTCGCAACTGGATGAACCACGTAAATCCCTGTTCCGCTTTCACCATATCTCTACCGATGAAGTTTATGGCGATTTGCCACATCCTGACGAGGTTCCGGCTGGCTCTGAGTTGCCCCTGTTTACAGAGAAAACACCTTACTCGCCGAGCAGCCCTTATTCGTCCTCTAAAGCATCCAGCGATCATCTGGTGCGTGCATGGCGTCGCACCTACGGGTTGCCTACGCTGGTAACGAACTGCTCGAATAATTACGGTCCTTATCATTTCCCTGAGAAATTGATCCCGTTGATCATCCTCAGCGCGCTGGCTGGCAAACCACTGCCGGTGTACGGCAATGGTGAGCAGATCCGCGACTGGCTGTTCGTAGAGGATCACGCACGTGCGTTGTATAAAGTCGTCACCGAAGGCGTGGTCGGCGAGACCTACAATATTGGCGGTCATAATGAGCGTAAAAACATCGATGTGGTCAAAACGATTTGCGCCATCCTTGATGAGGTGATCACTGATAAACCTGAGGGGATTAGTCACTTTGCCGATTTGATCACCTATGTTGCCGATCGTCCGGGACATGACCTGCGCTATGCTATTGACGCCAGCAAAATCAAAGATGAGTTGGGTTGGGTTCCGCAGGAAACTTTCGAATCCGGCATCCGCAAAACCGTTCAGTGGTACTTGCATAACCAGGGCTGGTGGCAGCGTGTTATGGATGGCTCCTACGCAGGCGAACGTCTGGGACTGGCGGATTAATTAAGGAATAGATGATGAAAGGTATTGTTCTTGCTGGTGGTTCCGGAACCCGTCTTTATCCGATCACTTTAGGTGTCTCAAAACAACTGCTGCCTGTTTATGACAAACCAATGATTTTTTATCCGATTTCTGTGCTTATGCTAGCAGGAATTCGTGACATTTTAGTTATCACTACGCCTGAAGATAGGGCAGCTTTCCAGCGACTTTTAGGGGATGGTTCACAATTCGGCATCAATCTGACATATGCCGTCCAGCCATCACCGGATGGACTTGCGCAGGCGTTTATCATTGGTGAAGAGTTTATTAATAATGAGCCTTGTGCATTGGTGCTGGGTGACAACATTTACTTTGGTCAAAGCTTTGGTAAAAAACTCGAAGCGGCGGCGCAACTGACTAGTGGCGCAATGGTATTTGGCTACCAGGTTCAGGATCCTGAACGTTTTGGGGTTGTTGATTTTGATGAGAACTTTAGAGCGCTTTCTATTGAAGAAAAACCGCTGAAACCAAAATCGAACTGGGCAGTGACCGGGCTCTATTTTTATGATAACAACGTCGTCGAAATGGCTAAACAAGTAAAACCTTCGGCACGCGGCGAACTTGAAATTACGACATTAAACCAGATGTATCTTGAGCGTGGTAGTTTGCAGGTTGAGTTGCTGGGGCGTGGTTTTGCCTGGCTGGATACAGGCACACATGACAGTCTGGTTGAAGCATCACAGTTTATTCACACCATCGAGAAACGGCAGGGAATGAAAGTGGCCTGCCTCGAAGAGATAGCATACCGTAAAGGTTGGTTAAGCAAAGAACAAGTGGCAGAGCAGGCGAAGAGAATGGCCAAGAATGACTATGGTCGTTATTTGCTCATGCTAATTAATGAGTAAAACATGTGAACCCAGCGTCGGATAAATAATGAAAATTTTGCTAATTGGAAAGAATGGTCAGGTTGGTTGGGAGCTGCAACGTTCACTCTCTACACTGGGAGACCTGATCGCTGTTGATTATTTTGATACAGAGTTATGTGGTGATCTGACTAACCTTGATGGTATTGCTGAGACAATCAGTCGTATTAAGCCTGATGTTGTTGTTAATGCCGCAGCGCATACCGCAGTGGACAAAGCCGAAAGTGAAAGGGATTTGGCACAGCGTTTGAATGCTGACAGCGTCGAAGTTATAGCGAAAGAAACCGCAAAGCTGGGTGCACTACTGATCCATTACTCCACAGACTATGTTTTTAATGGTGAAGGTTCACATTATCGTACTGAAGATGAAGCAACCGGCCCATTAAATGTTTATGGCGAAACAAAACTGATGGGTGAACTCGCGATCGCTAAGCACAATCCTCGGCACTTTATCTTCCGTACCAGTTGGGTATATGCAACGCGAGGCGCTAATTTTGCCAAAACAATGTTACGGCTGGCGCGGGAAAAAGAACAATTAGCGATTATTAACGATCAGCATGGCGCACCAACAGGAGCTGAATTATTAGCGGACTGTACTGCTATTGCAATCAGGACGGAGCGCGAAGGTAAGACGCTATATGGCACGTATCACCTGGTCGCAAGCGGTGAAACAACCTGGTATGACTATGCAAGATATGTGTTCGATGTTGCCAAAGAGCACGGTGAAAAGTTACAGATAAAAGAAGTAAATCATGTTGAAACTTCTGCATATCCAACGCCAGCAAAACGGCCATTAAATTCACGCTTATCAAACGAAAAATTTCAAAAAGCATTTAATGTCTTACTACCTCATTGGAGCGTTGGAGTAAGAAGAGTCATCACTGAAACACTTGGTAAATAAATTAGAGAAGCAATCAAATGAATGTAATTAAAACAACCATTCCGGACGTTCTTATTTTTGAGCCTAAGGTATTCGGGGATGATAGAGGTTTTTTCCTCGAGAGCTTTAACCAACATCTTTTTGATGAAGCAGTTGGTAGAAATGTACAGTTTGTACAAGACAATCACTCAAAATCAAAAAAAAATGTCTTGAGAGGGCTTCATTACCAGTTAGCTCCCTTTTCTCAAGGTAAACTCGTCCGGTGCGCTTTCGGGGCCGTATTTGATGTAGCAGTTGATATCAGAACTTCGTCTCCCACTTTTGGCAAATGGGTTGGCGTCGAGTTGAGTGCGGAAAATAAGCGGCAACTATGGATCCCTGAGGGGTTTGCTCATGGATTTTTAACACTCACGGATTCAGCTGAGTTCTTATATAAAGCGACGAATTATTATGCTCCACATGCTGAAAGGTGCATACTCTGGAATGACCCGCAGCTAAATATCACATGGCCTGAAATTGATGATGTCTCATTATCTGCAAAGGATGCAGTAGGTCTGCTTTTGAAAGATGCTCAATTCGACTAACATATGAAATATAAATCGAAGATAGCCATACTGCTATGCACATATAATGGTAGTGCTTATATCAGGAGGCAACTTGATTCAATTATCCGACAGTCCCATAATAATTGGGTGTTGTATGTATCTGATGATGGCTCAACGGATGAAACAATATCTATAATTAATGAGTATAAAGAGCGACTGGGTAATGAACGTGTAATACTTTTTCAGGGGCCTAGAAAGGGATTTGCATGGAATTTTTTGTCTCTTGTTGACAAAGTTCCAGAGGACTTTGACTATTATGCATTCAGCGATCAAGATGATGAATGGCTAGATAGAAAATTAGAAATAGCGGCTGAAAAACTTGATATAGATGCAGTTCTTCCTGAATTATATTGCGGGAGAACAAAGTTAGTCGATGAGAAAAATATTGATCTAGGCTACTCGCCACATTTTAAAAAAAATCCATGCTTCAGGAATGCACTGGTTCAAAGCATAGCTGGCGGTAATACTATGATTTTTAATCGCGCAACTAGAAAGATAATCATAAAAACCCCCGTTGATAAAGATATTGTATCACATGATTGGTGGATATATATACTAGTGTCTGGCTGTGGTGGTCGCGTGATTTATGATGCAGAGCCAACAATACTTTACAGGCAACATCAAAGTAACATTATTGGTGCCAATAAAAGTCTCGTGGCACGATTAAGTCGATTACTTGGCGTATTGGATGGCCGATACAGGACTTGGATCCAAATGAATCTTGAAGTATTGAGCATTATGGATATCGAATTGACTGATGAGAATAAAAAAATTCTCGATAGGTTTGTCCGAGCGAGGCAATCTGGATTGATTCAGAGGATTTGGCTTTTCTCGAAAATAAGATTATTCAGACAAACTCTTTTCGGTAGTCTGGCGTTTTTGTGTGCGATAATGCTTAATAAAGTCTGATGAATATGTGCCTATAAATGGGATTTCATCATTAAACCGATCTTTCTTTGTATGTAATTTTTTTGCAGGTGTCAAATGATAAATATTGTTATTCCGATGGCTGGTGCTGGAAGTCGCTTCGCAAAAGCTGGATATGTTGATCCGAAACCATTGATTCCGATAAATGGAGTACCAATGATTAAATTGGTTATTAACAATCTTATGCCGACGCAACCTCATCGTTTTATTTTTATCTGTCAAAAAGAACACTCTCAGAAATATGGACTGCAGCAAAAGTTGAAATCGTGGTCTGCAAATGCTGAAGTTATTGAAATTAATGGATTGACTGAAGGTGCAGCATGTACAGTACTTGCTGCCAAAAATCTCATAAATAATCAAGATGCGCTTATGATCGCCAATAGTGATCAATATGTCGATATTAATATAGATGATTATCTTGATTTTATGGAAACAGGAAACCTTGATGGATTAATTATGACTATGACCGCAAATGATCCTAAATGGTCATTTGTTAAAGTTGATGAAAATAATTTAGTCCGGGAAGTGGTTGAAAAAGTGGTTATCTCTGATGAAGCCACTGTTGGAATATATAATTTTAAGCATGGCAGTGATTTTGTCGCGGCGGCAGAAGCTATGATTGATAGTAATTTACGTGTTAATAATGAATTTTATGTCGCACCAACTTATAATCAATTAATAAATGATAAAAATCATAAGGTTGGCATTTTCAATGTCGGTTCAGAAGCTAATGGGATGTATGGCTTAGGAATTCCAGATGACTTAAATTTATTCCTGTCGCTTGCTATATGCAACGAAGCACTGGGGAAAGTTAAATGAAAATTATTTCTCATAGAGGTTATTGGAAAGAATCTGGAGAGAAAAATACAGAGATTGCTTTCACTCGTTCTTTCTCATTGGGCTATGGCACTGAGACAGATGTTCGTGATTATCATGGTGCATTAGTTATTTCTCATGATATTGCTGATGTTAACTCTGTTCCATTTGATGATTTCATAAAGCATGCAAGTCAATATGGTACGGTGGAAAATAAGCTTACATTGGCACTTAATGTGAAAGCCGATGGCTTGGCGAATAAAATGGCGAGTGTGGTGGAAAATTACCCAACGCTCGACTGCTTCGTGTTTGATATGTCAATTCCCGATATGCGCGGCTATTTTGACAGTCCCTTGGCTGTTTTTACTCGAATTAGTGAAGTAGAAACACAAGCTATATGGCTGGATAAATGTGCCGGAGTATGGCTGGATGCATTCGATGGTGAGTGGTACTCCGCGGAAACAATATTGTCTTTGTTGGACACTAAGAAACGTGTTTGCGTCGTTTCCTCTGAGTTACATGGCAGGGAAAATAAGGGACTATGGGAAATGCTGTTGCCTTTTAGTGGAGAATCAAATTTGATCCTTTGCACTGATGTCCCTGAAAAAGCGAGTGAGTATTTTTTTGGTAAATGAGGCAGCTATGACAATTAAAGCAATTTTGTTTGATATGGATGGAGTGCTTATTGATGCAAAAGAGTGGCATTACGAAGCACTAAACAAAGCACTTGATCTTTTCGGGATGAAAATATCGCGATTTGATCATCTCACGACTTTTGATGGTTTGCCGACCAAAAAAAAATTAGAAATGCTCAGTAAAGAGAGGCACTTACCATCTGAGTTGCATGATTTTATCAATGAAATGAAGCAGCAATACACGATGGAAATTGTGCACACACAATGCAAACCTCAATTTATTCATGAGTATGCGCTTTCGAGTCTGAAGGCTGAAGGCTACAAAATTGCAGTGTGTTCAAATTCAATCAGAAATACCGTTACAACGATGATGGATAAAGCAGCACTGTCTGGTTATATTGACCTGATGATCTCCAATGAAGATGTTACCCACGGTAAACCTGATCCTGAAATGTATCAATTAGCAATGAAAACTCTTGGTTTTAAACCAGAGGAATGTTTAATTGTCGAAGATAATGAAAATGGCATTAAAGCTGCAAAAGCTGCCGGTGGGCATTTACTTGTTGTTCGCGATGTTCATGATACGAATTACACGAATATATCTTCAAGGATTAAAACACTGTAATCTTCATTACGATTAGGAGAAATATTTATGGCAGTTAACATACTTGTCCTTGCTGCTGGTCCCACTACAAATGAACAGCGTGACGGTGGCTACCCTCTTTGTTTGACAGAGACCGATGGTGTTTCACTTATTGAGCGTATCGTTATAAACACCAAAGGTATTTCTAACGCTCAATATAGTTTTGCCTTGCTTGAGCAAGATATAGAAAAATATCATCTTGACCGTATTGTTCAGTTACTAGCACCGAATTGTATTGTTTCAAAAATACCTGAAGGAACTAAAGGTTCTGCTTGTACTGCTCTTTTGGCTGCGAGCCAGCTTGATGCTGCTAATGAGTTGTTGATCATCAGTGCAAATGAGCTTGTTGATCTTGACTTTACTGACGCACTAAATGAGTTCAGAAAAAACAAACTAGATGGCGGCACGTTTGTTTTTAAATCGATTCATCCTCGTTATTCATATGTTTCTTTGGATGAAAAGGGATTCGTTATTGAAGCAGCACAGCAAAAACCTATAAGCCAGCAGGCTACTGCCGGTGTATTTTGGTTTGCACGCACCGGTGATTTTCTTGAAGCTGCAAAAAATATCATTAGAAAAAATGCTAGTGTTAATGAGCGCTTCTACGTCGCCCCAACTTTTAATGAATTGATTCTCCGCCAGATGCAGATTGGGGTCCGTAACTTGAAAGTTAGTGACTACAAGCCATTGAAAACGGAAAGACAAGTCAACCAATTCGAGAATAGTGCTGTCACTTATGAAAAATTTTAAACTTGATGAAATGATTAAAGGCTGGTTTGTTGGCGGATTTTCGCCAACAGCCCTGTCAACGGAAAGTTGTGAAGTTGCAGTTAAAAAATACAAACAAGGTGATAAAGAAGATGCCCATTATCACAAGATTGCAACTGAGGTTACCGTTGTAATTAGCGGCACAATAAAAATGTTGGATAAAGAATGGCATGAAGGCGATATTATTGTTCTGTCGCCTGGTGAAATAAGTTCATTTGAGGCAATAACAGATGCTACAAATGTTGTTGTAAAGTTACCTGGTGCTTTGAATGACAAATATATAGTGTAGCGATAATTTCCTTTTATCAGAATACTAATGTGCCACTCGCTTCGGTAGTTTTCTTTTGGACTCTTATCTCATTATAGATTCTTAATGAAGCGTTCTTTGTTGAAAATTGGTAAATAGATATCAGACTAAAATTTGATATTGCTTACTAAGGTATGAAATAATGTTTTATAGCAGCTTGCGACTTGCAATATTTGAGATTCAGAAAAGGTCTCTTAATACATATGCCGGGTGGACATGGAGTTTAATGAATCCATTGTCACAAATGGCTATATTGTACTTTATCATGACTCACGTTTTTAAAAGTAATATTGAAAATATATTGCTTTGGTTAATTAGTGGATTGAATTGCTGGATAGTGATTCAAAGTGCACTTTTGAGGAGTTGTCAGAGCCTTATTTCAAGAAGGGCACTTCTGCAAAATAATAATATCTCTCATAATCTTTTAGTTATGTCAGATATATTATCCGAAGTCATCATTTTGATTCCTTTTTACTTTATTGCTATTGCTCTGGCTATTTTTCACCACGTCCCCGTGTTTAATCTACTATTAGTTCCGGTCTTAATGATTATTCTCCTTATATTTTTGTTCGGGCTTGGAATGATTTTGGCTACTTTGACTCCGGTATTGCGTGATCTCCCTTATCTTATGGGGATTTTCCTGCAGATTGCTTTTTGGCTCACTCCAATCGCATATGCAAAATCAGCGATGACAGGTTTAGCTGCGTCAATAATAAGCTTCAATCCTTTTACGTATTTTATCCTCTTGTCTCAGTCTCTTTTTATGGGTGATCCGGTTTCTCTGAAGTTGGTTGCTATACCCACTGTATTGGCTGTGATTACTGTTTCACTTGGTTTTATGCTATCAAATGCGGTCGGGAAAAAAACGGTAATTAACTTATGAAAAAAACAGTTGAATTTAAAAATGTTGAATTATTAGTACCGGAAGCTGAGCGCCCGCAATCGCTGAAAAGTCTGATTCTTAACTTCAGAGATGTGAATCGGAAAAAAAGAAAGATTCTCTCTATACCACATTTTGTTGCTAATGAAGGTGATAAAATATGTGTAGTAGGACGAAATGGGAATGGTAAGACGACCTTTCTCAAAGTACTTTCAGGCATCTATCCCGTTAGTTGTGGGACCGTCTGGACAGAAAAAAAACCAACTGTTGTTCTGGCCGCTGGGATTGGGCTCGAGGAAGAGTTGAGTGTGGCTGAGAATATCAATCTGTCGTTAATAATAAAAAACGTCAAGAAAAATGACATTCCGATACTTGCTGAGTCTATTCTTGATTTCTGTGAATTGAGCGACGATCGTTACAAGCAGTATAAACATTTATCCACTGGTTTTAAAAGTCGACTCGCTTTCGCTATCGCCATTAGCGAAAAGCCTGACATATTAGTGCTCGATGAAGTGCTTGGTGGCGGTGATGAGTTTTTCATGAAAAAAGCGAATGCGAAATTGATGGATACTATTAATATATCTTCGACAGCTTTCATTGCAACTCACGCTCCAGATCAGATGCTAGGTGTTTGTAACCGACTGGTTATGATAGATAAAGGTCAAGTTTTATTTGATGGTCCCTTTGAAGAAGGCGTCAAATTTTATAGAAGTTGTTACGAATAAATAATTTGGAATAATCATCATGGCCGTTTCTGTTGTGATTTGTGGCTTAGTAAGAAGCCAGGAAAAATTGCTTACTAAACTTAAGAATTATTTTGATTGGCGCGATCAGGGACGTGTTGACGAAATTATATACTCGACTTGGATTAACGAGCTCGATAACTATCCTGGCTTACGTAAAGAATTAGAAAGCAAGAATGTCAGAATCATCGAAGTCGAAGAGCCTCGTTTAGTGCTTAAAGGCGGACATCAGCTACATCAGATGTTAGCTTTCTACTACGGACTGAGCGCTTTAAAGAACCAAGATCAGTTTGTATTAAAAACTAGAGTTGACTTAGCTGATAATCATGCCTCTATGCTGCATGAATTCGAGCATGGGACACCTGTAACGAATGATTTTGCCAATGTTGGGTTGAAAAATCGCATTCTGGTTGAGTATGCGCAAACTCTATATCCGTTCCTATGCGGTGATGCTCAATTCTTTGGCCATATTAACGATCTTAAGAAGCTAGTGAATTTGTCTGCTGAAATGGAGTTGCTATATAACCGTTTAGCGGTCGAACAAACTTTCTTTTTCAATCCTTTCAGAGAACAGGCACTCTTTAAGCAACACTTTTACTGGAATTTGCCGCACATTAGTGAGATTGCAGATCGCCGAAGTGAACAGATCAATGATGTTGTTTCAAACACAAGTATTTCGCGAGCTGTTCAAGGTTGGTGGATAGTTCTTGATAGTTATTTCAAGATCGGCTGGGGGCCCACGTTGGAGACAACAGCTGATGTTTCCTGCATGAAAGATGCTTTCACATATTCAGGTCACGATAAATTAATTGGCGATGATTCAAGTGATGTGATCGTTAACCAAAGTTTTATAACATCCCTTGTCTCGATGTTTACTGAAGAACAAATAAAAGCTATCCGTGATGATATTAGCAATCATGATAATTATGATATGTTCGCTGTTCCTAAAGATGTATTCGATGATTATCAACGCTTCTCACGCAAGTTTAGTGACTTACCCTCACCGAAAGCTGTATGTGAGCAAAGTAATAAATGGGTGATTTCTGGCGCCACGCAGCATTTCTTTGTAAAAGATGTCAATGACACAGCAAGCAGACGATATCACGAGCAGATCACCGCTTTACGACGTGAGAATGAAATTTTACGGAAAACACAAAATGTTAATTTCACTCATTCACTTACACATCGCATTTTGAATAAACATCTCTCTCGGAAAACGATTGATTTCTTAAAATATAATTGTCCTCGTTTGACAGATATATATGCCAGATATTTCATGAGGAAGAGGGATAAGTAATATGTTACTTAGAGGATATTTTGAGGTATTAAGGCTTACTATCCAATTTCAGGAATATAAAAGTAAAACCGATTTCATTATCAATCACCCCTGGAGGCTCTTGCTTCTTGCTTTTTTTAAAATTTTCAGAAGATTTCATAATTATCTGAATAGGGGGGCAATTAGTAAGTTAGTCGTTTCCAATAAACCAACTGGTTTATATAATGACGATTTGTTCCTGGGGTTAAAGAAGGAAAATGACTCATATCGCTTTTTGATTGAAGATGTCAACTGCACCTCAGGTGATTTACAAGATACTATATGCACCACCCAATTAAGGTTGAATACAAAAAATAGCAAAGTTGTCTTCATACATGCGTTTTATCATGAAGAAGCAGCATATATTTATGATAAACTCAAAGATTTCACCGATTATGACATTGTCATCACATCGCCACATTGTGAAATCATCGAAGAAGCAAAGAAGCGCTTCAGTACTGAACGAGTTTTAGGTTTTATTACGCCAAATCATGGTAGGGATGTTATGCCCTTCCTGATGAGCTTAAAGTTCATTGAGCTTAATAACTACAGCCATTTTGTTAAACTGCATACGAAAAAGTCAAAACATCTACGGGATAAAGGTCGCTGGTTTAAGCTAAATGTTGAGTTTCTTATCGGTAATAAAGGTATCACTGATAAAATTTTCTCGTTAATGCCGGATGATGGTCCTAAAATATTCGGCGAGTCTGTTTTGGAAATTAGCGATCATCTGGAGAATAATATCCATTGGCTTTCTTATTTATTAGGTGATGACCCTATGCAAGCGCATAGTAAATTTATTCCAGGAACTATGTTTCTTGGAACTGGAAATTTCCTAAAACTCGTGAAAGCTATGAATTTGCACCGGCATAAAATTGAAAAAGAGGCTGGTCAATTAGATGGTTGCTGTGTACACGCGCTAGAACGATATTTCGGATATTTAGCGACCAAACATAGTGGTTGCTGCGAATCGCTCGAGAATTTTGTTAAGGATGAAGAGACAGTCAAATGAAAAAAACAATTTTAATTAATGGCGCAGTCCGCGACCTTGAAGAATTTGTTTTGATAATAGATTGCATCCTGGAGCAAAGGGAAAAAGCTAACGAGCATATCGATGTTGTTATTTCAACATGGCACGAAGACATTAATAAAAACCTGCAACTGTTTAATTGGATTGCATCTAAAAATATAAAAATAGTAGGTAGTGCAGGAATCGATGTTGGCGGCCCGGCTAATATATTCAGGCAATGGCGTACACTTGAAGCGGGTTTGAGTGTGCTGGAACCGGACGCCTACGTGCTGAAAGGTCGTACTGACAAGTTTTTGTTACGCAAAGATGTCATTGAAGCTTTCATCAATGCAGACCTTGGCGATACAGCCGTGCGCAAAGCTATACAAGATGAACGTTTAGCGGTTGAGCACATTTCGCTGAGTCTGCCATTCATGGCTAAAGATATGATATATCTAGGCTCAATCTCCGCAATAAGAAAGGTTATGCATTTTTCAGTGCGGACGCAATATGTTGCCGACCATATTTTTAATGGTATTGGCCCTGAGTGTTTTCTCTGGCTGGAAGCCTGTAAGACAGATCAGCAACTGATGTTGCTCATCCAAAAGCTTGATCTGCGTTTTCAGTCGAACGAAATGATGAAATGTAATAACAATGTGTTTGACTATGATTGGTCAAATCTCAGCCCTGAAATGGCACTGCTTTATTCTAAATGGTTCGAGGCATTTGATCGTAACTTTGCTTTTTTAACGGATATCATCAAATGTAGCAGGTCTCCATCTTGGGGAATAAATGAAGGCCTTTATAAATACCAAACTGGTGATCGAGAAGAATTTGAAAGACTGCGAAGTCTAGTAGAGAAATATACCCCAGAGAAAAGATGTACAGTTGAAGATCTCCCGTTCATTAACTCTACTGCCTTATTCATCCCAACGTCAAATGATGATGAGATGAATGCAGAATGGGTTCCCGAATTACCCTTTCGGGATGAGATCGACAACATAAGAAACAACTATTCTCGTGAATATTCTGATATTGTTTTACTGCGCAGCAAATTAATTCAGAGAATGTTGAAGTCAGACGCTCCTGATGCAAAAAAACTTACTCATGCACTACGCTGGAATATTCGACAACGTGATAATGAAACCCTAAGCATGGTCTATAATTGGATGTTATCTAATAATGGTAACATCAAATATTTATCTGACGATGATTGTCTGTTTGTGCTTGAGAGAATGCTTGATTCCTTTACTTTTAATGGCGATACAGCTTCTATTGAGAATGCTGTTATTCATCTAAAGCAATATTTTAAAAAATCAGCACATCTATCAGTGCGCATTGCTGAAGACTATTTCAGAAAGCGTAAACTTACATATGCATTGTATTGGTTTTGGCGAAGCTACAAATCATTGCCTGGTAATTTGGGAGTGAATCATGGGCTTGGATGCACAATGCTAGACCTCGGATTTCCACGACTTGCGCTGAAATTTTTACGCCAGGCCAACGTGATCCAACCGTCAGATCAAACGGCTGCATTTACTCTTATCCGTTGCTTGGTGCGATGCGGTAAGAAATCCGAGGCACAAGTTTTAATGTATAATCTTTCTGGCCATTTAAGAGATGAAGCAGCGAGGATGCTTAATGTTGATTGAACGATTAAAGAAGAAACGTTGGCTTAAAAAATATGGTCATTCAATACAGTTAGCTTACCCGGAATCTGACTATTGCAATAAATATTCATATGATTGGTTCGTTGATAATGTCTATTTATTGTCTCAAGGGCTGGAATCAGGCATAGATTTCGACGATAAGTTTTATCTTAACAATAACGCAGACATCGCTCATGCTGTGAGTACCGGCAATTTATGTTGCGGATATGTTCATTTTTGTACTCTTGGTAAACTTGAATTGAGAGTATGGAGTTCACGCAAGATTTATGAATTTAGACTAGAGGGGCCGGTTCTGGCAACTGGAATTGCAGAGCCTAAAAATATCTTCCCATTACCTCGCTATCGACCTGATCTGCGTTCTCTCCCTGATGCGAAGGAGAAAACGTTACTTATTTTCATTCCGTTCCTTACTGACGATCTTTTCTTTGCTGGTTATACTGGTTTTTTTTCGGACATGTCCTTGATTTTCCCGGATTTTGCTCATGTGAAGGTGATCGTAGGTAATCCGGATTATAATGAAAGGCTACTTGACAAATATGGGAAGGGAATTGAGGTTATTCCTTTTAATAAGATCGGGGAGTTAACTGAATTACCAACACTTATATATTGTTTTGACACCGAAACATTTTTCCAGGCGAAGGATGTTTTCGGTAATCTTGAGCGGGTTGTTTATTATTGTCAGGATTTTGAGTCAGGTTTTTATCCTTACGGTTCAATGTATGTTCGAAGCCAGGCTTCTTTGTACCAGTCTAAAAATATTGTGTTTTCAACAGGTATTCTTGCTAGTTCGATCACTCGGAAAGGATTGCTTAGTGATGACGTAAACTGCTATGTAACTGCTCCACATATAGAACCTTTTGATGCAAAAAAAGAAAGGTCGAAAAAAATCTTTTTTTATTATCGCCCAGAAGCATTTAATAGCAGAAATATGCCTGAGCTCATAATGCGTACAGTTATTGATTTTTGCCATCAGCATTGTGGCTATGAAATTTATTTGGTTGGGGCGGTTGGGACTTCGTTCTCACAAAAAATAAACGGAACTGATGTGATTATACTCAGTAAACTAGCTAAAAAGGATTATCTTGATTTAATTTCAGCTTGCGATGCAGTCGTTGCACTAATTTATTCTGACCATCCAGGTGTTATAGCTTATCAGACGGCCGCGTCAGGAATACCTACAATAACAAATACTTTCGGTATTCGCGATGCAGATTATATCGAAGCAATTTCGTCAAACCTTGTACCCTTTGATCCAATTCGCGAATCACTCAACGATAAAATTGAGTTTGCATTGACAATGCCTAAAGGCAATCGCGATTTTAATTTGGCAAACTATGAACAGAAAAGCCAATTCAGTTTTTCTGATTTTAATTCAAAAATTATGGAAACCAACAGGAGTAATGCCAGTGAAGCATCCGAATGATAATACTGACCTCTATCCTTCCGCCTACAGCCTACGTTTCACCCCGGCACGTTTGAGTAAGGCTATTGATTGGCACGGACATCTTTTGTTTGCTGCCTGGCTTATGGAGCTTACCAGGCCTGAGGTTTTAGTCGAACTGGGTGTTTTCCGTGGTGATAGTCTTGCGACTTTCTCACAAGCTTCTCGTGATTTGAATATTGGTTGCGAGATTACTGGTGTTGATTCATGGGGGGGGGACGATACTACGGGTATTTATGGTGAGGAGGTTTATTCTGAAGTAAAAGACTTTTTCTCATCTACGTTCCCAAATACTAAACTTTATCGATCACTTTTTGATAATGCTCTGGCTGAATTTGCTGAAAACTCGGTCAATATACTCCATATTGATGGTTGCCATCATTATGAAGCAGTCAAGCATGACTATGAGACGTGGCTACCGAAAGTGTCCAAAGATAATGGTATTATTCTTTTTCATGATACAAACGTAGTTGCGGAGGGTTTTGGCTCAAAACAATTTTGGCAGGAGATTTGCGGCCTGTATCCTTCTTTTAGCTTCAACCATTCAAATGGCCTCGGGGTTCTCCTTGTTGGATCGAAACAGCCGCAAGCGCTTCTCGAACTTGCTGAGGATGAGATATTCCTTGATAAAGTCAGGGCTATATATGAGCTGTCAGGTAATATGTTTATCCATAAGGCAAAAGAACAATGGTGGAAAAATGAAGCTGATAAACACGCTGCATATGTTAACCATCTGACAGGTGAGGTTGGTCGCCAAATTGCAGACACAATAAATCATCATTTTATCAATCACTTGTCTGCTCACAGAAGTGCAAGTCTTCACGGAAGTGATAGCATAATCAAACGCGGGATTAAAAAAATTCTTGGGAGATGATTGAATTATGCATTTCCGTTTAAAATTTGCGCTTTTAATACATATTGTTTAATTGTTTATCTAATTATGTCTTTCTGTTTTTTTTAGCGTTTAGTGTACTTTAGTCTTTTTTCTCCACTTTGAACTACCTCATTTAATCACTTAAAGGGTATGATATTTGAAACACCCTTTAGGATATTTTATCCAGTGTGGGGCCCACACCTGACAGGAGTATGTAATGTCCAAGCAACAAATCGGCGTTGTTGGTATGGCCGTGATGGGGCGCAACCTGGCGCTTAACATCGAAAGCCGTGGCTATACCGTTTCCGTTTTCAACCGCTCCCGCGAAAAAACCGAAGAAGTGATTGCCGAAAACCCCGGTAAAAAGCTGGTTCCTTACTACACCGTTAAAGAATTTGTTGAATCCCTGGAAACCCCGCGTCGCATTCTGCTGATGGTGAAAGCGGGTGAGGGCACCGACAAAGCTATCGAGTCCCTGAAACCTTATCTGGCAAAAGGCGACATCATTATCGATGGCGGCAACACTTTCTTCCAGGACACCATTCGTCGTAACCGCGAACTCTCTGCGGAAGGCTTCAACTTTATTGGCACCGGTGTGTCCGGTGGTGAAGAAGGTGCCCTGA
This sequence comes from Kosakonia oryzendophytica, assembly GCF_900094925.1. GTDB lineage: Bacteria > Pseudomonadota > Gammaproteobacteria > Enterobacterales > Enterobacteriaceae > Kosakonia > Kosakonia oryzendophytica. The sequence continues at coordinate 159,334 of NZ_FMAY01000001.1, read as the reverse complement.
AGGGCCCGTCTATCATGCCTGGCGGCCAGAAAGATGCTTACGAGCTGGTTGCACCGATCCTGACGAAAATCGCTGCGGTTGCCGAAGATGGCGAGCCATGCGTGACCTATATCGGTCCGGACGGTGCGGGTCACTATGTCAAAATGGTGCACAACGGCATTGAATACGGTGATATGCAGCTTATCGCAGAAGCGTATGCCCTGCTGAAAGGCGGTCTGAACCTCTCCAATGAAGAGCTGGCGAAAACGTTCAGTGAGTGGAACGCTGGCGAGCTGAGCAGCTACCTGATCGACATCACCAAAGATATCTTCACTAAAAAAGATGAAGAAGGTAAATACCTGGTTGATGTGATTCTGGATGAAGCGGCAAATAAAGGCACCGGTAAATGGACCAGCCAGAGCTCGCTGGATCTGGGTGAACCGCTGTCGCTGATCACCGAGTCCGTATTCGCTCGCTATATCTCCTCGCTGAAAGATCAGCGTGTTGCGGCATCAAAAGTGTTGTCCGGTCCGCAGGCTAAACCGGCTGGTGACAAAGCTGAATTCATCGAGAAAGTCCGTCGCGCACTGTACCTCGGTAAAATCGTCTCTTATGCGCAGGGCTTCTCTCAGTTGCGTGCGGCTTCGGATGAGCACAAATGGGATCTCAACTACGGCGAAATCGCGAAGATTTTCCGTGCGGGTTGCATTATCCGTGCACAATTCCTGCAGAAGATCACCGATGCCTATGCGGAAACGCCGGCCATTGCTAACCTGTTGCTGGCACCGTACTTCAAGCAAATTGCGGATGACTACCAGCAAGCACTGCGTGATGTTGTTGCTTATGCGGTCCAGAATGGTATTCCGGTTCCGACTTTCTCTGCTGCCGTCGCTTACTACGACAGCTACCGCTCTGCGGTGCTGCCTGCCAACCTGATTCAGGCACAGCGTGATTACTTTGGCGCGCATACTTACAAACGCATCGACAAAGACGGCGTGTTCCATACCGAATGGCTGGATTAATCTGATAATCAGTCGTCTCTAAAAGCAAGCCCGGTTACTGCAACCGGGCTTTTTTTTCCGCTGAATCGCCGTTATTACGGGAAGTCCTCTTCATTTTACTGTCTGTTACCTGCTAAACCGCGCATAAACGCCGCTATTGTACGCCGTTTGACGCCTTGACAGTCCCTCAACAGAAGAGGTAAAAACCCCAACAGTTATTGATATTAAGCGGTGGCGGCGGAGTCGCCACCTCCGGTTCATACACTCACAAAAGTTGCTTATCGAATGAAAATAACAATCTCCGGAACAGGTTATGTTGGTCTATCGAACGGGATCCTGATCGCGCAGCACCATGAGGTCGTGGCGCTGGATATCGTGAAGGACAAAGTCGATATGCTGAACAAGAAGATTTCTCCCATCGTTGATAAGGAAATCCAGGAGTATTTGCAGAATAAGCCGCTGAATTTCCGTGCAACGACGGACAAGCATGATGCCTACCGCGGCGCGGATTTTGTGATTATTGCTACACCGACGGATTACGATCCGAAAACCAACTATTTCAACACTAGTTCAGTGGAAGCGGTGATCCGCGATGTGCATGAAATCAACCCGCAAGCGGTCATGATCATCAAGTCCACCATTCCGGTCGGCTTTACCGAATCCATTAAAGAGAAATTGGGCATTGATAACGTCATCTTCTCGCCGGAGTTCCTGCGTGAAGGCAAAGCGCTCTACGACAACCTCTATCCGTCTCGTATTGTGATTGGCGAACGTTCTGAACGTGCGGAGCGGTTCGCTTCCCTGCTGCAGGAAGGGGCTATCAAGAAAGATATTCAGGTACTGTTTACCGACTCCACCGAAGCAGAAGCCATTAAATTGTTCGCGAACACCTATCTGGCGATGCGTGTTGCCTACTTTAATGAACTGGACAGCTATGCCGAAAGCCTGGGGCTGAACAGCCGCCAGATTATTGAAGGCGTTTGCCTGGACCCGCGTATTGGTAACCACTACAACAACCCTTCCTTCGGTTACGGTGGCTACTGTCTGCCGAAAGACACCAAGCAGTTGCTGGCAAACTATCAGTCTGTGCCGAACAACATCATCTCGGCCATAGTGGATGCAAACCGTACACGCAAAGACTTTATTGCTGACTCAATTCTTGCCCGCAAACCAAAAGTCGTGGGTGTGTATCGTCTGATTATGAAGAGCGGCTCCGATAACTTCCGCGCTTCTTCGATTCAGGGGATCATGAAGCGTATTAAAGCAAAAGGCGTACAGGTCATCATTTATGAGCCGGTGATGAAAGAAGATGAATTCTTCCACTCCCGCGTCGTGCGCGATCTGGAAGCATTCAAGCAAGAATCTGATGTGATTATCTCAAACCGCATGGCGAAAGAGCTGGCGGATGTGGAAGAGAAAGTCTATACCCGCGATTTGTTTGGTAATGACTGATACGAAAACGGCCCGTCAGGGCCGTTTTTCTGTTACGCGTTGTAATAGGCTTTATACCATTCGACGAATTTCTTCACGCCTTCTTTGACCGTAGTCTGCGGCTTAAAGCCAATTGTCTCATACAGCGGCTGTGTATCGGCGCTGGTTTCCAGCACATCGCCAGGCTGAATCGGCATCATATTTTTCTGTGCTTCAATGCCTAATGCCTCTTCCAGCGCGGTAATGTAATCCATCAATTCCACCGGTGAGCTGTTGCCGATGTTATAGACATGATAAGGCGCGGAGCTTGTAGCCGGAGAACCGCTTTCTACGGTCCACTCTGGGTTTGCCTGTGGGATCACATCCTGCATACGGATAATGGCCTCAACAATGTCATCCACGTAGGTGAAGTCACGCTTCATCTTCCCGTAGTTGTACACGTCAATGCTTTTACCTTCCAGCATCGCTTTGGTGAACTTAAACAGCGCCATATCCGGGCGCCCCCACGGGCCGTAAACGGTAAAGAAACGCAGCCCGGTGGTCGGTAAACCATACAGATGAGAGTAAGTGTGCGACATCAGCTCGTTGGCTTTTTTGGTGGCCGCATACAGCGACACCGGATGATCCACGGAATCATCGGTGGAGAACGGCATCTTACGGTTCAGACCATAAACAGAGCTGGAAGAAGCGTACAGTAAATGCTGCACGTTATTGTGGCGACAACCTTCCAGCACGTTGAGATGACCGATCAGATTGGAATCCGCATAAACATGCGGATTTTCAAGGGAATACCGTACGCCCGCTTGTGCGGCTAAATGGATGACGCGATCGAATTTCTCACTGGCGAACAGGTGGCTCATTGCTTCGCGGTCGGCGAGATCGATTTTGTGAAAGCTGAACGCAGGAGACTGGAGCAAATCCAGGCGCGCCTGCTTCAGGCTGACGTCGTAGTAATCATTAAGGTTATCAATCCCTACGACCTGATGGTCCGCTTGCAGAAGACGCCCGCAGACGTGAAAGCCGATAAAGCCGGCCGCGCCGGTAACCAGAAATTTCATCTTCAACCTCAATGTTTGGTATGCATAACGTGTGATGCGTAAAACTGTGGGGGGATGATACCTGCTGTGGGAAAGAATGGTAACTGCTTTATCTCTGCTAAATAAGGGGAGCGCGTGGTGGCTCCCCGGGTACTTTACTTATGCCGCTTACGCAGGTTTTCAATCACTGTTGTCAAATCAAGTTGCTGGTCTTGCAGCAATACCAACAGGTGATACATCAGATCTGAAGCCTCATTAACCAGCTCTTCGCGGTCATTCACCGTAGCGGCCAGCGCGGTTTCCACGCCTTCTTCCCCCACTTTCTGTGCGATACGCTTAGTGCCGCTGGCATACAATTTTGCCGTGTAAGAACTGGCCGGATCGGCAGTTTTCCGCGCGGCTAACAGCGTTTCCAGTTGATACAGGAACAACCACTGATGGCTGTTATCACCAAAGCAACTCGACGTACCGGTATGGCAGGTCGGGCCGATTGGGTTGACCAGCACCAGCAGGGTATCGTTGTCGCAGTCCGGCGCGATACTGACCACATTGAGGAAATGCCCGGAGGTTTCGCCCTTGGTCCACAGGCGGCCTTTGGTGCGGGAGAAAAAGGTGACCTTGCCGCTCTCCAGCGTTTTTGCCAGCGCGTCCTGATTCATGTATCCCAGCATCAGGACTTCACCAGAAACCGCATGCTGCACCACGGCGGGCAGCAGTCCGTCGGTTTTTTCCCAGTCCAGTTGGGCCAGTTGTTGCTCTGTTAACATACCCTTATCTCCACGCCCTGGTCTGCCAGGTACGTTTTTAATTCGCCAATGTTGATAATTTGTTTGTGAAAGACCGATGCGGCCAGCGCGCCGTCGACATCCGCATCCCGGAAGGCTTGCAGGAAGTGCTCCATCGTACCGGCACCGCCGGACGCAATCAGCGGAACATGGCACACCGCACGCACTTTCTTCAATTGCTCAAGGTCGTAACCGTTCCGCACACCATCCTGATTCATCATATTTAACACGATTTCCCCGGCGCCGCGTTTTTGCACTTCCTGTACCCAGTCCAGTGTCTCCCACTGCGTGACCCGGGTTCGGCTTTCATCACCGGTATACTGGTTAACGTGGTATTTACCGGTTGCTGCGTCAAACCAGGTGTCGATACCCACCACAATACACTGCACGCCAAAGCGATCCGCCAGTCGGGTAATCAGCGTCGGATCCGCCAGTGCAGGGGAGTTAATGGAAATCTTATCTGCGCCAAAAGAGAGGATTTTCGCTGCATCATCAGCAGATTTAATGCCCCCGGCCACGCAGAAGGGAATATCAATCACCTCAGCGACCCGCGACACCCAGCTTTTATCCACTACACGACCGTCGCTGGAGGCCGTAATATCGTAAAACACCAGTTCATCCGCGCCTTCTTCAGCGTAACGCTTCGCCAGTGGGACGATATCGCCAATGATTTCGTGATTGCGGAACTGCACGCCTTTCACCACCTGGCCATTGCGCACGTCAAGACAAGGGATTATCCGTTTTGCCAGCATTGAATGGCCTCCTTCACCGTGAATTTACCTTCCAGCAACGCCCGCCCGACAATGACGCCGCGCACGCCCGTTCCGCGCAGAGCGGCAATGTCATCGATACCGCCGATACCGCCGGAAGACTGAAACGCCACCTGCGGCCAGCGCGCGCAAATTTCCTCATACAGCGAGACATTGGAGCCAGCTAAGGTACCGTCGCGTGAGATATCAGTGCACAACACGTGTTTCAGACCGACCGCAAGATAGGTTTCCACCAATGTCTCCAGTGTGACGCCGGAGTTCTCTTGCCAGCCGCTCACGGCTACCTGTTTGGTTCCCTGTTCGTCAATGCGCACATCCAGCGCCAGCACCAGCTTGTCAGCGCCAAAACGGGTAAACCAGCCTTTGACCACATCAGGCGATTTTACTGCCGTTGAACCGATCACTACGCGGGCAACACCCGCATCCAGCAGGGCTGCTACGTCTTCTTCGGTGCGTACGCCGCCGCCAACCTGGACAGGAACATTCACGCCGGCCACCAGCGTTTTCAGTAAAGGGATCTGCCGGCGCGCCGGATCTTTGGCGCCGGTTAAGTCCACCAGGTGCAGCACTTCCGCGCCCTGGGCCGCATAACCCTGCAAGCGCGGCAGCGGATCATTACCATAGTCCCGTTGCTGCGCGTAATCCCCCTGATGGAGACGCACCACGGTGCCATCAATTAAATCTAGTGCGGGAATAATCATCACATCTCCAGGAAATTTTTCAGCAGTTGCGCGCCTGCACGGCCCGAGCGTTCCGGATGGAACTGTACGCCATAGAAATTCTCTTTCTGCACTGCCGCAGTAAAGGGTTCACCATAATCACAACGTGCGATGGTATTGGCGTTAACCGGCATGGCATAGCTGTGCACAAAATAGAAATATGCGCCATCCTCAATGCCCTGAAACAGGCGGTTACCCGCCTTCGGGTAGACCTGATTCCAGCCCATATGGGGAAGCGGCAGACCGACATCCTTCATTTTGGGTACATCCTGATCGATGATGCCCAACAGCGGGACGCCGTGGTTCTCTTCGCTAAAACGCCCGAGTAACTGCATGCCAAGGCAGATGCCGAGCACCGGCTGGGTGCAGGCCTTAACCAGTTCAATCAGCTCACGCTCGCGTAACTGATCCATCGCCGCTTGTGCGGTACCCACGCCTGGCAGAAAGAGTTTATCGGCGCGCAAAACCACGTCCGGATCACGACTCACTTGCGGTTCATAGCCGTGACGGGCAATGGCGGATTTGACGGAGTTGAGATTGGCGCAGCCGGTATCAAGGATCACCACATTCATCACAACACTCCTTTCGAGGAGGGAAGGGTGTCGCCTTCCACACGGATGGCCTGACGCAGCGTGCGACCAAACGCTTTAAACAGACTTTCCACCCGGTGGTGGTCGTTCTTGCCTTTGGTTTTCAGGTGCAACGTTACGGCCATGGTGTAAGAGAGCGAGCGGAAAAAGTGCTCAACCATCTCGGTGCTCAGATCGCCCACACGTTGATAGGTAAACTCGGCTTTATACTCCAGGTGTGGACGGCCGGAGATATCCAGCGCACAACGGGCCAGGCACTCATCCATCGGCAGCACGAAGCCGAAGCGGTTAATGCCGCGCTTATCGCCGAGCGCCAGTTTCAGCGCCTCACCCAGCGCCAGGCCGGTGTCTTCCACGGTGTGGTGATCGTCAATATAGAGATCCCCTTTGACGGTAATCTCCATACGGAAGCCACCATGCGTGGCGATCTGGTCCAGCATATGATCGAAGAAGCCGACGCCAGTGTGGATTTTGCTGCCGCCTTCGCGATCCAGCCACACTTTGACATCAATTTGCGTCTCTTTGGTGTGACGCTCCACGTGCGCATAGCGGTCGCGACGGGTGAGCTGCTCGCCAATCATCGCCCAGTTCAGCGTGTCGCGGTGATAACGCAGGCCGGAAATGGACATATTATTCGCCAGCTCAATATCCGTTGCACGATCGCCAATCACATAACTGTTGGCCGCATCGAGCACCCCTTCCGCCAACCAACGCTCCACCAGCTTCACTTTTGGTTTTCGGCAATCGCACGCGTCGCCAGGGAAGTGGGGGCAAATCAGGACCTCTTCAAATTCGACGCCCTGAGAAGTGAAGACCTGCATCATCAGATTGTGCGGGCCATCGAAATCTGCCTGTGGGAAACTGCTTGTACCCAGACCATCCTGATTGGTGATCATCACCAACTTATAACCCGCTTTTTGCAGCTTCAGCAGCACCGGGATCACCCCGGGCTCAAACGCCAGCTTGTCGAATTTATCCACCTGATAATCGGTTGGTGGCTCGGAAATCAATGTTCCGTCACGGTCAATAAACAGGTACTTCTGGCTCATACTTGCTCCGCACGTAAAGCGTCAATGACGCGCTGGCTCTCTGCACGGGTGCCGATGGTGATGCGCAGGCAGCCGCTTAAAGAAGGTTGTTTGTTCTGGTCTCTCAGGATAATGCCTTGATCCCACAAAGATTTAAACACGGCGCTGGACGCAGTAAAACGCACCAGGATGTAGTTGGTTTCGGAATCAAACACCTGTTCCACGCACGGAATCTCTTTTAACGCGGTGACCAGATACTGACGCTCAGTAAGGATCTGCGCTACGCGTTCACGCATTGCCACAATGCCCTGCGGGCTCAGCGCTTGCGCCGCGATGTCTGCGACAGGCGTTGACAGCGGATACGGTGCGATCACTTTCAGCAGCAGGTTGATCACCTCTTCGTTAGCCAGCGTAAAGCCGCAGCGCAGGCCCGCCAGCGCAAAAGCTTTCGACAGCGTACGCAAAACAACGAGGTGCGGATATTCGCTCAACCAGCCTGCCAGCGTTGCCTGAGGGCAGAACTCAATATAGGCTTCGTCCGCTACCACAATCGCTTTACCGCGGGTCATTTCCAGCAGTACGCGCAGGTCTTGTGGGTTGATAATCTGCCCGGTGGGGTTATTCGGGCTGCAAACATAGACCACTTTCACGTTGTCCAGCTTGTCGGCAATACCCTGCAGATCCAACTGCCAGTTTTCCAGCGTCTGCACGGTGCGATATTCAACGCCAAAGGTTTCGGCGCTGACGCTGTACATACCGTAGGTCGGCGGACAAAACAGCACGGCATCTTTACCCGGCTCGCAGAAAGCGCGGATCAGCAATTCGATACCCTCATCCGCACCACGGCTGACCAGTACTTGTTCCGGTTTTACGCCTGCGTACTGCGCATAGTTTTCAATTACCGCTTTCGGCTGGCACTCCGGGTAACGGTTCAGGGATTGCTGCGTGAGGTCGAACGCGACAGCCGTCGGGAATTCGTTCGCATTCAGCCAGACGTCGCCTTTACCACCAAGACGGCGGGCCGACTGGTACGGCGTCAGTTCACGCACATTTTTGCGCGCCAGTTCTTCGATGCTCATGCTTGCTCCTTCAGCGCATTGACGCGCAGGGTGACGGCGTTTTTGTGAGCGGTCAGGCGTTCGGCCGCCGCCAGCGTTTCAATGGTGCTTGCCAACGCGGCAAAACCCTCACGGGAAAGCTCCTGGACCGTCATGCGCTTCTGGAAATCCGCCAGACCCAGGCTGGAGCAGGTGGCGGTGTAACCATAGGTCGGCAACACATGGTTGGTGCCGGACGCGTAATCGCCGGCGGATTCTGGTGACCAGTCTCCCAGGAACACGGAACCTGCGCTGGTGATGCTCTCTACAAGTGAACGGGCGTCGCGGGTTTGAATAATCAGGTGCTCCGGACCGTACTGATTCGAGATAGCGACGCACTGAGCCAGATCTCGCGCCACAATCAGACGGCTGGCGGACAGCGCCTGGCGAGCCGTTTCCGCGCGCGGCAGATCGGCCAGCTGACGCTCAACGGCTTGCGCCACGCGGGTCGCCATTGTGCTGTCCGGCGTCAACAGGATCACCTGTGAGTCCGGGCCGTGTTCGGCTTGCGACAGTAAATCGGAGGCGACAAAATCCGGTGTTGCACCGCTATCGGCAATCACCAGAACTTCCGAAGGGCCGGCGGGCATATCAATGGCCGCGCCATCCAGACGCTGACTGACCTGGCGCTTCGCTTCGGTAACGTAGGCGTTGCCCGGTCCAAAGATTTTATCGACTTTGGGGACGGAGTCGGTACCAAAGGCCAGCGCCGCAATCGCCTGCGCGCCGCCCACTTTAAAGATCTCCTGCACACCGCAGAGCTGCGCAGCATAGAGAATTTCGTCGGCAATCGGCGGTGGTGAGCAGAGCACCACTTTCTGGCAACCGGCAATACGTGCCGGGGTCGCGAGCATCAATACTGTCGAAAACAGCGGGGCGGAACCGCCAGGAATATAAAGACCAACCGACGCAATCGGACGAGTGACCTGCTGGCAACGCACGCCGGGCAGAGTTTCCACATCCACCGTTTGCAGTTTTTGCGCATTGTGGAAGGTGTCGATATTTTTCACGGCCACGGCCATGGCCTGTTTGATGTCGTCGCCCAGGCGAGCGCTGGCGGCATGGATCTCATCATCGGTGACTTTCAACGCGTCAACCTGCGTTTTGTCGAATTTCGCGCTGTATTCACGCAGCGCATCATCGCCGCGTGCTTTAACGGTGTCGAGGATCTCCACCACCGTGCGGGTAATGCTGTCAGACGCGGAGATCGCCGGGCGCATTAATAAGGCGCGCTGCTGCTCTTCGCTACTGCTGTTCCAGTCGATTACGGTATTGAAGCTCATGGCGTTACTCCATCATCTTCTCAATCGGCAGCACCAGAATGGAGCTTGCGCCCAACGCTTTCAGTTTTTCCATGGTTTCCCAGAACAGGGTTTCGCTGCTCACCATGTGCATCGCCACACGCTGCTGATCGCCCGCCAGCGGCAGAATCGTCGGGCGTTCAGCGCCTGGCAGCAGGGCGATCACCTCTTCCAGACGTTCACTCGGTGCATGCATCATGATGTATTTAGATTCGCGCGCCTGAATCACGCCCTGGATGCGGGTCAGCAGTTTGTCGATCAGTTGTTGTTTGGCATCCATCATTTCGCCATCACGCTGGATCAGGCAGGCTTTGGAACGGTAAATCACTTCCACTTCGCGCAGGCCGTTGGCTTCAAGCGTGGCGCCAGTGGAAACCAGATCGCAAATCGCGTCGGCCAGACCCGCGCGCGGGGCCACTTCGACGGAGCCATTCAGCAGACAGGATTTAAAGGAGACGCCTTTCTGATCCAGATAGCGTTTCAGCAGGTGCGGGTAAGAGGTGGCGATGCGTTTGCCGTCCAGCGCCGCCGGGCCGCTCCAGCTTTCATCAGCGGGGGTAGCCAGCGACAGGCGGCAGCCGCCGAAATCAAGACGACGCAGCGTGAAGTAGCGAGGGTCTTCGCCTTGCGCACGGCGGTTCAGCAGCTCCTCTTCCAGTACGTTTTCGCCAATGATCCCCAGATCAACAACGCCGTCCATCACCAGACCCGGGATGTCGTCATCGCGTACGCGCAGAATATCAATCGGCATGTTTTCGGCCAGGGCGATCAATCGTTGTGTATGCAGATTGATCTTGATGCCGCAGCGGGCCAGCAATTCGCGTGAGTCTTCACTCAGGCGACCGGATTTCTGAATAGCTATGCGTAAACGCGAGTTATCTAACATTCTGTTGTCCTCTTTATCCTGCTGAATTTGGTTCAAAAAAAAGCCCCCGGAAGAAGATCTTCCGGGGGCTTTCTCTGCGTTCATGCACCACTGGAAGATCTGAATGTCTTCCAGCACACATCGCCTGAAAGACTAGTCAGGATGATGGTGATGGTGGTGGTGTTTAAATTGAACGCGTGTCATAAAATTCTCGATGAATGCTTATTCATATGTTGTCGTTTAACCTAAACCACTTTGGTCGGCAAAGGCAAGGCCTTTTTTTATCTTTAAATCATTTCATATACGCTCTATGAATTGTCAGTTATCCCTGGCTGGCGTAGCCTTGAAAGGTGGAAGCAAGAGAACAGGGGGGCACATGAAAAAGGTCGCGATTATTGGTCTGGGGTGGCTGGGTATGCCGTTAGCGTTGTCATTAACGGCGCGCGGTTGGCGAGTCACTGGCAGTAAAACTCGCCAGGATGGCGTGGAAGCGGCCCGCATGTGCGGGATCGAAAGCTATGTGCTGAATCTCACTCCCGATCTGGTCTGCGAACCAGATGACCTCGATGCGCTGATGAGTGTGGATGCGCTGGTCATCACGTTACCCGCGCGTCGTAGCGGGCCTGGCGAGGAGTTCTACCTGCAGGCAATGCAGGAGATTGTAGACAGTGCGCTGGCGTACCGCATTCCGCGGATTATTTTCACCAGTTCCACCTCTGTGTATGGCGATGTTTCCGGTGTGGTGAAAGAGAACTCGCCGCGCAATCCGGTCACTGCCAGCGGACGCACGCTGAAAGAGCTGGAAGACTGGCTGCATAATCTGCCTGGCACGTCGGTGGATATTCTTCGGCTGGCGGGGCTGGTTGGCCCGGCCCGGCATCCTGGCCGCTTTTTTGCCGGGAAAACCGCACCGGACGGTGATCACGGCGTTAACCTGGTGCATCTGGAAGATGTCATTGCGGCGATTACACTGCTGCTGCAATCGCCAAAAGGCGGCCATATTTATAATCTCTGCGCCCCGGAGCACCCGACACGCGCGACGTTCTATCCGGCAATGGCGCGTCAGCTTGGCGTGACGCCGCCGCAATTTACCGCTTCCCACAGTAAGGAGAAAGGTAAACTGGTGGATGGCAGCCGTATCTGTCATGAACTGGGGTTTGAGTACCTCTATCCGGATCCGTTGCAGATGCCGCTGGAATCAATTTTTTAACAAATAATGCTATTGTTGTGGCGAATTATTCAGCGATAGTCTACAAATCATACGGTTAGCGATGATAAATGAGTGAGTTACGTCTCACCGTATTGTCATCACGCTCCAATCTGGTGCAAAATATGTCGCTGCAAAAATGAAGAGATTAACCGACGCCAAACACGTCGGTTATTTTTTTGCAGGCAAAACGTCATTCAATAAAAGAGGCCGGGCTTCGTACCGGATAGATACACATTTAAAAACCGACAGTCGTTGTCGCTGAGGAAAGAACGAAAATGGGGCAATTATCTGCTTTTGCGCCGGCTCTCGCCGTACAGGGGGAAAGCCATGACGCATAACGTTACTCCAAAAACCTCTCGCGTGGAATTACGTAAGACCCTTACGCTGATTCCGGTTGTAATGATGGGCCTGGCCTATATGCAGCCGATGACGCTGTTCGATACGTTTGGTATCGTCTCTGGCCTGACCGATGGCCACGTGGCGACCGCGTATGCGTTTGCGCTTATCGCTATCCTCTTTACTGCGTTGAGCTACGGTAAGCTGGTGCGCCGCTTCCCGTCGGCGGGCTCCGCGTATACCTATGCGCAGAAATCTATCTCCCCGGCTGTGGGCTTTATGGTGGGCTGGTCATCGCTGCTGGACTATCTGTTCATGCCGATGATCAACATCCTGCTGGCCAAAATTTACTTCGAAGCGCTGGTACCTTCCGTTCCGTCGTGGCTGTTCGTGGTTGCGCTGGTGGCCTTTATGACCATCTCCAACCTGCGCAGCATCAAGACCGTCGCAAACTTCAACACCCTGATCGTGATTTTGCAGATGGGGATTGTTGCGGTGATCGTTGGCCTGATTATCTACGGCGTGTCGCACGGTGAAGGTTCAGGTACGCTGGTAAGCTCACGCCCATTCTGGTCTGAGGGTGCACATGTTGTGCCGATGATCACCGGCGCGACGATTCTGTGCTTCTCGTTCCTGGGCTTCGATGGCATCTCCTCTCTTTCTGAAGAGACGAAAGATGCAGAACGCGTGATCCCACGCGCCATCTTCCTGACTGCACTGCTCGGTGGGGTGGTCTTTATCGCAGCGTCTTACTTCCTGCAACTCTACTTCCCGGATATCTCCCGTTTTAAAAATCCGGACGCATCCCAGCCGGAAATCATGTTGTACGTTGCCGGTAAAACCTTCCAGTGGGGCGTGCTGATTTTCTCCAGCGTGACCGTACTGGCATCCGGTATGGCGGCGCATGCGGGCGTTTCCCGTCTGATGTATGTGATGGGCCGTGATGGTGTTTTCCCGACCCGTTTCTTCGGCTATGTGCATCCGAAATGGCGCACACCGGCGTGGAACGTGCTGCTGGTTGGCGCTATCGCGCTGCTGGCGATCCGTTTCGACCTGGTCACTGCAACGGCGCTGATTAACTTCGGTGCACTGGTGGCGTTCACCTTCGTTAACCTGTCGGTGATCTCCCAGTTCTGGATCCGCGAAAAACGCAACAAAACGCTGAAAGAGCACTTCAACTACCTGGTGCTGCCGGTCTGCGGCGCGCTGACCGTTGGGGCGCTGTGGGTGAACCTGGAGCAGAGCTCGATGATCCTTGGCCTTATCTGGGGTGGGATCGGGCTGGTTTATCTGGCTTGCGTAACCCGCAGCTTCCGTAATCCGGTGCCGCAGTACGAAGATATCGTGCAGTAACGTTTACGCTGCAGCACATAAAAAACCGGAGGTCATGCCTCCGGTTTTTTTATGCCTGTCAGTCAGGGAACGCGTCTCACACGATCTCTTCGGCATACTGCCATAGCGCTTTCAGCAGCGCCTGTTTTTCGCTGTCGCCATCGTGCTGCTGGAACAGTGCTTGTAGCTGGTCGGCGTACTGTTGAAGGTACTCAGGGGTAAAGACATTGCGACGGTGCTGAAGCCAGCGCTGCTGCTCGTTTTCATCCAGCGTACCAGGGAAATTACGTGCACGGTAGTTAAACAGCAACTTCTCAATACGGCTGTCGGCAAAAGTGATATCCAGCGCGGGCAAATTGCGCGGCTCGGTTTCCAGCAGAATTTTCATTGCCGCGCGATCGGCGTCGCTGAAAAAGCCGTTGTAGATCTGCGCATCAACATTCTCTGAGGGCGTGAAAGGCTCGGCCTCGGCGAAAATCGCCACCACTTTTTCCCGCACCTGCGGGTTATCGCGCAGGTGTTGTAGATTATCGAGGCACTGCTGGCGGTTGATGCCCAGCCGTTCCGCATCCTGAGGGCGCAATGTATTGGCCTGCGCCAGAACCGGGCACTTGTTCAGATGCACCAGTTTCACCGGCACGGCGGCGTTATCGCCCAGGTCGGCTTTCGGGGTGTAGAGCCGCTCGCGCAACGCATCGGCATCCAGCGTCAGTAACGGCGACATATCGCCTGCCAGGTCGACCATGATCACCGCATTCCGGTTTTCCGGGTGCCAGGCCAGCGGCGCAACCCAACTGGTATTGCCGCGCCACGCGCCAAACATGCCAGAGACGTGTACCAGCGGCTTCATTTGCGGCACATCAATCAGCGCTGCCAGTTTCTGCTTGTTGCGGTGGCTGAACAGATAATCAAATAACTTCGGCTGTTTCGCTTTGACCAACTGCGCCATGGCAATGGTGGCATAGACGTCGGCCATCGCATCATGCGCGTTGCTGTGTTCGATGCCGTTGGCTTTGGTCAGGTGTTCAAGGCGAAAGCTCGGCAGACCATCCTCATTTTCCGGCCAGACAATGCCGTCCGGACGCAGCGCGTAACAGGCGCGCATCACATCCAGCAAGTCCCAACGCGAGTTGTTGTTCTGCCAGCTCCATGCATAGGGATCGTAGAAGTTGCGATAGAAGATATTGCGCGTGACCTCATCGTCAAAGCGCACATTGTTGTAACCGAGCACGCAGGTTTTCGGCACGGTAAACAGGTCATGAATGCGTTTGGCAAAAGCGGCTTCATTGTCGCCTCTGGCGCGGGCTATCTGCGGAGTGATACCGGTTATTAGTACCGCTTCCGGCTGCGGCAGATAGTCGTCGGCGGGTTTACAGTAGAACACCTCCGGCTCGCCGATAATGTTGAAATCCGCATCGGTGCGGATGGCGGCGAACTGCGCCGGGCGATCCAGCGCCGGGCTGGTGCCGAACGTTTCGTAGTCGTGAAAGAGAAAAGTGGGTGTTGCGGTGGAATCAGACACCAGAAGCTCATCCTGTCAGTAAATATGCCGTCTATGGTAAACCATCCCGCGCAGTGTGCCGAAGAAAAACCCGCGTGGATTCCGTGCAGCTTCGCAAAAACAGGGGGTTATATCAGATGTGTGTCACATTTTATTGCAATTTAAACAGGTAACGACACACGAAGTTCCGTAAAAAGAACGGCGATTTTAGATGCTTATGAGGATATTTCATTGAAACGCCGTTTGTTTGCTGCTTCTTTGCTGGTGCTCTGTGTTAACAGCGCCCTGGCCGACGACTTACCTTTTGCCCCGCAGCCTCCGGCGATTCAGGCCGGTTCCTGGGTATTGATGGACTACACCACCGGGCAAATCTTAACGGCGGGCAATGAACATCAGCAGCGTAACCCGGCGAGTTTGACCAAATTGATGACCGGTTACGTGGTGGATCGCGCGATTGATAGCCACCGCATCAGCGCTGATGATGTTGTCACCGTAGGCCATGATGCCTGGGCAAAAGGCAACCCGGTGTTTGACGGATCCTCCTTGATGTTCCTGAAACCCGGTGACCGCCTGACGGTGCGCGACCTGAGCCGTGGTCTAATTGTGGATTCCGGCAACGATGCTTGTGTGGCGCTGGCGGATCATGTTGCGGGCGGTCAGTCGCAGTTCGTGACCATGATGAATGAGTACGTACAGAAGCTGAACCTGCGCGACACCCACTTTGAAACCGTACACGGATTGGATGCCCCAGGTCAGCACAGTTCGGCCTACGATCTGGCGGTGCTCTCGCGCGCCATCATTCACGGTGAGCCAGATTTTTATCATATGTACAGTGAAAAAAGTCTGACCTGGAACGGCATCACGCAGCAAAACCGCAATGGTCTGTTGTGGGATAAAACGCTGAATGTTGATGGTCTGAAGACCGGGCATACCTCCGGGGCGGGGTTTAATCTGATTGCTTCCAGCACTGATGGCGAGCGCCGTTTAATTGCGGTGATCATGGGTGCCGATAGCCCGAAAGGGCGTGAAGATCAGGCGCGCAAGCTGCTGCGCTGGGGCCAGCAAAATTTCGACACTGTCGAAGTACTGCGTAATGGCAAGAAAGTGGGTAGCGAACGGGTCTGGTACGGTGATAAAGAGCAGGTAGATGTTGGCACCGATCAGGATTTCTGGATGGTGTTGCCAAAAGCGGAACTGGCAAATATCAAAGCCAAATACGTGCTGGACAAGAAAGAGCTGGATGCTCCGCTGGCAGCACACCAGCGGGTAGGGGAGATCCAGCTTTACGACCGGGACCAGGTGGTGGCCCACTGGCCGTTGGTGACGCTGGATAGCGTCGGCAAAGGCGGCTGGTTCTCCCGTTTAAGCGATTACCTGCACCATAAATCCTGACGTCGTGGTGGCCGGATCGCAAGGGTGCGAGTCGGCTCGCATAATTACGCTGGCCTGCATGGCGCTCCTTTCTGGATTAGCTATACTGTATGTCTAAACAGTAATGGTGAGGGAGTCAGCATGGGCTACAACGTTAAGCAGCTTGAAAAACGCCGTATCGCCGGTTTCCATCTGGTGGGACCGTGGGATGAGAAAGTTAAGCAGGGTTTTCAACAGTTGTTAATGTGGGTGGAAAATAATCAGATTCAGCCGCTGGAATGGGTGTGCGTCTATTACGATAACCCGGACGAGGTGCCGCCGGAAAAACTGCGCTGCGACGTGGCCATTACTGTCGACAGTGCGTTCAAGATTCCAGCCAATAGCGAAGGGGTGATCACCACTGACATCCCAGGTGGGCAGTATGCGGTCGCACATGCCCGCGTCTACAACGAAGAGTTTGAACAGTGCTGGGATCGGTTTTTCGATGAGTTACTGAGCGACCAGTCGTTGCAGATTGCGGCCGGACCCTGTTTTGAAGTCTATCAAAACGACGGGCAAAGCGACGGGTACTGGGACATTGATATGCATATCCCGGTGGAGCCGAAAGTACTTTAAGCGGTTATGTGGTGAAAAAGAGGCGGTAGCGTGTGCTTACCTGCCTCTTTTTTGTTTTAAAGAGTGACTTCCGCCACAGAAATATCGCTACAATTGCGCCTTCGTCGTTTGAATGTGGAGAGCGGCTGTGCGTCGCGACAAATCACTTAGCCCGTTTGAAATTCGTCTCTATCGCCACTATCGCATCGTACACGGTGCGCGCGTGACGCTGGCGTTTATCCTGACGTTTCTGATAATCCGGCTGTTGAACGTACCGGAAGGGACCTGGCCACTCATTACGCTGGTGGTGCTGATGGGGCCGATCTCCTTTTGGGGCAACGTGGTGCCGCGTGCCTTTGAGCGCATCGGCGGTACTATCTTTGGCGCGGCGTTGGGGTTGATTGCCCTCAAGCTGGAACTGATTTCTTTGCCGCTGATGCTGCTGTGGTGCGCGGCGGCGATGTTTCTCTGCGGCTGGCTGGCGCTGGGTAAAAAACCGTATCAGGCCTTGTTGATAGGCATTACGCTGTCGGTGGTGGTCGGCGCGCCAGCCGGGGATATGCACACGGCACTCTGGCGCAGCGGTGATGTGATCATCGGTTCACTGCTGGCTATGTTGTTTACCGGTATCTGGCCGCAGCGCGCGTTTTTGCACTGGCGGATCCAGATGGCGGGTTTTGTCACCGCGTTTAACCGCGTCTACCAAGCGGGGTTTTCCCGCAACCTGGTGGAGCGTCCACGGCTGGAAAAACATCTGCAAAAGATTCTCAGCGACGTGGTGAAAATGCGGGGCCTGATAACCCCGGCCTGCAAAGAGACGCACATTCAGAAAGCGATTTTCGAAGCTATCCAGACCGTCAGCCGCAATATGGTGTGCATGCTGGAGCTGCAAATTAATGCGCACTGGAGCTCACGCGCCAGCCATTTTGTGATGATCAATGCCAACACTTTACGGGAAACACAACAGATGACGCAGCAGACGCTGCTGACCATCGCCCATGCGTTGTACGAAGGCAACCCGCAACCGGTGCTGGCGAATACGGAAAAACTGAATGAGATTGTCGCAGAGCTTCGGCAATTAAGTGGTGAGCATCAGGGGGACGCTGTCGCGGAAACGTCTATCCACGGTTATGTCTGGTTGAGCATGGAACTGGCGCGCCAGCTGGAATTACTGTCGCATTTGATCTGTCGGGCGTTGCGTAAATAAGCGGCAGATAACCACTTGCCACTGTCAGGTTGTTTCGATTCAGCTACATTTGAGGTTATGATAGGGAAAAGGAAAAATCATTGTCAGATGCAATGGCTTTGGGTTAGGTTTGCCTCCATGCCGTTGCTTTAACGAATCCGAATCTCACATAATCAGGGGTGTAAAAATGGAAACGAGTAAGCCTTCATTCCAGGATGTTCTGGAGTTTGTGCGTCTGTTCCGCCGCAAGAATAAACTGCAACGCGAAATTCAGGACGTTGAGAAGAAGATCCGTGATAACCAGAAGCGCGTACTGCTGCTGGACAACCTCAGCGACTATATCAAGCCGGGCATGAGCGTTGAAGCCATCCAGGGCATCATTGCCAGCATGAAGACCGATTACGAAGATCGCGTTGATGACTACATCATCAAAAACGCCGAGCTGTCGAAAGAGCGTCGTGACATCTCCAAAAAACTCAAAACCATGGGCGAACTGAAGCCGGTTGACGCCAAAACGGAATAATCTCTTCAGCGGTGAGAGGTTCGCCTCTCGCCGTCCTGCCGGATGCCCCCGGCAACCATTTTCAGCAAATGATTTTGCGGCCAGTGCGCCAGCAACTTCAGGGTATTTAACCCCTCCCGAACCTCATCCACATCGTGCCGTGCACTGTCGAGCAACAGCCCGACCACGCTGCCGCTATGAGCCACATTCAGACCGTATAACCCGTAGCGCTCCACGACCTCCAGTAGCGTGTTGAACGCGGGTTTCGGTAATAATGCCTGGCTGGCAATGGCGCTGAGCGTGGTGGCTTCGCCGAGCAGCGAAGGGTCGTTGCGCTGGCACGCCTGTTGTAATTTTTGCCACGCCAGATCCAGCGTTCTGGCGTTATCCTGCAAAATCTGCTGGCGCGGGAGACGGTGATAATCCGCGGTGGTCAGTGTTAACGGGCTTTCGAGCACCAGTACTTCCATTTGCGGCAGGCCATTGCAGGCAATGTGTGTTTGCGCGTCATGATGGTCGAACAATGTCAGTGCGGAAAAGAGGGTACTGTCGGTAGGCTCCAGCGCCACACACAGTTTTGCCAGCGTCGGCTCATCCAGTGGCTGGTCAAGGTGGCAGGCGGCGGCAACGGCAGTGGCGGCAATGTCGGCGGTACTGCTGGCCATGCCTTTGGCGACGGGAATGGTGGAGCGGCAGTCAATGCGCAGCGTGTGCGTCAGGCTTGCCGGTAACCGCCAGTGCTCAAGCAGCAGCCGAATCATGGCGCGGGTAAGCGGGCGCTCATCCGGCAGCGGTGCGCCGTAGGTCACCTCCACGCTGCTGTACCAATCCACCGGGCAAGACACCAGTTTTTCGCTGCCCAGGATCCAGCCCTGGATAAGTTCACCGCAGGATGCGGGACAGTGTGCCTGCGCCACGGCTGCTCCTTTAAATCGAAAGCCCGGATAGTGTCATTTTGGCCCGGCGAACGCCAGAGATTCCCGCTATGACACCACTTCTCCCATCACAATCAACGCCGGAGCGTGACAACCGACTGCTTCACTCGCATTTGGCAGGTATCTGGCCACTCCGTGAAAGCGGGAAGCATCATCGCGGTGCATCACCGTAATACATGCGGCGGAGCATCGCCAGTATTGCGCGCAATTTAGACATTTCTCAAGCCGGCTATTTTAGCCAGGTTTTCCGCCAGACTTATCCGGTTACGCCGCAAGCCTTCCGTTTGCAGAATAATGCAAACTATGACGGGAATGAATTTTCCGATAACACTATTTTGCTATTCGAATATGGCGTAATACCCATTTGAATCAAGGCTGTATAAGGCTTTAATCAACGGGGTGCGCAATACATTGTTATAGCGCAACAAATTATTGTCTCCGCCCCGATACACTGAATCAGTTTTTATTTCCCTGCTTCGATATAGTGCATTCAGGGACAACATTGCGGTGACAATTTTACACCGTGATGAATAATCCATCCGGTTACGCCGCACGTTGTTGCGGCAGGGAAGGGGGTGAAAATCCCCCGCAGCCCCCGCTGCTGTGATGCTGACAACCCCGTAATCACCACTGATCGCAGGATCGGGAAGGACGGGCGAGGATGACGCTAAGCCAGAAGACCGACCGGATGGGCAGTTATCAACAACTTCGGTGGGAAGTGGGTTGCTCAGAAGCGTACAGTCGACAGACTGGGCAGACGCGCGTCCTGACCCCACCTTTCCCACCCGCAACGGGGCTTCAGGAATGTCAGACAGGCGCAGCGCCTTTATCCTTGCCGGCACGGGCAGTGGCTGTGGGAAAACCACTGTCACGCTCGGGTTGCTCACCGTTTTGCAGCGCCTCGGCCTGCGCGTGCAGCCTTTTAAAGTCGGCCCGGACTATATTGACACCGCCTGGCACAGCGCCGTAACCGGCATTCCGTCCCGCAACCTCGACAGCTTTATGCTGCCGGAACCCACGCTTAATGCTCTGTTTACACAGCATTTGCTCGCCGCTGATATTGCCGTTATCGAAGGCGTAATGGGGCTCTACGATGGCTACGGCACTGACCCTCACTATTGCAGCAGCGCCGGACTGGCGAAACAGCTTGGCGTGCCGGTGATCCTGCTGGTAGACGGCAAATCGGTCTCCACATCAATTGCCGCCACGGTGATGGGCTTTTGCCATTTCGACCCGGAATTACCGATTGCCGGCGTGATTGTTAACCGTGTCAATAGCGACAGCCATTATCAGCTGCTTAAACAGGCCATCGAACATTTCTGCGCGGTGCCGGTGCTGGGGTATGTGCCGACCGTGCCGGGCGTGGCGCTGCCCGAACGCCATCTTGGGCTGGTCACTGCCCGTGAATCCATCGTGGATGCGCAGCCGTGGCGCGACTTTGCCGACCGACTGGCGCAGACCGTGGATATCCATCGGTTGCTCGCCCTGAGTGCCATTACCCGTCTGCCGGACGGCGATATACCTCCTCTGGAGCAGGAACAGGCCGGGGCCGGGTTGACGCTGGCGCTGGCGGACGACGACGCCTTCAACTTTTACTACCCGGATAACCTGCTGCTGCTGGAACGCGCTGGCGTTCGTATTGTGCGTTTCAGCCCACTGCATGACTGCACATTGCCCGCGTGCCAGATGGTGTGGCTGGGTGGGGGATATCCGGAGTTGCATGCGCGTGCATTGTCAGCCAATCAGCCGATGCGTGATGCCATTCGGGCCGCCCACCAGCGCGGCGTGGCAATCTACGCCGAATGTGGTGGCCTGATGTACCTCGGTACCACACTGTGTGATGCGGACGGCCACCACTGGCCGATGGCTGATGTCATCCCCGGTCATAGCGTAATGGGCACACGGCTGACGCGCTTTGGTTACTGTGAGGCCCGCGCCACGCAACAGACGCTACTCGCGGCATCGGGCGAGATCTTGAGGGGGCACGAATTCCATTACTCCGACTTTACTCCGCAGCATGCTGCCGTGCTGGATTGCTACAAAACCCGCGATGGTGAGGTAGTGAAACACTGGCAGGGGGGCTGGCAGGTGGGAAATACCTTCGCCAGCTATCTGCATCTGCATTTCGGGCAACGTCCGCAGATGCTCAACCACTGGTTTCAGGCAGCAAGGAGGGCCTTATGACGTTACTGGCATGGTGTGCGGCGTTTCTCCTCGATCGTCTGCTTGGCGATCCGCCGCACTGGCCGCACCCGATACGCTGGATTGGCGCGCTGATTACGCACATCCAGCGCGTGGTGCGGCGACGGTGTCACAGTGATACCGCATTGCGCGTTGGCGGTGGTGTGATGTGGTTGCTGGTCGTGGGCATCACCTGGGCGGTGAGCTGGGGCGTGCTGGCGTTGGCGACGACTATCCATCCTTGGTTTGGCTGGTGTGTGCAGGTGTGGATCATCTACACCACGCTGGCGACGCGCTGCCTGGCAGATATGGCGCGGGAGGTGGAAAACGCGCTGCGCCGTGGCTCGCTCAGCGACAGCCGCGAAAAATTGTCATGGATTGTCGGGCGCGACACGGCGCACCTGCAACCGCCGCAGATCACCCGCGCCGTGGTGGAGACCGTGGCGGAAAACACCGTAGATGGCGTGATTGCGCCGCTGTTCTTCTTACTGATCGGCGGCGCGCCGCTGGCCATGGCCTATAAAGCGGTGAATACGCTGGACTCGATGGTTGGCTACAAACATGAAAAATACCGTGCCATAGGCATGGTCAGCGCCCGGCTGGACGATGTGGCGAACTTCATTCCGGCACGGCTGAGCTGGTTACTGTTGAGCGCAGCGACCCTGTTATGCGGTCACCACGCCCGCAACGCATTTCGTATCGGTTTTCGCGATCGACGTCATCACAGCAGCCCTAACTGCGCGTGGCCGGAAGGTACCGTGGCCGGGGCGCTGGGTGTCCGTCTTGGCGGGCCGAATGACTACTTCGGCGAACGCGTCGAAAAACCCTGGATTGGTGATGAACACCGCGCCATTGAAGTGGATGACATTCCACGAACCATTGGCCTGATGTGGGTGGCCTCCACGCTGGCGCTGGCGTTGTTTGCGCTGACGCATTACCTACTGGCGGGAGCCTGAGGATGGAAAAAATGGATTACCTGCAGCAACCGCAGGCTATTGAAGCCAAAAGCTTTGTCATTATCGGCGAGATCATTCATGACACCCGTCCTGATTACCGTTTTGCCAGCCCGCTGCATGAAGCGGTGATCAAACGGGTCATTCACACCACCGCCGATTTCGAATGGCTGGATATTCTGCACTTCTCCCCGGATGCGCTGGACAGGTTGTGTACGGCGATTCAATGCGGTTGCTCCCTCTATACCGATACCACCATGGCACTCTCCGGCATCAATAAAACGCTGCTGGCGCAGTTTGGCAGCGAAGTGCGTTGTTATATCTCCGACCCCCGAGTGGTGCGCAGAGCCAAAGCGGACGGCATCACCCGTTCTATGGCGGCGGTGGATCTGGCCCTGGGTGACGCGGGGGAAAAAATCTTTGTCTTTGGCAATGCGCCCACCGCGCTGTTTCGTCTGCTCGAACATAAGGCACAGGTGAGTGGCGTCGTGGGCGTGCCGGTCGGTTTTGTGGGGGCGGAAGAGTCAAAAGAGGCGCTGGTGGAAAGCGGTTTACCGGCGATTGCCGCCCGTGGTCGCAAAGGGGGCAGCAACGTCGCCGCTGCCATTATCAATGCATTGCTCTACAGCCTGCGGGAGGCGCAATGAGTGAGCCAGCCTTTGACGACCCGGTGTGGCATAACGGCAAAGCGCTACGCAAAGGTTACACCACCGGCTCCTGCGCGACGGCGGCGGCAAAAGTCGCCGCACTGATGGTGCTGCGCCAACACATCATTCACCAGGTGTCGATTGTCACGCCCTCCGGCGTCACGCTGCGTCTCAACGTGGAATCGCCGCATATTGAGGGTCAACAGGCGATGGCCGCTATCCGCAAAGACGGAGGCGATGATGTGGACGCGACGCACGGCATGCTGATTTTTGCCCGCGTGACGGTAAACGACAGCGGCAACATTACGCTGCGCGGTGGCGAAGGCGTGGGTAGGGTAACCCGTAAAGGCATTGGCCTTGCGGTGGGCGAAGCGGCGATCAATCGCACGCCGCGGCAGACCATTGAGGCCGCTGTGCGTGAAGTGATTGGCCCGACGCGCGGCGCGGAGGTGGAAATTTTCGCCCCGGAAGGGGAAGCGCGGGCGAAGAAAACCTACAACGGGCGGCTTGGCATCCTTGGCGGTATTTCAATTATTGGCACCACTGGCATCGTGACGCCGATGTCGGAAGAGAGCTGGAAACGTTCGCTGTCGCTGGAACTGGAGCAAAAACGTGCGGGCGGGATGGAGCGGGTGATCCTCGTTCCTGGTAACCACGGCGAGCGTTTCGTTCGCGAACAACTGGGCGTCTCCGGCGAGCATGTTGTGACGATGAGTAACTTCGTGGGCTACATGATTGAAGAAGCGGTGCGCATGGGCTACCGGCAGATTGTTCTGGTGGGTCACCCTGGCAAGCTGGTGAAAATCGCCGCCGGTATCTTTCATACCCACAGCCATATTGCCGATGCGCGTATGGAAACCCTGGTCGCGCACCTGGCGTTGCTTGGTGCGCCGCACGCGTTGCTGCTGGCGGTCAGCGACTGCGATACCACCGAAGCAGCGATGGAGCACATCGACGCCGCCGGGTTTAACCATCTCTACGACCATCTTGCGCGGCGGATTTGCCAGCGTATTGAGCAGATGCTGCGCTTTACGCAAACCCCACCGCAGTGCGACGCCATTTTATTCTCTTTTGAAAACAAAATACTGGGCGCTAACCGCTCGCCAGAGGCGATTGCCCGGGAGCTGCAATGCTGACAGTAGCCGGTATGGGGCCGGGCCATCTTGCCCTGATGACGCCGCAGGCGTTAGAGGCCGTGGCGCAGGCGGATGTGCTGGTCGGTGGCAAGCGCCATCTGGCGCAATTTCCGACATTTGGCGGAGAAGTGCGTGCGCTGGATAGCGATATCCCCGCGCTGCTTGCCTGGCTGGAGCAACAGACAGCGCGACGGGTGGTGGTGCTGGCCTCCGGCGATCCGCTGTTTTACGGCATCGGTACCCGGCTGGTCGCGCACTTTGGCATTGCGCAGTTACAGATTATCCCCGGCATCAGCGCCGCGCAGTACCTTTGCTCGCGCACCGGGATCGACATGAACGACATCTGGCTGACCAGCAGCCACGGGCGTGAGGTGGATTTTGATCGGCTTGCCCGCGAACCCAAAGTGGCGATGGTCACCGACGCGCGCTGTGGTCCGAAAGTCATTGCCGATGCGCTTATCGCCCGTGGTGCCGCCGATCGTTGGCTGGTGATTGGCGAAAATCTTGGCATGGACAACGAACGTATCCAGTGGTTACGGCCAGCGGATGTTCACGCGCAATACGAGATGAATGTGGTGGTGATCCTCAATGAAAGATGAGCTGTTTATTCGCGGTGAAAAGGTGCCGATGACCAAAGAGGCGGTGCGTGCGCTGGCGCTGTCAAAGCTGGATCTACAACAGGCGCGCCACCTGATCGATATAGGCGCGGGAACCGGCAGCGTCAGTATTGAAGCGGCGCTCACTCATCCACAGTTGCGGGTGACCGCCATTGAGCGCAGCCCGGCAGCGCTTGGGCTGCTGGAAGAGAACTGCCTGCATTTTGGCTGCCGCAACATTGCCATTGTTTCCGGAGTCGCACCGTTGTTTGTTGAACAACCGGCAGACGCCGTGTTTATGGGCGGCAGCGGCGGCAACCTGACGCAACTGATTGACTGGTCGCTGGCGCAACTGAATCCCGGAGGCCGACTGGTGATGACCTTTATCCTGCAGGAAAACCTCAACACTGCACTGTCGCACCTTGCCGCCCGCCATGTAGCCGCACTGGAGTGCCAGCAGATCCAGGTCTCCCGGCTCACCGGGCTTGGCAGTGGTCACTACTTCAAACCGAATAATCCCGTTTATTTGATTTCCTGCGAAAAGGAGAAACACCATGGCTGAGACCGTGGAGGCGCATACCGTCTGGTTTGTTGGCGCGGGGCCGGGCGATAAGGAACTGATTACGCTCAAAGGCTACCGGTTGTTGCAACAGGCGCAGGTGGTGATTTACGCCGGGTCGTTGATCAACACCGAACTGCTGGACTATTGCCCGGCGGATGCCGAGTGCTATGACAGCGCTGAACTGCACCTTGAGCAGATTATCGATCTGATGGAAGCCGGGGTTAAAGCCGGAAAAGTGGTGGTGCGGCTGCAAACCGGCGATGTTTCGCTGTATGGCTCAGTGCGCGAGCAGGGCGAAGTGTTAACCCGCCGTGGTATCCGCTGGCAGGTGGTCCCGGGCGTCAGTGCGTTTTTGGGCGCGGCGGCGGAATTGGGGGTGGAGTACACCGTGCCGGAGGTGTCGCAGAGCCTGATCATCACCCGCCTGGAAGGGCGTACGCCGGTGCCGCCACGCGAACAGCTGGAGTCGTTCGCCACTCATCAGACCTCCATGGCGATTTACCTCTCCGTACAACGCATTCACCGCGTGGCGGAGCGATTGATCGAAGGTGGCTATCCACACACTACGCCTGTCGCCGTTATTTACAAAGCGACATGGCCGGAGAGCCAGACCGTACGCGGCACGCTGGCCGACATCGGCGACAAGGTACGCGAGTCCGGGATCCGCAAAACCGCGTTGATCCTCGTGGGCGCGTTTCTGGGGGAGGAGTATCACTACTCCCGGCTCTATGCGGCGGACTTTAGCCATGAATACCGTAAAGCCTGAATCCATTGCGCTGTTTTGCCTGACGCCCGGCGGTATGGCGCTGGCTGAGCGCCTGAAACCGGCGCTGCCGATGACCTGCTTTACCAGTGAGAAGCTGCAAAGGGAGGGGTTTGCGCCCTTTGAAGGCGGTTTCGCACAGACCTTGCGTGAGGCGTTCAGCCACTCTTCGGCGGTGATTTTTATTGGCGCGACGGGCATCGCCGTGCGCGTTATCGCGCCGCTGGTCAATGACAAATTTTTTGATCCGGCGGTGATCGTGATTGATGAGCGCGGGCAGCATGTGATCAGCCTGCTTTCCGGGCACTACGGCGGGGCCAATGCGCTGGCGCGCTATCTGGCCGGGGTGCTGGACGCCGATCCGGTGATCACCACCGCCACAGATGTTAACGAACTGGCGGCGCTGGATATGCTGGCAAGCCAGCTTGACGCGCGGATGGATGGCTTCCGCCCGGCGGTAAAGACCATCAACCACATGCTGGTGAGTGGTAAACGCATCGGCCTGTGGTGCGACGCACCAATGCGCGAAGACGTTGCAGGCTGTGATACGCGTGGCTTTATTACGGTGGCGGATCTGGACGCGTTACCGGAGCTGGATGCATTGGTCTGTGTGACGACGCAGGCTGAGTTACCTGCGCTTTCACTACCGGTCTACAAGCTGGTGCCCAGGCGCGTGGTGGCGGGCATTGGCTGTCGGCGGGATACGCCGTTTGCGCTGTTGTCGTTGTTGTTGCAGCGGCAACTGCATGCACACGCTTTCGATCCGCTGGCGCTACGCGCGGTGGGAAGCATCACGCTTAAACAAGATGAGCAAGGGCTGGTGCAGCTTGCGCAAAGCCTGCATGTGCCGTTTGAAGTGTTCAGCGCTGACATGCTGCGTCAGCACGAACACCATTTTCCCGCCTCCGAATTTGTGCGGCAAACCGCCGGTGTCGGGAGCGTTTCCGGCCCGGCAGCCTGGCTGATGAGTCAGGGGCAACTGGTGGGCGAGACCCTGCGCGAGCAGGGCGTGACTATTACTTTGGGAGTTTCACACTGATGTTAACGGTAATCGGGATTGGCCCTGGCTCACAGGCAATGATGACCATGGAAGCGGTCGAAGCGTTGCAAGCGGCGGACATCGTTGTTGGTTATAAAACCTACACCCATCTGGTGAAAGCCTTTACCGGTGATAAACAGGTGATCAAAACCGGCATGTGCAAAGAGATCGAACGCTGCCAGGCGGCGATTGAACTGGCGCAGGCCGGGCATAACGTGGCGCTGATCAGCAGCGGCGACGCCGGGATATACGGTATGGCCGGGCTGGTGCTGGAGCTGGTCGGCAAACAACAACGGGATGTGGACGTCCGTCTGGTACCGGGTATGACCGCCAGTATCGCTGCCGCCGCATTGCTTGGCGCACCGTTGATGCATGACTTCTGCCATATCAGTCTCAGCGATTTGATGACGCCATGGTCAGTGATTGAAAAGCGTATCGTTGCTGCCGGTGAAGCGGACTTTGTGATCTGTTTCTACAACCCGCGCAGCCGGGGCCGTGAAGGCCACCTGGCACGCGCGTTTGACCTGTTGGCGGCCAGTAAACACGCAGATACCCCGGTTGGTGTGGTGAAATCCGCCGGGCGGAAAAAAGAGGAGAAGTGGCTGACTACGCTGGGCACGATGGACTTTGAACCTGTTGATATGACCAGCCTGGTGATCGTCGGCAACCGCGCCACCTATGTGCAAAACGGGCTGATGATCACCCCGCGAGGCTACAGCCTGTGAAGGCGGGCGACGTGCTGGTGATTGGCGGAACCAGCGATGCGCGGCAGATTTGCCAGCAACTGGACGCGGCGGGTGTGGAGTACACGCTGTCGGTGGCGACGCCAGCCGGGCAACAACTGGCGGGGAATATTCGCGGTCAGGTGCGTTGCGGCCGCATGGAACCGAGCGAGATGGTGGACTGGTTGCAACAAAATCGCACCCGCTGGGTGATTGATGCCTCTCACCCTTACGCTGATGTGGTAAGCCGCAATATTGCCCATGCCTGTGAACAGGCGCAGGTGTTGTTAAGCCGCTACCAGCGTCCGGAGCAGGTGCCGGATTTAACGCATCCGTTGTTGTTTTATGTTGCCTCGCTGGAAGACGCCTGTGAGAAAGCCCGTGAGCTGGGCGAGCGCATTTTGCTCACCACCGGCAGTAAAGATCTGGCGCGCTGGCGCGAGGGATTACCGGGCAAAACGCTGCTGGCGCGGGTGTTGCCGGTGCCGGACGTGGTGGCGCATTGTGCGGCGCAGGGCTTTGGCGTGGGCGATATTTTTGCGCTCTGCGGTCCGTTCAGCGCGGAGTTTAACGCCGCCTTTTACCGCCAGTACCGGGTCGAAGTGATGATCACCAAAGCCTCCGGTGCAGAAGGGGGGTACCTGGAAAAAATAGAGCCTGCACTTGCAGCCGGCATTCCGTGCATTGTTATTACCCGTCCGCAGACAGTCGTGGTGGGCGAAGAGAGACTGGACAGTCAGGACGCATTTTCACGGCGGTTGCGACGCTGGCTGGCGACACAGTGAGGAGAACAGAATGAAAAAAGCACTTTTAGTGGTGAGCTTTGGCACCAGTTATCACGACACGTGTGAGAAAAATATTGTTGCCTGTGAGCGTGAGCTGGCGGCCAGTTGCCCGGAGCGCACGCTGTTTCGTGCGTTCACCTCCGGCATGATCATCCGCAAACTGAAACAGCGCGACAACCTGCATATCGATACCCCATTGCAGGCGCTGCAAAAACTCGCTGACGCGGGCTACCAGGATGTGGCGATCCAGTCATTGCACATCATTAACGGTGATGAGTACGAAAAAATTGTCCGCGAAGTGCAGAGCCTGCGCCCGCTGTTTCAACGGCTGGTGATTGGCGCGCCGCTGCTCAGCAGTCATGACGATTATCTGCATCTGATGCAGGCACTATCCCGCCAGATGCCACAGGTTGGCCCGAATGAGCGAGTGGTGTTTATGGGCCATGGTGCCAGTCATCACGCGTTTTCCGCGTACGCCTGTCTCGACCATATGATGGCCGCTCATCGTTTTCCTGCGCGGGTTGGCGCGGTGGAGAGTTACCCGGAGATCGATCTGCTGATTGATGGGTTGCGCCATGAAGGGGTCAACGCCGTCCACCTGATGCCGCTGATGCTGGTGGCAGGCGATCACGCGATTAACGATATGGCGTCTGACGATGACGACTCCTGGAAAACGCAGTTTGAACGGGTTGGTATTGCCGCCACACCGTGGTTGCAAGGCTTGGGGGAAAACGCCGATGTGCGGGCGATGTTTGTCCGCCATCTGCAACAGGCGCTGGCGCAGACGCTGGAGGCCGCAGCATGAGCGGCAAACTTTACGCCCTGAGCACCGGTCCTGGCGCGGCGGATCTGATCACCGTGCGCGGCGCGCGTATCCTCGGTAACCTGGATGTGCTCTATGCCCCTGCCGGGCGCAAAGGGGGAGACAGCCTGGCACTCTCCATTGTGCGGGAATACCTGGGCGAACAGACTGACGTGCGCTGTTGCCATTTCCCAATGAGCGCCGACAGCGCGGAAAAAGAAGCCGTGTGGAATGAGGTTGCCGCCGCGCTGGACGCGGAAGTGCAGGCCGGTAAGCAGGTCGGTTTTATTACCCTTGGCGATGCGATGTTATTCAGCACCTGGGTGTTTTTGTTGCAACGCCTGCAACACCCGGAACACGTGGAGATCGTCCCTGGCGTGACATCGTTTGCCGCCATTGCCGCGCGCACACAGACGCCGCTGGCCATGGAGCAGCAGTCGCTGGCGGTTCTCTCCTGCACCGCGCCGGAGAGTGATATCCGGCAGGCGTTACAGCAGCACGACAGCCTGGTGCTGATGAAAGTGTATGGCCGTTTTGCCCGCATCAAAACGTTGCTGCATGAGGCGGGCTTGCTCAACTGCGCCCTGATGATGTCGGAAGCCACGCTACCGGGAGAGCAATCTTGGCGGCATCTGTGTGAGGTTAGCGACGATCAGCCGCTACCCTATTTTTCGACTATCCTGGTCAATAAACAGTGGGTGAGGGTATGAAAGTGCACCAACTGAAACCGTTGTCCTTCAGTGGCCTCGCCGCCGCCATGTTGCTGATGGTGGTGCCGCAGGAGGCGTTTGCCATGCACATCATGGAAGGTTTCCTGCCGCCAATGTGGGCGCTGGCCTGGTGGCTGTTATTCCTGCCCTGCCTGTGGTACGGACTGGTGCGCTTGCGCCGCATTGTCGCGGATGACACCAACCAGAAAGTGCTGCTGGCGCTGTGTGGCGCGTTTATTTTTGTCTTGTCGGCGCTGAAAATTCCCTCGGTGACCGGCAGTTGTTCCCATCCAACTGGCGTGGGGCTGGCGGTGATTCTGTTTGGTCCGGGCGTGGTGGCGGTCCTTGGTGCGATTGTGCTGCTGTTTCAGGCACTCTTGCTGGCGCACGGCGGATTAACCACGCTTGGCGCTAACGGCATGTCGATGGCAGTGATTGGTCCGGTGGCGGGCTACCTGGTGTGGAAACTGGCTTGCCGTGCGGGATTCCGCCGTGATGTGGCGGTGTTTCTCTGTGCCATGCTCGCCGATCTGGTGACCTATTTCGTGACATCGGTGCAACTGGGTGTCGCCTTTCCGGATCCGTTGCACGGGATGACCGGATCGGTGGTGAAATTTATGGGCATCTTCTGCCTGACGCAAATCCCCATTGCCATTGCTGAAGGGCTGCTGACCGTGATGATCGACGATCAGCTTACCCGGCGACAGCTTATTACCTCACAGGAGGAGTAAGATGAAAAAGACCCTGATTTTACTGGCGATGGTGATTGCTCTGGTGATCATGCCTTTCTTTATCGACCATGGCGGCGAATACGGTGGTTCCGATGGGCAAGCGGAAAGCCAGATCCAGGCGGTTGCGCCGCATTACCAGCCGTGGTTCCAGCCGCTGTATAAACCGGCAAGCGGCGAGATCGAAAGCCTGCTGTTTACGTTGCAAGGCTCGATTGGCGCAGCGGTGATTTTCTACATTCTCGGTTATATGAAAGGCAGACAGCGTGATAGCGAACGGTCTTGATCGGCTCTGCTACCAGAGCCGTTGGGCTACGCTCGCGCCGGAGCGCAAGTTCTTCTGCTGGCTATTGATGATGGCGCTGGCGTTTTCTCTGCCGCCACTCGGACAGGGGATTTTGCTGGTTTTTATCGCGGCGTTCACCTGTTGGCTGCTGCGCATGTCGCTGTGGCGCTGGCTGCGCTGGATGGCAATTCCGCTGGGATTTTTACTGGTGGGCATCGTAACGATCCTGTTCAGTGTGACCCGAGAACCGCTGCATTTACTGTTCGGCGTGCAACTGGGTCACGTCTGGCTTGGTGTGCTGCCGGAAGGGCTGGCGGCAGCGAACGCCACGCTGTGGCGTAGTCTGGCGGCGCTGTCGGCGACCTTCTGGCTGGTGCTGAATCTGCCGTTTCCGCAGTTGATTCTGTTGCTGAAGCGCGCGCACGTGCCGCGCCTGTTGACGGAACAGATCCTGCTCATTTGGCGCTTTATCTTTATCCTGCTGGAGGAAGCGGCGGCGATTCACCGGGCGCAGACGCTGCGTTTTGGTTACCGCACCTTGCCCCAGGGGTACCGCTCGCTGGCGATGCTGGTCAGCCTGTTATTTACCCGCGTGCTGCTGCGCTACAAAGCGCTGGCGACCACGCTGGATATCAAACTTTATCAGGGTGATTTTCACCTGTGAGGATCTGGCATGCTGGCCACCGATAACCTGTGGTTCCGTTACCAGGATGAACCCATACTGAAAGGGCTCAGCCTCGACTTTTCCCGCCAGCCGGTAACCGGGCTGGTCGGTGCGAACGGCTGCGGCAAATCCACGCTGTTTATGAACCTGAGCGGCATTTTACGCCCGCAACAGGGGACGGTGCAGTGGCAGGGGAAACCGCTGGATTACAGTAAACGCGCACTGCTGGCGCTGCGCCAGCAGGTCACGACCGTATTTCAGGATCCCGATCAGCAAATTTTCTATACCGATATTGATAGCGATATTGCCTTTAGTTTGCGCAATATCGGCGTGCCGGAAGCCGAGATCGCCCGCCGCGTAGAGGATGCGTTGACACTGGTGGATGCACAGTCGTTTCGTCATCAGCCTATTCAGTGCCTGAGCCACGGGCAAAAAAAACGCGTGGCTATCGCAGGCGCGTTGGTGTTGCAGGCAAAATACCTGCTGCTGGATGAACCTACTGCCGGGCTCGACCCCGCCGGGCGTACGCAGATGCTGACCCTTATCCGGCGCATTGTTGCGCAAGGAAATCATGTGGTGATTTCCAGTCATGACATTGATTTAATCTATGAAATCTGCGACGCCGTGTACGTGCTACGACGCGGCGAGTTGCTGACGCACGGTGCGCCAGGCGAGGTGTTTGCCCGCCGGGCGCTGATAGAAGAAGCCGGGCTGACGCAGCCGTGGTTGGTTAAATTGCACAGCGAGTTGGGGTTTCCGCTGTGCAAAAGCGAAGATGAATTTTATGCCCGTATGCGGGCGATGCCGGTGAAGGAGGCGTCATGACGCAGGCTATTATGCTGCAAGGAACCGCTTCGGATGTGGGCAAAAGCGTGCTGGTCGCCGGGCTGTGCCGTATTTTTCATCAGGACGGACTCAGGATCGCGCCGTTTAAGTCGCAAAATATGGCGCTCAACTCGGGGATTACGCCGGATGGCCAGGAGATGGGACGTGCGCAGATATTTCAGGCCGAGGCCGCAGGTATCCTCCCCGATGTGCGAATGAACCCGGTGCTGCTTAAACCCACCAGCGACCGCAAGGCGCAGGTGGTGTTGATGGGCAAAGTCGCGACCGATATGGACGCGGTGAGCTACCACGACTATAAACCGTGTCTGCGCCAGCAGATTATCGATGTTTATCACAGCCTGGCACAGGAGTATGACGCGCTGGTACTGGAAGGAGCGGGTAGCCCGGCGGAGATCAACCTGCGCGACCGGGATATCGTCAATATGGGGATGGCGGAGATGGCCGGTTGCGCGGTTATCCTGGTGGCAGATATCGACCGGGGCGGCGTGTTTGCCGCGATTTACGGTACGCTGGCGCTGTTGCAGGAGCATGAGCGCTGGCGGGTCAAAGGGGTAATTATCAATAAATTTCGCGGCGATGTGGCGCTGCTTACCCCCGGCATTAAACAGATTGAAGCACTGACCGGCGTGCCGGTGATCGGCGTGATGCCGTGGTTGGACGTCGACCTGGAAGATGAGGATGGCGTGGCGTTGCAGCGTGGTAAATATCTGCGCACCGGTGAGCGGGCGTTAGAGATTGCAGTGGTGCAGTTGCCACACATTTCTAACTTTACCGATTTTAACGCGCTGGCGGCCCAGCCGGATGTGCGCGTGCAGTATGTGCGCACCCCGGAAGCGCTGCACAGCGCCGATGCAGTGATTCTGCCGGGCAGTAAAAACACCCTTAGCGATTTAACCTGGCTTCGTGAGTGCGGGCTGGCAAAAGCGGTGCTGGATGCGCATCATACGGGCGTACCGGTGATCGGCGTTTGCGGCGGTTATCAGATGCTTGGTGAGATGATCATTGACGAGGTGGAGTCCGGGCTGGGGACATTGCCAGGTCTGGGGCTGCTGGATACCGTCACCCGTTTTGCCCGTGACAAAACCACAACGCTTGTCGACGCGACCTTGCAGGAGACGTTGCCTGGCTGGATGGCGGGCTGCGCCGGGCTTGGCTTGCGTGGTTACGAAATCCATCTGGGAGAAACCACATTGCACAGTGGGTGCCGTCCGGCATTGTGGCTGCACAAAGCGGGGCAGCGCGTGGCGGATGGCGCAGTCAGCGACGATGGGCAGGTGTTCGGCACTTACCTGCACGGTTTGTTTGACAGCGATGCCTTTACCCGCGCGTTCATCAACGGCCTGCGTCAGCGTAAAAGCATGCCACCGCTGGATGCTGCCGTCAGTTATGCGCAGTATAAAGCGCAGCAGTTCGATCTGCTGGCCAGTGCCATGCGTGAGCATGTGGATATTGAACGCATTTATCAGATTATGCAGCAACATCAGGAGCCAGTATGTTAACCCTTGTTACCGGCGGTGCGCGCAGCGGCAAAAGCCGCCATGCCGAGTCGCTGGTCGCCAGCGCCGACGGGGTGTTGTATATCGCTACCTCGCACATTTTCGATGAGGAGATGGCGGCGCGCATTCAGCATCACCGGGACAGTCGCCCGGCGCACTGGCGCACTGAAGAGCGATGGCAACAGCTCGCTGAAATTATTACCCCTGACAATGCCCCCAATGAAGCGGTGTTGCTGGAGTGCATCACGACGCTGGTGACCAATCTACTGTTTGCTTATGGCGGCGCCGACGATCCCGATAGCTGGGATTACACGACGCTGGAAGCACAGGTGCAGCAAGAGATTGATATGCTGATTGCCGCCTGTGCGGCCTGCCCGTCGCCGGTGGTGCTGGTGACCAATGAAGTGGGGATGGGCATCGTGCCGGAAAACCGTCTGGCACGTCACTTTCGTGACATCGCTGGCCGCGTGAATCAGCGGTTGGCGCAGGCGGCGGATCATGTCTGGTTAGTGGTGTCCGGTATTGGAGTCAAAATCAAATGATGAAGCTTTTTTTCGCTACGCTGTCGTTTATCAGCCGCATACCCGTGCCCGCGCGCTGTGTGCAGGGGCTGGATGTAGCGGATTATGTGCGTGGCATTGTGACTTTTCCGCTGGTCGGGCTGCTGCTGGGCGCGCTCAGCGGCATCGTGCTGGTGGTGCTACAACCCTGGTGCGGTGGGCCGCTGGCGGCGCTGTTCTGTGTGCTGGCACTGGCGTTGCTGACGGGCGGTTTTCACCTTGATGGTCTGGCGGATACCTGCGATGGCGTGTTTTCCGCCCGCCGACGTGAGCGGATGCTGGAGATCATGCGCGACAGCCGCCTTGGTACCCACGGTGGTCTGGCGCTGGTGTTTGTGGTGGTGGCGAAGATCCTGACCCTCAGCGAGTTGCAACTGCGCGACACCAGCATGATTGCCGCGCTGGCTGCCGCCTGTGCGGTGGGGCGCGGTGGAGCGGTATTACTGATGTTCGGCCATCGCTATGCCCGCGATGAGGGGCTGGGGAATCTGTTTATTGGCAAGGTGTCCGGTCGGGATACGCTGGTCACTCTGGTGATAACGGCGTTGGCGGTGGTCGGTTTGTTAGGGACAAAAGGGGAGATCGCGTTGGCGGCAACCCTGCTGGCTATCTTCGTGCTCGGTCAGATGCTGAAACGTACGCTGGGTGGGCAGACCGGCGACACACTGGGCGCGGCTATCGAGCTTGGCGAACTGGTATTCCTTCTGGCGCTGTTATAAACAGCCCGCAACATAATGAGAAACACTATGCAGACATTGACCGCATTCCTGGCAGCGATTCCCACCCCCGATCACATAGCTATGGCACACGCGCAGCAGCATCTTGATGGTTTACTGAAACCCGTTGGCAGCCTGGGGCGGCTGGAAGCGCTGTCGGTTCAACTGGCGGGAATGCCTGGACTGAAGGGCACCCTACAGGTAGGGGAAAAAGCGATTGTGGTGATGTGCGCGGATCATGGCGTATGGCACGAAGGCGTGGCGGTCTCCCCGCGCGAGGTCACCGCTATTCAGGCGGCGAATATGACCCAGGCAACCACCGGTGTGTGTGTGCTGGCGGCGCAGGCTGGGGCAAAAGTGCATGTGCTGGATGTCGGTATCGACGCTGATCCCATCCCCGGTGTGGTGAATATGAAGGTGGCGCGCGGCAGCGGCAATATTGCGGCTGGCCCGGCGATGAGCGCGCAGCAGGCAGAAGAACTGCTGCTGGAAACCGTCCGCTATACCCGTGAACTGGCGAAGCAGGGGGTAAACCTGTTCGGCGTTGGGGAACTGGGGATGGCGAACACCACGCCAGCGGCGGCGATTGTTAGCGTACTGACCGGCGAAGCGCCTGAATCGGTGGTGGGTATCGGCGCAAATCTACCGGAATCACAGCTGGGTCATAAAGCGGCGGTTGTGCGTAAAGCGATCGCGGTTAACCAACCGGATCCTGACGATGGCCTTGCAGTACTGGCTAAAGTCGGGGGGTATGATCTGTTGGGTATGTGCGGGGTGATCCTTGGCGCGGCGTCCTGTGGGCTGCCGGTGGTGCTGGACGGTTTTCTCTCCTATGCTTCGGCGCTGGCGGCGTGCCGCATTGCGCCGCAGATCAAGCCTTATCTCATTCCGTCGCATCTTTCCGCCGAAAAAGGCGCGCGCATTGCGCTTGAGCACTTAGGACTGGAACCGTATCTCAATATGGGAATGCGTTTAGGTGAGGGCAGCGGTGCGGCGCTGGCGATGCAACTGGTGGATGCCGCCTGCGCCATTTACAACAACATGGGCACACTGGCGGGCAGCAACATTGTGCTGCCGGAAACGAAATAACGCTTACTCTTCGCGTTGCATTACCTGCAACAGCGTATCCAACAAGCCGGGAAAACAGATATCCAGGTCTTCCCGGCGCAGCGAAATCATATTTTCCCTACCTTGTGGCCGTTGCCAGACCACGCCGCTGTCGCGCAATACACGCCAGTGATGGGTCATGGTGGACTTCGCCACGTCCTGCGGGCGCAGTGCATTGCAACTGAGTTCGCTGCCGTCGGCAAGTCGCCTGATAATGGCCAGTCGCAGAGGGTTGCCAAGGGCAAAGAGCACATTTTCGAGGCGAAATTGCTCACGTTCAGGGTGGTTAGCGATCATAATCTTCCTGTGTCGGCGGTAGCGCTGCTGGTTTCAGCAGCGGCCCGTATCGGCGGCTGGCCGGTACTATACGCAAACTGCGTTGTTTAAGCCACGTCGTCAATTGCAGCTCAACCAATCGTTAGAATAGCAAAAATAGTTCGAATATACTCGTACAGTTGTACTATGATAAGTGCCGTGAATGAATAGCGGCCAATTCCGGCCGCGAACGAACAGTCAAAAGACTAAGGACGCATCATGCCCCGACCCATTCCTCTCGAACGTTATCGCAACATCGGTATCTCCGCGCATATCGATGCCGGTAAAACAACCACCACTGAGCGCATCCTGTTTTACACCGGGATGAGCCACAAACTGGGTGAAGTACACGATGGCGCGGCAACGACTGACTGGATGGCGCAGGAGCAAGAGCGTGGGATAACCATTACCTCTGCGGCGGTAAGCTGCTTCTGGCCAGGTATGGATCGTGGCTTTGAGCCGCACCGCATCAATATTATCGACACCCCAGGGCATGTGGATTTCACCATTGAAGTGGAACGCTCCATGCGTGTGCTCGATGGCGCAGTGATGGTGTATGACTCCGTTGGTGGCGTGCAGCCACAGTCGGAAACCGTGTGGCGTCAGGCCAACAAATATCACGTACCGCGGCTGGCGTTTGTTAACAAGATGGACCGCCCCGGCGCGGATTTCTTCCGCGTGGTGCAGATGATGATCGATCGCCTGAAAGCTAACCCGGTGCCGATTGTTATTCCGATTGGCGCAGAAGAGCATTTCACCGGTGTGGTGGATTTAATCAAGATGCGCGAAATCATCTGGGATGACGCCACACAAGGCATGACCTTTAGCTATGGCCCGGTGCCGGAGGCATTACTGGCGACCGCGCAGGAGTGGCGGGAAAAAATGGTCTCAGCGGCAGCGGAAGCCAGTGAAGCGTTGATGGATAAATATCTGGAAACCGGTTCGCTGGACGAAGCTGACATTATCGCCGGGCTGCGTGCACGCACCGTTGCTGGGGAGATCCAGCCGATGCTGTGTGGCAGCGCCTTTAAAAACAAAGGTGTGCAGCGCATGCTTGATGCGGTGGTGGAACTGATGCCGTCGCCGCTGGATATTCCGGCCATTCAGGGCGTGGATGAAAAAGGTCAGCCTGCTGAGCGTCATCCCAGCGATGAAGAGCCATTCTCTGCGCTGGCGTTCAAACTGATGACCGACCCGTATGTTGGCCAGTTGACCTTTATTCGCGTCTATTCCGGCGTGCTGAAAAAAGGCGACGCGGTTTACAACCCGGTCAAAGGCAAAAAAGAGCGCATCGGGCGTATCGTGCAGATGCATGCTAACGATCGCCACGAAGTGGATGAACTGCGCGCGGGAGATATTGCCGCCTGCGTAGGTCTCAAAGATGTCACCACCGGTGACACGTTAAGCGATCCGGATGCGGTGATCACCCTGGAGCGCATGGAGTTTCCGGAGCCGGTGATTTCGCTGGCGATTGAGCCGAAAACCAAAGCGGATCAGGAAAAAATGGGGATCGCGCTGCAACGGCTGGCGTCTGAAGACCCCTCCTTCCGCCTGCACACGGATGAGGAGTCCGGGCAGACGATCATTTCCGGGATGGGTGAGTTGCACCTGGAAATCATCGTCGATCGTATGAAACGCGAGTTTGGCGTGGAAGCGAACATCGGTCGTCCGCAGGTCACTTACCGTGAAACCCTGCGTAAAACGGTGAAAGACATTGAAGGTAAGTTTGTGCGCCAGTCTGGCGGTAAAGGGCAGTACGGCCATGTCGTGTTGACCCTCGAGCCGCTGGAGCCGGGCAGCGGCTTTGTCTTCGAAGACGCCACCAAAGGCGGTGTGGTGCCGCGCGAGTATATTCCTTCAGTGGAAAAAGGCTTGCGTGAAGCCATGGGCACCGGCGTGCTGGCGGGGTATCCGGTGGTGGATGTGAAAGCGACTCTGACGTTTGGCTCGTATCACGATGTCGACTCCTCGGAAATGGCCTTCCGCATGGCGGCGATCTTTGGTTTCAAAGAGGGCGCACGCAAAGCGGACCCGGCGATCCTCGAGCCGGTGATGCATGTTGAAGTGGAAACGCCGGAAGAGTACGCCGGTAACATTATGGGCGACCTCTCTTCCCGTCGCGGTATGGTGCAGGGGATGGAAGAGCGCTTCGGCAGCCAGATTATCCGCGCCGATGTGCCGCTGGCCGAAATGTTTGGCTACTCCACCACGCTGCGCTCCATGTCGCAGGGGCGTGCAACCTACAGCATGGAGTTCCACCATTACGCGGAAGCGCCGCGCAACGTGGCGGACGACATTATCGCCAGCCGCGCCAAAGCCTGACGTTAAACTGCAAAAACGCAAACCCCGCTCCGGCGGGGTTTTTTACTGTGAACGCTCTCTTTCGGATTGAACTGTCGGCGATCGTGCATGACGTTTTGGTGCCCGGGAGGGTAACGCCCTGTAAAAAGGGAGAAAAAGCATAAACCGGGCTATGATATAAAAAATATCTGCTGGCCCTGAGGGAAGGAAATGATGCCCCGATTCACATTGCTGTGCAGTCTGATTGCGCTGTTTTCTGCGCCGAACGCGCTGGCGGTGAGCTACCCATTGCCGCCGGAGGGCAGCCGGCTGGTGGGCAGTCCGCAAATTATCACCGTTCCCCATGACAACACGTTGCCGCTAGAAGCTTTCGCCGCGAAATACGGTCAGGGGTTGAGTAATATGCTTGAAGCCAATCCCGATGCCGATCCCTTTCTACCGAAAGCGGGATCGCAACTGACCATACCGCAGCAGATTATTTTGCCTGCCACGGTGCGCGAAGGCATTGTGGTGAACGTCGCGGAAATGCGCCTTTACTATTATCCGAAAGAGACGAATACGGTGGAGATTTTACCGATTGGCATCGGCCAGGCGGGGCGCGAAACGCCGCGCAACTGGGTCACCGCCGTAGAGCGTAAGCAGGAAGGACCGACGTGGAGTCCGACGCCCAATACCCGACGTGAATACGCCAAACAGGGGAAAACCCTGCCAGCGTTTGTTCCGGCCGGGCCGGATAATCCGATGGGGCTGTACGCCATTTATATTGGCAAGCTGTACGCCATTCACGGCACCAATTCCAACTTTGGTATCGGGCTGCGTGTCAGCCAGGGTTGCATTCGGTTACGCAATGCTGACATTAAATACCTGTTCGATAATGTGCCTGTCGGCACCCGCGTGCAGATTATCGATCAACCGGTGAAAGCCACCACCGAGCCGGACGGCAGTCGCTGGATTGAAGTTCACGAGCCGTTGTCGCGCAACCGCACTGAATTTGAATCAACGAACAAAGTGCCACTGCCCATTACGCCAGCGCTGCGTGCCGTGATGCAGGGGAGTGAGGTGAATGTGAACCGGGCAACGGACGAGTTAGAACGACGATCGGGCATGCCGGTGAATATCACCACCGCGACGGATCGCGGGTTATCGACCCCGGAACACCTGTAATCCACTTTACAGCCTCGACCGGGCATTTGTTGGCGCGCCCAGTCAGTTCTTCCTTATTGGCTCTACGCTGTTGTTGCCGATCTGTGTACAGGCTAAAAGATACCGGGGGGCGTTGGTTAGGGGAAACTCATTAACCTTTCCCCTTCAAAACCATTCTCTACAAAAAACACGACAGGCGACAATGCGCGATGAGCAGATCTTAAATGGCCGGGATCTTTCTGAAGGAGAAGTGTCAGGTATACATCAGGGTACTCTCTATTTTCGAACAGTTGGGTATCAGCTTCCGCGGATACCTGAATTTTTGGCGATGCTGGCAATGCCCCGAAGCAGGAAGTTTTGATATGCATACAGATAAAGAATTTCGTTTATATCGCCCCTTGAAAGGTATTACGCATACGTTTGGCGAAGAATGGTTTGCGTTGAGAGCAGAAGCTTTCGCACGTTTTTTTGGTACGCCGACTTTCCTTATTGGGCAGACTATCGCGGTGATCGTGTGGATTGTCCTCAATACTGCGGGCTTTGTGACGTTTGATCCCTATCCCTTTATTTTGCTCAACCTGGCGTTCAGTATTCAGGCTGCTTATGCAGCTCCACTGATCCTTTTGGCGCAAACCCGACAGGCGGAGCGCGATCAGGCACATGCGCTGGCCGATGCACAACACCGCGAAGATCTGGATGATGCAATGGCGAAGCGCCAGATGGTCGCTGAGGAGCAGTCGGCACAATTGTTGGAATTACTGAAACAGAATACTCATCTGACCGAATTGACCCGACAAATGGCCGAGCGTATCGAAACGCTCACAACGCAGCTTGCGCAGCGTGAGTTTCACTGACAGTCGCCGCCACTTTCTTGCCGCGCGTGGCTGAGAAACAGAGAGAGGGATACCCTCTCTCTGCCCTTACTTGTCTCATCTTCGCCCGGAACAATCAGTATGAAAAAGGGGAGCGATGCTGCGCTTCGGTGAGAGAATGCAGGGCATCTTCACCGGCAGCGGTATACAGCGGGGCGTGTTGATCGTTCGCGACGGCAAAAATGGCCTCCGCCACATCTTCGGCATGCGTTACTGGCGCGTGGGAATTGCCAACCATCTGGATAAACTCATCGACCATTTTTCCATACGCAGGATCGTCTCGCCCACCAAAATAAGCCTGCGCATTTTGGCCAAACTTCGTTTCGGGCGAGCGGCCCGGTAACACAACATGAACGCGAATACCAAAAGGCCTGGCTTCGATGGCTAATGATTCGCTCCATGCATTCAACGCCGCTTTACTGGCACGATAAAGCCCAATCAGCGGCATCGCTTTGGTCGTCACGGATGAAGAAACATTGATGATCACCCCTGATTTTTTCGCTCTCATCAGCGGGAGAAATGCCTGCGTTAATGACAGTGTGCCCAGGACATTGGTGTTCATTAATTGCTGCGCGGTTGCCAGGGGCGTCAGTTCAACGGGGACGGGGGCGCCAAAGCCAGCATTATTGACCAGCAGGTCAATCGCGCCAGCCTTTTTCACTACATCCGCAATGCTGCCCTCGGAAGTGATATCCAGCGGCAATATCGTCAGCCTGTCGCTTCCAGGAAAAAGCGTCGCATCAGGCGTTCTCATTGTGGCAATCACGTCCCAACCCTTGGCTAAAAAAAGTGTTGCTGTTGCCAGCCCAAAACCTGAAGAGCATCCGGTAATCAGTGCAGTTGGCATGGGTTAATCCTCTCTGTTGACTAGAGCCGCAATCATAGCCGCCACGAACTGGACAATATATAATCAAAAATCCACTTTCATTGAGAGAGAGTCCAATGTCAGATCCGTTAACCGATATTGTTGCTTTACTCAACCCCAGGCCAACTCATACAAAACTCGTTGAGGGCGCGGGTCAGTGGCGTATTATCCGGGAGTCTTCCGGAGAAGCGTTTTACTGTGCCGTATTGCAAGGCGAATGCCTGATAAGTATTAACGGTAAGGCCCCCACGTTAGTGGTTTCCGGGGATTTCGTTCTAATACCCGCCACTTACACGTTTGAGAACACCAATGCGGGCACCCCGCCTCCCGCTGGCATTACGGAGCCAACCTTGCTTGGCGACGGACACGTGCGAATTGGCTCAACAACCGGGTC
Source organism: Kosakonia oryzendophytica (assembly GCF_900094925.1). Classification (GTDB taxonomy): domain Bacteria; phylum Pseudomonadota; class Gammaproteobacteria; order Enterobacterales; family Enterobacteriaceae; genus Kosakonia; species Kosakonia oryzendophytica. Next base: position 116,575 of record NZ_FMAY01000001.1, on the reverse strand, counting down.
GGCTGAACTGCTCATGAATGTGGGTCACTGTCAGTTCGACACACCGGACAAACAGCTTATTGTCGCTTTACTGCCCAACGCGATCCTGATTAAAGGAGAACGGCGTTTCATCACCTTGTTTGACCTCCTGCTGGATGAAAGCCGGACCCGGCGACCCGGGCGTGACGCGGTATTGACGCAGCTTTTGCGACTGTTACTGGTTGAGGCATTGCGCAGCGACCAGGATCTGTCGAAAACGACAGGTATCCTGAAAGGGTTACAACACGAAAAGATCGCCACAGCGCTGCATCTCATTCATGAAAAACCCGGCGCTGACTGGCAAATAGCACACCTTGCTCGTGACTGTGCGATGTCCCGATCCTCTTTTTTTGCCATATTCAGCGAGACAGTCGGCATGTCACCCATGCAGTACTTGCTCTTCTGGCGAATGTCGTTAGCCAGGAAAGCCTTGATGAGTGGCAAGGATAAAATCGAACAGATTGCCTTCCGGACAGGATACCAATCTGCGAGTGCGTTCAACGTCGCCTTCACGAAATACGTCGGTATGCCGCCGGGCGAATTCCGACGCCGGAATGCGGCTGACCCGACTGTTCAGCTTGACGGGCAATCCGTTTTCAGTAATATCCCATAAAAGAGAAATTTATCTCATTTAAGGGAGGTGAAGATGAGTAGCACCGATTACAGGCAGAGGCTGGCTGCGCGTCTTGCTGCGCTGCGTTTGCAACATAACCAGTCATTGGATGAACTTTCCTCTGCATCGGGGATAAGCCGGGCATCGTTATCACGGATTGAACGCGGTGAAGTCAGTCCAACAGCCGAAGTTCTCAATCAACTCTGTAGCGTCTACGGAATGACGATGTCCCGCCTTCTCAATGAGGTCGAGCAAGTGGCAGAGAATCTGTTTCGGGCAGATCAGCAAACGTTGTGGCTGGATGACGAGAAGGGATTTGAGCGCCGCTTGTTAATACCGCCTTCAAACCAATACAAATGCGAAATGATTGATGGGAAGCTAAGACCCGGTGCTTTCATAGAATATCAGAAGCCACCGGTACAGGGACTTGAACACTATCTCTGGTTATATGATGGTGAATTAACGATTACGCAGAATGCAGAAGCCTGGTCTTTGAAAAAAGGCGATAGCTTGCGGTTTCATTTATCAGGATCTTCATCATTCAGGGCTCATGACAGTCTGGGTGCACATTATTTATTGGTGGTATGTAAATCATGATCGACTATCAAAAGCTCAACGCTGAAGAGGCTCACCTGGTTTTATCCGAATTAGGCGATGTATTGCAGTCTTGTGTCAAGGACGGGGCAAGTGTAGGGTTCACCGACCCGGCAGATCGTTTATCCATCGATAATTTCTGGAAAGATAAAATTTACAGCCTTGCAAGCCATGATTGTGAGTTACTGGTAGCCCGTGACAATGGAGTGTTAGCCGGAACAGTCATCATTAATTATTGTGGCATGCCTAATGGTCGCCACCGTGCGGAAATTTCAAAATTACTTGTTCATCCTCAATCACGTCGTCAGGGTATTGCACGGCAATTAATGAGTCAGGCAGAAAACATGGCCTGGGGAAAGGGCATATCTTTACTTGTACTGGATACACGAACGGGTGACGTGGCCAGTGAATTATACCGATCTCTTGGCTGGCAAACAGCCGGTACGATACCCCTTTATGCTCAATCTATTGACAATCGTTTTCACAGTACAACCTTTATGTATAAAGTGAAGAAGGAGTCGATCCCGCCATTTATATCTGAAAACTTGTGAAATTTCCTGAGGCTGTGTACCCTCATTCAGGGTCCATGCTACCCGCCGCTCGCTTCCGGAAAGGAAAAGGTGAAAGCATGTTTGTTCTCAACCTCATTAATTTTACAACTCTTGACGGTCGGGTTGTGGCAATGCGAGCCCCCTCATTTCCTGACGACAGGAGAAAATATGATTTCTATCGAGCAAGCAAAACAAATGGCTGCCAAATTAAAAGCCTCTCTTGAATTGCGCGATCACAAGATTCCTTATTCCATTGCACTCGAAATAGTTTCTCACCAGTTAGGTTTCCGAGACTGGAACACCGCAGCAGCAACATTGCTCCCGCAGGTTTCCTCCTCTCAAATTCATTTCAGTAAGCCCATACCTATTCTGCGCATTTTTGATGTCCGAAAAGCACAGGAGTTCTATCTGGAATTTCTGTCATTCAGCGTTGAGTTTGAACATCGGTTCGAACCCCAGTTACCCCTGTATATGGGTATTGCCCGAGAGGGGTTGCAGTTACATCTTTCTGAACATCATGGTGATGCCAGCCCGGGCGCAACACTATTTATTCCGATGAAAAATATTGCGTCGTTCAGAAATGAACTACACGGTAAACACTATGGATATGGCCGCCCGGAAATCGTTAAGCAAGATTGGGGGGATGTGATGGAAGTCCATGACCCGTTTGGCAACCGGCTCCGCTTCTGTCAAAGCTAATTCGTCATGCTTAAAAGGGGGATCGCCGATGGGGTGGTCCCCTTTTTACATTCAGAACCGAATGGTTCGACTTACCGAAACACGCGGATGTCAAGAGCAGCAAGGATTGCGGCTTCCATTTTCTCCGGCGTGGTGAACGGTGCAAAACGCTTGAGTGGTTTACCGTCGCGTCCAATCAGGAACTTCGTAAAATTCCACATGATCCGCCCACCCAGTACGCCGGGTAATTCGTTTTTCAGATAACGAAATACCGGGTGTGCTGCGGCGCCGTTGACCTCTACTTTCTCGAATATCGGAAAGGTCACACCGTAGTTAATGTGACAGGTCTGCGCGATGTCGTCGGCACTACCCGGTTCTTGTTTACCGAACTGGTTGCAGGGGAAACCAAGCACCACCAAACCCTGGGCGGCATATTTCGCGTAGAGTGCTTCAAGGCCGCCGTATTGTGGCGTGAAGCCACAATGGCTGGCGGTATTCACGACCAGAACCACTTTACCCGCGTAGTCGACCATAGAAACAGACTGGCCGCCCAGAGTCGTGGCTGAAAGTTGATGAAAGGGGGTCATAGCGTCATCCTCAAAACAAAACCCGTTCGACGCCGCACACGTCGCAGGAAGTCGAGCCTGTTCCGGCTGGCGTAACAGGTCTGAAATCGTGTGCAAAACATCTTTGCAAAGTCGAACGAAAAGAACAACACACAGACGCCCCTGACTCGTACCTGCTCACACGACAAGGTCGTCGAGTTGGTCAATTAATTTGAACCAGTATGTTAAACAAAGGATATTTATTCGTAGCATGCAATGCGTAGAGTAGGGGAGACATAAAGCAGAAGCATGCAGGCACAGTCGCCGGTGCTCTTCTGCTGATTATTTCCCTGAAGAGAAGGACAACTACGTCATGAAGAAGATCGGATTTTTGTCATTTGGTCACTGGACGCCGTCGCCGCAATCCGGAACGCGTTCGGCCGCTGACGCCTTGCTGCAATCCATCGATCTGGCCGTGGCCGCCGAAGAGTTAGGTGCGGACGGCGCCTATTTCAGGGTGCATCATTTTGCCCGTCAGCTCAGTTCGCCGTTTCCGTTACTGGCCGCTATCGGTGCGAAAACGCGCCATATCGAGATAGGTACGGGTGTTATCGATATGCGTTATGAAAACCCGTTGTATATGGCGGAAGATGCCGGCGCGGCGGATCTTATTTCCGGCGGTCGCTTGCAACTCGGCATCAGTCGCGGTTCCCCGGAGCAGGTGATCGATGGCTGGCGCCATTTCGGTTACCAGCCTGCTGAAGGGGAAACGGAGTCTGATATGGCGCGCCGCCACACAGAAGTGCTGCTGGACGTGCTGCGAGGCGAAGGCTTTGCCAAACCGAACCCGCAACCAATGTTCCCCAATCCGCCTGGGTTGCTGCGCCCGGAGCCGTATTCTGAAGGTCTGCGCGATCGCATCTGGTGGGGGGCAGGCTCAAACGCGACAGCGGTATGGGCGGCAAAACTGGGGATGAACCTGCAAAGCTCGACGCTGAAAGATGATGAAACCGGCGAGCCTTTCCACATTCAACAGGCAAAACAGATCCGTGCTTACCGTGATGCCTGGGCCGAAGCCGGACACACCCGTACGCCGCGCGTCTCTGTCAGCCGGAGCATTTTTGCGCTGATGGACAGCCGCGACCGCGCCTATTTTGGCGGCAGCCGTGATGATAGCGATAAAGTCGGTTTCCTGGATGAGAAAACCCGCGCGATTTTTGGTCGCAGCTATGCGGCCGAGCCGGACAAATTGATCGAGCAACTGAAGCAGGATGAAGCGATTGCCGAAGCGGATACACTGCTACTGACGGTGCCGAATCAACTGGGCGTTGATTATAATACTCATGTGATTGAGTCGATCCTTAAGCATGTTGCTCCGGCTATGGGCTGGCGGGACTAACGTCGGCATTCTGCGCAAGTGACAAAATACCGAGGCGGGAGAGGCAGAGCTAGTCAGGAAAATAAAAGACTGAACTCTGGCTGGAGGGTAACCGCATTTACTGACAAGCCCGCAGACACGCGGGCTTGATACCGCTGTGCAAGGCAGGCCTGCGGGAAAGTGGACGCCGGTTATGTTTTTTCAAGCCAGTCGATGAAAAATTCAGTGAAAGCAGTTACCTGTAGCGGTTGCAGTCGCCGTTGTGGGTAAACAAACTGCAAGCCGACATCCTTTTTATCCAGCCGGTTAAAACCGATAAAGCTATCAGCAAACAGGACGTTAAGCTGCCCTTGCTCCACATCGTGCTTGACATCCCACCATGATTTAGCAGCAATGCCCGCACCGGCAAGTACCCACTGGCGGAGCAGTGCGCCATCATCACAGACCAGGGCCGGCGTGATGCGAACGGTGCTGGCTTTCCCCTGTTGCTCAAACCGCCATTCATTCATCAGCATGCCGCGTAATTCCATCGCAATGCATTGATGCTGATGCAAATCTTCAATTTTTTGGGGTGTGCCAGCCTGCTGCAGGTAGTTTACTGACGCAACCAGTACCCTGTGGTTTGGCCGGATATGCCGGGTGACTAAATTGCTGTCAGGGAGATTGCCAAAGCGTACGCTCATATCGAGACGATTTGACACCAGATCGACGACATTTTCACTGAGATAGAGCGTACTTTTCACCTCCGGGTGCAGTCGGGTGAAATCAAGCAGGGCGGGGCCCAGGTACTGCCGACCAAAATCTGACGGTGCGGAAATACGGATGTTTCCGCTGAGGACCCCCTCTTTCTGCGTGAGAATGGACTCTGCATAAGACATCTCATCGAGCACCCGCAACGCGGCATGAAAAAAAGCCTCTCCGGCGCGCGTTAAGCTGATTGCGCGCGTGGAACGATTAAACAGACGGGTTTGGTAACGCTCTTCAATCGCTTTCAGCCTGGCGGTCATTGTCGCGGGTGAGAGTGCCAGCCGTCGGCCCGCAGCAGAAAGCCCGCCGGCTTTCACCACTTCTACCAGTAGCGTCAGATCTTCGAGTTTGCCCATTATTCGGATTTCCTGAAAAGAGAATCAGCTTCCACTGCAATTATCAAAATTAAATTCGATAAGTAAAGTGACGTTATTGATGGCAGACAGGAGAGTTTACGGTGGACAAGCATTCACTTTTTGACCGTTATCAGATGAAGCATATCAGTCTGAAAAACCGGATCGTTATGGCGCCCATGACCCGTGCGCGTTCGTCGCAGCCGGGCAATATTCCGACGGCACTGATGGCTGATTACTATCAGCAGCGCGCCAGTGCAGGGTTAGTGATTACGGAAGCAACGCAAATCTCCCCGCAAGGACAGGGATACTCCTGGACGCCGGGCATACACTCCGCAGAGCAAATTGCAGGATGGCGCCGGGTGACGCAAGCCGTTCATCATGCCGGAGGGATCATCTTTTCCCAACTGTGGCATGTTGGCCGCATGTCGCATGCGCGTTTTCACGCTGACGGTAAACCTGTTGCCCCTTCGGCATTGCCCTCTGAGGCCAAAGTATGGGTGGTCAATGAGAAAGGTGAAGGGCAGATGGTTGACAGTACTGCGCCCAGAGCATTGAGCCATGCTGACATTCAGCAGGTGATTGAGGATTACCGTCAGGCCGCCATCAATGCGGTCGAGGCTGGCTTTGATGGCATTGAGGTGCATGGCGGAAACGGCTATTTGGTCGATCAGTTTTTGCGGCGTACCTCTAATCATCGTACGGACGAATACGGTGGTAGCCTGGTAAACAGGATCCGTTTTGCGCAAGAGGTGCTGGCGTCGATAAGTGATGCGATTGGCAGTGAGCGTACAGGCATTCGCCTTTCTCCTTTCATTACTCAGCGTGGCATGAATGACCCTCAAGTGATTGACGCGATTCTGGCGCTGGCGGCATGGTGCGATAAAAAAGGCATTGCTTATATTCATCTGGCGGAAGCGGACTGGGACGACGCGCCACAGGTACCGTTAGCGTTCCGCAAAGCGTTACGCGCAACCTTTAATGGCACCCTTATCGTCGCGGGTAATTATACCAAGGATAAAGCCGACAAGATTTTACATGATGATCTGGCCGATCTGGTGGCTTTTGGTCGCCCATTTATTTCAAACCCGGATTTAACGTATCGGCTAAAGAATCATTTGCCGTTAGAAGAAATAAACGATCCCGCCACGCTATTTGGCGGGAGTGACAAAGGCTATACCGATTACCCCGTATATCACTCTACTGATGTCAGGAACAGGGAATAAACAATGCAACGACCACAATATTATTTAACGCGTGCTGCAGTAATGGTGTGTTTGCCGCTTTCTTATGCTGCTCACGCTGCCGATGAGGCGCTTATTCAACCCGCACAGTTAATTGTGGATCAGGAGATGGCGCAACCCCACCTGATGGATGTTGAGACGGCGGCACGACGCTATGCAACATTCTGGAATACCGGTGATGAAACACTGGCACGCAAGGCGCTGGCGGCGGATTTTATCGATAAAACGCCACCGGAAGGCCGCAAACAAGGACCTGAAGGGGCCATCCTGGCTTCGCGAGGGTTTCGTACAGCAGTGCCGGATCTGCGTTGTGAGGTTGAACAGATGATCATTGCTGGCAATCGCGTTGTGTCGCATCTTCACTTTCGCGGGCATTTCACCGGTACCTTTGGGAAATTAAAAGGAAAAGGCCAGACCGTCGATTTTATTGCTACGGATATTTATCAGGTGGAAAAAGGCAAAATCACGGCAAACTGGCATATCGAAGATAATCTGACGCTAATGAAGCAACTGGGGGCACTATAGCCATCCGGCGATAAGGATAATTCTGCGTACCCTGGCGGACGTGGCGTACTGCTCAGCCGTAAGAAACAGCTTATGCAGGCGGCGAAAGTCTGCCAGGGGGGCAGGGTTATATTATCCGCCAATGGACGAATGTCATTGAACAATCAAACCGGTGGGAAGCGTTAGCGTGCCACGCGCAGTCCACCGGTGACGCCCCGGCTAAAGACGATTTGCCAGAGCTGGATATTCCTGGCGCGAAACGCGCCCGCGCAGGCCGTCAGATAATAGTTGAACATGCGGCGAAATTCAGGAGAGTAATTCTCGGCTAACTGTGGCCACGCCTCATTAAAACGGCTATGCCAGGCCATCAACGTTTTATCGTAATCCGGACCAAAGTTATGCCAGTCTTCCATGACAAACCGGGGTTCGCTGGCCGTGGCAATGTGTTTTACCGAGGGCAGACAGCCGTTAGGAAAAATGTATTTATTAATCCAGGCATCGACGTTATGCCCGGTTTGATTTGACCCAATGGTGTGCAGCAGGAAAAGCCCCTCTGGTTTCAGACAACGATCCACGGTTGCAAAATAGGTGGCATAGTTTTTAGGCCCCACATGTTCGAACATACCGACGGAGACGATGCGGTCATATTGTTTGTGCAGGTCGCGGTAATCCTGGAGCAGGATGTTGATATCCAGCCCGTGGCCGCGCATTTCCACATACGCTTTTTGCTCCGCCGAAATGGTAATACCGTCGACTTTGACGCCATAATGCCGGGCGGCGTACAGTGCTAATCCGCCCCAACCGCAGCCAATATCCAGCAGTGTCATTCCCGGTTTAAGCTGAAGTTTTTCACAAATCAGCGCCAGCTTGTGCTCCTGGGCTTCGCATAATTCTTCCGCCTCTTTCCAGTAACCGCAAGAGTACTGCATGTTGGGATCGAGCATGCGGCTGAACAGGTCGTTGCCGAGATCATAATGCACCTCACCAACCTGCCAGGCACGTTTGCGGGACTGCGGGTTGGTAAGCCGCGCAAAGGCAATACGGGCAAGATCGTAAAGGCGGGCAGGGCGCTGTTGATCCACACCCGCCTTCAGTAGACGCTCAAAAAAGATATCGAGGCGCTTGCAATCCCACCACCCCTCCATGTAACTCTCGCCGAGACCCAGAGAGCCCTGCTGTAACACGCGTTTGAAAAAGCGTTTGTCATGCACCCGGATATCCCACGGGTTGAACCCATTAATAACAATACCGGCCTGTGATAACAGCTCCTGCACGATCCGCAGCCATTGGTCTGGTTTACTCACATCAACGGCGGTACATTCGTTAGCCATCATTTTTCCTTCAACGGTTTCGTCGGTCAGCCGGAACATCTACCCGCCATAAGCGGCCTGGCGCGAAGAGCGAACCTGCTGCGAAAAGAGGTTATCTCCCTGATGGCCGGGTGGTAAATTATTCATAACTGAGTGAAATATGCTTAATGCCCGCTCATTATTCAGTAAACCCGCCCGGCCTGCGCTGTGGTATCAAGACAAACTTCATCGAATAGAGGTCAGGTTGTAATGTGCCCTAAGCTTGTGTCTTCTCCCTGTCAGCCTGTTTTCGGGCAGCCAGCGCCTGTGTTGATGTCTCTGCCTCGCCCGGTCTACTTTCGCAGTTATCCGCTGCCGGACGATACGGGTGTGGAGCAACATCAGCATCCGTTTGCGGAGTTTCTCTATGCGCGCGAGGGGAGTATGCGCGTGGCAATAGAAGGCAAAACCCTGGTCGTGCCTGTTCTTTACGGCGTGTGGATCCCGGCTCATGTACCGCACAGCATTCTGTCCAGTCATCATGTTCGGCTGGAAAGCCTGTATGTGGACGCGGGCTTCGCCGCTATCGAACACAGCGGCAGCAAAGTGGTGATCGTCAGCGATTTCGTGCGTGAGTTTATTCACTACGCGACGGCACATGTGCCGGAAATGTATGACGAAGAGGGGGACGATGCGCAACTGGTGCGCGTGTTGGTCACGCTGCTCAGACAGTTGCCTGATGCCGGGTTTTCGGTGCCGTGGCCCGGTTCACCCTTGCTGATGAACGTGTGCCGTCAGATACAGGAGTCGCCCGGCGACGCGCACAGCATTGAGCTGTGGGCGTCCTGTTGCGGCATGTCGGTGCGCACGTTCTCGCGCCGTTTTAAAAAGGAGACCGGCGTGGCGTTCAGCGAGTGGAAAAAACGCGTGCGACTGCTTGAGTCGGTTGTGATGCTCAAAAATAACCGGAGCGTCACCCAGGTTGCGCTGGATCTTGGCTACTCCAGCCCGGCTTCTTTCACGTTTGCTTTTCGCCAGATGTTTGGCGTTCCGCCGACACGTTATTGATTCCTTGCCTGCCACTCTCTTTTAAGCAGGGCGTAGACGAAGGTGTTGTCATATCTCTCCTCGCCGTCTTCCGTGACAAACGAGACGAACTCCCTGAAACAGCCTTCCTGGCGCATGTGAAGACGATCGCACAGTTTCTGCGAAGCAAGATTGGTGTCTTCAACATAGGCATACAGGCGTCTGGCGTCTTTTACGCTAAACAAATAATCAAACAACGCTGAGGCGGATTCCGTGGCAAAACCCTGACCTTCATATCGTGCATTAAAGTGCCAGCCTACGCACCAGGTATTCGGATCCGGCTCTTCACGGTTTTCGGCAAACAGGTGACCAATCAGCGTGTCACTCTCTTTCAGAGACACGGCGAACTGACTGGCATCACGCGACCGTTTATTAACCTCTTCTGCTGCGTCGGCGAGGGAACTGAGTTTCTCATCATAAAAACAGGGGGCGCGAGGCGAAGCGAGATAGTCGAAGAGCGCCGCGGCGTCGTTGTCGGTAAAGGCGCGAATGATGAGGCGCGGTGTTGTGGTGACGATCATAAAAGCCTCGCGGTTGAGTTAGCCCATCAGGGCGTCCAGTTTTGATTCAGAACATCCAGAGGTATGCCGGTTGCCGGGAGCGGGGCAACACGCCGTCATTGGTCGTAAAATGCTGCCTGTAATGCCTGTGCGCAGTGTACAGCATGCTCCAACGATAACGCACGGAGTCCTGCCAGTCTGTGAACCGGAAGCGATGAACATTGACGCGGTTTACCGCTTGCGAAAGCATCCGCTACGCGCGTTGCATCTGCTGTTAGAATTTCTGGTACAGCGCTTTGCGCTGCGGGATCGGTGCATGCCGGACATGTAGCATGGCATAGACGTATCAAGGAAATTTATCCTCCGGACTGACCGTAAAGACGTGGTCTGCGCAGGCATTGTGCATTACACTGCGCGCTGCAAAAATTGAGTAGATAAACGATTAATCAGGCGGTAATGGCGATGAACGGAACAATCACAACGTGGTTTAAAGATAAAGGCTTTGGATTTATCAAAGATGAAAATGGCGATAATCGCTATTTTCATGTGATTAAGGTCGCCAACCCGGATCTGATTAAAAAAGATGCGGCGGTGACCTTTGAACCCACCACCAATAACAAGGGACTCTCCGCCTATGCGGTAAAAGTCATCCCGGAAAGTAAATACATCTATATCGCCGGCGAGCGCATTAAGCTCACGTCGATCAAATCTTACCTCGTTTACAGCGAAGACGTGCCTGCCGATGCCCGTATCGACAAAGAGAATGCGGTGCTTTCCGTCGGTTTGTTAATGGGGAATATCAGGCCGAAATCAGCCGCGCAGCCGGGCGAAATGCGTACGCTGAAAAAACTGGCGATCACCACCTTTCAGGGAACGACGTTAATCTTCTCGGAAGATGAGATAGACATTGATACCACGGTAAAAATGCTCAAAGTCTGACATCATCCATATTAATTAACGGGTAGCGACAACGATGACAAAACTCACCTTACAAGAACAGATGCTCAAAGCGGGGCTGGTCACCAGTAAAAAAATGGCCAAGGTCCAGCGAACCGCTAAAAAATCACGTGTTCAGGCACGTGAGGCAAGAGAAGCAGTGGAAGAAAATAAAAAAGCGCAGCTTGAGCGTGATAAGCAACTCAGCGAACAACAAAAACAGGCTGCATTATCGAAAGAGTATAAAGCGCAGGTGAAGCAGCTCATTGAAATGAACCGCATCACCCTTACAAAAGGCGATATTGGTTTTAACTTCACCGATAATAATGTCATCAAAAAAATCGAGGTGGATAAGCAGACGCAGGCCCAACTGATTAATGGCCGTCTCGCCATTGCGCGTTTGGCGGCAGATAACAACGGTGAGAGTGAATATGCGATTATCCCGGCAAGCGTAGCGGATAAAATTGCCCAGCGTGATGCCAGCAGTATCGTATTAAACAGTGCGCTGAGTCAGGAAGCACAGGATGAAGACGATCCGTATGCCGATTTTAAAGTGCCCGATGATTTGATGTGGTAATCCCCGGATACGACGCCCGGCGCCTGGCTTTCAGAAGGGACTGGCATGGCGGGCGTGGATCCACGTTTTACTGACCGGATGAATAAACTGCAACTCGCTGGCATGGAGCATCAACCGCGGTGTCTGCTCCGTGCCCGGCAGCAGACGACCGCCATAGAGATCACAGCCCAAAATAGGGTGGCCCAATCGCAGGCAGTGAATGCGCAGTTGATGGGTTCGCCCGGTCTCCGGCGTAAGGTGTACCCGCGTCAATGGCAGTAACGTCCCGTTTTCCGACTCGCGATAAATCCGTTCAATGACCTGATAGCGGGAACGCGCGGGTTTGCCGTGGATGGCGCAAATCGTCATCAGCGGGAAGCTTGCCGGATCTTTGGCAATCGCTGCGTCTATTACCCCTTCATCCTCCTCCAGATGCCCGCAAAGTAAAGCAGTATACGTTTTGGTTACGCTGCGCTGGCTAAACTGCTGACACAGGGCGGCGTTAATAGCCTTATTTCGGGCAATCACCATCAGCCCGGACGTCCCGAAATCAAGGCGGTGAACCAGCGTGCAGCCAGGGAATATCTGTACCAGACGATGATGCACTGAATCGAGATTGTGCGGGTTTTTCCCCGACAGGCTGAGCAGTCCGGAGGGTTTATTGATAAGCACCAGATGATCATCCTGATAGAGCGTTTCTATCGGGGCCGGGCATGGCGGGGCAATAAAGGTATCGAAAAGGGTAGACATCAGGCTGCCCGCAAAAAGAGTGGGAGCGGATGATAACTAATTTTCAGCCGACTGGCGAATCCACCGCTGCTTAAACATTTATCTCCGACATGGATGGCAGAAAAATAAAATAAGAGTGCTATTATCCAGGCCAGACAATGCAAGCCGCAACGGACACCACTTTAACCTCTGGGGACGATTGATGAACAACGATACACCGCTTAAGTTTTATGACATCGTGGATGAGTACTCGACCGAGTCAGCCTCGCCGGTGAACGAGTCAGAACGTGACGCGCTGGCGCGCTATTTCCAGTTGCTGATTACCCGTTTAATGAATAACGAAGAGATCAGTGAGAATGCGCAGCACGAGATGGCCACTGAAGCCGGTATCGACGATCGTCGTATTGATGATGTGGCGAACTTTCTCAATCAATGGGGCAATGAGTAACAGTTGCGGACACCTTGCGTGTCCGCTCTTGTTTTACGGTTTTTTGCACCCAACAGGAACACAGGGAAGATAAATATATGTTAACGCCGGTGCCCGCTATTTCTTAATTATTCTTAAGGTTCAGATGTGCTTATTTTGAAAATATAATATATTTTCATCCCATTGTTGATATATCCATTAAATTACAATCAGTTGCAGCGGTAAAAATAACCGGACGCAATAGTAAACGTAGCGAGACAACGGTAATAATTGTATTAACGAAATGATAATTAATTATTTTTTAACGTCCTGAAATAAGTTTACATTATTTTTATAGCTAATTTGCACTATATATATATTATTGCGGCCGACGGATGATGTTGCCAGGGGAGGCTTCAGTTAATTAGATATATTCTCTGGTGCAAAAATGATTAAACACAACAACCTTCTTCATGATATTCATCAATTAAATTTAGCATACCTCTTACTCGTTCAGCGTCTGGCAAGCGAACCCGGAGATGTTAGCCAGCTAAGCAATGGCCTTAGCCATGACGTGATTGAGAAAGTCGCAGGATTAACGCTTCCTCAGCTTGTGTCTTTAGCAGAAACAAATCAGATTATTGTCAAACCCTCTTTTCACTCTTCACCATTAGAAAACAGTGGTGCTTACGAGGGCTTAAAATCGAACCAGCGTTTTATATAAATAGCGCCAGGTATTAACGTTCTTCGTGCTGAGTATCATTTGCCAGGCGGGCACCGCCAGTGTTACCAGAAATATTTTCTGATTGCTGGTATGCACATATTAAAAAAGAGTTTTGAATTAAGCAGAACGTCATTATTTTATTTATTTGGTAGTAATATATTCTATCTAACCATTTGATTTAAGGAAATAAATAAAATTGAGTTAAATCTCAATGCGAAATGGTCGATAACATTATTGTTGTACGCTGCACGCAATGTGCAGTCATTTTTTAAACAAATTCATCCAAGGGATAAAACATGTCTGTAAGGCGTTTTTCGTTTCTCGTTTTCGGCCTTTTACTCTGTATTTTTCTTGTCAGTTCAGCGTCTAACCTCTGGTCACTGACTCGCAGTAACCAGTCGCTGGACAATGTGAATAAAGAAATTCGGGTGGTGTTGTCGGTTATTGATCCGATCAACCACAGTCGCACCCTGCGCGTGCGGCTTATGGAAGCGATGATTAACGCTTCTCTGGGCGATAAACAGAAAACGCAGGCGTCGCTTGAGAGTGCAAAAGCAGTGATGCAAAAAGCCACGGATGCATTTAATAATTATCAGGCTGCGCCACCGGTTGCCGGTGAAGAGGCGCTTTCCGCTCCCTATCGTCGTGCCTGGCAAACCTATGTTGACGAAGGGCTGCGTCCGTTGATGGATGCGGCGAGTGCCAACGACACGGTGCGGTTCAACCAACTGGTCAGTACGACGATTCCGCAACTTGATCGCCAGTTTGAAATCACACTGGATAACCTGCTCGCTTTCCGCGAAAAATACGCCCAGCGCCTTAACAACGACGCGCAGAGTCGCTTTGTGAACAGCATGGTCACCCTCGGCGTTTTTGTCGCGCTGTTTACCCTGATTATTGCCGCTATCTTTATTCTGCTCAGACGTCGGGTACTTTCGCCGCTGGATACCGCACGTATCCATTGCCAGCAGATGGCCGCGGGTGAGTTACATATTCCCGTGGTCAACGGCTCGAAAGATGAAATTGGCGAGATGCTGGGTTCACTGGAGCAGATGCGTCTTTCCCTTGTCGAGATCATTACCCAGGTGCGTGCTTCCAGCCAGAGCGTGGCACACGCCGCAGAAGAGATCTCTGCCGGTAACACCGATCTCTCCGCCCGTACGGAAGAGCAGGCGGCTTCGCTTGGGCAGACCGCAGCCAGCATGGAACAACTGACGTCCACCGTTAAGCACACCTCTGAAAACACGCAGCAGGCGAACATGCTTGCCGCAGCAATGCGTGACTCCGCACAGGAAGGGAATACGATTGTTGAAAATGCGGTGATGTCGATGAAGGAGATTGAATCCAGCTCCGGCAAAATAGACACCATTATCTCCTTAATCGAGGATATCGCTTTCCAGACCAATATCCTGGCGCTGAACGCCGCAGTTGAAGCAGCACGGGCCGGAGAACAAGGGCGCGGGTTTGCTGTCGTTGCAAGCGAAGTGCGTAATCTGGCGCAACGCTCGTCTCTGGCCGCGAAGGAGATTAAGGAACTTATTGAGGCCTCCAGCAGGCAAGTGCTTTTGGGGAGTGAAAGGGTGTCGCAGGCGGGTGAAAGCATGCAACGAATTATCACCACCGTTCAGCATGTTTCCGGCTTAATGGCGGAAATAGCCCTCTCGACCGGTGAACAGAGCCGGGGCATTGAGCAGATAAACCAGGCTGTTGCACAAATGGATACCGTCACGCAACAAAACGCTGCCCTGGTTGAAGAAGCCTCTGCGGCGGCACATTCGCTGAAAGAGCAGTCGCAGGTACTGGAAGAGACGGTAGCCGTTTTTAAACTTAGCTAACGTTATCGCGAAAAATGTACAGGCAGGCGTCAGCCTGCCTTGTTGTTTGTTGCTGCGAAATCCCTCTCTGTAATGGTGACCCGCGAGTATTCTCGTCGGGTCAACACTCTCCTTGTCAGAACCTCACAGGAGCATGACTTTACCGTTCCGGAGCGTAGACACTTTGCCTGACAAAAAAGTACGAACGCGCATGTTACTGTCCGTACTGTTCTGCTTCATCAGAATGTACGCATATCGATAAAATAATATTGATTTCATCAAAGAAAATTTACCCACGGGAAATGACTCATTACGACGATATTGTCTTTTAAAGAAAAATGTGTGGCACATTAAAAAATGTGAACGGCAGAACGTTTTTTTATAAAACGTTATTTTGGCCTATAGATGCCGCTTTTATATGAAACGGCGGCGCGATTTAAATTAAAGAATTTCAACTAAATGCCGTTATTACACATAATATCAACCAGATCGGGTGCTGCTATTATGACATGGAAAAATACCCAGGGCCGAATAGGCCTGTTGCTTATAAGCTTTTTCGTTATCTTATTGATAGTAACCTATATTGTTATCAAGCACTTCGTCTCTCCGCAGATTATTGAAACTGAGACCAAAAATATTCAGGCGACGGTTGAATTACAAAGTAACGCGATTAAAGAGCAGATGAACCGTGTTAAGGCTCAGCAACGCTCAATCACTGAACTGGTTGTCGGTCTGCAAAGTGAGCAAATCGATGGATTATTACCGCGCCTGGTTAACCAATATGGGGATTTAAACGTTTTCGGCGGTGGGATTTGGCCTCTTCCTGGTCAGCGTGATCCGGCTCGGGACAAATTCAGTACCTTCTATGCCCGCGACGGAGGCGGCAACCTGCAAGTCAACACCGTCTGGAACCAGCCGGAATCGGCAAAATATTGGGAGCAACCCTGGTATAAAGACGGCATAAATGCGCCAAAAGGAGAGTGTGCGTGGGCGAAAGCCTATCAGGATGCGGCCAGCCCGCAACCCCGAACTAACTGTGCAATGGCGATCTGGAAAGACGGCAAAGCCTGGGGTGTGGCGACCATCGACGTGACGTTGGGCTTCTTTAACCAGCTGGCTGTCGATATGGGCAAAGCGGTAAACGGCAGCGTGTTGATTGTTGAAGCGGATGGCAAAATCGTCGGTAACGGCTCGTCCGTACAGGATAAACCTGCGCTCTCAAACGTCCGCGATCTCGGTATTCCGGCAGCGGCACCGTTAGTTAGCCTGTTAGACCAGGGTAAAACAACGGAAGTGCGCGGGAGCTACGATGGTGAAGACGGCGCGCATTCCCTGTTCGTTCTGCCCATTAGCGGCAGCCCGTGGTTCATGGCGGTTGATATTCCGAGCAGCCACCTGGTGAGTATGTCTGACGCTATTATGACCAAGCTCACCATCGTACAGGCGATTATCGGGATACTTATCGTCTTTATCATGATGATTATTGTGCGCAATATTTTCCATAATGTGACGTTGCTCAATCGTAATATTGAAGCGCTCTCCAGCGGCGGTGCGGATTTAACGCAGCGTCTTGCGCAAAGTAAGAGCCCGGAATTTAACGCCATTATCAATAACTTCAATAAGTTTATTTCGTTCCTTAACGAGCTGATGCAGCAGGTAGGAAATAGCTCAATGGCGATCTCCTCAGCTTCGCGCCAGATTGCCAGCGGTAACCTGAACCTCTCCTCGCGCACCGAAGATCAATCGGCCTCAATCGTGGAAACGGCAGCGTCTATGGAAGAACTGACCAGCACTGTGCGCCTTAACGCCGAGAATGCGTTGCAGGCGAATACACTGGCGAAAGAAGCTTCGGCGGCGGCGAAACAAGGGGCCAATGTGGTTAACAACGTTGTCTCCACGATGAACAACATCAATGAGTCCTCCTCTAAAGTGGTGGAAATCATCAGTGTGATTGACGGCATCGCCTTCCAGACCAACATCCTGGCGCTTAACGCAGCTGTAGAGGCGGCCAGGGCGGGTGAGCACGGGCGTGGGTTCGCTGTGGTGGCCGCTGAAGTGCGTTCACTGGCGCAGCGCAGTGCCCGCTCAGCTCAGGAGATCAAAAAACTGATTGAAGAGTCAGTGAGCAGCATTGAGCAGGGTAGCGGACTGGTTCGCCAGGCGGGGACAACAATGGACGGACTGATGGACAAAGTTGAAAGCGTGGGTGTGCTGATCTCAGAAATCAGCTCTTCCAGCGATGAACAAAGTCGCGGGATTGCCCAGATCAACCTCGCCATCAACCAGCTCGATAGCGCAACGCAGCAGAATGCGGCACTGGTGGAGGAGGTGGCGGCGGCCGCGCAGTCCATGGAAGAACAAACTGTCCAACTCGAAAATGTTGTTGGTAGCTTCAAGCTCTGACCAGAACAATAGCCGACTCAGCAGAGTCGGCTTTCTTATATTTTGCCTATGTCACTTATCCGCTCCTTTCCGGATTGGCTTTCAAACGCGATTATCTGAATGTTTTTTGGATCAACAACCTTACCGTCTGCCGTGACAAAGGCGCTATGCAGTACTTCTCCGCTTTCTTTATCCGATAAGGCAATATGCGGTGAGTCGTGCAATATGTTTTTATGACCCCACTCCATCATGGAGATCAGAATCGGCGCAAGGCTGCGACCTTTTTCGGTGAGAACATATTCATACCGTTCACGTGCCCCTTCTTCTTGATAGGGGATTTTGCAAAGCAGGCCGAGTTCAGTCATTTTTTTTAATCTGTTTGCCAATGTCTGCTTCGTGATTTTTGTATGAGCACGTATAGTTTCAAAGCGAGTGACCCCGTAAAACGCCTCCCTGAGAACCAACAAAACCCATTGATCGCCAAGGAATTCTGCCGCCGCAGCAAGCCCGCAAAGCTCAGGCAACAAGTACGGTAATGATTTATCTTTTGACATATATGTATTTGCCTTTTAATCTGGGTATGATTTTAAGACTCAGTTATTTAAGGAGAATACAATGCCCTTCGTAAATGTGCAAACCATGAAAGGAATAATGAATGCGGAGCAAAAAAATGAGCTGCTGCGTCGAATGACTGACCTTATTGTTGAAATTGAGGGGAAAGGCGATCCTGAATTCCGCCGTTCAGTATGGATCCGGATCGACGAACATGAACCGGAACAGTGGAGTCTTGGAGGGATACAGCCCACATCTGAAATGATTGCTGCAAAATTTGCATCCCCGCAGCGCTCCTGATGTGCTTTCATTCCTTCACATTTTAGTGATGACTCATCGGCGGACAGCATGAATCTACCGTGCCGTGTTCAGTCCTGCTAATAGTAAAAACCGCCCATAAAGGCGGTTTCGGTAATAAGCTATTTTGTGATTAACGCAGCAGGGACAGCATCGACTGTGGAACCTGGTTAGCCTGAGCCAGAACTGAAGTACCTGCTTGCTGCAGGATCTGTGCGCGGGACATATTTGACACTTCTGTTGCGTAGTCAGAATCCTGAATACGGCTGCGTGCGGAAGAAAGGTTGTTCACCGTATTTTTTAGGTTTGTGATTGTGGATTCAAAACGGTTCTGGGATGCCCCCAGCAAGCTGCGCTGGGAGTCAACAGATTTGATTGCCGCATCGATGTCAGCCAGCGGCGTGGTGCCGGAAGCTGAACCAGCTGCACCGCCGGTGACTTTTCCGTGCAGAACGTCGAAACCTACAGCCTGAGTCTGGCGCTGGATACCGTTAACGGTATCACCGGAAGCCATTGTTTTAGTATTCAGCGCGGCACCGGAAGTGCCTGCCGCAGCCAGGTTGTAGCTGTCGCTGGAGCTGATGTCTATACCAATTTTCTCGCTGTCTTTCGCGCCGACCTGGAAGTTATAAGTGCTACTGCCGGAACCGGTGTTCAGCACTTTGATGCCGTTGAAGTCGGTCTGGGTGGTCACACGGTTGATCTCTTCCATACGCTGGTTAACTTCAGCCTGGATGGAGTCGATGTCGGACGCAGAGTTGGAACCGTTCTGTGCCTGAACAGTCAGGTCACGGATACGCTGCAGGTTGTTGTTGATTTCGCCCAGCGCGCCTTCAGCGGTTTGCGCCAGAGAGATACCGTCGTTCGCGTTACGGGCAGCAACATTCAGACCGTTGATGTTAGAAGTGAAACGGTTAGCTATCGCCTGGCCAGCCGCGTCATCTTTAGCGCTGTTAATACGCAGGCCGGAAGATAGTCGCTGAATCGCCGATCCCAGAGAGGACTGAGATTTAGTCAGGTTATTCTGAGTCATTAGCGATAACGTGTTCGTATTAATAACGGACATGTGAATTCTCCTTTTTAATTTATTTAGCCAATTCCAGGCTTGGTATTGGTCGAGTAAGTCATCGGCCCTTTAATTATAAACTTTAGTCTCTCTGTAATTAATTTTTTGTGCAAAAATAAAATCTACACATATTAAACAAGGCATAAACGTAAGATCAGAAAAATAATAAATATTACCTTCCTTGGGAGCGTT
The DNA here is from genome assembly GCF_900094925.1 of Kosakonia oryzendophytica. Lineage (GTDB taxonomy): Bacteria > Pseudomonadota > Gammaproteobacteria > Enterobacterales > Enterobacteriaceae > Kosakonia > Kosakonia oryzendophytica. Next base: position 96,821 of record NZ_FMAY01000001.1, on the reverse strand, counting down.
TTTGTATTTGCTATAGTTGGGTTTTTTCTTGGTTTGGTGGGGTGTTGAAATTAAATAAAACGTAAACAAATGATGAGTTGAAAGATGTTTAAGCATAAAAAACTTTGGGAATTATATTTTATAATATATAAACAAAAGGTGGTGAATCCCCCTAAGCGGAGGGGCGTAACAGTTTGAAGATAACAGCCATGATAAACGCGAGCTTGTGCGGGAACTGGCCAAAGGCTCACCGGGAGGCACCCGGCACCACGAACATTAAAATGTGGCTATATTTCATTGCTGAGTTATATAATTATAAATGCACTTACTCCTTTGACTATAACACCAGCTCATTGAGTTCTATATTTTTGCTGCTTGCTTATTATGCGTATTCGATAATCCGTTTGAGTATTTTACCAAAAATTACTCTTGCTATATTGTCATCTCATTTTCATGCTCACGAACCACACTCAAATTGATGATGTATTATAAGTAATCCTCATTATGATTATTCATTTTAATATCTCAGCTTTGCAGAGTGTGTATGCCAAAAAGCAAATAGAGTATCCTTTAATTGAGTTTGCTACTGAAGTTAGCACTAAACCGAAGCCTTAAAATTGTATCAGTGCTTTTCATGAATGCGGTGTTTCAATATAAAAAGAAGCAGCGCCACATTTGGACGTGATGAATTTTTCGCTGCCCAGCTTTTCATATTAGATGCTCATTTTTGGCCTTTTATCATGTTCTTTACATGTTATCTTGGCTATTTCCGGAGTTATGCTGTGCGGGAATTTTCGAGTAAGATCATAACTGTTTTCCTTAAACTCAGCGTATCCGGCATCCATAAGCATGTTCAGTTGTTTGCTGAGTCCTTTAGCCACTTCTTTTCACCCAGACGGTAGCCAAAACCACGGACGCTTTTCAATAAATTCGCTGCTCCGGCTTCCTCAAGCTTTCTGCGCAGTTTACTGACATGACTGTCAACAGTGCGGGGTAGCGTGTTGCCTTTCAACATACAAGTCTCTATCAATTCATCACGGCTATAAACACGCTCCGGCTCACGGACGAATTGCGTTAAAAGACGAAATTCGGTCATTGTTAGCCATTGAGCAATCTCCAGATTTGTCGGGCGTATCCTCACCCGATGTCTGGCGAGATTTATCTCGATTGAGCGACTGGATAAAATGACGTGCTGCTCATTATCGTGTGTTGTGCGGCGCAGGATAGCCTCTGTGCGTACCACGACTTCTGCAAGGTTGAAGGGTTTCACAATGTGCTCATTCGCACTGGTACCGAGTGACGAAAGCTTGTCAATATAATCGTCGTCGTCCGTTAGCATTATTATTGGCGTGTTCTCACTCTGACGTAATGCAGTTAATACTTGCCAGCCGGGCATGCGGACATCGAGAATAACTAACTGGGGTTGTGTCATGCGAAAACGGTCAAGTGCAATTACACCATTTTCAGCATGCTCCACACAAAATTGTGCTTTTTCCAGATATGCCTTAAGAACAGCAGCGATTTCATCATCATCTTCGACTAGTAGGATCCTTTGTTTGTTCATTATTTTTCCTTTAAAAAGCAAGCCAACGGGAACCTGGCGTGCCGATAATTAAGCCCCAAGAAATTGCCGCCAGCCAGATTATAAGACGTATGGCATTGTCGATTTGGTCAGTAAGCTAGTGGATATTGGTTGATTTTTTTAAGTCAGTATTATTGCTACCGGTATACAGGAGAAGAATCGTAGTTTTGTCTTTATTATTGTTAAATCCAATCAGCATGTATTGGCAGCCAGGAAATAGAACGAATCGAGTTTCGTTTCGTGGAAACATCTGCACTCTCTCCTTTCAAATGATTTGACTCCGAAAGTTAACAAATGAAAGTGGAGGCGGTGTCGAGGTTATGTTGCGATTGTGTGGAGAGGTGAAAATAGCCCGTTAATTGTATAGGTCAAACGCTTGGTTGCGTAAATTACCAGAACAGATACCTTATTTATGTATATCCATTTGCTTTTAAATTGCGCGATAATTAATATCGGTTAATCTATCTATACATTCAGTGCCAGTGCAGTCGACATAGAGATACTCTTTGTAGCGGTTAATAAAACTGGCCACTGTGTTAAGGTTTTCCAGTGGCTTTTTTCCGATGTATTTGGTGGTAACCCACCGTATTATTTATACGCCCGGAGAACGCTGTAATACCCAATGATGTGGTCCGTTATTTCGCGGGTTGCGTCGCTTAAACTAATGTAACCAATCACTGGTACCCGCTCATTTTCCCGTCGTCTGAAGTAGCGTTTCATTAGATTCTTGTCCTGGCAGTTTCCTGGATGACTGATAATTTATCTGCTCCGGTATAACCTCTGTCCAGGCAGCCAATTCAGTGTGCTGCTTCATAGCGAATCAAATCATGTCGTCACATTGGTAGAAACAACAGCGAGCTTCCGCTTCTCGCGCAGAGCGGGCATGACTTTCCTCCTGACGAGTCATTTCAGACCAGAAGCGTGAGTATTAAAAAGCACGGCGTCTCTGCCAACACTGCTTTTGCACACAGCGTTACTGATTTACCCACACCAGTTGATCGACCCTGAAGCCCAGACTTCGCGCAGTGTTGAGGTAATCGCGTTTTACCGCTTCCGGAAGGGTTGGTGTGCGTGACAGGATCCACAGATAGTCGCGGTTAGGGCCGCTGACCAGCGCATACTGGTAATCATCATCCAGTTTGATCACGTTATAGCCGCCGTAAAACGGGCCAAAGAACGACACTTTCAGCGCGGCTGTGGTGGACGTGCCGGTGAAGTAGGCTTTTCCTTCGCTCTCACGCCATATTTTCTTCACCGGATCGTACCCGCGATTAAGCACGCTAATGCCGCCATCACGACGCTTGCCGTAAGTAGCGGTCACTTGTTCAAGGCCGCGTTCGAAGCGGTTTTCCAGACGGGCGATTTCATACCATTTTCCCAGATAGCGACGGGCATCAAACCCGGTAATGGGCTGAACGCCTTGCGGCGGTGTTGGGGATTTGCAGGCAACCAGCGTCAGGGCGATAGCAACGCCGGTCACCACAGGCCATAGCTTCATGAGAACTCCTTTCATTTGCACAGTTGGGCGTAAAGTGTAGCGCAAGCAGGGCGCACTTCATCCAGACCGGAAATATTCGTAGTATATTGAGAGTATTCTTTGTTATCAGGCGTACCCATGTCTTACTCCATCGGTGAATTTGCCCAGCTTTGCGGGATTAACGCAACCACGCTACGCGCCTGGCAGCGTCGTTACGGCCTGCTCAAACCGCTGCGCACAGAGGGAGGCCATCGGCTGTACAGCGATGATGATGTTCAGCAGGCGCTCAAAATCCTCGACTGGGTGAAAAAAGGGGTGCCAGTCAGCCAGGTGAAACCCCTGCTGGCACGGCCCGGTGCGCGCAGAACAAACAACTGGCTCACCCTGCAAGAGAGCATGTTACAGCGGCTGAAAGAGGGCAAAATCGAGTCCCTGCGCCAGCTGATCTACGACTCAGGCCGCGAATATCCTCGCCCGGAACTGGTCACGGAAGTTTTGCGCCCATTGCGCAGTAAAGTCTCGGCTAACATTCCAGCCATGATGACCCTGCGTGAAGTGCTCGACGGCATCATTATCTCCTACACCTCGTTTTGCCTTGAAGGGGATAAAAAAGCGCCGGGGGATAATTACCTGATCACCGGCTGGCACCTTACCGACCCGTGTGAAATCTGGCTTGAAGCGCTCACCCGTACCGGGCAGGGCCACCGCATTGACGTGCTTCCTGTTCCGCCTGCCACGCTTGCGCCTGAAATCTTCCCGGAACGAAAATGGCTGCTGGTCACTACCGGCAAACTCACCGCTGCGCGCAAAAAGCAGATTGAACTCTGGCAGCAGCAGGTTGTTTCCCTGGACGTCATCCCTCTCTGATTCCGTTTCCCCACGCGGCACCTGTTTCCCACTCAACCTTCGTGTGAGCGGAAGACGGCTGTGTGCGTAAAAAAAGCAAAACAACTGCACAAAGCAACAATAAATAACTTATTGATAATTATTACATATAAAAAATATTTTCACCAAAACTTGGACAAATAAAAGTAATTGTGTAAGTTTAAATTATGCGATTACTCTGTTGTTCTGAACCCTGGTGAAACTCATGAGCACACTCTCCTCCGTCATCAACCGGTTTGTTGAGTACTACGCCGGGCTGGATAACCAGCCCCCTTCGGCGCTGACGACGCTCTATCACCCGGACGCTCAACTCATCGATCCCTTTGGTGAGCATCGGGGACTGGTTGCGATCCAGCGGTATTTCACACGGCTGCTGGTTAATGTGCAGCACTGCCGCTTTTCCATCGACGTTCCGGTCTGCGAGGGGGAGCGTTATGCCGTCAGTTGGACGATGCACTGGTCACATCCACGCATTTCCGCCGGGAAGGCGCTTGCGCTTGGTGGGTGCTCCATGGTGGAGGTGCAGGACAACCTGATTATTCGCCAGCGTGATTACTACGATGCGGGGGAGATGATCTACGAACATCTTCCTTTGCTGAGCTGGGCCATTCGTGGCGTGAAAAGGAGGGTGCGCTCATGATGACCGTCCTCATCACGGGTGCCAGCTCCGGCATCGGGGAAGGGCTGGCAAAATCCTGGGCCGATGATGGCCATAGCGTCATTGCGTGCGGACGGGATCCGCTGCGACTGGAAGCACTCCATCAGTACAGCCCGAATATCACGGTACGCCTGTTCGACATGACCGATCCGCAGGCCTGTCGCCAGGCGCTGGCGCAATGTTATGCCGATCTGGTCATTCTCTGCGCGGGTACGTGTGAATATTTCAATCGCGGCGTGGTGGATGCTGCATTGGTGGAACGGGTGCTGACTACCAACGTGCTGGGACCAGTAAACTGCCTGGCTGCGCTACAAGAACAGCTCGTTGCCGGAAACCGCGTGGTGCTGGTCAGTTCAATGGCGCACTGGTTGCCCTTTCCCCGGGCCGAAGCATACGGTGCATCTAAAGCTGCGCTCACCTGGTTTGCTAACAGCCTGCGACTGGACTGGGAACCCAAAGGGATAACCGTCACGGTTGTCTCACCTGGGTTTGTGGACACCCCGCTGACCCGCAAAAATGATTTCGCCATGCCTGGCCAGGTAAGCGTCAATGATGCTGTGAAAGCCATCCGTCGCGGCCTGGCGAAAGGGAAAAATCACATCGCTTTTCCGACCGGGTTCAGCCTGCTCCTGCGCCTGCTGGCGGGGCTACCTGAATGTTTCCAGCGCGTGTTGCTGCGCAGGATGGTGCGCTCATGAACATTGCCATTATCGGAAGCGGTATTGCCGGGCTGACCTGTGCCTGGCGCCTAGCCGGGCATCATCGTGTCACGATTTTTGAAGCAGAACCGACAGTGGGAGGGCATACCGCGACGGTGGATGTCTCCACACCGCAGGGTACGTATGCCATTGATACCGGGTTTATCGTTTATAACGATCGCACTTATCCGCGCTTTATGGGCCTGCTCAGCGAACTGGGCATCAATGGGCAAAAAACGCAGATGAGCTTCTCGGTTCATAACCCACAGAGTGGCCTGGAATATAACGGGCATACGCTCCTCTCGCTGTTTGCGCAGCGTCGCAATCTCGTTAACCCGGCATTTTGGGGACTGCTGAACGCGATCGTGCGTTTTAATCGGCTGGCAAAACAGGCGCTGCGATCGGGTGTGAACGAGAATGCCACCTTGCAGAGCTTCCTTGAACAGCACCATTTCAGCCACTTTTTTGCGCGCCACTACATTTTGCCGATGGGGGCTGCCATCTGGTCATCGTCGCTGCAAGAGATGCGTCGCTTCCCGCTACCGCTGTTTTTGCGCTTTTTTGAGCACCACGGTTTACTGGATATTGCCGATCGCCCGCAATGGTATGTGGTGCCTGGCGGCTCACGTGAGTATATCCGCGCCTTGCTGGCGCAACTGGGCGACCGCCTGACGTTACATCTAAACACGCCGGTGCAGCAGGTCTTGCGCCATGACGACGGCGTTACGATCCGGCTTGATGCGTCAGAGCAGCGCTTCGACCAGGTGATCTTCGCCTGCCACTCGGCACAGGCACTGGCGATGCTGGTCGATCCTGCACCTGCCGAGCGTGAAGTGTTGGGCGCTATTGGCTGGCAGCGCAATGAGGTGGTCTTGCACAGCGATCCGCGCTGGCTGCCGGTACGTGAGCGCGCCTGGGCAAGCTGGAACTATCGTCTGAGCGAACGGGATCAGGATCGTGCCTGTGTCACTTACAACATGAATATCTTACAAGGTCTGCCTGAAGGCAGCCCCTTGTTCTGTGTCACCCTCAATCCGGACTCGCCGGTCGACGCGCGCTATGTCTGGCAGCGCTTTGTCTATGAGCACCCACTCTTTAACCCCCAAAGCTGGCGGGCTCAGGCGCGTCGCGGTGAGATTAACGGTCACCGACGGAGCTGGTATTGCGGGGCGTACTGGTATAACGGTTTTCACGAAGATGGCGTGCGCAGCGCACTGGATGTGGTGAAAGGAATAGCTGTCGGGGAGGGCAACTGAGATGAACAGCTGCCTGTATCAGGGCGTTTTACGCCATCGTCGACTCCAGCCGAAAATGCACCAGTTTTGCTATCGCGTTTTTATGGCATGGCTCGATCTGGATGAGCTCGATTTGCTCCCAGCCGTGGGGATCCGCCGTAACCGGTTTGCCGCTGCCGCTTTCTGCGATGCGGATTACCCGTTGGGCGTACCGCTTAAAGAAAATGTCCTTAACCAGTTGGAAAGCCTGACCGGGGAACGCCCGGATGGCCGCGTCATGTTGCTGACTCAACTGCGTTACGTTGGGTTCCACTTTAATCCGGTCAATTTTTACTACTGCTATGACCATACGGACACCCTGCGTTGGGTCGTGGCGGAAGTGCGCAACACCCCGTGGAACGAGCGTCACTACTACGCCGTCGATGACAAGGCGAGTCCACTGGAAAAAGCGTTTCACGTCTCCCCCTTTAACCCGATGGACATGATCTACCACTGGCGCTTCAACAGCCCTGGCAATGTACTGCGCATGCACATCGAGAATCACCAACAGTCAAAAGTGTTTGACGCCACGTTGCTGCTGAACCGCGAGCCGCTGACGCGCACAAACCTGACGTCTCTCTTGATTCGCATTCCGTTGATGACGCTGAAAACGGTCTTCGCCATTTACTGGCAGGCGCTACGGCTATGGCTTAAGCGTGTGCCGCTCTATAACCACCCCGTTAGCAGGAGTGAACGCCCATGACCGATCCCGCCTTTGCGCTTGAACCCGAACTTTCGCGCAACGTCCGCATCGCGCGATGGGTGCTCTTCCGCCTGCTAAGTGGTATTCGTCAAGGCTCGCTCACGGTGCGGGATGGGGCGCAGAGCTTTCATTTTGGTGATGCGTCGGCTGCGTTGCGCGCCGATGTGCAGATCCTTGTGCCAGGGGTTTACTGGCGTCTGCTCACGGGGGGAAGTCTTGCCGCCGCTGAAGGCTGGATAGATGGCGAATGGCAGACGAATCAGCTTACGGCGTTATTGCAGATCCTGGCACTCAACAGCAAGGTGCTGGGGCGCCTGGAAAGCGGTTTTCAGCTGTTTGGCAGACCCATTGAGCGACTGCGACACTGGACGCGGCGCAACCACCGCAAGCAGGCGCGGGAGAACATCGCCGCTCACTACGATCTGGGCAATGCGTTTTACGCGCAATTTCTGGATGCAGACCTGCTTTACTCCAGCGCGCTGTTTACCGCAGAGGATCAGGATCTCGCGCAGGCCCAGCAGGCAAAAATGGCTCGTCTGTGCGAACAACTGGCGTTAACAGCCAGCGATCACCTGCTGGAAATTGGTACCGGATGGGGGGCGATGGCGGAATATGCTGCCCGTCACTATGGCTGCCGCGTCACCACTACCACGCTGTCACAGGAGCAGTACGCTTGGGCAACCGCACGCATTGCCCGTGCAGGGTTGCAGGATCGTGTCGAGGTGCTGTTGTGCGATTACCGTGATTTGACCGGCGAGTTCGACAAACTGGTCTCTGTCGAGATGATTGAAGCCGTGGGAAAACGTTATCTACCTGCGTTCTTCCGCACCTGCCAGGCACGGTTACGTCCGGGTGGGAAAATGGCGATTCAGGCCATCACCATTCAGGATCAACGTTACCGTGACTACAGCAAAAGCGTTGATTTTATCCAGCGCTATATCTTCCCCGGCGGCTTTTTACCGAGCATCACCGCGATGAGTGAGTTGATGACGCGGCACACCGATTTTGTTGTCCGCAACCTGTTCGACATGGGGCCAGATTATGCCCGTACGCTGGCACACTGGCGGCAACGTTTTCTCAATGGCTGGCCCGATATCGAAAAATTAGGGTTTGATGACCGCTTCCGCCGTATGTGGCTCTACTACTTCGGCTACTGCGAAGCCGGGTTTAACGCACGTACGATCAGCGTGGTGCAATTGACGGCGGAGCGGGTATGAAACGTTATGTGCAGGTTTTTCTGCTGACTGTCGCGTTCGATCTCTACTGGACGCTGGTCGTGCTGTTTCGTGAACGCGGCCTGTATCTGTGGCTTGCCCTCGCGATCCTCGCCTGCATGATGTTATCGCCTGCACACCGTCTTCATGCTTTGTTGCTCGCCGTTGCGGGGTGTGGACTCGACACGTTATGGGCGTGGACGGGGCTTATTCACTTTGACGGCGATGCGCTGCTACCGCTATGGATGGCGGCGCTGTGGCTGATGTTTGCCACCGTCTGGACACGCCTGACCTGCACCACGACGCTGCCGGGGGTACTACTGATGTTGCTGGCGACCCTTGTTGGTCCGGTCGCGTATGTGATCGGCGAACGTCTGGGTGCCATCACCTTTCTGCAACCGACCTTCATCGTGGTGAGTTGGATGGCCTCCGGCTGGCTCGTGATCATGCTGTTTTTCCATCTTTTTATGGGGAAGCGATCATGAGAAGCTCGTTACTGGCGTTGTTATGGATGACGCTGGTGGCCCCGGCGGTCAGTGCCGCCGACTGGTTTAACTGGCAAAAAGTCGGTGATGCGACGCTCTATTGGGGGCCTTTTACCGTCTACACCTCCCGGTTGCTCACACCGGATGGCCGCTATCACGGGCCGGAACAGGAGCAGGCCCTGATTATCACCTACCAGCGTGACATCGATCGCAATGCGCTGGTCGATGCCACCCGTGAACAGTGGCAGGCGCAGGGGATTCTGGAGCATCAGCCACAAAGCGGAGCCTGGTTGCGAATGCTGCGTGCCCTTTGGCCTGACGTCACACCGGGCGCTGAACTGGCCTTTGTGCTTAGCGATAAGCAGGGGCAGTTCTGGTATCGCGCATCTGCGGCGCAAAAAGGCTTTACCCCGCTTGGCGAGCGCCAGTCCGAAGCGTTCAGTCGCTGCTTTCTGGCCATCTGGCTCGATTCCCGTACGCAATACCCACAATTGCGTAACCAGTTGATCGGAGGTGAAAAATGAAACGCATCCTGACACTTGGCCTGGCGCTGCTGATGCTGCTGACAGGCTGTAGCACGGAAGTTGATGACTACCGACAGCAGCAACCTTCGCTGGATATTTTTCGTTATTTCGCCGGGAAAACCGAGGCGTGGGGGATGGTGCAGGATCGCAGCGGTAAGCAGTTGCGTCGCTTCCACGTGGAGATCGACGGCAACGCGGTTGGCGAGACGCTGACGCTGAATGAGCGCTTCGTCTATGACGATGGCGAAAAGCAGCAGCGCGTGTGGCACATCCGCCGCACGGCAGATGGCCGCTACGAAGGTACGGCAAGCGACATTGACGGTATCGCAACCGGCAAGGCGGCAGGCAATGCCTTTCACTGGCGCTATAGCATGAACGTAAAAGCCAATGGCAGCACCTGGCTGCTTCATTTTGATGACTGGATGTATCTGCAGGACGGCACACATCTTTTTAATAAAACCAGGATGAAGAAATTCGGCATTACCGTTGCAACGGTCACGCTGTTCTTCACCCGACAAGCGCAGTAAGAGGAGATCGCCATGAACACGCAACCTGTTATTGGGATCAGCGGCTGTTTAACCGGCTCTGCTGTTCGGTTTGACGGTGGCCATAAACGCATGGGCTTTGTGATGGACGGCCTCGGGCAATGGGTGGCTTTCCAGCCTGTCTGCCCGGAAATGGCCATCGGTCTGCCTGTGCCTCGCCCGGCATTGCGCCTGGTTCAGACCAGCGACGGCGATTTCCGGATGCGCTTCAGCCATGCGCCACACGATGATGTGACGGAAAAAATGGCCGCATTTACCGACACGTATCTCCCCCGGTTGGGCGCGCTGTCGGGCTTTATCGTCTGCGCCAAGTCGCCAAGCTGCGGCATGGAGCGCGTGCGTCTGTACGATGAAAAGGGCAATCGCGGGCGTAAAGAGGGGGTAGGGCTGTTTACCCGCGCGCTACTCGAAGCGTACCCGTGGTTACCGGTCGAAGAAGATGGTCGCCTGCACGATCCGGTGCTGCGGGAAAACTTTGTGGAGCGTGTTTTTGCGCTCCATGAACTTAACACCCTGCGGGCTAACGGCCTGACCCGCCGCGCGTTGCTGGACTTCCACAGCCGCTACAAACTTCAACTGCTGGCTCACCATCAGGCGGGCTACCGCAAGATTGGGCCGTTTGTTGCCTCATTGCACGAGTGGGAAGATCTGGACGCCTTCTTTGTGGCGTACCGTGAAAAGCTGATGGCGATCCTGAAAAAAACCGCCTCGCGGGAAAACCACACCAATGTGCTGATGCACATTCAGGGGTACTTCCGTGAACATCTGAACAGCCGACAGCGGGGCGAACTGCGCGACGTGATCCTTCATTACCGCAACGGGTTGCTGCCTATCCTGGCGCCGTTGACGCTACTGAAACACTACCTGGGTGAGTACCCGGATCGCTATCTGTTGCAACAGAACTACTTTGCCCCCTATCCGGAAGATTTAGGTCTGCGGCTGGCAGTGAACTGAACAGACATCATAAGAAGGCTCCCATGACCCTGACAGGGGCTCGCGATGTTCCACTTTTAGACGACACCTCACTGTCGTCTTTTTTTGCGTGTTGCGCCACAGCCCGAGGGTTAAATTGGCGTGTGTTTGCGCAGGCGATCTTTTTTATACCACGGCACAAATACCCTTAGCGTTCCTCCCCAGAAAATACCGTCGACAAACCCCGTAAGTAATCCGAAGAGAAGACTAAACGACTGCGCTTCACGTAATTCGGGATGAAGATAAATAGTTGCGGTCAATACATATTTAAGGCTAAATGCAATGATGATTAACCCCAGGGTTAACGGTGTTCCGGCGCGAATAATGAGCCCCGGCGTATCAGAATATTTGAGCGGCGGTTGTGAGCGCCATATTAGATATCCAACAGCAATGCCTACCAGTGCGCCAATTATCATCATGAACAAACTCAGCTCAGGATGAAATATTTCATGCGTGATGCCATATATTCCCCAAAGCAGGAAAAACACCGGAAGAAAGAACAATCTGCCCGGCCGCATTTCTCTGTCGAAGAGGGCGTTAATACCGCGATGAAGCAGGTAAATAAAAAGGATCCACACCCAGACAGGCGTGTTTTGGATATACGGAAAAAAAGACATGTTTTCACCTCGTCGATTAGGCGTAACTGTTGCCGGGCTGTAAAAATAACCCGGCTATGCAAATAAAAATGAATTAATCAGCCATTATTCACTGCTGATTATTTTTCCCGGCCTGAAAGGTCGTTCTTTTCTCGCAGCAGGCGCTGTACTCTTTTTTGTTGCCACGTGGCGATGCGATCTTTTAAGACAAAGATCCTCAGGGCGCGAAAGGCAATAAGCGAACCCCATATGAATGTCACCACCACAGACCAGTAGCTCCCTGGCGAGGAGAGATAATTGACCACCATCAGCACGCTGCAGACAAACAGGGCAATAATGAGTGCACGATAAAAACGCGTTTCCTGTTCAACGCGGAGCCTGGCCTCACTGATACGCGTATCCAGCGTTTCCTCCGCCTGCGTCATGTTTCCGGACAGTTCAGAAACGTTGACATTAAATACGGAGGCCAGTGCGCTGAGCGTTTCCAGCCCGGGTTTATGCCCATTTTCTATACGTTGCACTGTTCGTACTGAAAGAGAGGCCAGCTCAGCCAGTTGCTCTTGTGACCAGGCATTTCTGAGCCGATACTCTTTCACCTTTTCACCCATGTCCATTGATACTTCCCGCTGATTGTTGACAGAGACATATTCGCACATCTGCCCCTCAACGAACACGACAGACAGGCGACACGACCCTGACAAGGGGGCGACAGCACGCTTAAGTGCTGGTATGACTGCGGGTGTACTCTGGAATAAAAGTCACACGTTGGTCAAAAGCGAGGCGTTCTGGTACCTCGTGTCCGGCGTGCCAGGCCACACCTGAACAGTCAGAAAGCGTGGGCGATTCGGCCCGTTTCAGCATACTGTTGAAATCCCTCAGAAGATTTTCCGGGTACTTCCGGAGCAGATATTGTCATGGGATTTGTGATTTGAATTGCAAAAAAATGTTAAGTTTGCATTTTTGTGCATAAAGTAATGTGATTTTTGCTGCATTAAAACAGAAAACTTAACCACAAAGCGAAGGGGGTCAGGCATATATCCTGAATCTGATATAAACCTGATTTTATAAAAAACAGATCAGAGGAGATATTGGGCTGAAATTTATTCCCACGGAAGACTACACACACCATTTACCATTAAAGCATCGGCAAATGATTATCTGCTTGCCAGAATTCCTGCGCGACTCTGCAATATGACTCGTGCTGAAAATACGTGTACCGAAATCGCGCTTTACACGTTCGTCTGCTTTTAAATGTAGTGAATATATTCATTTGTTATCCTTAATCTGTTGAGATATGAGGGGCGTATGAAAACGAAAAAGCTATTTACATTATTAGCGGTTGTTATAGCACTGAGCAGTTGTAGTTCATCGCAAACCGGAGAAAAAACAAGTAGTGCAAAAGTAAATACGCAAAATACGCAAACAACCAGTGAGGTGAAATCCGTACCACCTGCTGACATGCAAGTGAGATCGACCTTTAATAGCATCACCACCTGGAATCAAGGACAACAATTCTTAAATGTTATTGGCTCAACCAATGATCCCAAAATTGATAATAAGTCCTGGATAGCGATATACCGAGAAAAATGTGGTTTCGACCCCGGTGTTCATAGTGCCACGGGTGCCGTCTGCCCTCAAAATGCGCTTGGCGGTCATGTGGTGATGAATGGACAATCGCAAAGACCGGCCAAAAACTCGCTGGTATATATTGTTCCGATTTGTACCAGTGAAAATAACCAGCCCAATTTGCTCATGACAATTGCCGCAAACGGGACGTGCGCTGTGGTGCTGAATTACTGGATGAAATAAAGATGAGGGTTATCCGCAAGGATATCTCAGGCCCGCAAGCGTCATTCATGTCCGTCCTGCGACGAGGCCTTTGCTAAGGCCTCGTGATTAAAGCGGCCCGATATACCATCGATTAAAAATGAGGGCTGTACTTTCAGGCGACGACAACTCATCGGTGGCAAGGGCGGCCGGAGAAATCAGCAAGAGTGAAATAATCAAACGCTTCATATCCATCATGTATGTAAATCACCTAAGTTGGATATCGCTACACCGCTGGCTGTAACTGATAAATCCACGCCGTGACGTGTCGGTTATCTACCGTGGTTACCGTCACTTCGACGCGATCATAGCCGTCTTCAAATTCATCCAGCATTGGCCAGTGTGCCTCCAGGTTGTCGGATAAAAACAGATAACCCTGCACCTGCGCGCCATCGTTATTCAGCACAATTCCCGGAAAATCCGCAGCGGCGCCCCAGCCACGCGCGTAAAACGTACCCGTTACATAACCTGGCAACCACTCGCCGCCGATATTTTCCAGAATATGCGCATTAGCATGGCCTGGACGAAGCGTCCCATAGACAAATAAAGCGTCCATTTTTCCTCAACATACAAAGCAATGACAACCCAACGGGCAGGGGACTTTCACCATACGGTTTCGTGGCGGGGTTCGCAACGGCCAGAGGATACGGAAATGTGATGACGTAGAAAAGCAAAAAGCCTGCTCGTAAGCAGGCTTCTTAAATTTGGCTCCTCTGACTGGACTCGAACCAGTGACATACGGATTAACAGTCCGCCGTTCTACCGACTGAACTACAGAGGAATCGTTGTGGAGGCTTATCTTAGCGGCGAAAAAACATTTGTCAAACCTCATTTTAGCTCAGCGCGTTTGTCTGCTGCTTCCCTCGACAGTTTGCCGCAATAAGCAACGATTTCTCAGGAAATGCTTTGCAGGATCAGGGTTTCTCCCCCATTATTTGAAATGAGGTTTCACCCTTTGTGCTAAGGAAAATTTTGAACGTCGTCACCACCCTGCGCCAGGCTGTCATGCGCACCCCCTGGTACAAAAAGCGTAAGAGTTACCGTGTCCTGCTCTGGCGAGAAATCACCCCCCTTGCCGTACCTATCTTTCTGGAAAACACCTGCGTCCTGATGATGGGCGTGCTCAGTACTTTCCTTGTGAGCTGGTTAGGTAAAGAAGCGATGGCGGGTGTTGGCCTGGCAGACAGCTTCAACATGGTGGTGATGTCTTTTTTTGCGGCTATCGATCTGGGTACCACGGTCGTCGTGGCCTTTAGCCTCGGTAAACTCGACGCGGAAAGGGCGAGGGCGGCCACGCGGCAATCGCTGGTTATCATGACCTTATTTGCCATTGTGCTGGCGGCGGTTATCCACGCCTTTGGCACGCAAATTGTTGATTTTATCGCCGGGTCGGCCACGCCGGAGGTGAAAGCACTGGCGCTGACTTACCTGGAACTGACTGTCATTAGCTACCCGGCGGCGGCCATTGCGCTTATCGGCAGCGGCGCGCTGCGGGGGGCGGGCAATACCAAAATCCCGCTGCTGATTAACGGCGGGATGAACATCCTCAATATTCTGATCAGCAGCGTGTTGATTTACGGTCTGTTTGGCTGGAAAGGCATGGGCTTCGCCGGTGCAGGGCTGGGGCTGACGGTCTCCCGTTATATTGGTGCGGTAGCGATTATCTGGGTGTTGATGATTGGGTTTAACCCGGCGCTACGTATCTCGCTCAAAAGTTACTTCGAGAAACTTAACTTCGCCATTATCTGGGAAGTGATGGGCATCGGCATTCCCGCCAGCATCGAGTCTGTGCTGTTTAACGGCGGCAAACTGCTGACGCAAATGTTTGTCGCCGGGATGGGCACCAACGTCATCGCCGGTAACTTTATCGCCTTCTCGGTGGCGGCACTGATCAACCTGCCGGGCAACGCCCTCGGTTCTGCCTCGACCATTATCACCGGCAAACGGCTGGGCAAAGGGCAGATCGCGCAGGCGGAACGGCAATTGCGGCATGTGTTCTGGCTTTCAACGCTTGTTCTGACGGCGATTGCCTGGGGGACGGCACCCTTTGCAGGGCTGTTCGCCTCGTTTTACACCCGGGAAGAGGATGTAAAAGAGGTGGTTAAAGTGCTTCTGTGGCTTAACGCTGCATTTATGCCAATCTGGGCGGCCTCCTGGGTGTTGCCTGCCGGGCTGAAAGGCGCACGTGACGCCCGTTTCGCTATGTGGGTGTCGATGCTGGGTATGTGGGGTTGCCGCGTGGTGGCGGGGTACGTGCTGGGGATCATGCTCGGCATGGGCGTCATCGGGGTCTGGCTGGGGATGTTCCTCGACTGGGCGGTGCGCGGCGTGTTGTTTTACTGGCGTATGGTCAGCGGGCGCTGGCTGTGGAAGTATCCGAAGCCGCAGAAAACGCCGGCGCAACGCCCTCTTTCTGCACAGAGTGGAGAATAATTCGGCAAACGCACTGAAATGTGAATTCAGGCTTTGACAAGGGCAGGGGGCACCGCTAATATTCGCCCCGTTCAGACGATTCCTCTGTAGTTCAGTCGGTAGAACGGCGGACTGTTAATCCGTATGTCACTGGTTCGAGTCCAGTCAGAGGAGCCAAATTTAAGAAGCCTGCTTACGAGCAGGCTTTTTGCTTTTCTACTGTACTGCCAATTATCGATCAGCGGCGAACGCTGGCCGGACGTCGGGGCTTCGGCAGTTTATTGACGCTCACCCGCGCCCACTGGCTAAAGAGCGTGTATAAACCGCAGGCGGAGACAAATGTGGCCACTGCCGAAAACGCGGCGAATGAGGCGGGTCCTTGCATTAATACAATCCCCAGCGCTACGCTGATAAACCACGCCCCCACCCCCACAGGATTGATGGCGACGTGTTCGTGATCGGGCGGCACGTTATGGGCAATTCCTGCCAATGCCACGCCCACCCAGGCCACCACGAAAACACCCTGATAGGCCAGCGCTTGCAACAACCAGGCGAACACATCCGCCAGCATCAGGATATACACCACCCCACCTACCACGCATGCCCAGACCAGCTTGGGCAACTTCAGGTTAAACAAACTGTGGAAAAAGACCTGCATATTGACGGTGGCGAGATAATAGTTGGCGGTATTAATTCGCGTCTGCGTTACCCAAACAAATCCCAACCCGGCTATCCCCAGCAGGTTTAAAATCGCGACAACTACCGCAGTTTCGCTGAGTGCCCCGGCATCGCGAAGGCTGCTGGCGAGGTAAATACCCGCCACGCCATTGAGGAAAAACGTGACCAGATAGAACGGCATGCCGAAGTTGAAACGTGCATGGTACTTACTGTCTTCTTCGCGACCAAACCGGGCGTAATCGAAGGTGTACATCATTAATACCCAGACGCCCATGTAATAGGTGAAGCAATTCCACCAGCCCCACGGAGAAGGATTGGCCGGGCCATACTGGAGCCAGTTTGCCTGGTAGCCGTAGTGCATCACCGAAACGACGATCGTCGCCAGTAACCCCAGTAGATAGAACGGCAGCAGTACGCCGTTAAATTTATCCAGCCAGTGCTGAACGCTGCCGAAAATCAGTGGCACGCTGTAAAGCACCACCAGCGCTGCCGCCGCCCAGTAGACCACGCCCGGAAAGAGATGGTTAATGGCAAAGGCGATAACGGAGCCTTCAAACACGGCGTAATAAATGGCCGTGGAGAAGAAGATCAGCGTCGCCAGTGATGCGCCCATACGCCCGAACAGGCGGCGTGAGAACTGGGCGACAGACAAGCCGCTACGGATGGCGAAGCGACTGATAACGCTGTTAATCAAACCGTATGAAACAACGGATAATGCCATCCCAATAATGGCGTTAACCGCGCCGTAGGTCAGTGCCAGAGACGCGCCAACCACTATGTAAAACACGGCGCTGCACACCGCCCACCAGGCCATCGTGAGGGAGAGTTTTCCCATGCGCACCGGTTCCGGCAGCGCTGACCGATCAACATTATCCGCAGCGCGGGATTGTGGAGCTGAAGCCATAGCAACCTCCTGAAACACGCAATAACCAAAGAGTGATGCCACGGGGCGATGCCCCTGGCAGGGTTAACGCAACGCGTTCGCTAACTGCGCCAGCCGCTGCTGAGACTGACGGCGGGCAACCAGCGCCTCCTCCAGCGTGACGGGCATAAAGCGAACGTGTTGATTCGGCTGTAGCTGACCAAGAATGGCAAGATCGGGGCTGATAACTGTCCCCAGCGTCATATAACCGCCGCCCGACACCGCATCGCGCAGCAGAACAATCGGTTCCACTCCTCCCGGCACCTGCACCGAGCCAATCGGGTAACAGGCATCGACAATATTGGAAGGATCGGAGCCCGCGCCAAACGGCGGCGTCCGCGGCGTGAACGCCAGGGGTTGTCCGCCCTTCAGGCGGTAGCCTGTCCGGTCGGCTTCGGTGCTCACATGCCAGCTGTCAGCAAAGAATGTGTCTACTGCCGCTGGGGTCAGGCGATGAATATAGAGACCCGGCACCAATCGCAGGGTGACGGATTTCTCCAGTACCGGCAGTAACGCGTCGGGAACGGTGTTACCTTCCCGGCGGGAACGCGCTTCGTTGACCGGGTGAGTGTTTAACACGTCACCCGCCGCCAGCCGACGCCCCTGAAAACCTCCCAGCGCACCCAGCGTATAGGTTGAGCGACTACCCAGGACGCGCGGCACATCAATGCCGCCAGCGATAGCCAGGTAGCCACGGCATCCCTGGCGCGCAGACGCAAAGCGCAAATGTTGCCCGGCGCGGATATACAACGCGGTGTGCGTAGCGGCCGGTTGATTGTCGATAATCGGCGTCATCGACGCGCCGCACACAGCCACCAGCGCGTCGACGGAAAAATGGAGCTCCGGCCCCAGCAGCGTCATCTCCAGCACGGCATCATCCACCGCGTTTCCCACCAACAGATTCGCCATCTGCATCGAGTAGGGATCCAGCGCACCGGAGGGCGGTATCCCGAGGTGGTAATACCCTTCACGCCCTCTATCCTGCACTGTGGTGGCAAGGCCGGGCTTAATCACATTGATGGTCATACAGCCCCCTTTTCAACTGCTGCGGATAACCCTGTGGATCGTCAAGAAAGTCGGCAAGCACAAACGTCACATCGCGAATGCGCGGAGAAAATACGCCGTTTTTCACCTGTTCACGGATGTCGTCATAGGTCTGGCGGTCGATCGCCCGAAACTGAACAATGTCTCCCGCTTTGAAAAACACCATTTCGCTTTGCAGATACGGCAGACGCTGCGCCGGGTCGTAAATGGGCATCGGTGTGATGCCAAACAACTGGTATCCCCCCGCGCCTCGCACGGAGTAGATACAGCCGAAACAGCCGCCATGACCGAGAGACAAACCCGGTGTATCGGTACGTGGGCGCAAGTATTTCGGCACCTGCAACTGTTTTTCCTGCCCGACCATCTGATACATAAACGGCAGCCCGGCAACAAAACCCACCATCGACACGAACCATGGCGTCCCGCTGTGTGCGGCAATGAACGCATCTTTATCCGTATAACCATTGATGTGGGCGGCATAATCGAGGTCGCTTCCTTCCGGCGCCTGGTGACGATCGCGAAAACGCATTAACGTCTCGTGTGTCCATGGGTCGTTGTACAGCACCGGGACTTCAATAATGCGCGTCGCCAGCGTGCTGTCGCCGTCACTGTCGGCCTCCAGCGTCTGTAGTCTGGCAAGCAGGGTGTCGGGCGGGAGTTCATCCGGGTTGAAACGCACCTGGAAAGAGGCGTTAGCAAGGCAAATATCCAGTACGCCGGGAAGCTGGCATGCTTCCAACGCCCGTGTCAGCGTCAGACCGCGGAAAAACGCGCTTAACGACATGGACTCTTCAATTTCGGCAAAGAGGTGCTCATCTCCGCCAAACGAGTAGCGAATCGGGTTACTGACCATAGCGACGGATCTCCTGTATCTGAGCCGATGAGGCACGGTCGCGTTCCGCAAGCCACTGCTCGAGGGTGGTGGTGGTGAATTCACCCGCTTGCAATTTCGGATGTTGCAGCAGCCATTGATGAAGCGGCGCGGTGGTTTTGATGCCACGAAGTTCAAGGGTATCGAGCGCCTGGCGTGCGCGAGCCAGTGCCTGGGGGCGGTCCGCGCCCCAGGCGATCACTTTGGCCAGTAAGGAGTCATACCAGGGCGGAACGCGGTAGCCGCTGAAAACATGGCTGTCGATGCGGATCCCTTCGCCTCCCGGCCACACCACGCCGTCTATTAGCCCCGGGCAGGGAAAGAAATTCTTCTCAGGATCTTCGGCGTTAATGCGCATTTCGCAGGCACTACCGCTCAGACGGACATCCGACTGCGCCAGTGTCAGCGACTCACCGTTGGCAATACGCAGCATCCATTGCACCAGATCGACGCCCGTCACCATTTCAGTCACCGGATGCTCCACCTGGATACGGGTATTCATTTCGATGAACCAGAACTCGCCGCGCGTTTCATCAAACAGATATTCCAGCGTGCCTGCACCGCGGTAGCGTAAGTGCCGTGCCAGTTGCACCGCGCTGTCACAAAGCGCGGCACGCTGGTCAGGACGCAGGGCGGGCGAGGGTGCTTCCTCAAAGATTTTCTGCCGACGGCGCTGCAACGAACATTCGCGATCAAACAGGTGGATCACCTGTTCACCATCACCCAAGATCTGCACTTCGATATGCCGTGCGCGAGCGATAAACCGCTCGAGGTAGACGGCGCTGGAGCCAAACGCGGCTTTCGATTCACTCTGAGCGACAGGGAATTCACGCGCCAGCGCCTCGTCATCCTCGACCACGCGGATCCCGCGCCCACCGCCGCCAGCGGCCGCTTTAATCAGACAGGGATAACCGATTTCTCCGGCACGAATCTGCGCCGCCTGCACCGTTTCCAGCACCCGTGAGCCCGGCACAACAGGTACGCCCGCGTCTGCTGCAGTGCGGCGCGCGGCGGCTTTATCCCCCATCACACGGATGGTTTGCGCATCCGGTCCGACGAAAATATACCCGGCCTGTTCCACCCGCTCGGCAAACTGGGCGTTTTCCGACAAGAAACCATAACCGGGATGAATAGCATTCGCGCCGCTTTGTGCTGCGGCTTCCAGTAGTGCGTTGATATTAAGATAACTGCGTGCAGCTGGCGCCGGGCCAATAATGCACACCTCATCGGCCAGAGTGGCAGCGAGGCTTTCACTGTCAGCCTCGCTACAAGCCGCTACCGTTGGGATCCCCAGTGTTTGCGCAGCACGAATAATACGCACCGCGATTTCTCCACGGTTAGCAACCAGGAGTTTTTTTATTTTCCCCGCCATATCTCCTCCGCTGCGCTTATTCGTTATCGGTTTTTATTATGGCCAGAACCTGTCCGGGTTCGACGGCATCACCATTTTGTATGGTGATGGCGGTTATTGTTCCTCGGGTCTCGGCGAATATTTCGCTGAACTGCTTCATGACTTCAATTAAACCAATTACCGTATCCGGTGTGACTTTATCTCCGGTCTCAACAAAGGGTGGGGCTTCCGGTGATGGCTGCCGATAAAAAACACCTGGCAACGGTGAAATAACCTCAATATCAGACATTGTATTTTTCTCCAGATAAGCGGGTCTTATTTCTTTGCGACCGGTGAACAGACGGTAATGCCATTGTTCACCAGCGCCTTTTTTACCGAACTGATAATTTCCAGTGCGCCAGGTGTATCACTGTGGATACAAATTGAATCGAAACGCACAGGGATGATATTGCCGGTCACGGTTTTCACTTTCCCCTCCAGGCAGGCCATTAACACTTTCTCTGTGATCGCCTGCACGCTGAGGCGACCCGTGCTGCGGGTGAAGACGATAAACCCGTGATCGTCATACTCCCTGTCGGCATAAAACTCAGTAATTACCGGGTGTCCCAGCCGTTGAGCTGCCTGCCAGACCGCCGAGTTCGCCATACAGTAGAGGTAAAGTTCGGCGTCGAGTTGATGCAGGATGGAGACAAAATGCTGTGCTGCCGCTTCATCCCGCGCCAGGTACATATACAATGCGCCGTGGGGTTTTATATGTTGCAACGGCAACGCATATAAACGAGCGAATTCGCGTAATGCCCCCAACTGATAAATAATATCGTTAACCAGTTCTTCTGTTGGGATGGATAAATATCGGCGGCCAAACCCCTGTAAATCATGGAATCCGGGATGAGCGCCAAGCGCGACGCCATTTTTTTTCGCTGCCTCAACGGTTCGGCGCATAATATTGGGGTCGCCAGCATGAAAGCCAGCGGCAATATTGGCGGAACTTATTATCGTCATTAATTCATTGTCAACACCGTCGCCGATTACCCATGGTCCAAAACTTTCTCCTATATCGGAGTTGATATCTACGGTTCGCATCATAATAATTTCTTATTTCCGGTGGGGAGCATTAATTCACTATATGAATATTTATTTGTATCCGGAAAGTAGTATTTTTAGATACGCTGGTATCAGAAAAACAGAACGCATATTTGTGAACATTTACGATGAAATGATCAGAGGGCAAATCAATGCTGACGCTACGCCAGATCCGTTATTTTGTCGCCACGGCTGAAATGGGGCAGATCTCGCTGGCCGCTGTCCATCTCAATATTTCGCAGTCGGCGGTGACGGGCGCTATTCAGGAGTTGGAGCAGCTGCTGGGCAAGAAACTGTTTACCCGTTCGGTGCATGGCATGATGTTGACGGACTACGGAAATCACTTTCTCAATCATGCTTATACCGTTTTGCAGACCGTAGAAAATGCCGTGCGCAGTATGCCGGTCAGCGATACCGGTGTGCGCGGCACGCTGCGTCTGGCGGCAAGTTACACCGTGATTGGCTATTTTTTACCGTTTCACCTTCAGCGGCTGATGCAGGACTACCCGCACATTGATATCCAGCTATTCGAGTATGAGCGTCAGGATATTGAGCAGGGTCTGATAGACCAGACGCTGGATATGGCATTGGTGTTGACCGGTAATTTGCGCCATCAGTCGATTTATGCCGAAACCCTGTTTAACTCAACGCGCCGGTTGTGGCTGCCATCGCGCCACCCGTTATGCGAAAAATCGCAGGTGACGCTGGCGGATGTGGCCGATGAACCCTTTATTATGCTCACCGTTGATGAAGCGGCAGACAGCGCCATGCGCTACTGGGAGGAGGCCGGGGCGAGTCCTGGCGTCATCCTGCGCACCAGCTCCGTTGAGGCGGTACGCAGTATGGTCGCCAACGGTTCGGGCGTTACCATCTTATCAGACCTGGTTTATCGGCCGTGGTCGCTGGAGGGGCGGCGCATTGAGACCCGTTCGCTGGTTAATAATGTGCATCCGATGAGCGTCGGTCTGGCGTGGCGCTATGATGCCCGTTTTACCCCAGCGATGGCGGCGCTGCGTGAATATTTCCGCAGTGCATTCGTCACACAGCAGATCACTATGGTGCGGCGTTAACCTCTCTCTGCTCCTGTTTGCAGGCTTCACCGGATAATGTTCTATGCATCCGCTTTCCCTGAGTTGAATTCCCCATTCATGCCCGTCGTCCCGTAAAAGGGTTTTCTCCCGCCGCTTGTCGCTGTAGTCTCAGGTGCGGCTTTTATTTTGCTGCGTACGATGTGAGTAATCTTTTCCCGCAATACATAACTATAAAAATTCAGATTAGGAACGGACAGGACAACTATGGACTCCACGCTCATTACCCCCCGCCCCAACGAGGAGACACCTTCACTTCACCGCGCCCGCCGTGCTGCCTGGGGCAGCTTTGCCGGCGCGGTAGTCGACTGGTACGATTTTCTGCTCTACGGCATTACCGCGGCGCTGGTGTTTAACCGCGAGTTTTTCCCGCAGATCGATCCGGCGATGGGCACGCTCGCCGCCTTCGCCACCTTTGGCGTCGGTTTCTTGTTCCGTCCGCTGGGCGGCATTATCTTCGGCCATTTTGGCGATCGTCTGGGACGCAAACGGATGTTGATGATGACCGTCTGGATGATGGGCATCGCCACCGCCTGTATTGGTATTTTGCCGTCATTTACCACCATCGGTTGGTGGGCTCCCACGCTGCTGGTGATCCTCCGTGCGCTTCAGGGCTTTGCTGTCGGTGGCGAATGGGGCGGTGCGGCGCTGCTGGCGGTGGAAAGTGCGCCCAACGGTAAAAAAGCTTTCTACAGTAGCGGTGTGCAGGTGGGGTATGGCGTTGGCCTGCTGCTTTCCACCGGGCTGGTGTCGTTAATCAGCAGTCTGACCACCGATGCGCAGTTCCTGAGCTGGGGCTGGCGTTTGCCGTTCCTGTTCAGCATTGTGCTGGTGCTGGGGGCGCTGTGGGTGCGCAATGGTATGGAAGAGTCCGCCGAGTTTGAGCACGCGCAGGCACAGCAATCAACGGGTGAGAAAAAACGTCTGCCGGTGTTTGAAGCGCTGGTGCGTCACCCGGCTGCATTTTTAAAAATTATCGCTCTGCGCCTGTGTGAACTGCTGACGATGTATATCGTCACGGCCTTTGCGCTTAACTACTCGACGCAGAACCTCGGGTTACCGCGCGAGCTGTTTCTCAATATTGGCCTGCTGGTTGGCGGAATCAGCTGCCTGACTATTCCGCTGTTCGCGTGGATGGCGGACCGCTACGGCCGGCGACGCGTCTATATTACCGGCGCGTTGCTGGGCGCGTTGAGCGCGTTTCCGTTCTTTATGGCGCTGGAGGCGCGATCGATCCTCGGTGTGGTGATTTTCTCGTTGATGCTGGCCAATATCGCCCACGATATGGTGGTCTGCGTGCAACAGCCGATGTTCACTGAAATGTTCGGTGCGGGTTATCGCTACAGTGGCGCGGGTGTGGGTTACCAGGTCGCCAGCGTGGTGGGCGGTGGGTTTACGCCGTTTATTGCCGCCGCATTGTTAACCTTCTCCGGCGGTGAGTGGCATTCGGTGGCGATTTATCTGATGGTAGGGTGTCTGCTTTCTGCCCTGACGGCGATGTTAATGAAAACACCGCAGCCCAAATAATGCCGGGTGGTTTGCCGATCTGATGGGGGTAGGCCAGCAGACCGGCAGATTCGACCGCCGCGCGTCTAAGAATGAGAGTAGCGCCGCGCCGGGCTGCTGCATTCGTTCTCGTTGCTCATCCTCCGGATAATGTCCTGGCGCAGCAGGAATTTTTTGATCTTGCCGGAGGATGTTCTGGGCAGTTTATCCACGATGACGATGCGTTCCGGGTATTTATACTTCGCCATCCGCTTACGGCTGAAAAACGCCACCACGTCCGCCAGCGGCAGGGGTTGCCCTGGCACTTTCAGCACGACATAAGCGCATGAGCGCTCGCCCAGCCGCTCATCCGGCATGGCGACCACGCAGGCATCTTCAATGGCTGGATGCTGCAACAGCACGTCTTCCACTTCGCGGCTACTGATGTTCTCGCCGCCGCGCACGATGATATCTTTTTTACGCCCGGTAATGCTGATATACCCCGCATCGTCCATGCGGCAGAGATCGCCGCTGTAATACCAGCCTTCTTTATCCAGCGCGCGGGCGGTCAGCTCCGGCTCACCGAGATACCCCATAAACACATTGGGTCCGCGTGACGCCTCTTCTCCTTCCATTCCGCGCGGCAGCGTTTTACGCGACTCATCCACCACTTTAATTTCCACTCCGGCTGCGGCATAACCATCGGTATTCATCATTCGTGAGGGAGTATCGTCAAGATTGACCAGCGCGTGGGGCGAACTTTCCGTCGAACCATAAATACTTAGCAGCGCGATCCCTAATTGCTGGCAACCCTGCGCCACTTTTTTCGGGATAGTGGTTCCACCGCAGAGAAAGAAACGTAGTGACGAGAGATCGGCTGGCTGCTTTTCTATCGCGCACAGAATGTCATAAACGAACGGTGTCGCACCGAGCATGCAGGTGCAACGCTGTTGCTCCAGCATCGTAAGGCAGGCGGACGGCGTAAAGATGTCCAGCAACACGCTGCGTGCGCCAATCAGAAACGGCGCGGTGACACCGTGCAGAAAACCTGTGGCGTGCCCCAGCGGGGCAGGCATCATAAACACATCCTGCCAGGTCAGATTCAGCCGCGCGCAGTATGCCCGCTCGCTGGCGAGAATATTGTTGTGCGTCAGCATCACGCCTTTTGGCATCCCCTCGGTGCCGGAGGTAAACAGCACGGCGGCAAGTGCATCGCCGTGCACCTGGCGTGGTGCGGCGAGCGGGGCGTTATCTTGCAGTAGCTGGTGGAAGCTGAGCGTGGTTGTCGCCGGAGCCAGTTTATCCACACCAACAATGCGCTGTAAGCCGGGTAACTGGTTTTGCAGCGGCAGGATCAGATCCACCGGGCGGCTCTGTTTAAACAGGGTAGGGGCAAAGAAAATTTTCGCCTGGCATTTGTTTAACACCCACACCAGTTCCGCTTCCCGCCACGCAGGCAGCAACGGCACGGAAACCGCGCCGGTTTTCAGGCAGGCCAGATAAATCACGGTAAATTCGCACCAGCCAGGAAGCTGGAATGCCACGCGATCGCCAGGCTGAATGCCGTTGTTCAACAACCATGTCGCCAGACAACTTGCGGCGTGATCAAGCGCCGCGTAGGTATAAGACGCGCCGTGGTTATCCACCACGGCGACTTTATCTGGCATGGCGCGTAGGGTCTGGTGCCAGTAATCTCCCAGCGATGCATCGCCCCAAAAACCTTGCCGTCGGTACGCTTCCCGACGTTCAGCATTAAACGTTATCGTGACGCTCATGAACTCTTCTCAGTCAATAAACCGTTAAACGTGCGAACAGGAAGGACATCGTGAGCGGATGTCCTTTCGCGAATTTCAGGCAGTATTGGGGACTCAGCCGTAGCGGAAGTCGACGCCGAACGTACCCGCCGGGTAGGTCCATTTGTCGAGAATGGTCTCCCCACACAGCACGCGGCAGGTGCCGCATTCAAGGCAACCGGCGCAGTCAAAATGGATGTTGCCATCCGCATCCTGCTTGTAGAGGTTGGCCGGGCAGGCGTTAAGTAATTTGCGAAACTCAGCCATATCGGGGTTATCAGCCAGAATAATGTGCGGATGGCCCTCATCGACATGGAATTTATTAACGCCCAGTTTGACGTCAACATTAACGCTGTTTTCCTGACTCATAATGCGGTCGCCCCTTTGATGCCATCTTTCAGTAAATTCATTAGCCCGACTTTCTTCATATGGGACATCATCATTTTGCGCACCGGCTGGTTCGGCCGGCCATCAACGGTAAACATATCGTTCATGATGTCTGCCACCATGTGTGGATACTGGGTAAACAGACGCGGGTTTTCCATGAGTGCCGGGAGCTTACGGAAGTGCTGCATATCACGCATCACCACGCTCTGCTCCAGCGCGCGTTTATAGTCCGACAATGCCTGCGCAGAGAAATCCTGTTGACGTTTTGCCGCGATAGCGGTGTTGGCCGCCGCCTCGGCTGAGGCAATGGCCAGATCCATGCCGCGCACGGTAAAACCCAGATTGAGACAGAAACCGGCGGCGTCACCCACGATCATCACGCCGTCACTCACCAGTTGCGGCACCATTGCCAGACCGCCTTCCGGTACCATATGTGCGGAGTACTCCAGTAATTTACCGCCCTGAATCAGCGGGCGAATGGCGGGGTGCTGTTTAAAATCTTCCAGCATCTGCGGCACGCTTTTCCTTGCCTGGCCGATATCGCCGAGCCCGCACACCAGACCAATAGAGACCGAATCACGGTTGGTATACAGGAATCCGCCGCCCATCAGGCCATTCGATGGCGAACCGGCAAACAGCCACGCTGCGCCCTCATTCCCCTCGAGGTTAAACCGATCGTTAATGTGCGCTGTGGGCAAGCCGATCAACTCCTTCACCCCCACGGCATAGTGGTGTGGCGAGGGGGCGGGTACCATGCCTAGCGAACGGCCCAACAGAGAGTTAACGCCGTCCGCCAGGATAACCACATTGGCCTCAAGAATGTCATCGCCCGCCTGCACACCGGTGACCCGGTTGCCTTCGTGGATCAACGCGTCCACCCGTACGCCCGGAATAAACTGCGCGCCTGCCTGTTCCGCCTGCTCCATCAACCATGGATCAAGCCGGTTGCGCAGCACCGTGTAAGAGGCCTGCGCGGGGAGGGCGGGTTTTTCCCGTTGAAAGTCGAGGGTGACGGCGTTTTCTTCGGTCAAAAAGGAGATTTTCTCGCGGGTCACCGTTCGCTCAATCGGCGCGTTCTGCGCGAAGCCAGGCATGATGCGCTCAATACTGTGTGCGTAAAGCCTGCCTCCGGTCATGTTCTTACTGCCTGCGCTGTTACCGCGCTCGATAACCAGCACATCCAGCCCGGCTTTAGCCATCACATAGGCGGCCACCGTTCCCGCCACGCCCGCGCCAACCACGATGGCATCAAATTTTTCATCCGACATGCGTTATGCTCCCTTCCCGCTGTCCGCGCAGCGGGATATCTGCGTAAGAACAAGGGTCAGTGGCTCAGCGCGTCGATCAGGGCCGGCACGACTTTGTAGATATCGCCCACCAGGCCGTAATCGGCATAATTGAAGATCGGCGCATTTTTGTCTTTGTTGATGGCGACGATCACCTTCGCGCCATTGCCGCCGACCATATGCTGAATCTGACCGGAAATGCCCAGCGTCAGGTAGAGATCGGACTTCAGCAACACGCCGGAGACGCCGACATAGCGCTCGCGCTCCATCCAGTTTTCGCCTTCAGCAATCGGCCGGGAACATCCCACTTCTGCGCCCAGCACGCTGGCCAGTTCACGTACCATAGCGAGGTCGTCTTGTGCGGCCAGACCACGGCCCACGCCAACCACACGTTTCGCTTTGCTCAAATCCACACTGCTCAACGTCTTCGCCCGGCGCTGCCGGCAACGGATCTCATGGCGCGGCGCAATATACTCCGCCGTGATGACGGGGCAGGTATGGGAGGGATCGGTGGCAGCGGGCTCCATTACCCCTGGCGCAAGGGTAATAATGGCCAGTGCGCTGTTCAGCTTTTCTTTACCAAAGGCCAGACCGCCATACATGCGGTGTTGCGCACAGACGCCACTGGCATCAATGCTAACCGCCGTGGCATCGTTCACCAGGGTGGCGTTGAGCAGCACGCTGAGTCTTGCCCCCAAGGCTTTGCAGCGTTTTGTCGTGGTCATCAGTAGCAGCGCGGGTTGACCGGCGCTCTGTTGCTCAATCAGAGCGGCAAGGGTTTCGGCAAAGTTTTCAATGCGTTGCAGGTCGGAATGCGGCTCAAGCACCGTCACGCTATCTGCGCCCAGTGCCTGGAGGCGGCTCGCCTGTTCAGCACCGTACACAATGGCATGCACCTGTTGGCCCCATTGACGTGCACCGGTCATTAATTCTGCGTAGCGTTCAGCATTGTCGCTCAGTACCCAGACACGGGTTAATTGACTCATGATGTTCTTCTCCGTTGGGCTCAATTCAGGGCTTTTTTCACGTGTTCGGCCAGGGCAGCGATCGCTTCCGGCGAATCATTGTCGAGGATGATGTGTTTGCGCGTGGTGGCTGGCGGTACGATGATCTCCATCAGTTCCGCCTGCGGCGAGGTCGGGTTCCAGCCAATATCGCTGGGTTGCCACTGATTGACCGGTTTTTTGCCTGCGCCAAGAATGGCTTTCATGGAGGGAATGCGCGGGACATTAATGTCCGACGTGACGCAGAGCACGGCGGGCGGCGTCAGTTCGATCACTTCCACGTCTTCTTCAAGCGTGCGCTCAACGGTGAGTGTTGCGCCATCGCGCCGGATGCTGCTGACCGCGTTAATCACCGGCAGTTGCAGAAGCTCACCAACCAGCAACCCCACTTGTTGGGCATAGAGGTCACCGGAACCTTCGCCAAACAGCATCACATCGAAGCCTATTTTTTCTGCCGCTGCGGCCAGCGCCTGGGCGGTTTCTTTCGGCAGGGCATGCTCCAGTTGCGCATCCTGCACCATAAACAGGCTGTTTGGACCGCGGGAAAGGACATCTTTACGTACTTTCGAGTTTTGCAGCAGCGAGCCGCCGACGGTCAGTGCGGTAACCTCATCGCCTTCACTGGCGAGTTGTGTGGACGCTTCGATGGCATTGAGATCGAACTGGCTGATCTTCGCCTCTGCATTGTCAAAGCTGAGCGTATGGTCGGGCATGACCATAATGTCCTGTTCCTCAGGCACCAGTTTAAAGCAGGTTATTATTTTCATGGCATCTCCTGTAAGTCGCGGGCGAATATTGGCGGTGACGCCAACATCGACGAAAGGTCAAACGTGACTGGAAATAGTGTGCGATAGCGGGATCGGGTTTTCGACGGGGCAAGCTGTTTTCGTTGCTAACAATCTTGCAAAAAAAGTGAGATCGATTAAGCAAAATAAAAGTCAGTGAAAATAAATTGCGTGCGTAAACATATTATCTTGCATGCCCGGTAAATAATCTTGTTCTGCGCCTGTAAAGTCCAGTTGAATAACCGCAGCGCTCGCTCTATTTTATCCTTATTATTTTGTTTGGGCTTATTCTCAAAATGTGAGGTTGTCATGTATCAGCGATGCTTTGATAATGCCATGGAACCCCTTTTCGCGCAGGGGGAAACACCCCGATTTTCACGCTTTGTCATCAGCGATGATCCGGCCTGGGAATCAGGGCATCATGTTCACGATAATGAAACCGAGCTTATTTACGTGAAAAAAGGTGTGGCGCGATTAATCATCGACTCCTCACTGTATGTCGCACATGCGGATGATATTGTGGTGATTGAACGTGGGCGGTTGCACGCAGTGGCATCGGATGCCACTGCGCCTGCCACCACCTATACCTGCGCCCTGCATAGCTTCCGTTTTCGTGACCGGGAGGAGCACCAGTTGTTGCAGCCGCATTCATGTCCGGTCGTTTCCGCCGGTCAGGGGAAAGCGGTGATTAAAAGCATATTTAATGAATTGAGTGTAATGTTACCTCAAAGTAAAAATACCTTAACGTCCTCCGTCTATGATGCCTTTGCCTATGCATTGACGGTGTTGTATTACGAGAATTTTAAAAATGCCTACCGTTCGGAACAGGGCTATATTAAAAAAGATGCATTAATTAAAGATGTTCTGGTCTATTTGAATAACAATTACCGCAAAAAAATAACGCTCGAACAGTTGTCAAAACAATTTCGCGCCAGTGTCAGTTATATCTGTCACGAATTTACTAAAGAGTACCGTATTTCCCCCATCAACTATGTGATCCAGCGGCGGATGACCGAAGCCAAATTTGCGCTGACCAATACCGATAATTCGCTGGCGGAAATCTCCTGGCGTGTGGGGTATGAAAATGTGGATCACTTCGCCAAGCTTTTTCTGCGTCATGGCGGCTGCTCGCCAAGCGATTACCGGCGGCAATTTAAAAATAATGTGAGTGAGCAAGAGCACCTGCCCAGCTTTTATCCGCAGGAGAATGTCCTGTTTTAGGTGGTTACCTCAGTTCCCGGTTTACCGGGAACTGAGGGATTATCCGCTTAGTCCTGATAGTCTTTCAGGATCTGCCGGCCCGCCACATAAATCATGATCTCATCCGTGCCGCCGCCGATACGTTCACACCGCACATCGCGCCAGAACCGGGAAACGCGCGCTTCGTCGGTGTAACCCAGCCCGCCCATGATCTGAATGGCGTCATCGATCACTTCCATTGCCGTTCGTGCGCAGTAGAGTTTCGCCAGCGCTGCGCTGGTACGCAGAGACTGTTGCTGATCTGCCTGCCAGGCCACTTTCAGCACCATATTGCGCATGTTCTCGACTTTGATGGCCATCAGCGCCAGTTTTTCCTGGATCATCTGGTTATGACCAATTGGTTTGCCAAAGGCAATACGCTGATTGGCATAGCGAGCGGCATCTTCAAACGCGCATTCAGCAAAGCCGGTGCTACGCGCGGCATTGATCAGACGTTCCATCTCAAAGTTATACATCACATTGAGAAAGCCCATCCCCTCTTCGCCAACCATGTCGCTCTCTTCAACTTCCACATTGTCGAGGTAGACTTCGCAGGTACTCAGCATATGCCAGCCAATTTTATGCAGCGGGTTGACTTTGATACCCGGTTTTTTGGCATCCACCCACCACAGCGTAAAGGCTCTTTTCGGATCTTTCGGTTGCGGATCGCGTGCCAGCACCAGCATGTAAGGGTACTCTTTCGCACCGGTAATAAAGGTTTTTTGCCCGTTCAGGTACACCTTGCCATTTTTGCGCGTGTAGCTCGTGGTGGCGCTGTTGTTATCCGAACCCGCACCTGGCTCCGTTAAGGCCAGTGCATAGGCCGGGTCACCGGTTTCCATGGTGCTTTCGGCAGTTTTACGCAGTTGCTCGGCAGATCCGAAACGGCGCATGCTGTGGATACACTGCCCATTGGTGATAAGAAACGCCGGTGCGCCGCATTTTGATACTTCCATTAGCGCCAGCATCTGCGTGACATAATCTGCCGGAATGCCGCCGAACTCTTCCGGTACTCCAAGCATGGAAATGCCATTATCGGCCAGCGCGCGCATAAATTCTCGCGGGTAGGTTGCCGTCTGATCGCAGGTGCGGAAATACTCTTCCGGGAAGTGACTGGTGATCAGTTCGCGGATGCTGGCAAGCAGCAATTCCTGCTCTTCGGTTAAAGAAAAATCCATTATTGTACTCCTGTTAATGGGCCGCTTCGGGTAAGACGAACCCCATGGTGGCGTCGATAAATAAGCGTTCATCCATCTGTTTCAGATGAGGGGAAATAACCGGGGTGAATTCCATGTTGTCCAGAATGTCTTTTTGCAGGTCGATGCCTGGCGCAATTTCGATTAAATGGAGACCGTCTTCTCTCAGCGTAAACACCGCGCGTTCGGTGATATAACGGACATCCAGCCCGCGTTCGAGGGCAATTTTTCCGCTAAAGGTAATTTCTGGCAGCGTGGAAATGAATTTTTTCACCCGACCTTCCTGCACAATGCGCAACTGGCCGTCGGTAATATCCGTTTTCAGACCGGCGGCGGTCAGCGTGCCGCAGAACACAATTTTTCTTGAGGTGGCGCTAATATCAATAAAGCCGCCGGTGCCCATTATTTTGCCATTGAATTTATGCACGCCGACGTTACCGTGCTGATCCACTTCGGCAAAGCTCAGGTAACAGACATCCAGACCACCGCCGTGGTAGAAATCGAATTGCGAGGTCATATCCAGAATGGCGCGGGTATTCACGTTGGCGCCAAAGGCCACCCCTTGTGAGGTGATGCCGCCAACTGGCCCGGTTTCCACCGTCAGGACAAAGTCGTCTGCGCAGCCTTCTTCCCGTGCCACCAGCCCGATGCCATCGGCAATACCGACACCGACGTTACCCACCGCACCTTTGCGCATCTCAAACAGCGCACGGCGCGCCACCAGCTTGCGCTGATTAAGGGGCAGGGTGAGTTGGGTGCTGTCATCGAGCGTAAAATCGCCAGAGATAAAGCGGTTCACCGGCGCTCCGCCGTACAGCTGCGTCTGGTTTGGGTCAATGACCACAATATCCACCAGGTAGCCGGGGATACGCACTGATTTGGGATGCAGGGTGGCTTTTTTCACCATTTTCTGCACCTGCATCATCACGATGCCGCCGTTGTTATGCACAGCCTGGGCCAGCACCAGCGCATCCAGATACATCACTTCATCTTCAAACGAAGCGTAACCTTCGCTGTCGCAGGTGGTCGCGCGGATAAAGGCAATATCCGGCGCAATCGCTTTGTAGTAGAGGTACTCCTTGTTATCGATCTCCACCAGCTTGATCAGTTCCTCTTTGGTGACCTCATTCAGCTTGCCGCCCTGCTGGCGGGGGTCAACGAACGTCCCGATACCGATATCACTGAGAATGCCGGGCTGATGGGCGGCGGCGGCGCGCAATGTCTGCGTCAATATGCCCTGTGGGTAGTTATAGGCAGCAATTTTTCCTTGCTCAGCCAGATCGGAGATGCGCGGTGATTGCCCCCAGTGCCCGCATAACGCCCATTTCACCAGACCTTCCTGCGCCAGCGGGCTGATGCCACGATCGGCGCGATCGCCCAGACCGGTCGGGCTGATGAGGGAAAGATTCCGCGGTGTTTGCGTCTGTTTATATTTCTCCGCTAAAGCGGTAATTAATGTGGTGGCTTCAAGAATGCCGCCACCTGCTCCTAAAACACAAAGTGTGGCTTCGTCCGGAATATAATTCACCGCGTCCTGCGCAGACAGCACAGTGACACGCCCATTAATGCGTGTGGGTCTTTCAGGTTTCATCATCGCTCCTCGAAATAACCGGGCGGGTAGCCGCATTATTCGCCGTGCAGCGAAATAAAGGCGTACGAATCCGCGGAATATTTATTGAAAATATTCACGTCCGGTCATTTGTTTTAATTAAGGGCGGGCATGTTTATTCCCGCCTGAATTGGGTTTATTAAGCCTGATGCAATACCGTTAATACTGTTCGCAGGTCACTAACGGATATTTGGCCCGGTGCAGAGGCTTTTTTTACCGCGCCAAAGGTAGCCGCAGACCCGAACACCTCACCCGCCAGACGTGAAATTACGCCGGTTTTAGACATCGACATGGTGATGATAGGTCGGTCAGCATAGCGCTCATGCATCTCCAG
Source organism: Kosakonia oryzendophytica (assembly GCF_900094925.1). Lineage (GTDB taxonomy): Bacteria > Pseudomonadota > Gammaproteobacteria > Enterobacterales > Enterobacteriaceae > Kosakonia > Kosakonia oryzendophytica. The sequence goes on along the minus strand of NZ_FMAY01000001.1, from coordinate 62,835 downwards.
CGTCGCGGTGAGCAGCGTCAGGACATCGGTTTTGTTTTGCGGCATCAGTGCGATTTTGGGGATATCTGCGCCAAGCTGCTGCATTTTCCGCAGGCGCTGAACGATCTCCTCCGCCGGCGGTGTTTTATGGAAGTCATGATTGGACATAATGACTTTCACATTTTTCGCGTGTGCATGTTCCACGGTGGTTTTGACCAGTTCGTCACCGGTAAACAGCTCCAGATCGATCATATCCACCAGGCCGCTATCGACTGCCGCACGGTTCAGCGCAATGTACTGCTCAGCCGATAACGCCTGCTCGCCGCCTTCTTTGGCGCTGCGGAAGGTAAACAGCAGCGGTTTATCCGTGATGATCGTACGGATGGCGGATGCCGCTTCCAGCACGGCCTCAACTGAGGCTACATTGGCGAAATGGTCGACGCGCCATTCGAGGATATCGAAATCCGCGTCGCGATAGCTCTGCGCTTCAGATTTCACACTGGCGATATCTTTTCCCATTAACGACACAATAATTCTGGGTGCCCCTTCGCCAATCACGAGGTTTTTTACGGTTACGGTTTTCATTGAGTACCTTTTATTCACCAGCCTGTCAGGCTTCGAAGCCCATGACCTGTTTCACGTATTCCAGAGGGAACTCTTTGCCGGTCCACAGCTTGAACTGTTCAGCCCCTTGCCATAACAACATGCCGTAACCGTCAATTGTTTTGCAACCGGCTTGTTGCGCCTGCTGCAATAACTTCGTGATATGCGGGTTATAAACGCATTCGGTGACCAACAATCCCGGGCGCAGCAGGCTGACATCGCTGATGAGTGACGCATTTTCCATCGGTTTCATGCCGACCTTGGTGCCGTTGGTGAGAATATCCGCTGTGGCGAGGGCTGCCGCAAAGGCGTTCTGATCTTCAAGGTCTGTCACGGTGACCACGCAATCGGTGTTTTCGTTAACCCGTTTGGCGAAGGCGACGGCTTTTTCAAAGAAGTCGTCCCGGCGGTTAAACAGTTTAATCTCTTTAATGCCTTCAATAGCCGCCTGCGCGCCAATCGCAGTGGACGCGCCCCCGGCACCCAGCAGCACCATGGTTTTGCCTTTGATATCGAAACCGCTCTCTTTGATGGCGCGAATATGTCCTGTGCCATCGGTATTGTAGCCGCGCAGGTAACCATCATCGTTAACAATGGTATTAATGGCACCGACCAGTTTTGCCGCCGGGGTTAATTCATCAACATAGTCGCATGCCAGCTGTTTATTGGGCATGGAAACCCCGGTACCACGCATTTTTAAGGCTTTTAACCCGGCAATGGCGTTTGCAAAGGTCGTGTTATCGACTTCAAATGCCATATAGGTATAAGGCAGTCCGGCTTTTTCCAGCGCTTTATTTTGCATTTCCGGAGACAGGCTGTGTCTGATGGGGTAGGCCATCAGCCCAATCAGTTCATATTTAGCAGTAACATCCATAATAGACTCCTTGAATTTTTATCGTGAATCGAAGCTGTTTATTGAAAATAGCGTTCGCCGAACCGCACATCGTTTTTTGGAATATTGAATACGCGGTAGTAGCGGACGAAAACAATGAGCGCGGTGATGAAGGCCAGCAGCGCAAAAACGAAGTCCAGCGCGATGATGTATTGCAGGCCAATCGTTGAGAGGTAACCGGTGATCAGCGGAATAACAAAGTTTGCCAGTCCGCCCATCATCATATAAACGCTGGTGACTTTGGCTTTGCTTTTCGGGAAGAACTCCGACATGACGGACACACCGAGTTGCAGAATGCCGCCCGCGGCGGAAAAGCCGATAACAAAAGCACCGGCATTACACACCAGCGGCGACGGGTATAAATAGATAACCGCTGCGGTCAGCGTCGCCAGGCCGGCGTTAAAGACGTTAGCCCAGATAGGGCGCACGGCTTTTTTCAACAGCACGGCGAAGATAAACACGCACAGCAGCGATCCCATGCTGTAGTAGGAGATGGTTTTCAGTGCGTCGGATTCCACCATGCCGGCAAATGCCATGGCGTACTTCGGCATCCACACCACGATGACGTAGAATGTCGAGAAGGCGGCAACGCCAAACAGTACCGACGCGACGCCTTCCAGCCACGGCAGCGGTTTGCTGTTCATTTGCGGTAATGCTTTGGCGACACTGGCGTCCACCTGCTGACCGGGAAAGCGGCTTTTCAACAGCAGCAGGGTGATAAGCACAAACAGCACGCCCGGAATGATGACGCCATAGCCGTACCAGATATGATTGAGCAGCATACAGCTGACGATCATGGGATAGAGCATCTGCCCGAAGGAGACCATCGCTTTCACCAGGATCACCGCCGAGCCGGAGGCTGTCGGGAAACACTCCATCAGCGCTGGGTAGCCGCCAGTATCCAGTGCCGAGTTGGCGACACCGACGCAGACGGCCAGAACAAAGGCCACCATCAGGTTCGGGCTGGCGGGAATACCAAAGAAAAAACACATATATAAGACAACGCCTAACAGAATTACCGCCCTGCGGCCGAACTTGTCGGAAATTACACCAAAGAAGAGAATACTGACCAGTCGGCCAAGACCGATGCCGGAAATTAAATAAGCAATGCCTGCATTGTCGGTGGAAAATTTTGCCGCCAGCGACGTCATATTTTGAGCCAGCGTGATAACACTTATCCCGTGTAAAAAATAACTGAGATAGATACAGATAACGGCGAGGATAAAAGGGGTGCTGAAAGCCTTATTCTGAGACATTATTCACAGCTCCATGCTAATTTTAAATTTGTTCTCCCGCGCCTGTCACTGTGATATCTGGCAGCGAGTTTAGTGATTACTGTACGTGGTTGCTGTGGCCGGACATACATAGCATGGCGTTTAATTTGCCAGGTTTATTGCAGGGTAAAATGTGATGTGAATTGCCTTTAATGCGGTTTCCGGCGTGAGCGATTAAGACGGTAAATAACGTCCGTATTATTTTGCAGAAGAGCCTCAACAATATTGCATGGGCAACCCGGCAGGTTATTCCGCGAGCGGTGATATATGGACTAAACGCCGGGATTCCATCCGGCTGCGCAGACCAATAAACAGTGCCAGCAGAAAACCAACAGCGGCAATGGCGGTATCAAACCACATAATATCGGCAATGCTGTGCTCCGAGAGGCGTGCTGTGATTAACGGGATGGTAAAGGTGGCGATGCTTCCCGCGCTGTAATAAATACCGGTGGCTTTGCCTTTGGCATGCGGAAAGCGGGCTGCCATCAGCGTCAGGCCAATCTGCACGACCCCGCCTGCCGAGGAGAAGCCAATGACAAATGAAAAAATCACCACCACATATACGCTGGGATGGAGGCACACCGTCAATAACGCCACAAACGACATGAAGGTGTACAGAATTAACAGGGCCATGGTTCTGGCGGTTTTCCGTACCAGCGGAGCAGTAATCAATACGCAGAGCAGCGATCCACAGGTGTACACGCTGAGCAGTTTGATGGATGCGGTATAAGACAGACCCACCACAAACTGGCCGTACTGTGCAAGCCACTGACTGATAAGATAAAACGTGGTCATTGCCACATAGCCATACAGCGTATAGCTGGCGAGATCGATAACCGAGCAGCGGTGTTTAACAGGCGGCGCCGCGCAGTCTGGCGCCGGTCTGGCGGCTGTAACCTGACGCCCTTGGTGAGGAGGAAACGTGCAGCGCAGCAAAAACACGCCGTTGAGGAGCATAATGGCCGCGGCAATCAAAAAGGACCAGCCAAACCACAGTTCTGCCCACACCAACAGGCTGATGATCAGCGGTAACAGAAACTGTCCTGCGGAAATAAACGCTTTGATCAGCACATTCGCGGTGCCGGGTGCGCGTGGAAATGCCTCCATCAGGCTTGGGTAGGTTCCGGCATCCAGAAAGCTGTTGGCAATCCCGGCGACAAAGCCAAAGGCGTAGGCCACGAGAATGTTGTGTGTATTAATGATGCCGAGAAAAAACGTGAGGTAGCAGATCATGCCAAAGATAATAAACGGTCGTCGACCGAACTTATCGGACAAGACACCGGAGAAAAACAGGACGCTTAACCGGCCAATACCGAGCGACGAAATCACCACAGAGACACCGGCCGCGTTGGTCTGCCACTGGAGTTCGAGCGAGGACATATTGAGGCTCATCAGAATGACCCCCATGCCATGCACCAGGTAATTCAGATAGAGACCCAATGCAGTAGAGAGATAGGTATTTTTCATCTTGTGTGTACTGCGTGACGGTAAAATGAATCGTCAGTGGCGTGAGCGGACCAAACGCGTTAACACAGATGTTCCAGATCGTGTGCATAGAGTTCGGCAGCCACCGACTGATAAACTTTCCAGTCCAGATAATCGCCATCACGATATACTGTCTGAAAAGCGGCTAAATCCGCGAAAAAACGCATCGTATTATTGCCAATACGATTATTTATTCGGCTGATAAGGGCGTTGATGTGAGTTTGTCTTTTTTTTCTCAGTTCCAGTAATTTTGCAACAATATCCGCCGGGATCGCTTTCTCACCATTTTCCCATGCCTGCCATTCCGCTGTGGTGTTATCTGGTGCTATCCAGATGGCGCACTCTTCAACGGTCATGGCGAAAATATGGCGTAATGCCTGCAATTCATATGCGTTCATCATTTAATTGCTTCATGTAAAAACGATTACGCATAAATAACATGAATACACAGAACGCATATTGAACAGAGTCACAGGATCTTGTGCAATATTATTTGTTATCAGCCTGTAAATTAAAACGCTGGATTCTGGAAGCAAGGCCGAAGAATTTGCCTTTATTACGCAGTGCAATGCGAAGATATTTGCCACAGCGCGATGAAATTAATAGGGTTATTTCTGCTATGACAATACTCTTTTTATCTGATGACCACAGGAAGGTAATCACCATGAAGAACAGTGAATTTGTGACGGAAAAAATGCGAGAGTTTATGCAACGGGGCGACATGGGGGCGGCGAGTTTTCATGAACTGTTGTCTGACATGCAGCGCCACCCGTGGTATCAGTCGCAGCTTCAGCGCCTTGAACAACTGCGGCAACCGGAGAGTCGTGCAAACCCGTTTGTCGGCTCTTTGTGCGCCGACAGTAACGCGCAGGCGATTGTGGAATCGCTCCGGTGCTATCTGGCGGTGGATGAGGAGCCGAAGCATGTGGATAGCGAATCCTATTTTGAGTGTTTGGTGCAGCATATCAGGGCGCTTGGTATTCGCGTGGTTAAACCGGATCAGGAGGGAATACCGCAGCGTCCGGGGGAAGATCCTCAGGGGATGGTGATAGCGTTCGCCACTGCGCCCTGTATTGTTGTTCATCCTGATGCCACGCCGGAGGTGCGCGCATTGCGCGTGTTGCACATGCTGTGTCTGATGGGACTGGGGCTCTCCGGTATTTACTACGATGACGATACCGGGATCGGGCAGGAAGCGGCGTTGTGTCATGCTGTCGCCACCGGGTTTCTTGCGCAGGAAAGAGCGGGGTGGGGCGGCGCTAAAGAACAGGCATGAGCGTAAAAAAAGGGCGCATCCGCGCCCCTTTATCTGTTGATGGCGGCGTCACCCGGCCTGAACGCGCAGTGGCGCGGTGGCGGCAAACAGCCACGGGCGGGCCTCGCTGTCGACCCGCGGCGATAGCGTGTCGCGAACCTGCTGATGATAATCATCCAGCCACTGCTGCTCTTGTTCACTGAGCAGATTCCATTCGACCAGGCTTAAATCGATAGGGATCAGCGTCAGCGACGCAAAGCGGCAGAAACCCGGCTGGCTTTCCACCACTTCCACCTGGTTTTCGATGCGAATACCGTAGCGATCGGCCAGGTAATAACCCGGTTCGATGGTCATGATATTGCCCGCAGACAGTGGCCATGGGTTGACCTTTTTGGCAATACGCTGTGGCTGCTCGTGGATCAGCAACTGGTGGCCCACGCCATGGCCGGTGCCGTGATCAAAATCCAGCCCTAAATCCCAGAGGGCACGGCGGGCAAAGGCATCCAGTTGATGCCCGTGCGTACCGCTCGGAAATTGCAGGGTGAACATCGACAAAAAGCCTTTCAGCACAGCGGTATAGTGCAGGCGTTGCTGGGGATCTACCGGGCCAAATGACAAGGTACGCGTGGCGTCGGTTGTACCGTTCTGGTACTGACCACCGGAGTCATTGAGATAGAGATGAGCTCGGGTAATCGGCAGGTTGGTTTTTTCGCTGCTGTGATAGTGGCACATGGCGGCATTGCTGGCGGAGGCGGAAATGGTGCTGAAGCTTTGCTCAATAAAACCGGGCTGCCGCTGGCGGAACTCGAGCTGTTTTTGCTGAGCTTCCAGTTCCGTCACCGGGTTGCCGGCTGCTTCGCGGGCCGGGACTTCCTGCGCCAGCCAGGCCAGAAAGTTAACCCATGCAGCGCCGTCCTGCTGATGGCTTTCACGGTAACCCGCCAGCTCAACCGCGTTTTTATGCGCTTTGATAAAGGTAATCGGATCGGCGCCCCACAGCGCCTCACCGCCGTGCTGTTCAATGGCGAAACGTAGTGCGACAGGCGCGAAATCGCCGTCGAGCAGGATCTTTTTGCCCGCCGCAACCTGCTGGCAACGGGGCAGGAAGGCGTCAACATCGTTGAGCGTCAGCGTGGAGATGAGCGCGGCGGAAAGTGTGGCTGTCTTGGGTGGCGCCACAAACCACTCCACCTCGCCGTCGCGGCTCAGCAGGGCAAAAGAGTGCGCCACCGGGTTCATCTCGATATCCGATCCACGAATGTTCAACAGCCAGGCAATATTGTCCGGCAGGGTGATAGCGAGAAAATCCGCCCCTTTTTCCGCCAGCACACGGGCAACTCGCGCACGTTTGTCGGCGCTGCTTTCACCGCTGATCGCAACCGGCATTTCGCGGATAGCCCCACACGGAGCTGCCGGGCGATCGTGCCAGATAGCATCAAACGGATCGGTGGTTAACGCGATTAACCGGCAGTGCGTCGCGCTCAGCGCCTGATACTGGCTGTTAACCATCAGTAACGGCTCAAACCCGATGCGGCTCCCGGCGGGCAGTGAAGCATTAAGCCACTGATCCAGCGGCTCGTTGTGCAAATGATGGATGTCAAACGCACTCAGATCCACCTCGTTGCGCACCTGCACCTGGTAGCGGCCGTCGACAAACAGAAGCGCTTTATCGCGCAACACCAGCGCCATGCCCGCCGACCCGGTGAAACCGGTCAGCCACTGCAATTTATTGTCATGCGGTGCGCAGTTTTCACTCTGATGAGCATCGGCGCGTGGGACGATGATGCCGTCAAGCTCAAGTGCAACTAACTGGTCACGTAATGCTTGCAGCGGTGAAGGGGATTGCATGTGGGATCCTTTTGTCATTAGCGGAACGGCGGTTCGTTAAAGGTGCGGAGTTTTCGGGAATGGAGACGGTCGCCTTCCGCGCGCAGCAAATCAATAGCCCGAATGCCGATTTGCAAATGTTCGGAAATCGCCCCTTCATAAAACCGGTTAGCCTGGCCGGGGAGTTTGATCTCCCCGTGCAGGGGTTTATCAGACACGCACAATAAGGTGCCATAAGGGACGCGGAAGCGGTAACCCTGCGCGGCAATGGTGGCACTCTCCATATCGATCGCCACGGCGCGACTCAGGTTGAAACGCAGCGCAGAAGCGGAGTAGCGCAGTTCCCAGTTACGATCGTCGGTGGTCACCACGGTGCCGGTACGCAGGCGTTGCTTCACTTCTTCGCCCGGCATATCGCTTACCTCTTTGGTGGCGTCATATAAGGCGCGTTGCACTTCGGCGATGCTCGGAATAGGAATATCCGGCGGCAGCACCGCATCCAGAACATGGTCGTCGCGCAGATAGGCGTGTGCCAGTACATAATCGCCAATCGCCTGGCTTTCACGCAGCCCACCGCAGTGACCAATCATCAACCAGACATCCGGGCGCAGCACCGCGAGATGGTCGCAGATAGTTTTCGCATTCGAAGGCCCAACACCAATGTTAATCAGCGTAATACCCTGACCATCGGCGGTAATCAAATGCCACGCTGGCATCTGGTGTTTCTTCCATGCGAGGTCTGAAACGGCGGTTTCCGGCGCTTCCGTATCGGCCGTGATCCAGTTGCCTCCGGCGCAGGAGAGCGCAACGTAAGGGCTTTCCGGATCGAGGATCTGGCTACAGCCCCAGCGCACAAACTCATCGACATAACGCGTGTAGTTGGTGAACAGCACGAAGGGCTGGAAATGTTCGACCGGTGTTCCGGTGTAGTGGCGCAGTCGCGCCAGCGAAAAGTCGACGCGGCGCGCATCGAAATGGGACAGCGGATAGAGTTCCGTGGGATGGAACAGTCCATCGGCAGTCTCATCGCCAATTTGCGCCAGTTCAGTGGTAGGGAAGAAGCGTGTCAACCCGGCGCTCATTGAACGGTCCAGCGTCAGGGCGGAGCCATCAATCACATACGGATAGGGGATCTCATGCGCTGACAGGCCCACTTCGATTTGTGCGCCGTAGTCCTGGCACAACAGTGTAAGTTGTTCGCGTAAATAGGGACGAAACAGCGACGGGCGGGTCACGGTAGTGGTGTAGCAACCCGAATGGGTAAAACGGGCATAGGCGCGGGTTTTGGGGGGATTGGTCGCGCTACCGTTCCAGCTTACCGACAGCGACGGATAGACGAACAACCCATTCGCACGGGCTTCAGCGTCGGGAAGCTGACCGGTTTCAATATACAGCGCGATGGCGTCGCGCAAGGCGGTAACCGAGCGGTCATACAGCGCTTCAAGCTGATCCAGCGCCTCTTCCGGGGTCAGGTGTGCACCCATATTGTTCATCTTTATCTCCTTATCTGCTCTACGGCTGTACCCGATAGTATGTCACAGGTTCGGGAAACGAAAGCCGGGTGCGAAGGGATTCAGAAGAAACGGGTGACGCGGGATAACCCGGCGCGACGGTGCGCGCCGGGGCAGGGATCAGCCGTGGATGTTAACCAGCGTACGTCCCTGGATTTTGTTTTGCAGAAAATCGGCGGCGGTAGCAGGGGCTTGCGCCAGCGTAATCTCTGTTGCGGCCTGCTGGTAATAGCTGGCGGGCAGCGTTTCCGCCAGACGTTGCCATACGGCGCCGCGCTGTGCAGTGGGTACCATAACGGAGTCCACGCCCTGTAAACGGACATTGCGCAGAATAAACGGCATCACCGTGGTCGGCAGCTCAAAGCTACCTGCCAGACCGCAGGCCGCGACACAGCCGCCATAGTTGGTTTGCGCCAGGACTTTGGCCAGTACCGCGCCGCCAACGGTATCCACTGCGCCTGCCCACAGCTGTTTTTCCAGTGGACGGGTCTGGGCGAAATCACTGCGCGGCAGGATCTCATCGGCCCCTAACTGACGCAGGAAATCGTGGGTGGATTCACGCCCGGTAACCGCGGCTACGCGGTAGCCTAGCGCTTTAAGCAATACCACCGCTGTACTGCCGACACCGCCGCTCGCGCCAGTCACCAGGATCGTGCCATCCTGCGGTTTCAGCCCTGCATCCTGCAGCGCCATGACGCACAGCATTGCCGTAAAGCCTGCCGTGCCAATGATCATCGCCTGACGGGCACTTAAATGCTCGGGCAGTGCAACCAGCCAGTCGCCTTTCACACAGGCCTGAGCCGCCAGACCGCCCCAGTGGTTTTCACCCACGCCCCAGCCGGTGAGGATCACGGCCTGGCCGGGTGCAAAACGCGGGTCGCGACTTTCGTTAACGCGGCCAGAAAAATCGATGCCCGGCACCATCGGGAACTGGCGGATAATTTTGCCCTTGCCGGTGATGGCCAGCGCGTCTTTGTAGTTAAGGCTGGACCAGTCTATATCGACCCGGACGTCGCCCTCCGCCAGTGGGGGGAGCTCAATGTCTTTGACTTCCGCCAGGGTTTGATTCTCTTGCTGTTCCAGAACTAATGCTTTCATGACTGCGTTTTCCTCGTCGGATGAGGTTGATTTTCGGCGGGTTATGCCGTCCTGTGCAGGTGTTTATTTCGTTGTAATGCTGTGCCGGAAGAAGGCCCAGTACTGATTGAGCGGTTCCACGGAGCGGAACAGTTTGGCGCGCATCACCGCCCCTTCCCAGCCGGACCAGAAAATCCGCGCCAGTTCGCCGGTGTCGGCAGTCGACGGTAACTCGCCGCACTGCTTTGCGGCCATCAGACAGTGGCTGACACGGGTTTCCCACTCTTCAAGGATTGTTTTCAACTGATCGGGAAAGGTTTCCGGTAACAGCGGCGTTTCCTGTAGCAGGTTGCCCACCAGGCAACCACGGCGGAAATCATATTTCGCCATGCCCTGGCCCGCATGGCGCACAAAGGCTTCTATGCGCTGTAAGGGCGTGAGCTGATCGTTCAGTAAAAAAGAGTCCAGTTTATGGGCGAAAAATGCACCGTAGGCGTTTAGCACTGCGGTGCCGAATTCCTGTTTGCTCTTAAAACAGTGGTAGAAAGACCCCTTGGGGACCGCGATATTTTTGATCACCGCATCAATGCCCGCCGACAGATAGCCCGTTTCGGTGATCACTTCGAGGCCCGAACGAATTAGCGCTTTGCGGATATCGGTGAATTCGCGTTCTACTTTCGGCGGCCGCCCACGACGGGGCTTGTGCTGCACGACTGTTTCGCCATTCATAATTTAGACCGATTGGTTTTAATTGGGGGCAGGCTACGCCGATTTGACGTGCTAAGCAAGCTAAGAGAAACAAAAAAAGCCCGCACGAGGCGGGCCTGGATTCATTTTTGCCCACCAACGCGGTAGGGCGGAGCGCTGGAGGGCAAACCGGATCAGGCGGTCGTGTTGATGTTACGACCGATTGCCGGGTTGGAGGGTAATTGCGGGATCTGTTTAATAAGATCCGTTGCAATTGACTGCTGGCTATCCAGCGCCTTTTTCAGCACCAGCGTGTTGACCTGGTTGCTGAGTTGATAGGAATCAAGACTGCTGGCTAATGATGAGATTTGTATTGGATCCATGCATTCATCCTTCGTTATGGAACAAAACAACCTGATAGCAGCTGAAATTATAGCTGCACACTATTATCGGCAGATTTTGCTCAAACTTTAAGCGTAGTGCAGGACGCAGGTATTCAGTGGCTTCATTTGTTAGCGATGATTAATGAGATTTTCCTCATAAAGCATTTCTTTAAAATTTTTTGGAAAACAGGACAAGCGCTCTAACGTGAATAATTCTTTATGTGGAAAAGTGCACTCCCAATAGGGTATTGACAGCGTTGACGGAAAGTATCAGAAGAAATAATGAAAAAATGCAAGATACTCCCTTTTTTCTTTTTTTAAATTGAGGGGGTATTTATTTGCAAAGCAAAAATAACATCGTGTGTACATTCTTTTATCTTTTTAGGATTGTGCAAAAATATAATTTACACTGAAGCGATCCAGCCACTCTTTTTCGAATTGACGGTAAGTTATAAAACATTTCCCATTTGTCATATAAATGCGATTGCGCTATTTCATCAGGGACACACAATGCACGAGTACTTATTGTTTATAGTAGGGCTTATCCCCCTGTTATTAATGGTTTTTTTAATTCTAAAAATTAGAATGCCCGTCCACTATTCTGTTCTGATTACCCTGGCGTTGACGTACTTACTGACGTTATTTTTCTGGCATACGCCAATGCCGACGCTTGAATCAGCCATCATCTATGGTGCGTTAAAAGGTTTATGGCCTATTGTCATCGTTATTCTGGGCGCCATTTACAGCTATAACCTGATGCAGGCGACCAGAGCGATGGATATTTTGCGCGAAGTGTTGGCCAGTATTAGCGATGATAAGCGCATTCAGGTTCTGCTTATCTCCTGGTGTTTCGGCGGTTTTCTCGAGGCCGCAGCGGGTTACGGTACGGCGGTGGCGATCCCCATCGGCATTCTGGTGGCGCTTGGATTCCCGCCGTTGAAATCAGCCATTGCATCACTGGTCGCAAATACCGTGCCTACCGCATTCGGTGCGGTGGGGATCCCCGTGTCTATTCTTGCGCAGCAGGTGAATCTGCCGGTGAATACCCTCAGTGGTACGATCATTTTGCAACTGGCGCTGTTTAACATTCTTTTGCCGTTCGTCATTATTTGTATTATCGGCGGTGGCCTGAAAGCCATTCGCGGCGTTTTTGGCATTACGCTTCTGTGCGGTATATCGACTTTGATCCCACAATATTTTGTGGCGGTGCACTTGGGTGCCGAGTTACCCGCTTTCGCCGGGAGCCTTGTGAGCCTGATTGCCGTGGCGATTGCCGGACGCATCCGTAACGGAAAGACAGATCCCGCCTGGCTTATCGAAACCCGTCCTGAGAGCGAGCGACCGGCACGTACCGCGGCGGTGCTACTGAAAACATGTTCCATCTATATCCTGATTTTTATTTTTATCCTGCTATGTTCGCCGCTGTTTCCGGGAATTAAATCGGCTGTTTCTGCGGTTGCGTCAGTACTGCATTTCCCGCTGGAAAATGGCACCACGCTCACACTTAAAATTGAGTGGATAGCGACCCCTGGCGTACTCATCATTCTGGCAACGGTTATCGGAGGCTGTATTCAGGGCGCTCCGATGAGCAGCATGCTACACGTATTTGTAAAAACCGTGCTGCAGCTTAGAAATTCCATTATTGCCATTATGTCCATCGTTGCGTTGGCCACGGTGATGGATGTTAGCGGGCTAATCTCCACGCTTGCACATGTACTGGTGAATATAACAGGCGGCAGCTACGTCTTTATTTCACCGATTATTGGCGCATTGGGGACGTTTGTAACCGGCAGTGATACCAATTCAAACGTCCTGTTCGGTAAGTTGCAAACCATGGCGGCGGCAAAACTGAATATTGATCCTACCTGGCTGGCGGCTGCCAATACTGCAGGTGCCACAGGCGGAAAAATGATTTCGCCGCAAAGTATCGCCATTGCGGTTTCCGCCGCGCGAATGGGAGGACAGGACAGCCATATTATGGCAGGCACGATGAAATACTGTGCTGCTTATATTCTTATTCTTGGTCTTGAAATCGGCCTTTATTATTACTGGGTCATGGCATGATGAGTGCGCAATACAGCGCGAAACCAACAACAAATAGGGCAATGGAGTTTTAACCGTGAATGTTAACTTTTTTGTCACCTGCATTGGTGACGCCATTAAATCACGTATGGCGCGTGATACGGTTTTGCTGTTAGAGCAGTTGGGATGTCGGGTAAGTTTCCCTGAGAAACAAGGGTGCTGTGGTCAGCCGGCCATTAACAGCGGTTATATCAACGAAGCCATTCCGGGCATGAAAAACCTTATTACCGCGCTGGAGGACAATGATTACCCCATCGTTTCCCCCGCCGGTTCCTGTACGTACGCGATTAAAAGCTATCCCGGTTATCTGGCGAACGAACCCGAATGGGCCGCCCGCGCCGAGAAGGTTGCCGCACGAATGTATGATCTGACGTCGTTTATTGTAAATACGCTGGGTGTCGTGGATGTGGGCGCGCGTTTACAAGGGAAGGCAGTTTACCACCCGTCGTGCAGCTTGTTTCGCAAGATGGGCGTGAAGGAGGAGCCGTTAGCGCTTTTACATCATGTTCAGGGGCTGGAGTTGCTTCCGTTCAGCCACCCGGAAACCTGCTGCGGTTTTGGCGGGACGTTTTCCGTCAAAATGGCGGAAATTTCCGGCGAAATGGTGAAAGAGAAGAGTGTGCACCTGATGGAGGGGCAACCGGATTACCTGATTGGCGCAGATGTCAGTTGCTTGCTGAATATTGGTGGGCGTCTGCAACGTGAAGGCCGACCGGTAAAAGTGATGCACATTGCTGAAGTCCTGATGAGTCGCTGAGGGAAATGTCATGTTTTTAAAAACCAGTCAGGTCGAATTTAAAACGCGTATCCGTCAGCAGATTGATGATCCCATCATGCGTAAAGCGGTGGCGAATGCGCAGGAGCGAATTGGCGGCAACCGTCAGAAAATGGTGGACGAGTTGGGGAACTGGGAAGCCTGGCGCGATCATGCCAGCCAGATCCGCGACCATGTGCTGCAAAATCTGGACGCTTACCTGTATCAATTGTCGGAGAAGGTGACCGAAAACGGCGGCCATGTTTATTTCGCGAAAACGAAAGAAGAGGCCACGGGCTACATCCTGAAGGTTGCGCAGGCAAAAAATGCCAAAAAAGTGGTCAAGTCCAAATCCATGGTAACGGAAGAGATTGGCATGAATCCGGTTTTACAGCAGGCCGGGATTGAGGTCATCGAAACCGATTTGGGTGAGTATATCCTGCAACTGGATCAGGACCCGCCTTCGCATGTTGTGGTACCGGCCATTCATAAAGATCGCCACCAGATCCGCCGGGTGCTTGCTGATCATCTGGGCTATAGCGGCCCGGAAACCCCCGAAGCGATGACACGCTTTATCCGCCAGAAAATCCGCCAGGATTTCCTCAGTGCGGAAGTGGGCATTACCGGCTGCAATTTCGCTGTGGCCGAAACCGGGTCTGTCTGCCTGGTGACCAATGAAGGGAACGCGCGAATGTGCACCACGTTGCCCAAAACGCATATTGCCGTAATGGGGATGGAGCGCATTGCACCGACGTTTGAAGAGGTGGACGTGCTCATCACCATGCTGGCGCGAAGCGCCGTTGGCGCCCGACTGACTGGCTACAACACCTGGCTGACGGGGCCCCGGGAGGCGGACAATGTTGACGGTCCGGAGGAGTTCCACCTGGTGATAGTCGATAATGGTCGTTCAGCGGTACTTGGCTCGCAATTTCGTGACGTGCTGCGCTGCATCCGTTGCGGTGCCTGTATTAACACCTGCCCGGCGTATCGGCACATTGGCGGGCACGGTTACGGCTCTATTTATCCCGGCCCCATCGGCGCGGTCATTTCGCCGTTACTGGGAGGCTATAAGGATTTTAAAGATCTGCCTTACGCCTGCTCGCTCTGCTCGGCCTGCGACACGGTCTGCCCGGTGAAAATCCCGCTGTCCAAACTGATTTTGCGCCACCGCAGAGTGATGGCGGAAGAGGGGATCACGCCAAAAGCAGAGCAACGGGTGATTAAAATGTTTGCTTACGCCAACAGCCATCCGGGGATATGGAAAGTTGGCATGATCGCCGGTGCCCGTGCGGCCAGTTGGTTGATTAAAGAGGGCAAAGCGCCGATAAATATTGGCGCCATCAGCAGCTGGACGCAGGCGCGGGATCTCCCGGATGCCGACGGCGAAAGCTTCCGTAGCTGGTTTAAAAAACATCAGGCGCAGGGGAAAAAATAATGGATAACCGAACCGCGTTTCTGGCGACAATTGCGCAGGCTTTGGGGCGCGGGCCCCGTAATACCCCGGACGCCCGGCCTGCACCAGCCCATAATTATGCGCAGAGCCGACTGACTGAGCTCAGCCAGCAGCAGCGTTGTGATGCGTTTATCGACGTGGCTTCGACGGTCATGTTGGTTCAGTGCGAACTGACTCGCGAAGAAGACGCGCCGGCTGCCGTGCTGCGGCTATGTGAACAATATAGTCAACAGCCGGTGGTGGTGAGTGGCGATGCACGTTTGGCAGCGACGGGCATTACGGCCCGTTTACAGGAAGCTTGCCGCGCGACCGTGTGGGATCCGCAGGCAGGTGAGCAAAATATCCGCCTGGCGGAGCAGGCAAAAGTAGGGGTGGTGTTTGCCGATTACGGGTTGACGGAATCGGGGGGAGTGGTGCTCTTTTCTGCGGCGGAACGCGGTCGCGCCATCAGCCTGCTTCCGGAATCCTCCATTTTTGTGTTGCGTAAAAGCACGATCCTGCCGCGTGTTGCACAGTTGGCGACGCAATTACACGCCCTGTCGCAGCAGGGTAAACGCATGCCTTCCTGCATTAATATTATTGGCGGTCCCAGCTCCACGGCCGATATTGAGCTAATAAAAGTGGTGGGTGTTCACGGCCCGGTCAACGCAGCCTATGTAATCATTGAAGATTGTTGATGTCGTAAACAGAGAGGCCAGCCGTCAGGCTGGTCTTTTTGTTAACATTAGAAATATCCTGAAAACACAATAGTAACATTAGGTTAATTATAACAAAGTAAGGTAATCATGATATTTTCCAACCGAGGTGAGGGTTAGTCATGATTCATTATGTGGCCGTTTTCTTGTCGTCACTCTTTATGTGCAGCGCTGTTTACGCCGGTTCAGTGAGCAATGTTTCACTCAGCACGTTGTCCTCTACGCTGAATCAGCGCATGGTGCTCATGCGGGATGTAGCCGAATTTAAAGCCGTTCATCATCTGCCGGTTGAGGATCTGGCACGGGAAGACAATGTGATTTCCGCTGCCAGGAACGAGGCCGCAGAGGCCGGGCTCGATCCACAAACCGTTGAACCTTTTGTCCACGCGTTAATGAATGCGAGCAAAGCTATCCAGTATCGTTATCTGGCTGATTGGCTGGCGACGCCACAACAGGGCGCATCTGCGCAGACGTTAGCCTCCTCACGTGAGCAAATCCAGCAACTGGATCAGCAATTAATGACTACATTAAGCCAGTATTTACTCACCGGTTCATTTAGCCGCGATGACCTCACCTGGCTGGGAAGCCAGCTCAACGCCCCTAATCTCAGTAAGGCGGATATCGACAATTTGCTTCATGCTTTAACGCAGATCCGGCGTGCGGTCTGATGTCTCTTTAGCGTGGTGAAAAGGAAGTGCTGAAACAGGATAAGATGTGCCTGAGTTTTTCCCGAGACGGGAAATAGAGCGATGAGAATTTACGTTGACGCAGAAAAGCAAAAAGCCTGCTCGTAAGCAGGCTTTTCTAAATTTGGCTCCTCTGACTGGACTCGAACCAGTGACATACGGATTAACAGTCCGCCGTTCTACCGACTGAACTACAGAGGAATCGTGTGAACGGGGCGCATATTAACGGCGGCCATCGGGCTTGTCAAAGGCTGGATGGCCTTAAGCCGATCGTTTGCTGACAATTTCGGCAATCTGATGGCGGGATAAGCACTTACCGGTGCATTTGCACTGATTTGGTGCAAATTACCCCTTATGGGGCAGATGTCAAACCACTGTTTTAGTAATAATTACCCAAGGGGTAATTAGAAACACTTATTATCCAGCCTGTTAGGCTGCGATCTCTTCCCTGACTAAAACTGGCAAGCATATTGCAACTCCTCCGACGACATAACATCCGGTGTTGGCCCGGTAATCCGTAACAGGAGGCAAAATGAACTTAAGACGACTGAAATACTTCGTAAAAATCGTCGATATTGGAAGCCTGACGCAGGCCGCCGAAGTATTGCATATTGCACAGCCGGCGCTGAGCCAGCAGGTTGCCACTCTGGAAGGTGAGTTGGATCAGCAGTTATTGATTCGCACCAAACGGGGAGTGACACCGACGGAAGCAGGGAAAATTCTCTATACCCATGCGCGAACCATTTTGCGCCAGTGCGAACAGGCGCAGTTAGCAGTGAACAGTGTGGGGCAAAGCTTGCGTGGTCAGGTGTCTATCGGCCTTGCGCCGGGCACGGCGGCATCGTCCATCACCATGCCGTTATTGCAGGCGGTGCGCACGGAGCTGCCGGACGTCACCGTTTATCTGCATGAAAACAGCGGTGCAGTGCTGAATGATAAATTGCTGAGCGGGCAACTGGATATGGCGGTGCTGTATGAGCGCGCGCCGGGCGCAGGCATTAACAGCCTGCCGTTGCTGAAAGAAGATCTTTACCTGGTTGGTACGCGTGACTGTCCGGGGCAGAGTGTGGATTTGACGGCGGTCGCTGAAATGAATTTGTTCCTGCCGCGTGACTACAGTGCAGTGCGTTTACGTGTGGATGAAGCCTTTTCACTGCGCCGTCTGACGGCAAAAATTATCGGTGAGATCGAATCCATCGCCACGTTGACAGCCGCGATTGCCAGCGGAATGGGCGTGACGGTGTTACCTGAGTCGGCGGCGCGTTCGCTGTGCGGTGCAACAAACGGCTGGATGTCGCGCATCACCACACCGTCAATGAATTTACCGCTGTCGCTGAATGTGTCGGCACGGGGGGCATTGTCGCCGCAGGCACAGGCGGTAAAAGATATTTTGATGTCATTGGTTAGCCGCCCGGCAATGGAAAGCCACGAGCTTCAGTTGGTGAGCTAATTATTATTCCTTAATGGAATAAGATGCTGGTTTTTATTATTTGTTCTGCCAGGCCACAGACTTTAACAATAGCGTCATGTCTGATGAGCCTGGAGGAAAGGGTGAATTTCCAGCAATTAAAAATTATCCGCGAGGCGGCGCGGCGGGATTACAACCTGACTGAAGTTGCCAATATGCTTTACACCTCACAATCCGGTGTGAGTCGTCATATCCGTGAGCTTGAGGAAGAGCTGGGGATAGAAATTTTCATCCGTCGTGGCAAGCGACTGCTCGGCATGACTGAGCCAGGTAAAGCCCTGCTGGTCATTGCCGAGCGTATCCTTAATGAAGCAAGCAACGTGCGCAGGCTTGCCGATCTCTTTACTAACGATACCTCCGGCGTATTAACCATTGCGACCACCCATACGCAGGCGCGATACAGCCTGCCTTCGGTGATCAAAGCTTTCCGTGCGCTGTTTCCGGAAGTGCGTCTCGAATTGATCCAGGGCACGCCACAGGAGATCGAATCACTGTTGCATAACGGCGGGGCGGATATCGGTATCGCCAGTGAGCGCCTGAGCAACGACAGTACGCTGGCGGCGTTTCCGTGGTTCCGCTGGCATCACAGCTTACTGGTACCCAGCGATCACCCGTTGGCGCAGAGCTCTCCGCTGACGCTGGAAGAGATCAGCCGCTGGCCGCTGATCACTTATCGTCAGGGGATCACCGGGCGCTCTCGCATTGATGAAGCGTTTGGACGCAAAGGATTAATTCCCGACGTGGTGCTGAGTGCGCAGGACTCCGATGTGATTAAAACCTATGTCGAGCTGGGGTTAGGTGTCGGGCTGGTGGCGGAGCAGTCAAGCGGCGAGAATGAAGAAGGGAAGCTGGTGCGCCTGGATACGCAACATCTGTTTGATGCCAATACCGTCTGGCTAGGGCTGAAACGCGGTCAGTTACAGCGCAATTATGTCTGGCGATTTATCGAACTGTGTAATGCCGGGCTGTCGGTGGAAGATATCAAGCGGCAGGTGATGGAGCCGGACGAAACGGTGATTGATTATCAAATCTGAAAAGCAAAAAGCCTGCTCGAAAGCAGGCTTTTTAAATTTGGCTCCTCTGACTGGACTCGAACCAGTGACATACGGATTAACAGTCCGCCGTTCTACCGACTGAACTACAGAGGAATTGTCTGAACGGGGCGCATACTACTGGCCCCGATCTGCTGTGTCAACACTAAATTTAACCTACTGATTCAATTGGCTAATTAAAGCGCAGACTGCCGTTTTAATGCACTCTGTTCAGGTTCTCGCCGTAGCCAGACTGACCGCGCAGACGACTGAGCGGATCCTGGCCGTAAAACTGGCAAAAACGTTGCCACAGCGCCGGGAAACGCGGGGCGAACAGTTCCGGCGCGCTGAAGAAATACTCGGAGAGTACCGCAAAACACTCCGCCGGGTCGGTTGCTGCATAGGCATCAATACTGGCCGCGCTTTCCCCCACCAGATCGATCTCATCCTGGATATTGTCCATTGCCGCGTGCAGGTCGTGTTCCCAGCCTGCAACTTCGCGCAGCGGAATGAGTGGAATACCGCTGGCGCGATCGCCATTGCGCGTATCAAGCTTGTGCGCGACCTCGTGAATGATCAGGTTAAAACCGGAAGCGTCAAACGAGTCCTGAATATCCAGCCAGTTGAGAATGATTGGGCCTTGTTGCCAGCTCTGCCCGGACTGCACCACGCGCTGGTTATGCACCAGCCCGATATCGTCTTCCCACTCATCATCAACCACAAACGGGGCAGGGTAGATCAGCACTTCATGGAAACCGTCCAGCCACTCCAGACCCAGTTCGAGGACCGGAAGACAAAACAGCAGACTGATGCGTGCGCTTTTTAGCGCATCCAGTTCAAATCCCTGCAAAGGAACCAGCCTTTTTTGTTGTAAAAAGCGGTCCGCCAGTTGAACCAGTTTGATCTGTTCATCCGGTAATAAATTCGCCAGCACAGGGGCGTTTAACGCTTCTTCCCACGGGAACTCCGCCTCGTCGGCGGATCCTTTCGTTTTCCAGGGCCACTTTATCATCGCTTTGCTCGCAAACTCGCCACTTGAACCAAATTAACGGGACAGGGTCTGTTAAAATGCCAAATTACCTGGCATCATGGCAACTGTCTGTACGGAGAGATGCCAGAGCGGCTGAATGGACCGGTCTCGAAAACCGGAGTAGGGGCAACTCTACCGGGGGTTCAAATCCCCCTCTCTCCGCCACTTCCTTTACCCCTCGCGTTATCGCCCTTTTTCATCCGCCTCTGAACGTCTGAGCATACCGTAACCACCTGACTTTTTTGTGGTGTTTAAGGCTAAGGCAGCACAACGCGGATACGTTATCACCCCGTTTGCCATTCCGGGTAGCGCTTTGCGACGATGTCATTCATTTTGTGAACCAGGTCGTAACCCTGGATGCATCACGGCTGACTCCGTTTCATACACGTCTAGACTGTTTTCCTCCGTTACATTGAGCAGATGGATTTTTACTGGGGGCGGATGAACGCGGGGCCCTTATTCATAACAACGTAATGAAATAACGCCAGGTATTTCTGAATAAGATTTTTCATGCGGCTTTTTGCAGGCATTTGAATCGATTGTAATATCCGCGTTCCTGCGCCAGTGCTATTTGTTTTTGACACTGTTAGATATTTTTTGAATTAACCATTTGTTATTGTTTTTGTGTGTTTAATATTAATAAAAACAGCAAGATATTCATTTGTTATCTCAAGTGGACTAATGCATTTAATCGTCAGGCAGGCGCCGCTACAGGTTATCGGGATAATTTGCATTTCGCAGGGTGACTGCCTAGCTTTTTATTGTCAATAGAGTGATGTCACGATACTCACCACATTCTCTGTTAATCGCGTTAAATCAGGGAAGTGCGGTAGCCTGCCTTTCGTAATAACAACCCCATAATCAATTGATTTAATTAACGGCAGGTAAGCGTTGGTGTAATAAATAATTCAGGAGCGACAAACGATATGACGCAAGAAATATCCTGCGACGGTGTCGATGAGAATACGACACAGGAGTGGAATTACTCCGTACTGCGCGAACAGTTTGAACGTATCGAAAATTCACTCCAACGTTATCTACGCGCTGTGCATCAGCGAGTGGAGGAGTATTCACATAAAACGCAAGAGACGATGCTCTCCACGCTGCAAATGGCTATGTTCGTGCGGTTTCAAACAAAAATTCCCGCTTGTGATATCCCGGTGTGCCAGCAAAGTTTTCGCGAAGCGGAACGCGCGGTGATCCCGTCTGAGAGCAGGCTGGCGTTACTCATAGCGCGTTTTGGACTCAATCAATTTGAGCGGGATGCGTTGTTACTGGCGCTGATGCCGCTGGCGAATGGAAATGCCGGTTTCCTGTTTGCTTGTTTACAGAACGACACGCACGAAAGCTGGCCTGGTCCGGAACTGATTCTTAATCTTCTCTGCCGTGACGCCATAGAGCGTCTGGATATGCAGGCCTGTTTATCCCCATTTTCCCCACTGGTACGGTATGCGTTGGTGTTCAGCGGTGACCCGGAGAGTAATAACGATCAAGCGTCGTTCTTACAAGGAAGCATGCATATTTATCGCTATTTATCCGGCAGAGACTCGCCGCTCGGGCAGGCATGTTGCCGGTGGCTGGAACCGCCGACGGACATCGATTTGTTCCCTGGCGTGACGAAACAATTGCTCCATTATGTCTATCATCCGGCCCCCGCATTGCTGATTTCACTGGCAAAAGGAAGCGTCGGTTCGCGGCAGATGGCGTTGTCGCGTGCAGCACATATCGCAGGACGGAAGCTGCTGCTGTTTGATATGGAGCAAGCTCCCACAGACGAGACGCAATTTTGCCGCTGTTTTGTGGATGTGCTGCGGGAGTCCACGCTGTATGCCGCAGGTCTTGTCCTTCATGGATTGCACCAGGCCTGGCAAAACCATACCGATTTACGCAACTGGATGAGTGACCGCATTCGTGAACATCGTTTCCCGCTGTTTGGTTTGAGTGAAACAGGTATTCCTCTGGTGCCGTTGACGGACGTTGCCCAGGTGCTCATTGAAATGCCGCAGAGTTCGACCCAGGATGAAGCACGACTGCTAGACCGTTTCCTGCAACGCTATCGGGTTGAAGCGGATGTGGACACGCAGATGCTGGTTCGCCGATTCAGACCCCCTCCGGATACGCTGCTCCAGTCGCTCAGTGATGCGGATGCCTATCGGGAATTGCGGGGAGCGGATGCACTCTCTGTCGATGACCTCTGCCGGGCTTTCCGGCAGCGTTCCCAACAGGCTTTCGGTGGGCTTGCCACACGAGTTGAGCCCCGGCGAACATTCGATGATCTGATCGTCGCTGAGGGCCTCAACAAGCAACTGGAGGAGGTGCTGGCCGCCGTCCGGTTTCGTGAGGAGATGCTCGCTCAGGGGTTTGCCCGCAAGATTGCCTATGGAACCGGTGTTAGCGCGTTATTCCATGGCGATTCCGGAACGGGGAAAACACTGGTGGCGGAAGTGTTAGCCGGTGCGCTGGGTGTGGATATGATCAAGATCGACCTTGCCACTGTCGTTAATAAATACATCGGTGAAACCGAGAAGAATCTGGCGCGCATTTTTGATATTGCGGAAGCGGATTCCGGATTACTGTTCTTTGATGAAGCCGATGCGTTATTCGGCAAACGGAGTGAAACCCGGGATTCTCATGACCGCTACGCGAATATTGAAATCTCCTATTTATTGCAGCGTCTTGAAAGTTATACCGGACTGGTCATTCTTGCCACCAACAATCGCTCACACCTGGATGAGGCATTCACCCGTCGGCTGAGTTTTATTATCCGTTTTCCATTTCCCGATATCACACTACGCGAACGAATGTGGCGAGGCATCTGGCCTGCCGAAATACGCGTGGCGGAGGATGTGGACTTTGCCGCGCTGGCCCGACGGGCTGAAATCACCGGCGCTAACATTCGTAATATTGCATTGCTGGCAAGTTGGCTTGCTGCTGACAATCAATCGACATGTGTGGAACAAAAACATATCGAACGTGCGCTGCAACGTGAGCTCGCCAAGATGGGACGTGTCGTCTGAACCCGCACTCTCTACCGGAGAACTTCTATGTCAGATATTACTGATACTGATGCAACTGCGCCTGCCATTGCGTCTGATACTACACTGATTGAACTCAATGTCGCTATTGATGCGGCATTACGTCAGTATTTGCCACCGGATGTCGCCATCCGTTTCGACCTGCCGCCGAAAGATTCAACACCCGATGTTCCTACCGTGTGCGTGTTTCTCTATGACATCCAGGAAGATTTACAGTTGCGGGTCGGTGAGCGCAGGCAGTACGTCTCTGTCACCGGGCAGTTTGTGCCGGGGTATGTCAACATCCGCTGTTGTTATCTGGTCACGTATTTTGAGGTGGCACAAAGCAGCAGCAGTGACTCACCGTCTAGCCAGGCCAATAGCCAGTCGTTGATCATCATTAATAATGTACTCAACGCGTTGGTTAATCACCGTTCGTTCTCCTCATTGCCTGGTGCATATTTGCGCGTCATTCCTCCTTCTGAGCAACTCAATAGTCTGGGAAACTTCTGGCAGGCGGTCGGTAATACGCCGCGGCTATGCCTCAGTTATATGGTCACTGTGCCGCTGAAACTGACTGACCTGCAAACGACGTACACGCCAGTCAGCACCACCAGCGTTCAGTCCGCGCATATGTCAAATGATGATGCGACGGAAACCAGTGAGAGCTAATCCCTGGCTGGTGAGCAATGCGGTTGCCTCAGGCCCATAATCGTGTCCAACGTTGAAAGGTGAGCGAGGCAAGTTTCGTGGCAAGATGACCCGCCGCTGTTCCTGCTTCAACGCAGTGCATGCGGCACTGAAGGAGTGAAATGATGCCCAGGCATGCACCTCCCTATGAAAAAGTCAGAAGAGCGAAATATGCCCATCAGAAGAAGCGCGGTGAGCGGAGCCATAAACGTGGCAGAAGGGCGAGGGCGGAAGAGCCTGTAGGCATCCCCGGCTTTGATTCGGTGGAGGAGTGGATTCGCTATGAATTTGATGCACGGAACACCCGACTGGCACACGGGCCCGCAGAAGAGAGGCTGCCTCCCCTGCCTGTCTTCAGGGCGAGGAATCTGGCTGAGCGCGTTACGCTGATGTTGTATGCTCTTCATGTCTTCGGGATGGAATTTCAGCCAGCGGTAGGCAATTATGCGATGTTCCGGCGTGCATATGAAGACAAAAATGCGTACGAAAACAAACATACGTACGAATACGAACATACGCCCGAAGACAAAGATGTGCCCGAAAGCACTGCTGTGTCTGAGTTGACTCTGCCGTCCGGCGGTGAGCTGATTTTGCCGGAATACGCCGCTACCGGGCAGGCGTCCGGAGTCACCTCGGCCGGAGACCGTCCAAAGTATGACTATATTGCCCTGACGATGTTAGGAGGCGGCGCAGCGGCCGCACAGGCAGGGCCACAGGGCATTAGCGACCGTATTTCTGGTATTGCCCGTACGGGCGGTTTGCTAATGGCCGGAACCTCCGCCATGATGACGCGAAAAGGTGCAGGGATTGCGGCGGGCGCTTCGGCATTGCTGGGAAGTCTTGCGTATGCCGGGTATTTGCTGTTTGGTGAAAAGAACGGTGAGCAGAGCGGTAGCCCACTCAGTCTTGAGGAACTGGCTGAGCTGACCGGTGCCCTGACTGACGAAGAGCGTGCGCTGGTTGACGAGCTATCCCACCTGTACAACGCGCTGGTGAGCAAACCTGAAGAGGCTATCTATCCCTTTAATGCCAGCGAGATAGCCGAACTGGAGCAGATAGCCGAGGAACTGGACGCTGAATTCGAAGGCGCTGCCGTCACATCTGCGCCTCACGTCCGGGTGAAACGGTGGGGCATAGGTGGGTTGAGTGTGTATAACCCGCCAAAAAAAACGACCACCACCACAAAAGCGCCAGTCAGAGCAGAGCCTGCTACAACAACCACCACTACCACCACGACGACAACCACAACCACCACTCCGCCACCCGAGCCTACGACGGCCATGTCGGAAACCCGGCAGGCATACTGGGCGCGACGCTATGAAGAAGTGGCGGAAGATTCCCCGGAAAAATTCTTTTTCGATTTGCTCCGTACCGAGCCGGAAAAATCCCACTGGGATATTCTGGCGGCGCCGAGAGAGAGCTTTCCGTTGCAGGACACCTGGATAACCCGGATGGATAGACTGAAATTAGACAAATTTCCGCATGAATTCCGTAACAAAATTGAGGAGGCATCTCGCGATGCAGCCAAAGCTCCGGGGGTTAAAGCGGGCATCGCAAACCTGCCTGATGACTCATGGCTGCATCTGGGGAAATACTATTTGTTGTTCTACCAGAAGGTGATGTCGCTGTGGACGAATTTCATTCTTAACCTGGCAGTGGACGATGCTGAAAAAAGCGAGGTACTGGTAGGGCGGCTTCAGGAGTTGACGACAGATCTTAATCGCGAATTTCATGACAGGGTGATAAATACTACCGCATTGGATACGCTCTCCAACAGGGATAAGCAGCTTAGGAAACGGACTGAGCAATTACGTACATTCCACGCACATAAATCGTTGTCTGATACGTTGAAAAATGAAACGCTGGTATTCAGTCCAATTATCCCTACAACGGAAGTCTTTTGGGGACACTACAGTTTGTCCTATCTCGATAAAATCGACCTGGCAAAATTTACGCCGCGATTTCATCCCATCCTGCGGTCTTTCGTGGTTTCTCTTATTAACTTTATAAAGGGCAGGGGAAATACGTTCGATCTCGTTGGCTTTTATACCAATCTGGGTATCTTGACCCTGGAGCGACTGATAACGGCTCTGGAGGAGAAACAGGGAGAGGATGCCTACAACTATGCGGTGCTGGATGAGCAAGTGAGTCGCATTATTCGGGAGAATATTGCCGGGATTTGGAATATCCCAATGTTGAAGTCATATCTGGGCAGATACAACACTGCCAGGAGAGATATTAAGCCGCTACTGGATGCCTTGCTTGGGAAGCGCTTACCGGATAATACCGCAATGACAACCGACACTGCGTTGTCTGCCACGGCGGACAACACCACCACAACCGCCTCTACAGCAACGGCACTGGAAGCTGACAACAGCGTTGACTGGGAAAAAATCAGCAGGCAAATGGAAGCCATGCCGCCGTTACCGGAGCATTTCAGTCTCAGTGAACGTATGCTGGGCGAGCTTAAAGGAAAGCTGGATGATTTTTTAATGGACATGACCGGCTTTCTTGATGAGGGTATTTTAAACCCCGACAGTTATATTGATGCGTTTACCCGTGAATCGTTGCGTATTCATCAGCAGGACCAGAAGTGGTCGCCGGAAAGCCAAATCACCGTCAAGGAAATTATCTATCATCTGTCCGGCGGGCGGGCCGCAGAAATACACGAGACGATTCCCCATACCTATTCCCTTCGCGACATTGTGCGCGGGGTACCACGCAACGAACTTGGCACGGCCTATTCCGACAGCAATATTCTCTGGCCTGACGCTTTCAGCCAGCAGCTGCGCGACAGGCTGCTGAAAATAGATCTCTCTGTCGACCGGAAACTGAATACGGTGTTTGGCGAGGGCAAATCACGGGTCGAAAATGTTTACAGAGTGATGACCACACGGGCCGCGCTGGCCTATCTCAACAAGAAAAAAACGACACCCGGAGGAACCGGGGGAGAATACCATCAACACTATATTGATGCGGTAAAACAGTTCCTGGAGGGGAAAACGCAGGCCGAAACTGTGGAGTGGCACGGCAGCACGCTCACTAATCTGATGTTCATTCCGGTTCCGTCCTCTGGTGTGCTGGGTAATAAGAAAATCGGGGTGATGCTCTCACTCTGGGATACCGACTACTATGAGGTTCCCTGGCCGGGTCTGGGTGAGCAGCAAAAAAAAGAAGGGCCGGGCAGAAAAAATCCCCCGCTGCTCATCGTTGAAAACAGGTCTGACTTCAGGGCCTTTATCGAAAAATACCGGACAATCGGCACCGGGAAAGCCCTGAAGAATATTCCTGACAGATTCGATTTTTTGCCTTATCACCATGATGCGCCGGAACAACACACGGATATTAACTTTCAGACCAGCTATAGCCTTTATAATCCGCCGTTTACCACCACCTCCAGAAGCCGTAAGGCGCTGATTGACACGCTGATTGCGCGGCAGAAGAACGACCTTGCCGATCTGTATGATGAGCTGATTAATACACCCGCTGAACATTTGCGGGCGGTTGTTCACGAGCTGGTGAATACGTTAGCCGTGATGTCCGGGTTGCTGCTGATGGTGGGAGGGATTGTGATTGGCGGGCCGGCCTTGCCGTGGATTGCGGCCTCAATGGCGACCACACTGCTGCTGGAGGTGGTGCCAACTATCGTGCTCTATTCGCAGGCGGATGACGATGAAGAGCGCAAAGTGTATATGCGTTCCCTGTTAATGGCCGTGGCATTTGAGATGGGGGGCAATCTGGCGGGCGTAATGCTGGAACAGACGCTCCGGGGTGTTTCACGGCTTACACGTCTTGCCGTCACCGCGCTACCGGACACGCTGCCTGGCATGTATAAGCTGCTAAAAAATAAAATGCTGCAGGTGATCGAAAAAACGGGGGTACGACGTTTACGGTTACGAAAAGGCGTTACCACGTCGATAAGCCAGGAAGGGCTCGAGGATCTGGACAAGATGGTGAGGACGCTCAAAAAGCCCGCGCCGCCACCCGTGCCAAAAGATATTCCTGTTGAATCTGCGCCAGATGTGGTGCCGCCTGTCGAGTCTGAACCTGTTGCGGGTCCCTCCGGCCGACTCGCTCCTCCCGCCAGGGTTCAGGAGGAACAGGCTCTACAGGGAAGAATGATGGCGATGTCCGATGTTATTAGTGAAATGGATAAAATGCGTTTCGAATCGAATGTGCGCATTGTGACTGCCTGGAAAAAAGGCAGCACAACCCATGAAATTACGAACAGCTATTATATCCGCGGGCTGCGCAGGCAGGACCGGGTGGTGGTTCAGCTATTCTCTGACAAAGGTGATTTATCTTATATCTATTTTGATGAGGATGAGTGGCTACAAATCATGGCGAATAAGGCTCAGCAGTCAGATGACTGGTTGCTGGCATATTACGATCTGGACAGTACAGCGGACATATCCTGGGGGAGTAAAGGGCAGTTAAAACCGTTGACGCAGCTAAACAGTGAACTCCCCCTGGAAGATTACCCGCAGGAAGGGGTCCTGATCTACGCGTCACAGGCCTATAAAGACAGTGTGGCCAAACAGGGGGTGAGTTTCGAAGCGATACAGAAATTCCTCGATCAGTTACATCTTCATGAGCAAAGCCCGGCCGGAGAAAATAGCCTGTCGACTATTATCAAAAATGCAATTGAAGAAAGTGATGACTTACAGACTACATTACGGCGGGTCCCACAGTTAGACGACATACCGAAAGCATGGAAAACGTCCGACCCCGAAGATGCGCAACTGATGAAACGGATCCAGGAAATAAAAGATCTCGGCCCTGATATCACCCACTTCCGGCCTTTAATTAAGGACCTGCCTTTCAGACAGAATAATCCCCAACTGAGTGAGGCGCTTAAGTCATTTTATACAAAATCACTGCATACCGATCCGAACTTTAAAGTGATTTCGTCGGATTTCCCGCGATTGAAGGCGAATAACGGAGGCGGCAAAGTATCGATGGCGCAGTTAAACATTATCGAGCAGGCATTTAACCAGGTACATGACATCGCGGATAAAGTGCAGGCACTCCTTCTTGAAGCCAAAAATAATAATGCCTTGCATGAAAGGATTCTGGTGATACTGGCGAAATTCCTCAATACCGCCGACAGCAAAATTCTCGGCGAGGCTTATGAGCGGCTGAGTATTCTTGGAGAACGGCTCCAGACGTTTGCCCGCTATCATGTCGAGGAGACGAAACTCGGACGCGTTGTCCTCGTGAAGAAGGTCGATGCTTCAGAGCCGGTTGTTTTTGCGTATGTTTATCAAAAAGATCCCACCGCCCGTATCATGGTCGTGTTACCCGATATCTTCGAGGATAAAGCGGTTATCGACACGATTATTCACGAGATCTCCCATCAGGCGACCGGCACGGAGGATTTTGTCTATATCAGTGATATTCCCAAAAAATATACGCCGTTCCTTGCACATCACGTCTCATTCGGTACCTACCCGTTTGAGCCGGACAGCGCACATGTGCCGCTGGGGCGTGCCGGTCAGTCTTATGGCACCACCGGGGTTGAACGCCTTAAGCCGGTATCGGAGTACGATCGCGCCCTGGCACAGGCGCGGGTGAGATTTCTGCCGATGGAGAGGGCAAATGCGAAAATGGGTAACGCTGATTCGCAGGTGATCCTGTTTCTTGCGCTGTTTAATAATTTTGAGTTTGAGAAAGTACCTGTTGCCGGAACAGATACGTACCTCTGGCGTATTAAACCTGTTGAGGACGCAGTTGCACGGTCAAAACGCGATGTGCCGGATCAACGCGATATAACAGAGCCCGTCGATCTGCCGGAAGCGACGACTGCAACACCGGAAACCCCGGCGTTATCGCAGCAGGAAGCGCTGGTTGTACAGGAATATACGGAGCATCTCCTTAACGTGGCGCTTTTCCAGGCCAGTGAGTTTACGGTCGATGATATCCTTACCGAGGAGGAGATAAAAACACTTGGCCTTGTCATCAGTGAACTGGCCAGCACCACACAGGTCACTCCCACACAGGTCACCCCTTCCGACGACGTCACTAACCCGTAATCCATGCCCTGCTGCAGAAAACAGTCTGCGGCAGGAGCTCTTCTTCATCCCGTACACAGACCACTAGATCCACATGTAGTCGTCTGAAGGAGCGATGCGATGCCGACATACAAACCCTCTACAGACGAACAGCCAGCATCAACCGGCGCACGCAAAAAGAGCCGCAGCAGACGGCCTGGCAAAGGCGGGGGCGGCGATCCGGATGCGGCATGGCAACAGAGCGGAGCGAAGCTTCGCGCGGCCTGGGAAGCGCTTGAAGCCGATGCGGCAGGCGAGCCACGGCTGCAGACATTACGCGGGCGTAACCTGCAGGAGCGCATCACTGCAATGTTGTATGTGATGGATGCCAGCGGAGCCGGGCCAGCATCGGTGGCGCACTATCTTCCGCCTGCACCTGCTGTTCCCGGTGCGGAATCGGGTGTTTCGTTGCGGCAGGTAGAGGCAGAAGAATCGCCCGCCGCGCGCTCGGCGGGGAACCGTAACGCAGAGTCTATTGAGCTGCCATTGTGGGGCGCTGGGGCAACGGCTGCGTATACTGCGGCACAGGCGGCAGGTGGCCCGGGTCTGACGGAGCGTTTGGCAGAGGCGGGCCGGAGGATGGCGGCACAGGGCAGTACTATGATGCAGACCACCAGTGTGCTGATGGCAGCAGCAGCGGCGCAGGTGAACCCGCGGGCG
Organism: Kosakonia oryzendophytica; assembly: GCF_900094925.1. GTDB lineage: Bacteria > Pseudomonadota > Gammaproteobacteria > Enterobacterales > Enterobacteriaceae > Kosakonia > Kosakonia oryzendophytica. The sequence continues at coordinate 32,249 of NZ_FMAY01000001.1, read as the reverse complement.
GTGTCGCAGACGTTGGGGGCCACAGCGCTGCTTGGCGGACTGGCCTATGCCTGGTATTCGATGTTCGGGCGTCAGGAAGATGAAAGCACGGCGGCGTATGAACAACTGGCAGAAATGACCGGCTTGCTGACAGAGGATGAACGGGCGGTTCTGGACACTCTCTTCCATTCGATCCCTCCGAGCACATCCGAGCCTGTAAATAGCCTGCCGGAAGAGATTCTTCAACCTTACAGTAAGGCGGAAATGGATGAACTGATTGCGCTTGTCGCGGAACTTGAGGCTGACGATACCGCCGATAGTCCGACGGAGATGGCTACAATTCCTGTCACCGGTGAACCTCATGGTGTCAGGGTAAAACGATCGCAGCCAACTGTTCCTTCTGCTACCGTCGATACGACGGCGACCATGATAGCTGCAAATTCAACGGCAACCCAGTCTGCGTCCAGGCAGGCGTATTGGGCCAAACGCTATGAGGAGGCGAAAGAGGATAACAGTGAGAAAACACTGTTCGCTCTTCTTAAAGCCGGGCCGCAGCCTTCTGGTAAATATAGTCTGGCTGCGCCGCGGGAGAGTTTTCCGTTGAGAGATGCCTGGTATACGCGAATGGATCAACTAAATATTGATTCATTTGAGGATGTATATAGAGAAAAATTGCTACAGATATCGGTAGAAACGGCCAATGATATGGGCAACATACCTCCGTATGATTTGCCGACAACACATTGGCTGCATGTGGGATATTATTATAAACGATTCTATCGTAGCGTATTGCGTGAATGGGCGGAGGCGTTGGTGCGTCATGACATGCCTGTTGCCAGACAGTTAAAGGACGCAGCGACGCGAATTCAAGCTCTCACGGAAGCCTTGAAAAAGGATTGGGGAGAGAAAATGATCCTTGAGTCTGTATTAGACAAACTCAACAGCAAAATGAGACGCCTTGAAGGTATTCATACTCTTCATGATGAGACCAATGTTTCAAAAAGTAATGTCATAACCAGACGTTTAAAAGCGCCAGCCTGGAAATACAAAGTGGAAATCCCTGCAGGGGATAATTTCTGGGAAAAATACAGTCTGTCCTATCTACAGCATATCGATCTTTCCAGGTTCACCAGTGATTTTACCGACACCCTGAAGCAATTCGTTAAATCCAGTGCAGATTACCAGGAAACCACCGATAACAAGATTGATTTGGTGAAACTCTATACCGGAATGAGTATTCTCGCTGTTAAGCGTCTGCTGGAAGCTGTAGAAGTTGACGATGTGAAGAAGGCCTATAATTACGCAGTATTAGATGAGGAGTTGCGGGGGATCATCGACGAGAATATTTCCCGATTATGGGGTGGGACACAGCCAACAACGTATATTACGGAACACGATAAGGGCATCGCAGAAGTATTGCAGCAGTTGCCGAGAATGAGAGAACGGTTGAAACAAAAAGAGACCCAAGAGGTACAAACGACGACGGAAGGAGCCGTGACGGAGGAAAATAATAAAGAAACTAGCACCATGCCGACCCAAAAAATGTTTGTTGATGTTGACTGGAATAAGCTTCATCGAGATATCGAACAAGCTGAGTTACTGCCCGAAGAACGATTCAGTGCCCGGCAATATATCCTGGACAAGATGCAAGAAAAGATAGAGCAGACGTTCACAGATTTGACCGGTTTTCTTAATGAAAAAATTATTAGCCCCGGGGACTATATTGATTTTTTTATTAACGAATCACTGAGAAAATTTGGACTGGATAAAACATGGTCTCCGGACTCTGTTGCTTACGTCGAACCTTACCGCCGCCCATTTAGTGAGGAAAAACCTTCCACTTATCCACTTCCAAAAACGTATACCCTGCGTGAGCTTGTTATAGGAAAATTGCGCAAAGATACTTTAGATATGCATCAGGAGTATGAAGTACAGTGGCCACGCTCTTTTCCTGAGGAACTACAGCGGCACTTCGATCATGGGCTTGAAAAGAGCATTAAAACCAAACTGGAAGAAGTCTTTGTTTCAGATAGCCCTGCGGGAAGGCCGCGCGTGGAAAGGGTCTATCAGACTATGATCCGACAAGCCGCCCTGAATTATATCGAGCGGAAAAAGGCGGAACCAACGCTTTTGGGGGCTTATAGGGTGTACGTGGAGGCCGTGGAGAGTTTTCTGGAGGGGAAGACTGAGGCGGAAATTGTGCAGTGGCATGGGAGCGATCTCTCGGGCATGTTTTTTATTCCGCTAAGTACAGACGTTGTGGGTGAGAATAAAATGGGGGTCTTACTGTCGCTCTGGGGCAACGATTATTATGAAGTGCCGTGGCCTGGGTTTTCAGTTCAACAACGCGAGAAATATCCGAAGGACCGGACAAGTATTCCTCCGGCGTTCCCTGAAACCAACCCGCGGCTACGGAAATTTATTGAGAAACACCGGACTATTCGAACTGGCAACGCTCTGGCAAAAATAGAGCATCCATTTGAATACAGGCGGGTCGATGTTGATACCACCAATGAGTTAGCGCCAGGTTCAGGGGAAATTTATACTCTCTATCATCCTCCATTTACTACCTATAATCCAGGTGATATCGAGGATTTAGTGAGTTACCTGGTCAGTATGCAACATATGGACATGGTCAAACTTTACGATGAGTTGATTGTGTCGTCAGGTGAGTTTCAGCGGGCCAAAATATATGAACTGGTTAACACACTTTCCATTATGGTTGGGATAACGATGATATTTGGCGGCATCGTTATTGGTGGGCCTGCTTGGGCATGGTTGTTGGCCTCGCTGACGGCGACGTTGCTGGTGGATGTAGTGCCGAATGCCGTGCTCTATTCACAGGCGGATGATGAGGAAGAACGCGCGCGATATCTGTATTCAATCATCATGGCCGTTGCATTTGAATTGGGTGGCAACGCGGTGTCCGCCGCGGCGGGGCCATTGCTGAAAGCCGCCGCCAATCGAGCTGCCAGGTTGGGGACGACGGCAATACGGACTACGCTGCCGAAAATGTATAGGCATATTATCGATAAATTAAAATTAACCGGAAATCCCTTAAAAGTTGAATTGCTCAGGAAGGTAGGCAAAAAAAATAATTTTGTGAACAAACAAACCGATGACGATCTTCGCCGAATCCTCACGAAACCCGATGTGCAGGACGATGAGGTGGATGCGGTAGGTGCCCTTGATATTGTGCAGAGCCGTCCCCGCGTAGAAAAATGGAATAAAGAATTAGTGGAAACCGCTAATGAGTTACGTCAACACGGATTTGATACTTGGTTTCGCGTTATTTCTCGCTGGAAAAAGGTTGCAGAGAACAAGGTCGAAAATACCTATGTGATTGTGGCAAAAAGAGGGGAAGATACGGCAATCGTGTCGCTGATGCGGGAGAAAGGTAAATCGGCCTTCCTCTATTCAACAGAGGATCAATGGCTGCGTCAGCTGAGTGATAGTGCTATTGCCGAAAGCGAGGTTGTGAAATATCTTGATTATACTGATTTTAATATTCTGAAGCATGAACACATTGCGTTAGCTGATTATTCTGGAGAATTGCCAGCGCATAGCTATATTGATGATGCGTTGATTGTTTCGCCACCTCAGGAATACAAAAATATTATTAAATCGCAAACAGGTATTAGCTATGATGTTATTCAGGACACATACTGGAAACTTAAAGTAAAAGGAACAGAAAGGCCTAAAAAAACCTCTGCCAGTACGGCTGAGCATGCAAAACCGCCGTCTGATAATGCAACCGGAAACGGGGGGGGGAAATTACCTCCGGTTACCCAAACTGAAACCATAAGAAATATAAAACCATCAGCAGAAATTGCATCTGATATGACAGTGGATTTCAATGCGGAAGAACTACTTGGTAAATTAAAGAATAATAGAGATATTGAAAACGCAATCAATAGTCCGGGAGGTAAATGCGATACTATCCTGTATCCTATTGCAAACATTATTAAAGCAGAAGGGTTTTCAAATATTCGTTACCGCGGCATGTATATGTGGATAAACGCGATGTCAATGCCAAGTAACCATTTTGTAGTGATTGCTGAAAAAAATGGCATCGATTACGCTATTGATTTAACTGCCAGACAATTTGGCGAGAGCATGAACGGTTTTTCTGGTCCGATTATATCACGCGAAGCAGATTGGGCAGTTAAATATAATATTGGTTCTGAACGAAGGCTGATTAAATACAAGGACTTTGACCAACCAGGAAGTGCTATTAATAACTTTCAGTCACTGCCGGTACCCCCAGATAGTTTTATTGAGAATGGTGTGATACTGAAAATGCCACGATGGTATATTACCTTAAAAGACGCACGGGTTGAGGAAATACGAAAAACTTACCGAATGCAAGAGCCGTTATCTGATCGCATTTTGTCGGAGGCCGATTTGAGTGCAGGAAGTTCGACCTGGAAAAACTTTGACTTACTTCCTTCACCTCAAATTGTTCGTGGCGAAGGGGGAGGGAAAGCTTTTCGAATTGCCAGTCAGGCTGCAGAGCTTAAAGCCCTCGGTCCGGATATTACAGAGTTTTATCCCATCTCTAAAAATCTTGGTATGAAAAATTTGGATGAAGCGACGAGGACGAAATTGATTGAGCGATTTAAACAATTACCAGGCAAAAACTCAGTTTATGAACAGGCGGGTGAGGATATGTGGCAGATGGCTTTTCGTGCGAAAATTCCTGCTGAAAAGGCTGCTGCGGCCAATGTGAAAGAGAGCTTTGCCAGGGCATACCATGCGACTGAAAAAGTCCTGGCTATTGTGAACGAGGCGAAGAAGAATCCGGAGGTTCGACAACATTACATTAGCATCATGGCCCGTTTTTTAAATGAAAAAGATCCACGGATTCTGACCGAAGCGTATAACCGCTTCGCTGTTATTGCCGAGGAGACGTTTGAGGCGGCTCGCTTCCATGTGCACGAACAACTCTTTGCCCGGGTGATCCCTTTGCGAATTAAAGAGGGTAAAAAAGCAGCTGCTTTGGACCAGGCTTTTGTCTATCCATATGATCCGGCCGGAAGGATATTCGTTGTTCTGGAGAATTATTCGAAATCATACGGCGGCCAAACGGCCCTGCATGAGCTGACTCATCTGTCCGTGGGAAGCCTTGACTTCCAGTATATGGGAAGTGGCGAGGGGCTGGGGCGGCTGGCTGACATGAAACAGGCGCATTCTATGTTTGGATCCGGGCTTTACAGTGAAGAGGGGTTGCAGTTTGGCATTGGCAAACTGCAGTTCGCCGCCAGCGAAATTCAGGCGACTAAAATGCGTGCGCTTACCGATCAGGAAAGGATACTTGCCCAGGCGCGACTGACAAGACATCGCATGCTCAGCGCGAACGCAAAGCTGAATAATGCCGATCATATTGTTATATTTTATAATGCGCTTTTGAATGCATTTACTATTACTCCGATTCCGCCTACCGGGAAGGAGGTTGGCGCATTCAAAGTGAAAGTTAAGCCGCACGTGATGAAACGTTCTGTGCCTGTAGAGGATGAAAACACTGCAGCCGCATCAGATATTGACAGAGCGATTAAAAGAGAAAGAGAGGAAAGCGCATTATCCGCATTTATTCTTCAGGGAGGGATGCTTGCGAAAGAGGATCGTTTGACGGATCTCGAACTTGATGAATATGATATCGATTGGGATATGCCCTGAAATAATAACATCGTACTAATAAATGTATACAGGGTTATTTATCTTGTTGTTTGTATTTGTTGTTTTTAATGAAAATAAAAATATCCTGACAGATAATGCCAGGATAGCTTGTCAAATAGTGACAATAATTAAAACTCAGAGAGGTTATTAATAAGACGAGAGCATCATGGCACAATTAAACTGATAAATAAATAGCTGTCGGGGGAATGTGCTTATTATTTTATTATTCATATTGACATGAAGTATATTTTGCTTGTAACTATAAAGCAATTTCATATCCGAAAGTCATTTTCGTGCGATAATTGCTCGTTATAATCCGTACGATGCTATTGTTATCGTTTTAACCAGGAGCAACAATGACTATCAATGACTGGCAGCACCGGTTTGACGTATGGATCCGCCACCACTTTAATCATGCAGATGCTGCGCACGACGTCTCGCATTTTCGCCGCGTATGGAAAACGGCGCAAACCCTGATGCAGGGGCAACAGGTGGATGCGCTGGTGATCCTGACCGCCTGCTACTTCCACGACATTGTCAGTCTGCCGAAGAACCACCCGCAGCGGCACTTATCTTCAGTGATGGCGGCGCAGAAAACCGCTGATGTGCTGGGCAAGGATTTTCCTGATTACCCACAAAATGCAATACCCGCGGTATGCCACGCCATTGAAGCGCACAGTTTCAGTGCCGGGATTGCGGCGCAGACACTGGAGGCGAAAATTGTGCAAGATGCCGACAGACTGGAATCATTAGGTGCTATTGGGCTGGCACGGGTGTTTGCCGTTTCTGGCTCGTTGGGCGTTGCACTGTTCGATGGCGACGATCCTTTCGCGGCGCAGCGGGAACTGGATGACCGCGCGTATGCCCTCGATCACTTTCGTTGCAAACTGCTGAAGCTTCCCGCCACGATGCAAACGGAAAAGGGGCGTGAACTGGCCCGCAGTAACGCCGATTTTCTGGTGCATTACATGGCCAAGTTGAGCGCCGAATTACAGGGCGATTTTCAGCACATTGACGATGATGTGTTGCGTCGCTTTGGTTCTTACGCCCTGTAGCGGAGTAAAAGAATGGCGGATGTGCACGACAAAGCGACCCGTAGCAAGAACATGCGCGCAATCGCTACACGGGATACAGCCATCGAAAAGCGACTTGCAGGTTGCCTGCAATCACTGGGACTGGATTTTCGTGTACAGGATGCCGCTTTACCGGGGCGCCCTGATTTCGTGCTGGATAACTACCGTTGCGTGATTTTTACTCACGGCTGCTTCTGGCATCGCCACCGGTGCCATCTGTTTAAAGTTCCGGCGACGCGCACCGATTTCTGGCTAGAGAAGATAGGCAAAAACGTGGCGCGCGATAAACGCGACTGTGGTTTGCTGCGTGAGCAGGGATGGCGGGTGTTAATTGTCTGGGAATGTGCGCTGCGCGGAAAATTGAAGTTGAGCGACCCGGCGCTGAGCGAGCGCCTGGAAGAGTGGGTCTGCGAAGGCGGTGCGTTCGCGCAGATTGATACGCAAGGGATCCATGCCGTCGTGGATATCGGTGAATAGCTGCCCTTTGAAGGCAGCTATTTCCCTATTACTTTTCCGCTTCACACGGGGTGACGACAGGGCGTTGCGGCAGCAAATATTTGCCCAGCGTGACCAGCACCACTGCCATAATAATAATTCCCAGTGCCAGCCACTCGATGGGCGAGAGGTGTTCGCCACCAAAGCCGGTGCCCAGCAGCACGGCGACCACCGGATTGACGTAAGCATAGCTGGTCGCCACGGCCGGAGAGACATTACGAATCAGGTACATATAGGCGTTAATCGCGATGATTGAACCGAACAGCGCCAGATACCCTACCGCCATAAAGCCCTGCAGCGAAGGCATCCGGGTCAGTTGCTCACCGGTTAGCGCCGAGGCCACCAGCAGCACGATGCCTGCCGCCAGCATTTCGATAGCGCCAGCCATCATCCCGACGGGGAGTGCGATTCGGGAGCCATAAACCGATCCAAAGGCCCAACTCATCGACCCCACCAGAATCATCAATGCCCCCCACGGATTGCCGCTTAAGTTTCCGCCGCTGTTGAGCAAAATAATCCCCGCCAGACCAATGGCGATACCAAACCACTCAAGTTTTCGCGTAGTAATGCCGAAAAAGTGACTAAAGCACAAGGTAAATAGCGGCACGGTGGCGACCACAACCGCCGCGATACCGGAAGGCACATTTTGATGTTCGGCGACGGTGACGAATCCGTTGCCGACGGCCAGCAGCAGCACGCCAAGTAATGCGGCATTCAGCATCAGGCGCAGAGGGGGCAGTTTATGCCCACTCAATAACAAACAGGCTGTCAGGACGACGCCAGCAGAGAAGAAACGGACGCCAGCCATCATCAATGGCGGCCAGCTTTCAACGCCAACGCGGATAACAAAGTATGTGGAACCCCAAATAATGTAGAGCGCAAAAAGCGCGCCAATCAGCGGTAAAACATGCCTGAAACGCATAACCCACCCAGGAAAAAATAAGAGGCTTATAGTTAACGTCAAAACTATCGTGCTGGCGAGTGGTTAATTGCGAAGAAAGTGTTAAATTTTTGTTGACACCTGCAGGGCGTTTCCGCGTATCGTTTTTTACCGCATACTGAGGGAACGCGACAGTACCTGCGCGCTTTTGTGCAACATAATCAATAAGGAAGGATATTTTGGCAGGAAGTAGTTTATTGACCTTACTCGACGACATTGCCACATTGCTGGATGACATTTCGGTGATGGGAAAACTGGCAGCGAAAAAGACCGCTGGTGTGCTCGGCGACGATCTGTCACTCAATGCGCAACAAGTCGCTGGGGTGCGTGCGAACCGTGAGTTGCCGGTGGTGTGGAGCGTGGCGAGAGGGTCACTGCTGAACAAGGTAATTCTGGTGCCGCTGGCGCTGTTGATCAGCGCAGTGATCCCGTGGGCCATCACGCCGCTGCTGATGCTGGGGGGCGCATTTCTCTGTTTTGAGGGTGTGGAAAAAGTGCTGCATACCTTTGAGGCGAGGAAACATAAAGAGAGTCCTGAAGCGCGCCAACAGCGGTTGGAAGCCCTGGCGGCGCAGGATCCGCAACAGTTTGAGAAAGACAAAATCAAAGGTGCCGTGCGCACGGACTTTATTCTGTCGGCGGAAATTGTCGCGATTACGTTGGGCATTGTTGCAGACGCGCCCTTGCTCAACCAGGTACTGATCCTGTCGGGCATCGCCGTGCTGGTAACGGTGGGCGTTTATGGCCTGGTAGGCATCATCGTCAAGCTCGACGATATGGGCTACTGGCTGGTGGAGAAAAAGGGCGTACTGGCGCAGGGCGTGGGGAAAGGATTGCTGTTTGCTGCGCCCTGGCTGATGAAAATGTTGTCGGTGGTTGGCACGCTGGCCATGTTCCTGGTCGGCGGCGGCATTGTGGTGCACGGTATTGCGCCGTTGCACCATGCCGTTGAACATTTCGCCGCCGGGCAGAATGCTGTATTGCAGGCGCTTACGCCGGTACTGGCGAACCTCGTGCTGGGCTTTGTGATTGGCGCGCTGGTCGTTGCCGTCATGAAAGGGATAACGCGTTTGCGGGGTGCTGCTGAATAAAATCTTACGGCCGGCATTATGCAAAATAAACAAACTTCGTCTAAGGTGAAAAAGTTTCGCCCTGATACAGGAGGCAGTAATGGTCTTTTTGGTCAGTGATGAAGTGATACCCAAAAATGGTGGTCCGCGCATGATCGTCACCGGCTATGCCAGCGGTATGGTGGAGTGTCGGTGGTATGACGGCTACGGCGTCAAACGGGAAGCCTTTCGTGAAGATGAGCTGATGCCTGGCGACAGGCAAAGGATTCACGAGGAGGTGTAATCCCTGTAAACGCCCGGCAATGCCGGGCGTTTTTATTGCCCGCAGACCGGGTGAGGACGTGAGTTGCGGGACTAAAGCACAGCGAAACAGCGCATATCAGGGCTCCTGTATGCGGCAGGAAAATGTCGTGAAAGAAAAAAGGCGGCTTGGAAACCTAAAGAAGTATTTCTACCCGGCGCGGGTGGTTAACCTGTGCTTTGTCATCGTGGTGGTGTGTTCCACCATTCTCACCTGGCGTGAAGTTATCGTCCTGGAAGGCGCGTATGTCGCCAGCCAGCGCAGTATGCTGGAAAATGTCAGCAACGCGCTGGACAGGCATATGCAGGTCGGTGTGGATCGCTTGCTCTTTTTTCGCAATGGCATGCAGTCCGCACTACAGACGCCGCTCACATTAGACGTTATGCGCAATGTGCAAAATGGGTTTGAGCAGCAACGACGGCTACCCCAGTGGGATATCAAACTGGATAACCGCCGGACGTTGCCGCTGTATGGTGTTTCCGAGTTTTTTGTCGATCAGAGCGAACTGCTCAACCGTGACCACCCACTGCTGCATAATGAGCTGACGGCCGCCATGGAACTGGGTTATCTGTTCCGTCTCTCCGCCAATGGAGGGATGCTGCCGCGCCGTGCTTATTATGTCTCCCGCGCTGGCTTTTTTGTCGCTACGTATCCGTTGGAAAATAACCAGCAAATTATCCCGACTTATTATCACTTACTGATGCGGCCCTGGTTTACCGGTCAGAGTGAACATGAAAATCGCTCCCGCACGGTACGCTGGTTCACCGATCAGGCCGATGGCGGGAAAAGTGATAAGGGATTTGTTATCGCCAGCGTCCCTCTGGACTACGAGGATTACTGGTTCGGTGTGCTGGCGATGAGTTTCCCTGTGGAAGCAATTGCGCAACAGTTGAAAGATGCGCAGGAAGGGCAAAATAAGGGGGAATACCAGCTTTATAACAGCCAGTTTCAGCTATTAACCCTCGCACCGGGCGTCAGCCACACAGAACCGGTATTCAATGCGGAACAACATGCCCGACTGGCACAGGGAATGGCGCAAGACACCCGCGGTGGACTGCGTTTCGGGACACGTTATGTTAGCTGGCAAAAACTGCGGCACTTTGATGGCTTCATGCTGCGCATTCAAACCCTGCGCGAGGGTTTGCAAGGGGATTTTGGCAGCATTAGCGTTGCGCTGGCGCTGTTGTGGGTGCTCTTTACCGCCATGCTGCTGTTTGCCTGGGCGGTGATCCGCCGGATGGTCAATAACATGTACAGCATGCAAAATACCCTGCAATGGCAGGCCTGGTATGACCCGCTTACCCGCCTGTGTAATCGCGGTGCACTGTTTGAGCGGGCGAAAATCTTAACGGAAGAAGCGCGTGTGTCACAGCAACCTTTTGCCGTCATTCAGATCGATCTCGACCATTTTAAAAACGTTAACGACCGCTATGGCCATCAGGCGGGCGATTTGGTGCTGTCACATGCAGCGGGACTGATTAGCAGCACGATAAGCAGTGAGGATGTGGCCGGGCGCGTAGGGGGAGAGGAGTTCTGTGTTTTACTGCCGGGCAGTACACTTGAACAAGCCGTTCGCGTGGCCGAACGTATCCGTGCGCGCATTCGTGGTAAGGAGATACTGGTCCACAAGCATACGACCATTCGCATCAGCGCTTCGCTCGGTGTCAGCGGCGCACTGGAGAGTGGCAGTTATGATTTTGAAACCTTGCAATCCATTGCTGACAGCCGGTTATACCGGGCGAAAAACAGCGGGCGTAATCAGGTTTGCTCGGAAGATGCTGCGCCAAAGCCAAAGAAGTGATCCAGACCTTCACGCCAGCCAGCGGCTCCTTCGGATTGCGAATGATACACTCGGTCTGGCGTATCGTTACGCAGTCGAACGCCCTGGCGGTTCAGGCCTTTCACGACGATCGCGTGATCGACGCTGTCCAGCAACGGGGCATCGTTAGGACCATCGCCCAGCCCAATCGTGAAGGGGCGTTTTCCGGTGTAATGGCGGTATTGACGGGTTAACCAGTTAACCGCCTGATCTTTACCGCCGCGCTCATCAAGCACATGCCAGAAACGCGCGCCCTGGACAAAACATAACCCCAGCCCCGCGAGGGCGGTGTCAAACGCTGCCATGTGTTCATCGCTGTCCCGCCAGATTAACGTTTCCGATGCTTCCTGCAGGCGCGCGAGGCTGGCCTGCGCCGGAGGCAAGCCGGTAATTTCCGCCAGTACGCGCTCGTCGAGCTCATCAAAAGTGGTAAATTTCCAGCCCTGTTTTTGTCGTAGCTGATTTAATACTCTGGCGATTTCTTCATGGGGCGAGCCGGTGATAATCCGCGGGAAGCTGTCATGATCCTGCCAGCGTTCATCAAGCTGGATCACCGCGCCATTTTCGGCGATAAACGGTAGCCCCTGAAGTCCGAGTGTTTTTTGCAGGTCGATCATTTCGGCGGCGGTTTTACTGCTGCATAAAATAACCGGGATATGGTGCAGGCGAAGTCGCTCAAGCCACCCGGCAGCAGCGTGCCAGTCACCGGTATGGCTATCGCACAGGGTGCCATCGACATCGGTAAAAACCAGCAGTGGTGAGTCCAGACCCGGCATATTTCGCTCCTTTCGTTTTTCAAAAGACGGGGGAGTTAAGCATCTTCTTGCCTGGCGCAGGCCATTCGCACATTCAGCGCGATTTTTTTGTCATTTTGTCCTCTGCACTGAACGTCCTCGGCGGTAGCGCTTTGTATCCAATAGAATACACTTGTTTATCTAATTATTTGTTTTATCGATAGTTCTTGTCTTAATGGGTGTTTGTCGTTAGAGTTTCACTTACATCAGATTCCCTGGTGTACGAATTTTTAAGTGCTTCTTGCGCAAGCAAGTTTTCTCCCGGTTGCTGCTGCAACCGGGAGTTTTCTTTAGCGGTTCACCTCGGTGATGCTGAAGTCATGCACATCCAGTTCGAACGCTTCCGCCAGTTCCCGCCAGGTATGGTATTCCCTGCCATCCACGCTCACGCGCTGACCATCCTCGTCGTTAATCCGATGGATTTCACTTTCGCTAATTTCGTTAATTGCCGCCAGCAGGGCGTCTACGTCAACGTTGACGTCGCGTTTGGCGGTTTCGCTGTACTCTTTCACCGTTTTCATGCCGTCACCTCTTTCGCAGTCCCACGGCTAAGTATAGACGGTAGAAAAAATCGCCAGCTAAACGTCGGGGGCGCTGCCAGCCCGAGGCTTTTGTTCTACACTGGCGTAAATGCAACAGGAGGGTAAATATGAAGGTTAACGATCGGGTTACGGTCAAAACGGACGGAGGTCCACGCCGTCCGGGGGTGGTATTGGCTGTTGAAGCGTTCAATGAAGGTACAATGTACCTGGTGTCACTGGAAGATTACCCGCTCGGAATCTGGTTCTTTAATGAAAAAGATCACCCAGACGGGGTTTTCGTCGAAAAGGCAGATTAATTTCTTCGCCCTCCTGCGAGGGAGGGTGAATACATACCCATTGTATCAACGCATATTAACAAATATACCCGACGTGACATTGTCTGTCAGACGCACAACATGATAAATCACTTGTTTATTATGCGTTTTAATCTTTCTTTTTATATTCCCCTTATGTGATGACACCGTCTTGGCTTTAATATTCATTTGATCGGAAATTTGAATCGTATCCTGTCCTGACATCCACATTTTTAACATGCTGGACTCAGTCCGGCTCAATGAAAGCGTGGGTAAATTAATGGTGCCAACGCTTTTTTTCTCTTTGTTGAGATAGTCCCCCAGAATATTATCCAGCGACTCAGGCTTGATTGATTTAGAGCTAATCAATAAATTTTTACGTACCAATAGATATTCATCAAAGTGGATGTTGGCAATTGCCATAAATACGATAAACAGTGTACGGGGATGCTGATTAATGACTTGCTTAATGTGTTGACTGCTGCTTGGGTCATGGATAAAGCAGTCCTCATTAATAAACACCACGGATGGCTGGAATGTGGCGCAAGCTGATTCGAGTTCATCAACGGTTTTTATATCGTTGATATCTCGTTTTTTAACCCCCCGACTTGTCAGATACCCTGTTAATCCCAACCGGGTATAACTGCATAAATCCATAATAATCGTTGACATGGCATACCCTCACTCAATGCGTAACGATAATTCACCACCGCCGGAAGCTTCAGAAGCCATACAGGAAAAACTGATATTACTGAAGTGCGACACGAAACTTCAGGCGAACCCACTATCCCGTAAAGTTACGTATAATTTGCCAGGAATCATCTTAAAGTAAAGTAAATGTTGCGTTCTGTGAGACCGTTAAAAACAAATAAGCCGCGCCAGTTATATCCTGGAAGATGTTTTGCAAATTTAACTTTAGGATTATCCTCAAAAAGGCAATGCTAACGTCATGGTTTTGTATTTTGAGGCAGTTCACTCACGATATCAGCTAACAGATTGAAAATCTCGCTGAATAATCGTTCGCAGAAGGGGGCGACCAGCGGCATCATCGCTGCCATCAGTAAAATCCCAACGCTAAGCGTAATGGGAAAACCGATGACAAACACCGATAGCTGTGGCGCCATGCGATTCAACAGGCCAAGGGAGAGGTTAATGGTCAGCAGTAAGGTAATGATGGGTAAGGCCAGCATCAGTCCATTGACGAAAATGAGTCCCGCCGAGCGCGTCAAGGCCAGAAACGCATTACCACTTACCGGGTCGCCGCCAATCGGGAGTGTGTGGAAGGTATCGACCAGCATTGAGATCAGCCACAGATGGCCATTGAAGGTCAGGAACAGCAACAGCGCCAGCATGTCCAGAATACGCGCCAGCACTGGCATGTTCAGGTGGCTGGTGGGATCGACAAAGGTGGCGAAAGAGAGGCCCATTTGCAGGCCGATAAGTTCACCCGCAGTGCGGATAGCGGCAAAGGCGAATTGCATGGTAAAACCGAGCGCAATGCCTATCAGCATTTGCTGCATCGCCACCCACAGCCCTTCGACAGAAAAGATAGGCACATTCGGCACGGCCGGGAGCGTCGGAGCAATCACGACGGTAATCACTATCCCCAAACCCAGCTTTACGCGGCGAGGAATGCGCGATTCGCTGAGGATAGGTGCGCTCATTATCAGCGCCAGCACACGCATCAACGGCCAGAAATACATATTAAGCCATTGCAGCCACTGATCGCTGGTGATGTTCAGCATAAGCGGGATTACCCGATGATATAGGGAATGTTATTGAACAGACCGCGCATATAATCGAGCAGCAAATTCAGCATCCACGGCCCGGCAACCACAATCGCCACAAACACAGCGATGATTTTCGGGATAAAGGAGAGCGTCATTTCGTTGATTTGCGTCGCCGCCTGCAAAATACTGATCACAAGCCCGGTAACCAGGGCGACCAGCAGCAGGGGGGCAGCAAGAGCGAGTGCAACTTTCATCGCCTCGGTGCCCATCATCATGACCGATTCAGGTGTCATGCTTCACTCCTAACTGTAAAAACTCTGCGCCAGCGAACCGACCAGCAGTTGCCAGCCATCTACCAGCACAAACAACATCAGTTTGAACGGTAGGGCAATGGTTGCTGGTGGCACCATCATCATCCCCAGCGCCATTAGCACACTGGCGATCACGAGGTCGATAATCAGGAACGGAATGAAAATGGTAAAACCGATCTGGAAGGCGGTTTTCAGCTCGCTGGTCACATAGGCGGGCAGCAAGATGCGCATCGGTACGGCTTCCGGACCTTCAATCGGCGGCGTATTAGCAAGCCGGGCGAACAGAGCCAGATCGGCCTGGCGCGTCTGGCGCAGCATAAATTCACGCAGAGGTTGCGCGCCACGTTCCAGCGCCACATCCACAGAAATTTTGTTTTCACTGAACGGCTGATAGGCGTCGGTGTAAATCTTGTCGATCACCGGCGACATAATGAAAAAAGTCAAAAACAACGCCAGGCCGAGCAGCACCTGGTTGGGCGGTGCTGAAGGCGTCCCCAGCGCATTTCGCAGCAGGCCAAAGACGATGATGATGCGGGTAAAGCTGGTCATCATCAGCAAAACGGCAGGCAGGAAGGTGAGGGAGGTAATGAATACCAGCGTCTGCACCGGCAGCGACCAGCTCTGGCCTCCGTTTGCCAGCGGTTGGCTGACCAGACCGGGGATTTGAGCAAATGCGGCTGGCGCAAACACAAACAGCCCGGCCAGCGCAAAGGATAACAAACGGCGCATCAGGATCTCCCGGAACGCTTAAGCAAATTCTTCATCACAGACTGAAAGTCCGCATTTTTCTCGTTCACGACTTCACTTTCGGCAGGCGCGGGAGGAAGCTTGTGCAACAGATTGATTTGGGTTGGGGTGACGCCCAGTACCAGGCGTGCGTCTTCAACATCGACAATCACCACGCGTTCGCGCGGACCGACGGTTGTACTGGCGCTGACTTTCAACCCCCGGGTACCAGCGGTTCGACCACCAAAACCCAGCCGTTTCGCCAGCCACGCGGCAATCAGGATCACGGCAATGATGCCGAACAGTGCGCCACTGACTTGCAGCAGTGGCGAACCGGGAACGGCGGAAGGTTGGCTAACCGTGGCCTGTGTTCTCATATGTGCCTCAACGGCTCAGACGGCGCATACGCTCGGAAGGCGTGATGATATCGGTGATACGCACGCCATATTTATCGGCAACGACCACCACCTCACCCTGCGCAATCAGATAACCGTTAATCAGAATATCCAGCGGTTCACCCGCCAGTCCGTCCAGCGCAACCACGGAACCCTGCGTCAGACGCAGCAGCTCTTTAATCGTCATCCGGGTACGGCCCAGTTCAACGGTCAGTTTGACCGGGATATCCATAATCAGGTCGATATCCTGGAGATTGCCGCCAACATCACCACCACCGAGCTGCTGGAACACAGCGTCAGCTGCGCTCTTACCGCCCGTCGTCGTGGTTTTTTGTTCGTTCAACGCGTCAGCCCACAGATCGTCCAGTGCTCCGCTGTTCTCATCGGACGGATTGTTCATATCACTCATTTGGGCTGTTCCTCATTCAGCGAATTCAAAATCGGGTTTATCAAATGCTCTACGCGTAACGCATATTGTCCGTTGACTGTGCCGTACTGGCTGGTAAGCACCGGTACACCGTCCACATGAGCGATAATGCGATCGGGTTTATCAATCGGCAGTACATCACCGGGTTTGAGCTTAAGTATCTGCGACAGACGCAGGGGAATATCCGCAAAATTAGCGATCAAAGTCAGCTCTGAATGCTGCACCTGGCGGACCAGGTTATCACGCCAGTTCTGGTCTTCGCTGCGGGAGTTTTCCAGCGGCGGGTTAACCAGCATTTCACGCAGCGGTTCAATCATGCTGAACGGCAGACAGATATTGAATTCACCCGTCAGGTTACCGATTTCCACATGGAACGGGGTGTTAACAACGATGTCGTTTGGCGATGTGGTAATGTTCGTAAACTTAACCTGCATCTCAGAACGCACGTATTCCACGTCCAGCGGGTTAATCGCTTTCCACGCGTCACTGTAGGCCTCAAGCGCCAGTTTCAGCATACGGTTGATCACGCGCTGTTCAGTGTGCGTGAATTCACGACCTTCCACTTTGGTTGGAAAACGCCCGTCGCCACCGAACAGGTTATCCACGGCGATAAATACCAGGCTTGGCGAGAACACAAACAAGCCGGTACCGCGCAGCGGTTTCAGGTGGATCAGGTTAAGGTTGGTCGGAACCGGCAAGTTACGCGCAAATTCATGGTAGGGCTGAATGCGGATCGCGCCGACGGTAATATCCGGGCTACGACGCAGCAAGTTAAACAGACCCATACGGAACTGACGCGCGAAACGTTCGTTGATGATCTCCAGTGCCTGCAGACGTTCACGTACCACGCGACGCTGCGTATTCGGGTCATAGGGGCGAATTTCATTGTCGCCCGCCATACCCGGTTGCGGATCATCACTCTTATCGCTGTCTCCGTTGAGCAGCGCATCGATTTCGGCCTGAGAAAGAATACTATCGCCCATGTTATTACCGCAAAATGAAAGCTGTATAAAGGACGTCAGTGACTTCCTGCTTCGGTTGTCCTTGCACTAACGGCGTTGCGAGTGTTTCTTTAATCGCAGTGGCGAGTTTCTGTTTACCCTCATCGGTGGCGAGCTGTGTGGCGTCCTGACGTGAGAACAGCAACAGCAAACGGCTGCGCACTTCCGGCAGGTATTCGCTCAGTCGGGCACGCGTTGCGTCATCCTTCAGACGCAGCGTAATACCGACATACAGCACACGATCGGCATCACCCAGATTCACAGTAAAGGTGTCCAGCGCGAAGAAGACCGGTGCCGGCGGCGGCGGAGGTGGCTCCGCTTTGGCGCTGGCCGCAGGTTTCTGCTGCATATGCCAATAACTATAGCCAGCGATGGCGCATGCTGCGAGGGTGATTAACACCAGCAGCGGGATCCAGATATTGCGCTTGCGTTTTTTGTTAATAGCGGAGTCAGTCATCTGTTACGAGCTTCCTGTTAATACTGCCTATGAGCTGATTATCCCGTGTCTTGCTTCCGCCAAAGCGCGGAAAAGACGGGGATAATCATGCTACCTCGGACGTTTAGGCAAAGATGTCGACAGCGCCGTTACCGCGAGCAGCGGACTGCAGGCTTGCAGGAGTGACTAACGCTTCATCATCATCGCTGCCAAACAGGTTGCCGGATCCTGAACGTGATGCCTGCTGTTGCTGAGAAGAGTGTTGCTGCTGGCCTGCAAAGCTCTCGCTGCTGATATTGCTTTGACCCAGCTGGATGCCACTTTCTGCAAGCGAGGTGCGCAGCACCGGCAGCGCAGCTTCCAGCGCCTGGCGAACGTGGCTATGCGCTGAAACCATTTGCAATTGCGCCTGGTTGTCTTCCAGCTTGATGGAAATTTGCACCTGACCCAACTCTTCCGGGTGTAAGCGCAGTTCCGCACTCTGCTGGCCCTGGCGGGTGAACAGCGTGACGTGCTGGCTCAGGTTCTGCTGCCACTCATGGCTACCCAGCGGCGCACTGATAACCGGTGCGGCTACCGGGGTGCTGGCCTGCGCTGCGCTGGTGGTCGTGGTGAGCGGCGCAATGCTTGCGGTGGTATTGGTGGTTTGCTGCACGGCATTATCCGTTTCTTTGCGTGATGCCAGTGCGGCCGCAAAGGTAGTGGATTGCTGTGAATCATCGGTAACCTGAAGCGTGCTGGCAGTAGCGTCATGCGTGCCTTTCGCGGTGGTACGCGGCAGATCGGCGCCCGTGTCGGTAGTCAATGGGTTGGTGTTCAGCGCGCGGTTTGCCGCCGCCCCCACATCGATTGCGCTGGTGGCGGTGCTGGTCGTGGTAACCGGCTGTGTCGCGGTCATTTGCTGCGTCTGCTGGTGTGGCAGCATGGCCATCAGCGCGCTGAGGTTAGCGAGATCTTCGTCGCTTAAGTCGGTTTTCTCATCGGCCGCTTTTGCCGTTTTCGTCAGCGCAGCCAGCACATCCGTTTGGGCGGAAGGGGTCAAGCCGGAGAGCAGGTTCTGCATATCGGCATTGCTTTCAGCGGCCGTTTTGGCATCCATTTTCACGCTTTGGCGCGCCAGCATATCGGCCAGTTTTTGTGCCGGGGTTTGCGCCGCTTCACCGGATGCGGCGGCCAGCTTACCTTTCGCCAGCTTGCCTCTTAACGCGGCCGCTTGCAGGTCGGCGAGAGTAAGGGGGGCATCGCCCTCTTGCCCTTGCGCGCCAGCGCCGGACATTGCACCAGTAAGCAGGGCGAGGAAGTCCTGAGCGGCATCACCGCCAGCCTTGCCTGTTTGCGTGCCAGTGGTGGCATCGGATTCTGTAACTAGCAGTTTTTGCAAGGTGATCATTCTGTTTTCCTCAGGGACGCTCGCTGTGCAAACTCATCCATTTTCTTCTGATCGAGACGGTTTTCCGCCAGTAACGCTGCGGCACTTTGCCTGTCCTGCAATGTTTGCCAGGCTTGCAGACGTTGCTTTTTCTCCCGCCAGCAACCCAGCGCGACATCGACTTTCTGGGTCCACTGCGCCAATTGATGGCGGTGTTGCTCGATAGCTTTTTCCAGCGTCTGAATAAACTGCTGATAGTTTTGCCAACGCTGGTTATCAATGCCCTGGCTCATATCGTTATTCAGACTGCTACGATACTCATGCTGATAGTCGATCAGCATTTTTAATTGTTCTTCTGCTTGCTGGCAGCCCCGACGCATCTCACCAAGCCGCAGCGCCGCGTCTTCAACTTCTTTCTCTGCCAAATCTTTAAGCGTCGTCAATGCGCTATTTTGCGTCATGAAGTCAGCCTCCACTACATTATGCTGTCGGGAAGATTAGCTCTAGTGCCTGCATCGAATCTTCCCACCCGGCACGCTCGAAAATACCTTGTTGCAAGAAAGCTTCAAGTTGCGGCCACAATGCGATGGCTTTATCCAGCATGGGGTCGCTACCTCGCGCATAAGCGCCAACGCTAACCAGATCGCGGTTACGCTGGAAACTCGATAGCAACTGTTTGAAATTACGAACTCTTGCGTAATGTTTTTCAGTAATCAATGCTGTCATCGCACGACTGATAGACGCTTCGATATCGATTGCCGGGTAGTGTCCTGCTTCCGCCAGACGGCGTGACAAAACGATATGTCCATCGAGGATCGCGCGCGCTGAGTCAGCAATAGGATCCTGTTGGTCATCCCCTTCTGTAAGAACAGTATAGAACGCGGTGATGGAACCCCCACCGTGAATACCGTTGCCTGCACGTTCCACCAACGCCGGTAATTTGGCGAAGACAGACGGTGGATAACCTTTGGTAGCTGGCGGTTCGCCGATAGCCAGTGCGATTTCACGCTGCGCCATGGCATAACGCGTCAGAGAATCCATAATCAGCAGCACATGCTGACCGCGATCGCGGAAATCTTCAGCTATGCGCGTAGCATACGCAGCGCCCTGCATACGCAACAAAGGAGAGACATCCGCAGGTGCGGCGATAACCACCGAACGCGCGCGACCTTCTGCGCCGAGGATGTTCTCGATAAAATCTTTTACTTCGCGGCCACGTTCGCCAATCAACCCGACAACAATCACATCTGCCTGGGTATAACGGGCCATCATGCCTAACAATACGCTCTTACCGACGCCGGAACCGGCGAACAGGCCCATACGCTGCCCACGTCCTACGGTTAACAGCGCATTGATGGCGCGTACCCCGGTATCCAGTACATGCTCGATTGCGGTACGTTGCAGCGGGTTAAACGGCTGCGTGATCAGCGCCCCGGTTTCGCCGGTATCCGGCGATGGCAGTCCGTCCAGCGGTTTGCCACCGCCATCCAGAACGCGGCCGAGTAGGGCCGGGCCGAGCGGCAGCTGTTTGCCGCTGTGTAAATTGTCGCCCATCACACTACGCGCATAGACGCGAGCGCCAGGCAAAATGCCTTCCACTTCTTCGAGTGGCATCAGGAACAGGCGTTGACCATTGAAGCCAACCACTTCGCTTTCGACTTCGCACATCTCCTGTCCGTCCTGACGCTCGATGATACAGGTCGCCCCCAGCGGCAATTGCAGCCCGGTGGCTTCGAGCACCAGGCCAGTCGCACGGGTCAGTCGACCATAACGGCGTACAGACGGCAGTTGCGCCATCTTCACTTCAAAGTTATCCAGCGTGGTCAGCCAGCGGGTCAAACGCGCGGTCATCAAACAACTCCTGGCGCCGCCAGACGGCACAGTTCCTGCCAGCGTGTCGCCACGCTGGCGTCGAGATCGCCTTCATCGGCGGAGACTTTGCAACCGCCCGGATGCAGCGTCGGATCGCCGCGCAGACGCCAGCCGTGCAGGCTGAGCGTCGCGCCGAGCATCTCTTCGACGCGCTGCAAATCATCCGGATGAACACGCAGTTGCGGCTTGCCGCTAAACAACGGTTCTTGCTGCAATAACAGTTGGATCTGTTTAATCAGTGCGCTGTTATCCACAATCGGTACCTGGCCGAGCACCTGGCGCGCGGCTTCCAGCGCCATCTGCATCAGACGGGAGGCGATAACGCTGTCCAGCGCATCCAGCGTATACTGAAACTCGCTGACCAGTTGCTGCATACGCGCATGCAACGGGGCTTGTTGCTGGCGGGCCTGATTCAGACCCTGCTCCTGTCCTTGTGCCAGACCTTCCTGATAGCCCACGTCATAACCTGCCTTACGGCCTTCCGCCAGACCGGCGTTATAGCCAGCCTCGTGCGCTTGCATCTGGATTTGCGCCAGTTGCTGCTGCTGTTTCTGTTCTGCAGATAACGCGTCTTCTTCCTCATCGATCATCGGCTCGTCCTGCGTCAGCAGGGGAGCGAACTCGGCGGCGAGAGGAAGCGCCAGGTCATCCGGCTTCCAGATCTTCCACGGCATTTCGTTAGACATAGGTATCCTCGCCGCTGCCAATTACCATCTCGCCGGTTTCCGCCAGACGACGAACAATAAGCAGGATGGCTTTCTGCTCGTTCTCCACCTGAGACAGACGAACCGGGCCACGGTTGGCAAGGTCGTCGCGCAGGATATCTGCCGCACGTTGCGACATGTTGCGCAGGAATTTGTCGCGCAATGGTGGTTCGGCGCCTTTGAGGGCGACCAACAAGGATTCGGAGTCCACTTCCTGCAGAAGACGCTGGATGCTGCGGTCGTCCACGTCCACCAGGTTTTCGAACAGGAACATCTCGTCGATAATTTTCTGCGCCAGTTCGCCGTCGAACTCGCGAACAGCAGTAATAACGGCTTCTTCCTGCTGCGTTTTCATCAGGTTGATGATTTCCGCCGCTGTTCTCACGCCGCCCATTTTGCTGCGTTTGAGGTTGGTGCCGTCGAGCAGGTTGTTCAATACTTCGGTCAGTTCCGCCAGTGCAGCAGGCTGTACGCCGCCGAAAGTGGCGATACGCAGCATCACGTCGTGACGCATACGCTCATCGAACAGTGCAAGGATATCCGCCGCCTGAGCACGTTTGAGGTGCACCAAAATGGTGGCGATAATCTGCGGATGCTCGTCGCGAATAAGGTCTGCGGCGCTCTGCGGCTCCATAAAGTTGAGCGTTTCGATGCCGCTGGTGGTATCGCGGGTTTCGAGAATGTCTTCCAGCAGGCTGGATGCACGTTCTTCGCCAAGGGCTTTCACCAGTACGGTGCGCAGGTAGTCGTTGGCGTTGATGTTCAGCGCCGCGAATTGTTCCGCTTCCGTTTCAAACTCCTGCAACACATCCATCAGCTGTTTGTTGGAAATCTGACGCACGCTGGCCATCGCGGTACTCAGGTGCTGAACCTCCCGGGCGGAGAGGTGTTTGAACACCTCGGCCGCACGGTCTTCACCAATGGTCATCAGCAAGATGACGCTTTTGTCCGTTCCGGTAAGATTATTGCTCATGTTCGTTATTCATCCACTGGCGAATGACCAGCGCCACGACGCGCGGATCGTTGTCTGACATTTCGCGGATACGCTGGCTCATCACCTCGGCGTTCAGGCGCTGGTTAGTACGACGCTGTTGCTGCTGCTCGTCCTTGCTGAGACGGACCTCCACCGATTCTTCGAGCTCTGCGCGAGCCTGAGCGGCTTCCTGAATCGCTTTCGCTTCTTCCTGACGGCGTATCAGTTGCGGACGCACCGCTTTACGCCACAGGATAAACGCGACAATCAGAACCAGCAGCCAGCGACCTGCAGACATCAGCTGATCGATAAACGCTTGTTGCTGCCAGAAGGGGAGTTGACCACCCACATCGTCTTTCGCGTTAAACGGCGAGTTGACCACGTTCAGGGTGTCACCGCGTTTTTCGCTGTAGCCCATTGCTTCACGGGTCAAATCTTCAATCTGTTTCAGCTGATCGGCTGTCAACGCGGCGGTTTTGCCATCTGCCAGCGTACGGTAGTTTACCACCACGGCCACGGACAGACGTTGCACATCACCCACGTTCATTTTGGTGTGGCGAATCGTGCGGTCTACTTCATAGTTCGACGTTTCGTTGTGTGTCGAATTACGCGGACCGGTCGCAGTGCTGGCGGTAGATGTCGTCTGACCTTGCTGATTCTGTTGGTTCTGTTGGTTCTGTTGATTTTGCTGATTGGCCGGCGGCGTAGAGATCGGCGCAGTATTCGCCGGTGCTGGCTGGTTAGACAGTGCGCCAGGAACGCCGCCAGGATTCTGGCCACCAATCTGTTCGCTGCTGTTGACCTGACGTGAACGCAGCACCGCTTGTGAAGGGTCGCCGTTCGGGCTGTATTGCTCTTCGGTTTGTTCTTTGTTCGAAAAATCAAGCTGCGCGGTAACCTGTGCATGCACATTGCTGTTACCCACGATAGGACCCAGAATCGCTTCGATGCGGCGTTGAATACGACCTTCAACGTCGGCGGTATATTTCAATTGAGCATCGTTCAGGTCACGACCTGCAGTACCGGCTTGCGTCAGCAAACGGCCGCTCTGGTCAACCACGGTTACGTTGCCCGGCGGCAAGCCTGCTACGGCACTGGAGACCAGGTGCACCATGGCGCTGATCTGACCATCGTCCAGGGCGCGGCCTGGCTCAAGGTTAACGGTGACAGAGGCTGACGGTGATTTCTGTTCACGCACGAACAGCGACGGTTTTGGCATGGCCAGATGTACGCGGGCACCTTTTACCGGACCCAGCGTTTCAATAGTACGGGCCAGTTCACCTTCCAGAGCGCGTTGGTAGTTGACCTGCTCGCTAAACTGGCTGATGCCGAATTTTTCCTGATCCAACAGTTCGAAACCGACCGCGCCACCTTTCGGCAGACCTTGCTGGGCGAGACGCAGACGCAACTCGTGGACTTTATCCGCCGGAACTTCAATAGCACCACCGGCATCAGCAAACCGGTAAGGAACGTTCATTTGTGTTAACTGGGTAACAATAGCGCCGCCGTCCTGATCGGACAGGTTGCTATAAAGCGTGCGATAGTCCGGGCTTTTTGCCCACAGAACCATTGCAACGATGATGGCAACGGCTGCAGCGCCGGCCACCATTAATGGAACTTTGGGGTTCGCGCGCAAGCGGTTGATCCACTCAAGAGATTTATTCTGCGGTGCAGTTGTAGCAGTTGCACTCATTGCACACCTCGTAACTCTGGGCGGATATTGTTATTTGAGTTGAGAAACAAAACAGGCTCCCGGGTCGGCAAACTCGACAATTGTCCATTTACATGGCAATGCCATTATTTGATGAATCCGAATTTTCTATGCCCCAAATAACCTGGTTTTTTATCGCTATTTACCGCAATTATCTCATTGACAAGCTGTTAACCTTGTCGAGTATCAAACCATCCGGGGAAAAACCATGGCTATACAGGGCATTGAAAGCGTCGTCAGTCAGTTGCAGGCCACTGCGGGGATTGCGCGCAATCAGAGCGTGGAAAGCGAACCGACAATCAGTTTCGCCGGTCAACTGCATGCCGCGCTGGATCGCATCAGCGACACGCAAAACGCAGCCCGCACGCAGGCGGAAAAGTTCACTCTCGGCGAGCCGGGCGTGGCGCTGAATGACGTGATGACCGATTTGCAAAAATCCTCTATCTCATTGCAGATGGGGATTCAGGTGCGTAACAAACTGGTTTCGGCATACCAGGACGTGATGAACATGCAGATCTAGTCGAACCGCGTTTCAAAGAGGGAGGATAATTTGCAGGTTATCCTCCTTTTCCTCGCTTTATCCCTCTTTTCGGTGCTTAACACTATGCGCCGCTCCCACGCTTTGTGCATGAGCACGGATGATCACATCGGTTTTCCGCCGGGCGGCTAAAGTCCGTCATCACAACACCTGTGAACGACGAGGAGTGTCTGATGACTTTTACGCATATGCGCATCGCTAAACCCGTGACGGATCTTGAACTGACTTGCCGCATGTATTGCGACGGTCTTGGGTTACAGAAAATCGCCGCTTTCCATGACCATGACGGGTTCAGTGGCGTAATGGTGGGGGATCCTGCATTGCCCTGGCACATCGAATTTACCCATTGCCACGCGCATGCGGTGCAGCCTGCCCACACGGCTGAAGATTTACTGGTGCTCTATTATCCGGATACGCAGGAAGCGGGCGTTCGCTGCGAGATGATGATGAAAGCCGGATTTTGCGAGGTTAAATCCTTTAATCCTTACTGGGCCGTGCAGGGTAAAACCTTCGCAGACAGAGACGGTTACCGTGTTGTGATTCAGAATAGAGACTGGTCTTCAACCTGACGTTTTCGTGACCGGAGGCGGTAGACGCCGGGATTCTCGCCCCCTCCGGGTCCGGAGAGGGCGGGTACGGGTTACTTCTGGATCAGATAACGAATAGTGGGGCCATCCTGCTGAATGTCCAGTACGGTATACCCGTGGTTACGAGCATCAAGAGGAATGTTATTAATCGACTGCGGGCAGTCGCTCACCACTTCCAGTATTTCACCTTTTTTCAACTGCGGCATGGCTTCCAGCGTGGCCACAGCCGGGTAAGGGCAGGGTTCACCGGTCATATCCAGACGGTAATCAGGCACGATGTTCATGCAGCCTCCTTCGCAGGGGTAACCGCTTTAGTGCGGAAAAAGTGTTTTTCCCAGCCAATCACCAGCAGCAACGCCGCCAGCAGCAGCAGGTAAGTCACCAGTAGTCCGCCGAGCGGGCCAAACGTATTGAGTAAATTGATTTTATCCCACTGGGTTGCCAGCGCAGGGGAGATGTCATCCCAGAACCAGGCGAGGATTGTTGAGCCTATCACGTTGCCCAGCCCTACCCACCAGTAGTGCACCTGCCCCTCAACAGCGCGATACATCCAGCCGGTTTCACAGCCGCCCGCCAGCACGATGCCGAAACCGAACAGTAACCCGCCGATCACGGCGTTAGGCCCGGCCCACATGATTTTGGCTTCCACGCCAAGTTGCACGTAACTAAAGATACCGATGGCGCTTGCCGCCATGCCGAAGATAATCGCTTTGGTCATCATGGTACGCCCGGTGATCCACATATCGCGGAACGCCGATGTAAAGCAGATTTGTGCGCGCTCAATCAGTAACCCAAAACCGACGCCGAACAGCATAGCCAGTCCAAGTTTAGGCTGGTTCATGGCGGTGAGGAGCGCCCAGCCGAGCATTCCCGCGAACACAAGCATGCCGAGGCGGAAGCGACGCTGCGCCTGAGCCGGTTTTTGCGTTAACGGCGATGCGGCGGAGACTTTTTGTATTTTTACCGGAATGCGGAACAGCGGCAGCAGAGTAACGCGTGCACCAAACCATGAGCCGATGGCCGTCGCCACAGCGAAAAACCAGGCGTGCAGGGAAAACTGTGGAATACCGGTGAAAAACGCCGCGAGGTTACAGCCCATCGCCAGACGTGCGCCGAAACCGGCAATCATCCCACCGATGATCGCCTGCGCAATGCGGATCCGGCTGTGCGGGAAACGTAACTTAACGTTATTGGCCCAAAGTGCGGCGGCAAAACAGCCGCCAAACATACCGATGATCATCATCCCGTCGATACGCGTCAGCGGCGTGCCGTCCAGATGGATCAATTTGAAATAGCCCCATGTTTCCGTGTGCACGCCCGCCAGTTGCAGCAGTTGCCCACCCCAACGGGTAAATTCGCCGGTAACGGCCCAGAATGTGCCGGTAAGACCAAAATAGTAAGTGGAGAGAATACCGGCGGCGATAACGGCCGGGACAGGAGACCAGAATTTAATTAAAAACCGATCCTTAAACTGTTGCCAGGACATAGTAAAAACCTCTGAACTCAGAAGGAGTGTGTGGATAGTCTTGCGAAAAGAGTCGGATGATACACGGGCTGCGCAAAATCTGATGCGAAATAATGTGAAAACCTGGTGCAGATCAAACTTGTTACCCGTGGGGAAAGGGTGGCGACGATAACGCTTTAATGCCACAATATTTTTTTCTTCGCGAGCAGGGCAAAAGATGAAAAAGCGAGTGATCCTCGGTGCGGTAATGCTGCTAAGCGGCTGCATGCAGGTGGAAAATTATCAGGCGGTGGTCAAACAACCCGCGCCTGCTGGATTGGCGGGCTACTGGCAGTCGGTGGGGCCGCAAAGCAAACTGGTTAGCCCGGAGGCGATGGCCAGTCTGATTATTACGCCCGGTGGCGATACACTGGATTGCCGCCAGTGGCAGCGAGTGATTGCCGTCCCGGGTAAATTGATGCGCAATGACGACAAACTGTACAACGTGACGCAGAATCGTGACATCTACCGTCTTGAACACGATGGTGCGTTGTTGGAGGTCGATGGCATGACGCTGAAGAAAGTGGATAAACTCACCGTGGAGTGTGAGAAGGCGCGTGCTGATGCCGGGCTAAGTCTCGCCCACTAAGTTTACTGGCCGGGTGACACGCTCACCCGGCACAGCGTCAGAGCACATCCTCGATTATCCACACGCTGACGCTGCCGCCATTGCAGGTAAACACCCCGGCGCCGCTCTCATCGGTCGTCACCCATTCGTCGCGGTTGCCCAGAAAGTCACGCCAGGTTTTATGGCCATAATTCTCGCCCAGCGTCATGTGCTTTTCGCCATCATCACCGTTGGATAGTACCACCACGCAGCCGGGATCGTCGTCGGTGCCGCTGCGGCTGAAAGCAATACAGTTGGGGTGATCAAACCACAGCGTTTGTACCCCATGTGCAAAGCGCTGGCGGGCGAGAATCAACTGATCGAGTTGGTCGATAACCGGCATATCCACAGCGTACGTTTCTCCATCACCGCCAGTATCCTCGTAATGGGCACCATACAGGTCAGGGTAGAAGATCGAGGGCACGCCATTTTCCCTCAGCAGGATCAGGGCATAGGCCAGGGGTTTAAACCAGGCTTCCACCGGTGCTTCCAGTGCCTGCAACGGCTGTGTGTCATGGTTGGCGACCAGCGTCACCGCATGAAAGGGGTCAGCTTCAACCAGGGTGCCGGTAAAAATCTGGCTCATGTCATAATCGCGCCCCAGTTTCGACGCTTCATGAAATTTCATATGCAGTGGGGCATCAAACAGCATGGTTTTACCGTCGACCTGATCGATATATTGCTGTAGCTTTCCTACCTCGTGTGACCAGTATTCCGCAACGATGAACAACGGCTTTGGCGCAACTTCCTGCACATGTTCGATCCACTCTTTGTAGAACCAGGCGGGAATATGTTTTACCGCGTCCAGGCGAAAGCCATCGCATCCGGTTTGATCCATTACCCAACGCGCCCAGTACTTGATCTCTTCGGTTACGGCATGGTTGCGAAAATCAATATTTTCACCCATCAGATAGTCGAAATTGCCCATTTCGTCGTCCACTTGATCGTTCCAGCCCTCGCCGGTGTAATCGTTGACGATTTTGAACACCCCGTCCTCATCCGGATTTTCAATATGGTCGATACCGCTGAAGCATTTGAAATCCCAGATAAATTGCGAGTATTGCCCGGCGCGAGTCGGAAAGGTATAGCGTGTCCAGGCCTCACATTCGATGATTTCATCATCAATCTGTGTGCGATCCTGCGCATTAACCCGCTGAACACGAATGGCTTCTTTTTCGTCAGCCCCCATTTTGTGGTTGACCACCACATCCAACAGCACAGCGATATTGTTCTCTTTCAATGCATTGATGGCGGCCAGTAGCTGTGTTTTATCACCGTATTTGGTGGCTACAGACCCTTTTTGGTCAAACTCGCCTAAGTCAAACAGGTCATAACTGTCGTAACCCACCGAGTAGCCGCCGGATGCACCTTTATACGCCGGGGGAAGCCAGACCATGTTAATGCCAATATCGTTAAAGCCCGCAGCGCGTTCGCGCAGTTCCGGCCAGAGTTTGCCGCCATCGGGGTAATACCAATGGAAGGTCTGTAACAGGGTGGGGTTTTTCATATTCGGTGCTCCAGAGTAAGACTCTGGAAGTATGGATGAGATTTTAAAAACAGAATGAGAAAGCGCATTTTTGCAAAACCGGGGAAGAGGGATGCGCAGGCAAAGCCAGGTGGTATTACGTGTCAAAAAAGAGGGGGAGGAGTGAACAAAACAAACCAGGCGGGTGATTGACGACAAACGTATCACCCGCCGGGATGAGAATTAAATCTCATTAGGGAAGAGTATGTTTCCAGAGAGACGTCCATATGTCGAATGCAGGTTATGTTGTCGGGATGTCTGTCCAACTAATGTCCGTAATTCGTCCATCCGTTGGTTCAACAGGAGTTTCAGCACGACTTCATTATCCAGAATTTGCTGGAGCAGGGGGCGAATTTGCGCCTGCATCTGAGGCGCAATTTCACTGGCATCCTGGAATTGAGTCAATTGTTCTACAGCTTTGACATAGCCTATCTCGTGCTCAATGAGTTCATCCCAACGCCCTTCCTTCGCGAGGCTAAGCATGGTACGGCTGACGACCAACAGCTGCTGATAGTGGTGGAGCAACCCGAAATTTGCTTCCATTAGTAAGTGTCCCGCGCGGATTGATTATTGGGGCCAATCTCTTTCCAGGCATCAGCGATGTTGTTCAGCAACGTTGAAACTTCATCAATGGCTGAGATGTCATTGTGGAGGTTTGCCTGTAAAAGACGTCTTGTCATATAGTCATAAAGACTATCCAGGTTTGCGGAAAGCTCGCCACCAACTTCGTGGTCAAGCCCGGCCCGCAAGCCGTTGGTAATGATATTAATAGCCTTTGAAAGCGCCTGTCCTTTACCGGGAATATCTCCCTGCTCAATCAGGATCGCGGCCTTTTTCATGGCGCTTAACGCACCATCAAAAAGTAATACCACGAGTTGATGTGGGCTGGCGCTCAGAACGGCGCTTTCCACGCCGACCTGTGCATAAGCCTGAGTTCCCGATTTCGTATACATGTCAAACCTCAACTAACTGGTTTATGCGTTCATTGCGTTAAATTGCTGAGTCAAATAGTTCCCGGTGGATGTCAGGGACGAGACCAAAGTACTTAAGCTGGTGAACTGCGTTTTATAACGCGCCATCGTCGCTGTAATCTGCTCATTTGTGCGATCGTACTGATCGGACAGACGCTTCAGCGTCTTGTTGATGCCATCAGTCGCGTTCTGCACAGAGCCGGAAGTACCTAAAAAGTCTGCCAACAGGTTACTGGCCTGGGTTGCAAAACCGGTGGTTTTACCGTCCCCGGACAGGAAACTGATCACATCCGCCGATTTTTCATTCAGCGCCTTGTCAAGCTTGGTGCTATCTACGGTCAGTTTGCCGGAAGTATCCTGCGTAATTCCCAGTTGCGACAGTATAGAAACACTGCTGCCGGTTGCGCTCTGACTTGCGGACAATACTGAACGCAGGCGCGTCTGAATATTACGCAGTGTACCATCGCCTAATAAGTCGCCGTTTGACGTGCTCTGGGCGTCGCTACCTTTATCCACCGCTGTATATTTGGTCTGGTTAGCGATAGTCGTTTGCAGCGAGTTATACGCATCCACATAAGCCTGAATGGCTGCGGCCATCGGCGCATTGTCTTTTGTTACCGACAGCGTTTCCGGGGAGCCGGCGGTTGTCAGTTTGTTCAACGTCAACGTTACGCCTTCTGGCGCATCGGTGATCGTGTTGCTGCTACGGGTGATTTCAATCCCGTTAATCTTCACTTTCGCATCCGCAGCGGCGACCTGTTGGGTCATCTTGTTGCTGGTGCTGCTGGGGTTTGTAGAATCGTAGCTAATGTACTGCGCCAGTTGCGCATCATCAGTAGTGATGGTCATCTGGTTTTTGGTGCCGCTATCACGCGATGTCAGCGCCAGGTAGTAGCTGCTGTCATCCGCTTTAATGACGCTTGCGGTGACGCTGCCTTGCTGTTTGTTAATCGCATCGCGAATATCAGCAAGACTGGTTTTATCACTCGTCAGCGTCACCGTCATCGGGTTGGTTTGACCCGGCTGCGTAATGGTGATAGTGCGCGAGCTCATGCTGCTGTCACCTAAATCAGTATCTTTGCTGGTGACTTTCGGGCTCAGCAAAGACTGTGACGCAGCCAGTGACGTTACGTCGATAGAATAGGTACCCGCTGCGGCGGTATTCGCCAGCGTGGCGGTAAACGCTGTGTTGGTACTTGATACCTTAGTTGCTGCGATATTCGACGTATTTTTCAACGCGTTAGCAGCAGTCTGCAGCTTCGTCAGCGACGTTTGCACCACGCCCCATGCTGTCAGCTTTGCTTTATACGAAGTCTGTTGAGTAGTAATTGGTTTAAGCTTGGTCTCTTCCGCTGTTTGCAAGTTAGCGTACAGCGTATTGAGATCCAGGCTGGTGCCTGCGCCGAGCGAACTAATACTTGACATATCTTCATCCTTCCAGTTTTGGACAATCACTGAGGGGATTATCGGCAGCGACTGCGAAAAGATTAGAGGGTTTTTTAAAAAACAATGGCGGAATAAAGCCAGATAATAGCGGGCTCTTTTCCGCTTTAAAAAAGTGATGTTTTTTCCTAAAGGTTACCAGCAAGCTGTCGATAATCTGGGTGACGGTGAGAAAACCGTAGGCAGATGCCTGAATCTGATAACTTTTTTTGAAGGAATTACATCATGGCTGTTATTAATACTAACACCCTGTCGCTGATGACTCAGAACAACCTGACCAAATCTCAGTCTTCTCTGGGAACGGCGATTGAGCGCCTGTCTTCTGGTCTGCGTATCAACAGCGCTAAAGATGACGCAGCGGGTCAGGCGATCGCTAACCGCTTTACTTCTAACATCAACGGTCTGACCGTTGCTGCGCGTAACGCGAACGACGGTAT